>JACPFJ010000008.1 GCA_016182975.1 Deltaproteobacteria bacterium
CTTTGTGCGCTGTCCATGAAGGCCTCCTTTTCTGTAAACTTTGAGCGGTTCACAGTTAGGGAGGCTTTCTTACATTGCCGAAAAAGTCAAACTCTGGGAGTCCCCCGGCAAAGCCGGGGGTTTACCTAGATGAAATTATGAGATCCGGGAATCCGAGTGAGATCAGCTTGCAGGTGATTTCTCTGGAAAAATCGTCATCTTCTACGTAAAGAAGTGAAATTGGCGGTTGGTTACTGTCGTTTGGTTCCACTGTTCAACTCGTTTCTGAATTCAGCGTGGTCCACGTTTCCTTCTGTCAAGAAAGCCGTATGTGTACAATTACGATGGTGTTTTCCCCTCGGGGCTACCAGGCTACTGACAGCCTATTTAAAACAAGGGTTGATTATTTGTTTGAAACAATAGTATGAATTTGTGCGTAATACAAGAAATTATTATTGCGTCAGTGAAGGCCATTACATAATAAATATAGTGTATTATCAGTATGTTTTGGTAGCGAGCACAGATCATAAAGGTGTTTGATGAACTCGAATGGAGATACACGGGGAGTAACGGTTCGTCTGGAAAGGATCGGCATAGTACGGCAAGGAAGGGACGGGGAGAAAGCAGAGATCCTCAGAGATGCCTCCTTCTCGGCGCGCAGCGGTGAGATTACCGCCATTGTCGGCCCATCCGGGGGGGGGAAGAGCTCGCTGATCCGGCTGATCAACCGGCTGAACGAACCAAGCTCGGGGAAGGTGTTTCTGGACGGAGAGGAGATCGCCTCCATCGACCCTCTGTTGCTGCGGCGCCGGGTCGCCATGGTCCTGCAGAAGCCGTTCATGTTCGAGGGGACGGTGCTGTCCAACCTGCAACGCCCCTTTCTCTACCGCCAGGAGCCTCTCCCCGTTGCCGAAAGTCATGATATACGACATGTCATGGAACTGGCCCGCCTCGCTCCTGCCCTGATCGAACGGGACAGCCGCACCCTTTCCCTGGGGGAACAGCAACGGGTCAGCCTGGCCCGCGCCCTGATCACCCGTCCGCAGGTTCTGCTGCTCGACGAACCGACCAGCGCCCTCGACCGCCCCACGGCCGACCGGCTGGCTGCAACCTTCCATGATATCTGCCGCTCCCAGCTGTTGACCGTAATACTCGTGACCCACGACCTGCGCCTGGCGGGAAGGATCGCCGATTACCTCCTCTACCTGGAAGGGGGGCGGATACTTGAGGAGGGACGGGCGGAAGAACTCCTGTCCCGTCCCCGGACCGCGGAGTTGCGGCGTTTCCTGGCCGAGCCGCTGGAAAAGGAGCCTTGATTCGATGGAGGAGGCTAGGATCATCAATCTGGAACTGACGGACCTGGCGTTGGCCTACGGGCTGGTCCTTGCGGCCATAGGCCTGTCGCGGCTGTTGCAGATCGGCCAGGAACGGCAGATGTTGCTGGCTTCGCTGCGGATGGTGTTCCAGCTTCTCGCGGTGGGGTATCTGCTCCATCTGGTGTTCGCCGTCAGGAGCCCACTGGCGGTGACGGCCATCCTGCTCGCCATGGCCGCCTTCTCGCTGCAGGTCATGGGTGGGCGGATCAAGCGGAAGATGCCCAATTTTTACCGGGTGACGGGGACCTCCCTCCTTATCGGCTGCGGCGGGGTGACTTTTGTCTTCTGCGGCCTGGTGGTCGGCTACTCCCCCTGGTACGACCCCCGCTACCTGATACCGCTGGCCGGGATGATTATCGGCAATTCCATGAACGGCGCCACCCTTGCCGCGGAGCGCCTTTCCGCCGAGATCGGGGAGCGGCGGGAGGAGATCGAGGCCGCCATCTGCCTGGGGGCGACCGCCCGCCAGGCGTCGGATACGGCTTTGCGCCGCGCGTTTCGCGCCGCGCTGATGCCGACCGTGAACACCATGGCGGCCATGGGGATCGTCTCTCTCCCCGGCATGATGACCGGCCAAATCCTTTCCGGCACCGAACCGGTCATAGCCGTGCGCTACCAGATCGCGATCATGTGCGCCATTACCGGCGCGGTCGCCATCACATCTTTTCTCATCCTGCTCCAGGGATACCGGCGCTACTTCACCGCTGCCCACCAGTTGGCGGAGGAAAGCCCGGAGGGAAGGGCGTCGCAAGGATGATCCAAATCATGTTGATCCGCGCTCGGGAAGCTTCGGAGTGTGGACAGGCAGATTTAGAGGTGCCTGAATTGATTCCATATGGAAACAAAAAAGGGCTAGCTGTTGAGCTAACCCTTTGATCTTTTGGAGGCGGCGAGCGGATTTGAACCGCTGAATAAAGGTTTTGCAGACCTCTGCCTTACCACTTGGCTACGCCGCCATCTGTAACGAGAATATCTCTTATATAAAATTTGCCGCGCCCCTGTCAATCCCTATTTGAACTTGACGGCGATGCCGCTGGCGCGGTACTCGGTTGACGGCATGATGATGTAGGTGATGGTGCGGCCGGTCACCTCGGAATGGATGACGGCGTCGGCCCCTATCCTGGCGGCCTCCTCTTGGATTGCCCGATAACCCCATTCGCGAATGTCGGGCTTGAGCTCCAGGTCGGAACCGTAGACTTCACGGGTGACCTGGATCCTCCCCAGCTTGACGTAAGGGCGGATGAGTTCCTCCTCTAGGAGGATCGGGGGGAGATCACGTTGCGGGGCAGACCTCGACGTGCAGCCGCCTGCGAGCAGCGCCATGAGCAGCAGCAGAATGATGATAGGCAGATTCCAAGTGGTACGCATGGTCGGTCCGTCCTTTGTGCGGAGACTATTTTCCCTCTGGACAGAGGGTAGTCTCCATGCTAATATTTGCCGCTTTTTAAGGCAATAAATAAAACACACTTTATCATATTTTCTCTAAGGAGCGGGAGAGATGTCAGGTCACAATAAATGGAGCACCATCAAGCACAAGAAGGGCGCCGCTGACGCCAAGCGGGGCAAGGTCTTCACCAAGATCATCAAGGAGATCTCCGTTGCGGCCAAGCTGGGCGGCGGCGACCCGGCGGCCAACCCGCGGCTGAGGACGGCGGTCGATAAGGCCAAGGCCGAGAACATGCCCAAGGACAACATCGAGCGGGCCATCAAGAAGGGGACCGGCGGGATGGAGGGGGTCACCTACGAGGAGATCGTCTACGAGGGATACGGCCCCGGCGGCGCGGCCGTGCTGGTGGAGGTGATGACCGACAACCGCAACCGTTCGGTCTCCGACGTACGCAGCATCTTCACCAAGAACAACGGCAACATGGGCGAGGCGGGCTGCGTCTCCTGGCTGTTCGACAAGAAGGGGCTGATCGTCTATGACAGCTCGGTGGATTTCGAGAAGCTCTTCGAGGCGGCGATCGAGGTGGGCGCCGAGGACGTGAGCGAGCAGGAGGAGCAGATCGAGGTGACCACCGAGCCCGGCTCCTTCATCGAGGTGCGCGAGGCGCTGGAGGCGAAGGGGTTCAGGCATCTGAACGCCGAGATCACCATGATCCCCCAGACCATGGTGGCCCTGGAGGGGAAACAGGCCGAGAGCATGCTCAGGCTCATGGACAAGCTGGAGGACAACGACGATGTCCAGAACGTCTACGCCAACTTCGACATATCGTCCGAGGAGATGGAAAAGCTGATGTAACCAAGGGGGCCTTCGCGGCCCCTTCTTTGTTTCGGGGGTGACGGCTATGATGGAAAAGGCGACCTTTGCGGCCGGCTGTTTCTGGGGAGTGGAAGACGCCTTCATCGGTGTTCCCGGTGTTGTCGCCACGCGTGTGGGGTACACCGGCGGGCGCACGGACAACCCCACCTACCAAGAGGTGTGCGGCCACACCACCGGACATGCCGAGGCGGTGGAGGTGACCTTCGACCCGGAGCTGATATCGTACGGCCGGTTGCTGGATATCTTCTGGGAGTGCCACGATCCGACCCAGTTGGACCGCCAGGGGCCGGACGTGGGCGACCAGTACCGCTCGGCCGTGTTCTTTCACTCCGAGGAGCAACGCCGCCTGGCCGAGGAGTCGCGCGACCGCCTGGAGAACTCCGGCAGGTTGCGGCGCAGGATCGTAACCCGGATCGTTGCGGCGGCGACGTTCTGGGAGGCGGAGGAGTACCACCAGAAGTATCACCAGAAGCACGGCGGCGGTTGCGGGTTCTGAAATGAGAGTGCTCGGCATCGACCCCGGTTCGCGCATCACCGGCTACGGCATCGTCGATCAGATCGGCACCAGCCTGGTCCACGTGGACAACGGCGCCATCTTCACCGACAGCGCCGCGGACTTTCCCGGCCGGCTGAAGCGGATCTTCGACGGTCTTAGCCTGGTGATCGCCGAGTACCGACCCGAAGAGGTGGCGGTGGAGAACATCTTTTTCTCCACCAACGTGCAGAGCGCCCTCAAGCTGGGGCAGGCGCGCGGCGCGGCCATCGTGGCGGCCGTTCATGCCGGGCTGCCGGTGGCCGAGTACAGCGCCCTGCAGGTCAAGCAGGCCGTGGTGGGGGAGGGGAGGGCGGAGAAAGGGCAGGTGCAGCGGATGCTCAAGGCGCTCCTGGGGCTTCCCGAGATCGCCCAGGCCGACGCCTCGGACGCCCTGGCGGTGGCGGTCTGCCACCTCAACTCCCACGGACTCGCGGCAAAGACAGGCAACACAGGGCCCAAGCGGGCCACATCCTGGAGGAACTACAAACCGTGATTGCACTTCTGACCGGTACCATCGCCCACAAATCCCCGGACCATATCATCCTCGACGTGAACGGCGTCGGCTACCGGGTTTTGATCCCATTTTCCACCTACTACGAGCTCCCCGAGGAGGGTAAGGCCAGCCTGCACATCCACACCAGCGTGCGCGAGGACGCCATCCAGCTCTACGGCTTCCGCACCCGGCTGGAGAAGTCCTTCTTCCAGCTGCTGATCTCGGTTTCGGGTGTCGGTCCCAAGCTGGCCAGGGACATCCTCTCCAACATCCAGCCCGCCCCCCTAGCCCAGGCGCTCGCCCAGGGGGACATCCACAAGCTCTCCGCCATTCCGGGGATTGGTAAGAAGACCGCCGAACGCCTGGTCCTGGAGCTGAAGGAGAAGGTGGGCAAGCTGGAGATGCAGGGCGCTCCGGCGGCGGAGCCGCGGGAGTTGCCGGCAGTTGGTGTGATGGACGATGTCGCCTCGGCGCTGCTCAACCTCGGTTACAAGGAGCCGCAGGTGAAAAAGGCCCTGGCAGGGCTGGACGCATCCGGCGGGGGGGCGGTGGAGGAGTTGCTCAAGCAGGCGCTCAAGGTGCTGATGCGGTAGGATGCGGATCAGTAGTACCGCGGGATGAAAAAAGCGGGATAGGCATGCGCCTCTCCCGCTTTGATGTTTGACTTCGCTGCGTGCCTGGTGTCAGTCCGTCAGGGCGTTAACCTTTGCCCGCACCTTGGCCCCTTCCCTGACGGTTGCTCCCGACTTCTCGAAAATGGTGCCGGAGAGGGAACCATCCTCGATTTTCAACGGATCTCCAATCCTGGCCAGCACCTTGTTGTCTTCGTCTACCACCTCTACCGCCTGCTGTTTCTTCGGCATCTTGCGCAGCTTGCTGGTGTTGATCTGGACGTAGGCGGTCTTGCCGTTCAGCCTGGCCACGGTACCCATCTCATAGCTCGGGTTGAAGCCGTTGCCCAACTGGTCGGCGGCAGAGCGGAAGGCCACCTTGAGTGCCCGCATGTGGTACTCCTGTTTTGCGGCCTCGTCCGGATTCCCCTTGACCCTGTCCTCCAGGGTCCGCTCGTCATAGAACGATTTCACCAGTTCCTTCTGGTTCCTCTGGTTGATGAAGACCACGTCGAGCCGGGCCTTGGCCTTGACCACGACCTTTTTCCTGGTGGGGTCGGAGGGGATGTTGTTCACCGCCAGGTTGATCTTGTCGATGTGCGGCTGCACGATGTAGGTGTCTCCCTCCGAGGTGTTCAGCAAGACCTTGGTGAAGCGCTTGGTATTGGCGATCTCGGTCTGGATGACTTTTGTCAACTCATCGGCCGCGTCCTTCGGCACCTGGCCCGTCCATTTAGTCCCGACCTCGCTCTCCAGATCGGCGGTCTCGATCATTACCGGTTCCAGGGCCTGGGTGGTCACCTTCTCCGCCTCGACGGCGTATTTGACCTCAGGGGCCGTGGCGCAGCCGAATGCCAGCAGGACTGCAAAAAATAGAAGCAGAAGCTTTGCGGTTTTCATGAAAATGGCCTCCATTGATCATTAACTCTTTTCTGAATCCGTGACGCCTTCAGGGCTTCTCTCGCTTAGAATGCCTAACTCCTGGCTTTTAAGGCCATCGTGCAGTGAAACTACAGGCTGTCACGCGATGCAGTCAAGATGGCCCGCTCCAGGTTGTACGATTCGGCCGGGAACGAGGCTGCCAGTCTGTCCCATTTTTCCCGTTCGGCAAGCGTAAATTCGACCTCCTTGCCGGCGGCGATCATGTCCAACTTGGGTTCCAGCTCTGCCAGGGCGATCCGAACCCGCTCGATCCTCTGTTTGGCTTCCTTGGTCTTGGGGGTGTCCTCCACGTCGTAGGTCCCCTGGATCTGTTTGTACATGGTGGAGTAGGCGGTGTACTGGATACCGAGATTGTCCTTGTAGGTGCCGATGGAGGTGAAGAAGTTCTTCAGCCGGGGGAGGATCATGACGGCGTTGACGGCCCCCTTCCAGCCGCTCAGTTCATTGTGGGCGTTCGAGAGCGCACTGGGGAACTTGACGACGGCCCCGACCAGTTTGGTCACGGCGGCGGCGGTAAAGTCTGCTCCGGCAACCGATGCCTGGTAGACCCGCTTGGAGAGCTTGCCGTAATTCTTCCTGGCCTCGGCCAGGTCTTCCTTCTTCACATTGATCTGGGAGGCCTTCTCCACATCCTCGCTCTTCAGGCCGGTGTCCTTGCAGGCCACCGGTTTTACATCACCCTCCTTGGACTTCCTCATCCAGGCGTCGCACTCCTTGTAGCCGTTCGCCATAAGCTCGATCTTCTGTTCGAGAGCGACGATCTCCTGGCTGTTGCCCGAAACGGTGCCGTAGGCCATGAGCGTGTTCTTGTAGGCGAATTCATTGTTGCAGTCGGGCAGCTTGTTCTCGATGGCGCAGGTGATGGCGCCGGGGTTATTCTTGAAGTAGTTGATGTAGGTCTTTCTCAGCTCCTTGTTGAGCATCTCGTTGCGGTCCTTGATGAGGATGTAGAGGGCCGAGGTGGGGCGCGGAAATCCGGTTTCCGGATCGAACTCCGTGGGTATGGTCACACCCTGAGACATGCCGAAGGCTGAAAGCCCCATCTTAAGGGCATTATTCGAGCTCGGGGCCTTGTAGAGCATTTCGGGCCAGGCCTCCTGTTCGGAGATCGGCGCCTGGAGAAGGATGCGGTTGGAGGTCTTGATGGCCAGGGCAGCGCTCTCGAAGGAGTCTACGGTGTCGCTGATAGAGGGTGGCGTCAGGGCGCTCTCAAGCCCGGCGGTGACTGTGGCGCAGCCGTTCAACTGCATCAGTGCGGCTGAGATCAGGGCAAACGGCAATAGTCTGTCGAGGATTTTCTTCATGGTCTTCCCTCCTGAATTGAGATGTTATATCAATTTAGCGCTACTTTTTGAAAACCACCTTGTTGCCGTCGATCTCCGGGTTGAATCGTTTCAACTGGGCATCCTTCTCGAAGTTGTCCAGGAGCAGGTCCACCAGGTCGCTGATCTTGCCGACGTAGTAGAGGTCAACCGTCATGTCTCCCTTGCCGCGGTTTTTCTGGCTGACGTTCTTGAGCCCCTTGATGTCCTCTTTCAGCAGCTTGAGGATCTTTCTCTCCAGCTTGTAGTCGCCCCCCGATGGGAAGACCACCTCGAAGCGCGAACCGCGGCGCTCCTGGGTGAGTGTCTTGGTGTTGAGGGCGTTCAGCACCTCCCCGGCAAAGGACTTGCCGCCGTTGATGGCCGCCATCCGCAGGGCCGCCTTGGGCGATTCGCTCGCCCTGACCCTGGCCAGGCCGTCGATGTTTCCCTCCCACATCAGGTCGCGGCTGGTGATGCTGACGGTCTTGCCGGTCATCAGGGCGTGGTAGGAGCGCATGCTGCCGTCCTGGGTGACGTCGATGTCCACCTTGCCCACGACAACCCACTCCCCCAGCCCTTCGAGCTGGCCGACCAGCTTGCCGTAGTCGGCCTCCTCGGTCAGGGACTCCAGACGCTTCACCTGCTCCTCCGAGTCGATCACGGTGTACTCGGCGGCGGTCAGGTTTTTCCTGATCTCGGCCCGGACGTTGTCCAGGATGACCGGGGCGTCGCCGCTGTCCATCTTGCCCGGGATCAGGATCACGAAGATGCGGCGCTCCTCGTTCTTGCCGGTCACCGCTCCCTGGCGCTTGAGGTAGGCGCGCACCTCTTCCTCGTTGATGGTGACCCGGATCTTGGCCTGCAACTCCTTGGAGGCCCAGCCGCTGACCTTGCTCTCGACGACCTCCAGGTCCTGGATGTATCTGTCGTCACCGGTCAGGTTGAGGGTGGCGGCTCGATCCTTGTAGACGTCGTTGAGATAGTGCTGCAGGGCCTGTTCCCTGGCCCGCTCCTTGGCCTTGTTGAGGGCGCTGTATTCGTCGTCCTCCACCTTGACGGTGACCATCTCGGTGTAGGTGCGGCTCTCCGCCGCCGCCATTAGCGGTGTCAGGATCAGGCCCATGGCGAGAATGAGTAGGATGATGCGTTTCATTGGATAGTGCCTCCTTGGTTTCTTCGCTAGCAGCTAGCAGCCAGCCGCTGGTTTTACTGCCTCTTCCAGGTGCTGCGGCTCCCCTCGGCGCGGACCAGCTTGAGTTTCCACCCCAACTCCCTGGCCGCCTTCAGGACGCAGTTCTTGACATCATCCGCCGAGCCGCCGAACTTGATCTCGATGGTGGTCTTACCGCCGCCTGATTCGCGGTCGCGGGTGTTGTCCATATCGGGATAACTCTTCAGTTTGTCGCGGAATGCCACCGCCTCTTCGGCGTCTTCCACACCGTCCAGCACCACGATGAAGGTGCCCCCCCCCGACTTCTCCCGTTTCCAGTTCTTCTTGATCGAGTCGATCATCACGTTGGATATCTTGGAACCCACATCCTTGGCGGCGCGGTAGAGCGCCTCCTGAATGGAACCGCCAAATTTCTCGGATTCCACGTCCTTGCTGGAGATGATGCGCGAGGTGGTGGGGTTGATCAACTGGGCGCGCAGGAACATCTTGGCGCCGCCGCCGCTGTAACCCTCCTTGCCGATGCCCACGGTCTGGTAGTAGACGATCAGGTCGGCATGGTACTTGAGGCCGTAGGCGGATGCCTTGTTGACGTCCACGTCGATCTCGTGGGTGTCGGCGACCTGGATGGCAAAGGATTCGGCCGATTTCTTGTCGATCACGTCGAAACCGCGTTCCACGAAGACGTCCACCATCGAGCCGTAGGAGTTATCGAAGAACGCCTCAAGGTCGGAGCGGGTCAGGCCGAGGGTGCCTCCCTGGGGAAGTTTGGGGTTGAAGAGGATCATGATGCGGGGATTGCCCATGGCCTGCTGGAGCAGCCCCAGGGCGTTGATCTCCCCTTCCAGCGCCCTCATGTTGACCTCGGCCGAGACCTGGGCCTCGTAGCCGGCGCCGGTGAACTCCACGTCACCTTCCTGCTGGTAAGCGGAGACGAGTTTCTTGTTTTTCCCCTTCAGTGCCGAGGCGATCTTCCCCTTGTTCTTCTTGTAGGTGGTGTCGTCGAGCATCTGTTTTACGGCCTGGTCGACGGCATTGGCGACGGCGGCGCCGACGGCCCCCTCCTCGCTCTTCCCGCGGCCTGTGGCCTTGAAGATGTCGGCCAGGGCAGCGGACGCCAGCAAAACGGTAACCAGAATGACCGCCGATATCATGGAAATCGTGCGCATATATGCCTCCTTGGTTTCTGCTGGCCGCAAGCCGCCAGCTGCTAGCCACTAGGTTACTGTTTCTTCCAACTGCTGCGTGCCCCCTCGGCGCGGAGCTTCTTCACGGTCCATCCCAGCTCCTTGGCGGCCCGGATCACGTCGCGGTCGAGCTGGTCGCGCTTGCCCTTGTAGGTGGCCTCGAAGGTGGTCTTGCCGCCGCCGGATTCGAGTTCCTTGGCATCGTTTACCAGGGGGAACTTTTCGAACATGCCGGTGAAGTTGGCGATCTCCTCGGGATCATCCACGCCGTCGATCACAATGGTGTAGAGCGAGCCGTTCTGCTGCATATCCATCCAGTTTTTCCGGATCACCTCGATCATCGGGTTGACGATCTTCTTGCCGCCGTCGCGGGCGGCCTTTTCCAGGGCGTTTTCCAGTGTCTGGCCGCTGCTCGTGGACTCTACCGACTTGCTGGTGATCACCTGGGAGCGGGTGTTGTCGATCAGTTGGGTCTTGATGCGCAGCTTGACCCCCTTGCCTACGGCCCCCTCCTTGACTTCGCCGCTCACGTTGTAGAAGAGGGTGTATTCGGCATTATATTTGAGACCGAACGCGGCGGCCTGGTTCAGGTCCACGTCGATCTCGTGGGTGGCGGCCACCTGCTGGGCGAATTTTTCCGCAGCGGATTTGTCCACCACCCGGAACTGCTTGTCGGTCAGGGATTCGACGATCCCGTTGTAGATCTCCTCGATGAAATCCTTGTCCTTGAGGACCTTGGCGCCTTCACCCTTCTTGCTGTAGGCCACCAGGATGCGCGGGTTGCCGACGCTCTTGCGCAGGATGGTCAGGGCGTCGATGTCGTTCTTAAGGGTCTTGTTGTCCACCTTGGCGCTGATGGTCACCGAGTAGCCATCGTCGCCTTTCCCCTCCTTGATGATCTTGTAGGCGGTGACGTACCCCTTGCTGTGGGAGAGGATCTTGTCCTCCACCAGTTGCGAGTCCACCACGGTGGTGTTGGACTTGACGAACGTGCCGACCCCCTGTTCGACCGCACGCCGCATGGCGGTCGTCAGGGCCTGCTCCTTGGTGGGGCCTTCGCCGGTGGCCTCGACGTCGGCCAGGGCCACCGTTGCGCCCAGCAGCATGAACGCTAGCATGGCAAACAGGATCTTTTTCATGGAACAGCCTCCTTTATTTGATTATCCAGGTACTCCGGTTTCCTTCCGCCCTGACTTTCTGAAGCCGCCATCCCAATTCGCCGGCCGCCTTGAGGATCTCCCTGTCGAGCTGGTCGCGCCTCCCCTTGTAGGCGACCTCGAAGGTGGCCTTGCCGCCGCCCGATTCCGTCTCTTTCGCGACCGATACGGAGGTGTTCAGTTCCAGCCGGGAGAGGAGTGCGGGCAGGTCTGCATCCGGTTCCCGGCTTTCGATGACTATGGTGTAGATGCGCCCCGCGCTGCCGGAATCCAGGTAGAGTTTCTCCATGACGCCGACCAGGGTGGCGGCCAGCTTCTTGCCGGCGCTGCGTCCCGCCTTGTCGATGGCGTCGTCAACCGTCAAGCCGGACGATGAGGCGTCGCCAGCCTTGGATGTGATCACCTGTGAAGAGGTATTGTCCACGACCTTGGCATTGACCCTGACCAGGGCGCCCTTGCCGCCGTCGTTGTCCTTGGTGATGGTCGCGGTCCTGAAGAAGATGGTGTATTCGGCGAAGAACTTGAGGCCGAAGGAGGCGGCCTTGTTGAGGAGGGGATCAATGTCGTGGGTGGCGGCTATCTGCAGGGAACACTGTTCAGCCGAGGCCTTGTCGACCACGCGGTAGCCCTTGTCGGTAAGGTGTTCCACGACCCCGTCGTAGACACTCTGCTGGGCAGCCTTCTCCTGTTCGCCCCCTTTTGGGGACGGCATGGCGTGGATCAGCAGGAGCCGCTCGTTGATGGCCTTTTTTACCGAGCCAGCGGAGCAGGGAAGCGCAACAAGAGCGGTCAGGGCGACTGACAGGATTACGGCTTTCATCCATCCTCCCAGGAACGTGTTCATGCCGGCCTGTTACGGGCCATGCAGGCAGGGCCGCCGATGCGGAAGAGGAATATTACACGGATAATAATTTGTTGTAAACATCTCATTCACCCATCAGGTCGGGCAGTTCGTTGGCGTCGTCGACCCGGCGCTGGAAGTGCTGCTGAAGGATGCCCCCCACCTCTGCGATGGTGGCGACCAGCGCCTCAGCCATGCGTCCTTCACGGATGCCGGAGCTGAGGGCGGAGGCCAGTTTGGTCCAGCTTTCGGGCGGGATGACGGCGTTGATGCCGCGGTCCCCCAGTATCCATACCTTGTGCTCCAGCAGGGAGATGAAGATGAGGATGCCGTTCTCCTCGCGGGTGCGGTGGAGCCCGCGCTCGTAGAAGGCGCGGATCGCCCGCAGGCGTACGAGCTCGCCGACCCGGACGGCGGGTGTGAAGGCAAGCTTGAGCGACGGTGAGCGGCGGACCACGGCCAGGGCGGGGAAATAGAGGATAAAGGCCGTGGGGAGGAATAGCCAGACCGAGGTATCGTTTAAGGCGAGCGACACGGCCAGGCCCAGGGCAGCGGCTATGATCGCTGCCGCCTGCGCGGCCGCCTCGCGGTAATCGTCGCTCTGCGTTACCAGCATCGGGACGATCTCACCGGAAGAGCGGGACTCTGCCTCCCTGACCGCCGCCTCGACAGCCGCCTGCTGGTCCGGAGAGAGATATCGGGAAATTTTGTCAGCCATGTTTGTCACCAGCCGTCGGATGCGCCTCCGCCGTCGAAGCCGCCCCCACCGCCTGAGAAGCCCCCGCCCCCATCAAAGAAACCGCCGCCGGATGAGAATCCCCCCCCGCCGAATCCACCGCCGCCCCAGTAGGATCCCCCCCCGCCGTGCCCCCCGCCGCGGCCGAGGCGGGCCAGGGAGCTGAGCAGGAAGCCCGCTGCAAGCCCGAGCGCCCCCAGCACGAGCAGATATTTCGGGGCCAGGCCGGGAAAGGCCATGGCGGCTGCCAGGGGAAGGCCTGCGCCGCCGGCGAGGCCTCCCAGCCAGCGGGAGAAGGCGCCCAGTACGACCGCCGCGACGCCGGCGAAGATCAGGAAGGTAAGAAAGGATGATGCGCCGCTTTGCCGCGTTCGCTGCTTCCGCTCGCCCGGCGTTGCCTTGAATTCCCCCTTGGTGGCGGCCATGACCGCCTCGATCCCCGCCTCGACACCCCGGTTGAAGTCACCGTCGCGGAGGCTGGGACGCATGACGTCGCGGATGATGCGGCCGGCGGTCAGGTCGGTCAGCACCCCCTGGAGCCCCATCCCCACCTCGATGCGCACCTTGCGTTCGGCCTGGGCCAGGATGAGGATCACGCCGTTGTCCTTCCCCTTCTGGCCCACCTTCCAGGCATCGGCCACCCTGATGGAGAAGACGTCGATATCGTCCCCCTCCAGCGAGGGGACGGTCAGCACCACAATCTGATTGGTGGTCTCACGCTCGAAGTCGGCCAGTTTCCGTTCCAGGTTGGCAGACGCCTGGGGCGAGAGCATGCCGGCGTAGTCGTTGACCCTCCCCTTGAGCGGCGGCGCGTCCAGCGCCGTCAGCGGGAGCGGCACGAGCAGCAGGATGGCCAGGATGAGGAGGCGCTTCAGGCACATAAAGTGGTCCCAAAATAGGTTAAACGGGTTTTTCCGGAATCAGAACTTCACCTTGGGCGCCGTCTTGGCCCCTTCCTCCGCCTTGAACGGTTCCTTGCGCTGCAGGTGCAGGAGCAGCGAGTTGGTCACGGAGTTGGGGAAGGTGCGGATGCTGGTGTTGAAGAGCTGGACCGCCTGGTTGTAGCGCTCACGGGCCACGTTGATGCGGTTCTCGGTCCCCTCCAGCTGTTTCTGCAGGTCCATGAAATTCTGATTGGCCTTCAGGTCGGGGTATTTTTCGACCACCACCATCAGGCGGGAGAGCGCGCCGGAGAGCTCACCCTGGGCCTGTTGGAACTTGGCCAGGTTCTCCGGGTTGTTGAGTATATCCTTGCTGACCTGCATCGAGCCGACCTTGGCGCGGGCCTCGGTGACCGCCTTGAGGGTGTCGGCCTCGTGCTTGGCGTATCCCTTGACCACCTCCACCAGGTTGGGGATCAGGTCGGCGCGCCGCTGGTAGGCGGATTCCACGTTCCCCCAGGCGGCGATGACCGCCTCCTCGTTGGCCTGCATGGTGTTGTAGCCGCAGCCCGACAGGAGCATGAGCAGCAGGATGAACGGCATTTTCGTGAGAATCAGTTGCATTTGATCCCTCCGTTTCGTCGTCAGGTATTGTAGATGTATGTCGTCTTCAGGCGCCATTGTTCCGGTAGTGCAGCTTTAGACCGGTGAGCAGGGCGTTGCACAAGAGCGGTACGATATTGGCCAGGATCAGCGGGAGATCGTGGATAAGCATACCGTAAAGCATCCAGAGCGCAACCCCGATGGAGAGCAGGAGCGGCTGCCATATGGAGATGTCCCTGGCGTGGCGGGTGCGCAGGGTCTTCACGACTTGGGGAATGGCGGCTATGCTGGTGAGTGTGCCCGCCACCAGCCCGAGGGTGGTTGCGTTCATGGGCGTTTCCTGCCGTCGAAGCCGGCTGCGGCCCAGTCGATCTGGGTCAGCATACCCCGCAGGATGGCGACCTCGCGGCTGTCCAGTTCGGCCCGGTAAAAGATCCGGCGCAGCGAGCGCATGATGTGTTCCGGATTCTGTTCATTGAGGAAGCCGATCTTCATGAGGCAGGCGCCCATCTGGCCGAACAGCGATTCCATCTCCGCCGAGGCGGCCAACTCCATGGCACGTCCTCCGCCGGGGGGGGCGCCGGCCTTGCCCAGCTCGTAGCAGAACAGCAGCACCGACTGGGCCAGGTTGAGGGAGCCGTACGTCTCGGCCGTGGGGATGGTCGCGTGCCAGCGGCACAGCGACAGCTCGTCGGTGGTCAACCCGCTGTCCTCGCGGCCGAACACGATGGCGGCCCGGCAGTCGGGTCCGGCCTGTCCCCTCAGGCGGGTGGCCACCTCCGGGGGTGACAGGATCTCCTGGCGGTACTTGCCGTGGCGCCGGGTGGTGCCGACGGTCAGGGCGCAATCGGCCAGGGCAGAGGCCAGGTCGGGGAATATCTCGGCCTGCTCCAGCAGGTCCTTCGCCGCCACGGCAAACTTGAGCGACTCTGGATGGAAGCGGTCGCACCCCTTTACCAGCCGCAACCGCGCAAAGCCCATGTTCTTCATGGCGCGGCAGACCATGCCGATGTTGCCGGGGGACTGCGGCTCGACCAGTACGATGCTGATATCAGCGCCTGCGGCGCTCATTGCACCGCACCCCGCGCATCCCGCTGCGCACGCATCCTGGCGAGCCGTTCCCTGGCCGGTCTTTTCATGTTCCAGGCGTGATACATGTGGATCAGCCAAGCCGCCATGATGAATCCCAATAGCGCCAGCATCAGATAATGCTCGTATCTGCCCACGTCATCCAGAAATAACGAGGCGCTCTTGCCGAACAGGTAGCCGCCCAGGGAGAATACGATCGACCAGGAAAGCGCGCTTGCCAAATTGATCCAGAGGAAGGTGCGGGACGGAAGCGTGGTGATGCCGAGGATGATGGGTAGCACGATGCGGAAACCGTAGGTGTAGCGGGAGATGAAGGCAACAAAGGCCCCGTATTTTTCGATCAGACGCAACGCCTCGCGGAACTTGCGGGCAATTGTGTGGAAGCGCCGCAACAGTCCCTTGCCCTTTAAACGGCCGAGGTAGAAGTAGAACTGATCGCCCAGGAAGGAGCCGAGCCAGGCGGTGAGAATGACGCCGCCGATATCCAGGTAGCCCTGAAAGGCGAGAAACCCGGCCATGAGCAGAATGGCCTCGCCTTCCAGAAAGGTGCCGGCGAACAGGACCCAGTAGCCGTGAAGTTCAAGGTATTCTCTGAGGAGGTGTTGAACCTGCATCATCTGCCTCCGTCAGCAGGATGGAGCGGAGCGCTGTTCCGCAGCATGCAAGTTAAACAAGCTACTGTATTTTGACGGACATGTCAAAATAATTTACCGGGTTGCGATGTAAAAACCCTAATATTACCAACTTATTATGCTTGACATGGGTATTTAATTAACGTAATTTTGCACCATTTTGGTCAAGCATTGCAATCTACTCTGTTTCCGTAGGGTCATAAGGCAAATGGCGGTAATGAGCCCGAAGAAGGAAAAACTCATCGAAGAGGCGCAGCGGCTGGCGCTTCGCGGCCAGCTGGACAAGGCCATCAAGGCCTATGAGCAGGTACTTGCGCTGGATCCCTCCGCCATCAATCAGCGCCAGAGGCTGGCCGAACTCCTCGTAAGGGCCGGGCGTGCCGAGGATGCCCGCGCCGAGTTCGAGATCATCGGAAAACACTATGCCAACAATAGCTTCTTCCTCAAGGCAATAGCAGTCTATAAGCAGCTGCAGAAACTCTTCCCGGGTGATGTCGCCATTGCCATGATGCTTGCCGAGTTGAACGAGAAGCATGGCCTGGTGGGAAATGCCTTGGCCGAATATAAGCAGGTCTACGATCATTATGAAAAGGCGGGCCAAACGGAGGAGGCGCTCAAGATACTTGAAAGGATGCAGGATCTTGACCCCCAGAATATCGCCATCAGGCTCAAGCTGGCGGAATCTGATTTCCAGGTCGGTAACAAGGTAGAATCGTACACCGCCTTTGTACGATTGGCTTCACTTCTCCATAAGCGGGGCGATGAAGCGGCGCTGTCCCGGCTGAATGTGCGCATTCGGCAGCTGTTCCCGGAAAATTCCACGTTCATGCTCGATGTACTGTCCGGGCAGGTGGAGGAGGGCAATGCCGCCAATGCGGTCATGGCCATTCAGGCCCTGCTGCGGAGTGATCCAGGCGACAGGCGGATCTGGGAGTTGATCGTCGCAGCGTACAGGAAACTCAACCAGCCGCAGCGCGTCAAGATTGCCTGCCAACATTATCTCCGGTTTTTCCCTGACGAACTCTCCCCCAGGAAGGGGCTGCTGGAGTGCCTCGTTGTTGAGAGGGAGCTCGATCAAGCACTTGAGCTGCTCGAAGGCTGGGAGCAGGACTTTGTCCATGCCGGGGCCGGCGCTGACTTGCTCTGGATTTACCAGGGGCTCCACGGGATCGATCCTGTCAACATGCGGGTGCTGGAAGGGTTGAAGCGCGCCTATGAGGCGGTCGGCGACAAGGTTGGCGCCGAGGCGCTGGAAGTCAGGCTGGACTCATATACGCCCCTTGGCGGCAAACCGCCTGAAGAGGATCTGCCGGTGACCGCGGAACCGGTCGCGGAGCCTGGAGAAGCTGCTCCTCCCTTCGAACTGGTCGAGCTTGCGGAGGCGGACGCCCTTGATCTTCCAGACGAAGACGAGATAGAAATAGAGATAGATGACGATATCGGATTTGAAGGCGTTGAGGCGAAGAACGAGTCGTCAGTGACATTGGGCGACAGCTGGCTCGATTCGGTCGGCGAGATCTTCGACAGCATGGCCACTTCGCCGCGCTCCGTAAGGTTCGGCAGCGACCTGGATACGGAGGATGCACAGTCCCATCATGATCTGGGGGTTGCCTTTAAGGAGATGGGGCTCTACGACGAGGCCATCAGCGAGTTTCGCCAGGCAGCGGCGGACCCGGCCCGCAAGGTGGAATGCCGTGTCCTGCAGGGGGCCTGCCTGAGGGAGAAGGGTGAACTGGAAAAAGCGGAAGGTGTTCTGCGCGCCCTCTTGAATCCGGGCCTGAATCTTGATGATGCCTGCCTGGTCAGGTATGAACTCATGTTGACCTGCACGGCGCTTGAAAAGGGGGATGAGGCCGCGGCTCTACTGGCGGAGATCGACAGCGTCAACCCCGGTTACCGGGACGTCCGTTCGCGCCTTGATAGCGCCGGTTGGGATAAATCACTCGATTTTTCCGATGAGGACCTGCAGGGTTTCGACCTCAAGTAGGGGCGGGGTTGGCCCCCGCCTCTACCTGGAACCGTTACGCCATACGCCGTCTCAGTTGGTCTGGGCGTCCACCACGGCGATGGCGGCCATGTTGACGATGTCGTCCACGTCGTCACCGCGTTGCAGGACATGGACCGGCTTTTTCGTACCCATCAGGATCGGGCCGATGGCGTCCGCCCCCCCGAGATGATGCAGCAGCTTGTAGCAGATGTTCCCTGAGTTGAGGTCGGGGAAGATCAGGATGTTGGCGGGAGAATCCAGCTTGGAGAAGGTAAAACCCTCAAGCAGTTCGGGAACCACAGCGGTGTCCGCCTGCATTTCGCCATCCACGATCAGTTCGGGGGCGCGCTGTTTGACGATCTCGACGGCACGCTTGACCTTGGCGGTCAGGGGGCTGCGCACCGAACCGAAGTTGGAGAAGGAGAGCATGGCGACGCGCGGTTCGATATCGAGCATACGGGCCTTCTCGGCGGCCAGGATTGCCGTCTCAGCCAGTTCCTCGGCGGTCGGGTCGATGGAGACGGTGGTGTCGGCCAGGAAGTAGACCCCCTTCTTGAAGACCATCATGTACAGGCCATGGACACTGGAGAGGCCGTCCTGCTTGCCGATGACCTCAAGGGCCGGGCGGATGGTCTCGGGATAGTGGGTGTCGATGCCTGCGAGCAGGGTGTCGGCGTCCCCCATGCGGACCATCATGGAGCCGAAGTGGGTCCTGGATTTGCGGCGCATGATGCGTCGGGCCTCCGAGAGGGTGAGCCCCTTGCGCTGCCGCAGGCTGTAGAGCTCATCGGCGTAGGCATCGGTCAGCTCCGAATCGGCCGGATCGATGATCGGCACGTCCAGCTCGATGTTCAGCTCGGCCAGCTTCTGCATGATTCCCTTGCGGTCGCCCAGGAGTATCGGCCTGGCGATCTCCTCTTCCACCAGCACCTGGGCCGCACGCAGGATCTTTTCGTGATCTCCCTCTGGGAAGACGATCTTCTTGGGGTCGCTCTTGGCCTTGTTGATGATCAGGCGCATGGTCTCCTTGGCCTTGCCCTGCAACGACTCCAGGTGTTCGACGTACTTGTCCATGTCGGCTATGGGCTGGCGGGCGACACCTGAGTCCATGGCCGCCTGGGCGATGGCCGGGGCGACACGCAGCAGGGCGCGCGGATCGAACGGCTTGGGAATGATATAGTCGCGGCCGAAGGAGAACTTCTTGTTGCCGTAGGCGCGGCAGACCGAATCCGGGCACTCCTCGCGGGCCAGTTGCGCCAGGGCGAAGACGGCCGCCTTCTTCATCTCCTCGTTGATGGATGTGGCCCGGACGTCGAGTGCGCCACGGAAGATGAAGGGAAAGCCGAGCACGTTGTTGACCTGGTTGGGGTAGTCGGAACGGCCGGTGGCGATCAGGACGTCGCCGCGCACCGCCAGCGCCTCCTCCGGGGTGATCTCAGGGTCGGGGTTGGCCATGGCGAAGATGATCGGGTTGGCGGCCATCTTGCGCACCATCTCGCTCGTGAAGGCCCCCTTGGAGGAGAGGCCGAACAGGACGTCCGCCCCTACGGCGGCCTCCTCAAGGGTACGCAGCTGTGTGTCGACGGCGAAGCGCTCCTTGTACTTGTTCATCCCATCGGTGCGTCCCTTGTAGATGACCCCCTTGGTGTCGCACATGATCAGGTTTTCCTGCTTCACACCCAGGGAGATGGCCAGATTGGTGCAGGCAATGGCCGATGCGCCGGCGCCGTTGACAACGATACGTATGTCTTCGATCTTCTTGCCGATCAATTCCAGGGCGTTGATCAGGGCCGCAGATGAGATGATGGCGGTGCCGTGCTGGTCGTCGTGAAAGACCGGGATGTTCATGGTCTTTTTCAGTTCTTCCTCGATGTAGAAGCACTCGGGGGCCTTGATGTCCTCCAGGTTGATGCCGCCGAATGTCGGTTCGAGGAGTTGGACGGCGCGGATGATCTCGTCCGGGTCCTCGCTGTTGAGTTCGATGTCGAAGACGTCGATGTCGGCGAAGCGCTTGAAGAGGACCCCCTTCCCCTCCATCACCGGCTTGCCCGCCAGGGCGCCGATGTTGCCCAGACCGAGTACGGCCGTGCCGTTGGAAACGACGGCCACCAGGTTCCCCTTGGCGGTGTACTGGTAAGCGTCCTCCGGGTTCTTCTCGATCTCCAGGCATGGCTCGGCCACGCCGGGCGAATATGCCAGGGAGAGATCGCGTGATGTCAGGCATGGTTTGGAAGATATAACCTCAATTTTTCCTTTTCTGCCGCTCGAATGATACTCGAGTGCTCCCTTGATTTTGGCCATCGCGTCCTCCATTTTTAGTTAGATTGAAAAAAACCGCTGCTGAAGCAAACTTTGGCGGCGATTCTTTTACTGAAACTGAAAAAAGACAATAGCCCTGCTCTAATGCGTTTGTCAAGTGGTTAATGAACGGGCAGTAAAAGATTATTTTTTCAAAACTAAGGACTTGCCTCTTTTGTGCGTGCTGCTACAATCTCCACCTCATCGAGACGAGGAGGATTCAATTCATGGAGCGGATATGGGCCCCCTGGCGTATGACCTATGTCAGCAACACGGCACAGGAGGAAGGCTGCATCTTCTGTCGGGCTTGGGACGCGAACGATGACCGTGAGCGGCTGGTGCTGCTCAGGGGCGGACAATCGCTGATCATGCTCAACCGCTACCCCTACACCTGTGGACATTTGATGGCGGTGCCGGCACGCCATACGGCCGGTCTGGACGACCTCTCCGACAACGAACTGTTGGAGCTGATGCATGCGGTGCGTCGGGCTTGCGCCCTGTTGCGGGAAGTGGCCCGGCCTCACGGCTTCAACATCGGCGTGAACCTGGGCAAGGCAGCCGGCGCCGGCGTCGAGGAGCACCTCCATATTCACATCGTACCACGCTGGAGTGGCGATACAAATTTCATGTCGGTTACTGGCGATGTGCGCGTCATCCCCGATGGGTTGCTGGAGTCCTATGATCGTCTGGCAGCGGCCCTCAAGGCAGGTGAGTAAGGTTGAAGGCCGAAGGTTTCAATCCTTCACTCTTCAGCCTTCAACAACTACGAAGAAATAAGCGTTACAAGGTATTAGAGGTTTTTACGGCATGGAGCGTCTGTATATAGGCATCGATATCGGCGGGACCAACCTGCGCCTTGCCCTCGTAAACGCCTCCGGGGCCATCCTGCACCGCAGTCGGACCACGAGCGGCATAGAAGCGGGGCGTGCGGCGTTCTGCGAGCGACTGCTCGCCGGCATCGACGAGTTGCGCTCGGCCGCGGCAGCGCGTGGCGCCGTCATCGCCGGGATCGGCGCGGGCGTACCGGGATTGATCGAAAGGGATGGCCTCATACATGCCTCGGTCAACATGCGTCCGCTGGACGGCTTCAACCTGGCTGCCTTCCTGAAGGAGCGCACCGGCCTGCCGTCGGCCTGCGGCAACGACGCCAACCTGATCGCCCTGGGGGAACAGGCATTTGGCGCCGGAAGACGTTTCTCGTCCTGCGTGGTGATCACCATCGGGACCGGATTGGGGAGCGGCCTGATCCTGGACGGTCGGCTCTGGACAGGGGCGGGCGGCCTTGCCGCCGAGTTCGGCCATGTGACGGTCGAGCCCGAGGGTCTACCCTGTCCCTGCGGCAACCGTGGCTGCCTGGAACAGTACGTCTCCGCCGGGGCGCTTGTCCGCTCAGCCCGGGAGTTGTTGCCGCGGGATCTGCTTGCGGGCCCGGCAGGCGCCCTGGATGCCGTGCAAGTTGCCGGACTGGCGCGGGGAGGTGAGGCGGGCGCGCTGGCCGCCTTTGAGCGGATGGGGCGCCGGCTCGGCAGCGCCCTGGCATCCCTGCTCAATACCCTCAACCTGGAGGGGGTCATCATCGGCGGTGGCGTTGCCGCCAGCCTCGACCTGCTGCTGCCCGCGGTCGCCGCCGAGATCGGGCAGCGCTGTTTCCCGCAGATAGCCTCCGCTTGCGCAATCGTTCCGGCCGAGCTCGGAGACGATGCCGGACTCCTGGGAGGGGCGGCCTTGGCGCTGGCCCGGACAGCAGATAACCTGAACCCGTGACGCCTGCACGGCTCCTCTCCCTTAGAATGCCTAAGTTCAGGAACAGATAAATTGAAGCACTGTGTGAGAGACTGTTTACAAAAACTTTTTTGCTGCTATTATGAGGTCATTTTGAGAAACCGCTCTTTGGTTGCGTCCGCGTCACCGCAGAAACAATCCGACATGAAAAGGAGAGGCGTATGAAGAAGATCCGGATACTGGTCATGCTGGCGGCAGTTGCGGCTCTGGCCGGCTGCGCTACGCCGGCGGCACGCTGCACATCACCCGAGGACAACCCCCGCCACCATTATCTGCGGGGAATGGAGGCGCTGGAGTCGCTCAAGGTGGATCAGGCCATGGGCAAGTTCGACCGTGCGGTCTACTGCGAGGAGCAGTTCTCCGCGGCCTGGTCCGGCCGGGCCATCGCCCATGCCGTCAAGGCCCGCACCCAGAACGACGCCGGTTTCAAGGGGGTCGAGGTCGAGCGGGCGCTGGAGGACCTGGAAAAAGGTCGCAAGCTGGCCGAGACCGACAATGACCGCTTCGAGAACCAGGTGGCGGCCATCCGGGTGAACGACCTGATCAAGGGGGGCAAATGGCTGGAGGGGGCGGAGAACGCCTTTCGGGAGGCGATGAACCAGAAGGTCGACGAGAGGCTCTTGGACTACTACCAGGGCAAGGAAGCCGCCAGCTACTTCATGGGACTGGCCTACCTGGACGGCTACGAGTTCCGCAAGGCCGAGGACAAGTTCCGTGACACCCTGGGCGCGCGCAAGGACGGCAAGTGGAACGAGCCGGCCGACCGGGCCTGGAAAAAGACCAACAAGATCGTGCGCGCCATGGGGGGCGTCACCGTGGGGGATGTGGGCAAGAAGATCGCCGTCAAGGAGGGGGTCGGCCGCGGCGACCTGGCGGCCCTGCTGATCGACGAGATGAAGCTGGACAAGCTGTTTGCCGGGCGTATCCCGGTCAGGTCGCAGGTTGACAGGATGCAGGCGGAATTCACCCCGGCCGACGTCATGAACCACCCATTCAAGGACGAGGTCCTGATCATCATGAAATGGAAGGTGCGCGGCCTGGAGCCGAAGTTCGACGAGACCACCAAGGCGTATCTCTTCAAGGTCGAAGACAGGGTGGCGCGGGGCGAGATGGCCTTCATCCTGGAGGACGTGCTGATCAAGCTGACCGGCGACGAGAAGCTGGCCACCGCCTTCTTCGGGCAGGACCGCTCCCCCTTCCCGGACGTCAAGCCTACCTCGCCGTTCTACAATGCTGTGCTCAATATGACCACCCGCGGCATCATGGAGGGCGAGCTCTCGGGCGAATTCCGCGTCAGCGATCCCGTGGACGGCGCCGAGGCGATCCTGGCCGTGCGCATGCTGCAGCAGCGGATCAATATCCACTGATAAACCAGTTACTAGCGGCTAGCAGCTAGCGGCTAGCGGCTTAATTTCACAGGAGGGTTCAACCATGAAGATGAGAATCATACTGGCAGTAATCGCGATGCTGTGTGTCTCCAGCCTGGCCTTCGGCGATGAGATCGACAACCGCTTCCAGAAGGCCCGCAAGTATCTCCAGGGGGAGAAACTGAACATCACCACCACGGTGGAGCAGGCCTTTGCCCAGGACGCCATCCTGATGTCGGGTGAAGGTGTGCCCAAGAAGGGGACCACGGGCGGACAGAAACGCCTGACCGCGATAACAGCCGCCAAGGTCGTGGCCCAGCGCCGCCTGGCCGAGTTGCTGGAGGGAGTGGCCATCGTCAGCGAGACCACGGTCAAGGATTCCGAACTGGCCTCGGACGTGATCAAGAGCGCCGTCATCGGCTTCATCAAGGGTGCCCAGGTGGTGATCCAGGATTATAACGAGAAGGAAGAGACCGCCATGGTGATCCTCAAGGTAGGCGTCACCGGCCCCAAGAGCTTTGCCGCGGTGATGTACGAGAAGATCCTGACCGAGCCGAAGATCAAGAAGGATCTGGAAAAGCCGGCCTTCACCCCGCCGGCCGATGTGCCCCCTCCAACGCCCGCGGCTGCGGGTGGATATGACGGCCTGATCATCGATGCCACCGACTACAGCTTCCGTCCGGCGCTGATCAACCGGATCTTCAACCCCAAGGGGGAGGTGCTATACGACCCGGCCAAGATCAGCCAGAAGGTGCTGGTGGAGCAGGGGTGCGGCGAGTACACCAACAGCGTGGACAAAGCCAGGGCCGCCCTGGGCAAGCGCGGGGTGAAGAACCCGCTGGTGGTCAAGGCATCCGGCACGGTCAGCCCGTCCGACCTGCAGGTCGCGGACGCGACGGCGGTGCAGATCTTCTCCGCCAACCAGGCGTCCGGCTTCATGGCCGATGCGCGGGTCGCCTTCGTGCTGAAGTAGGCCGGAACATTCGGACAGCACGTTCAAAAGCCCCGCAGGCCATTCGGCAGGCGGGGCTTTTGTGTACCTGTAATACAGATGGTACTGTAACAAACAGGAAGCGACATTCACTGGAATTTGTTCAAATAGTTTGATTTATGCAGTAAACGGCGGTTGAATCCCCGCCCACAGGACGGGGCTTTGAAAGGCACCCCATAGGGGTGCTGAAAGCGTGCCTTCATAGAAGGCACGCTCCGAGTTGTCCCCACAATTCAAGTTGAAAGGAGCAGCAGATGAGCAGGTTTCAGAGGCTATCCCACGTACTATGGCACTGTCAATATCACATTGTATGGGTGCCGAAGTATCGTTATCGAGTGTTACGTGGTCCGGTTGCTGA
>JACPFJ010000011.1:0-32109 GCA_016182975.1 Deltaproteobacteria bacterium
AACGGCCAGGGCGAAGTGAACCTCGTTGCATTAAGCGACGACCCAAAAGTTATCAGCTGTTGACTGCGCCGAGACATGAAATGAAAGCGGTCCCACACCGGAACAGATGTCGTGCAGCAAAACCTTAAACTAGCGCCATTCTCCCCAGTCCCCAATCCCCAGTCCCCAATCCCCAGTCCCAAGCCTCTAATGTCTTGACGCGATTTCCGGCTTCGCATAAACTGGCATATTGATTTGCAGCACTCACTATTACACAGATGGGAGCAGCAGTGATGGACAACATTGCAGCCGTGATCCTGGCCGCCGGCAAGGGAACCCGCATGAAATCCGGACTGGTCAAGGTGCTGCATCCGGCGGCCGGCCGGCCGATGATCGCCTGGCCGGTCGATGCGGCCCGTGGCGCCGGGGCCGCACCGGTGGTCCTGGTGGTCGGACACCAGGCGGAAGAGGTGCGCAGCCATTTCCGCGATGCAGCGGACATCCGCTTCGCCCTGCAGGAGGAACAACTCGGCACCGGCCACGCCGTGGCCCGCACGCGCGAGGCCCTGGCCGGCTTCAGCGGCACGGTGCTGCTCCTGTGCGGCGACACCCCGCTGCTGCGTCCCGAGACGCTCACCACCCTGATCCGCTTCCACCGCTCGCACCACGCGGCCGTGACCGTGCTGACCGCCGTGCCGGATGACCCCCACGGTTACGGGCGGGTGCTGCGCGACGAGGCCGGCCGGGTTGTGCGCATCGTCGAGCAGAAGGACGCCACCCCCGCGGAACAGCGGATCGGGGAGATCAACAGCGGCATCTACTGCATGGAGGCGGAGTTCCTGTTCGCGAACATAGACGCCATCGGCAGCGACAACGCCCAGAACGAGTTCTACCTGACCGACCTGGTGGCAATCGCCGGGCAAAAGGGGGTCACCTGCCTGGCAATGTCCGCCGCTGACGCCGACGAGATCATGGGGGTCAACGACCGCGTGCAGCTGGCCGAGGCGGCCCGTATCCTGCGCCGGCGGATCAACCGCGACCTGATGCTATCCGGCGTGACCCTCATCGACCCGGAACAGACCTACATCGACCACGGGGTAAGCATCGGCCCCGACACGGCCATCCATCCCAACTGCCACATAGGCCGCGGTACGGTCATCGGCGCCGCCTGCACCATCGAGGCCGGCGCCCATATCGAGCGCTGCCGCATCGGCAACGACTGCCACATCAAGGCCGGCTCGGTGCTGGAGGGGGCGGAGCTGCACGACAGCGTTGCCGTGGGGCCGATGGCGCACCTGCGCCCCGGCACGCTGCTGCACAACCACGTCAAGATCGGCAACTTCGTGGAGACCAAGAAGGCGGTCATGGGCGAAGGCTCCAAGGCATCCCACCTGACCTACCTGGGAGACGCCGAGATCGGCCGCGACGTCAACATCGGCTGCGGCACGATCACCTGCAACTACGACGGCGTCAACAAGCACCGCACCGTGATCGGCGACGAGGTCTTCATCGGCAGCGACGTGCAACTGGTGGCGCCCGTCACGGTGGGACGCAACTCCCTGGTCGCTGCCGGCACGACCGTCACCCGCGACGTCCCCCCCGATTCGCTGGCCATCGCCAGGGCCCCCCAGGTGAACAAGGAGGGGTGGCGGCTGAGAAAGAAACAATAATACATTTTTAACGCAAGGACGCCAAGTCGCAATGTAAAAACAATCAGTTGAGAGCTTTGCTTTATAGACCGTTTGTTTAGCACAGACAGTGCATACATTTTGATTACCTTTGCATCTTTGCGTCCTTGCGTTAATCAATCGTCTTTTTTTGGTATATTGCAATCCGGAAGGCATCCTTGACCGAAGCCCCGCAGGACATAACAGCGAAGATGCCGATCCTGATCATCGAGGATGATGCCGGCTTTGCCGATCTGATGGCTTCGACCCTTGAGGACGAGGGTTTAACCAGCCACTGCGCCTACTGCGGCAAGGAGGCCCTGGAGTGGCTCGCCTTCAGCGCATCGAGCCTGATCATCATCGACTACACACTGCCGGACATGACCGGCGCCTCCATAATCGAGCAGATGCAGGAGATGGGGCATACGGCCCCCTTTATCATGGTAACCGGCCGGGACGATTCCAGCCTGGCGGTGCGGATGATGAAGACCGGGGCCTGCGATTTCATGCTCAAGGACACCACCTTTCTGGATCGGCTCCCCGCGGTGGTTACCCGCGCCCTGCACGAAGCAGGGACGCACGAACGGTTGAGGCGCGCCGAGCTTTCGCTGCGCCAGAGTGAGGCCCGGCTGGCCCGCGCCCAGAAGATCGCCCGCATGGGAAGCTGGGAGTGGGACATCGCGAGCGGTGACATCTACTGGTCGGAGGAACTCTACCGCATCTTCGGCCTCACCCCTGGTAATCCGGACAAGATCCACCTGGATTGGGTCTTCAACCTGGTCAATCCGGTGGACCGGCCGGCCTTCAAGAAGGCGCTCCTGGGCTCCGCCAGGAGTTGCCAGCCCTTCAACATCATCTACCGCATCAATTCGGCCACCGAAGGGGAGATCGTCGTCAACAGCCAGGGCGAGGTGGAACGCGGCGAGAACGGCAGGCCCCGCTTCATCTCCGGCACCACCCTCGACATCACGGCCCGCATCCGGGCCGAGAGCGAGATCCAGCAACTGATCAACTACGATACCCTGACCGGGCTCCCCAATCGCAACCTGCTGCACGACCGCCTCAGGCTGGCCATTGCCCAGGCCGCCCGCGAGCAGCACCTGATGGCGGTGCTGATCCTGGACCTGGACCGCTTCAAGAGGATCAACGACACCCTTGGCCACCGCGCCGGCGACAAGCTGCTCCAGGCCGTGTCGCAACGCCTGTTGGCCTGCGTCCGCGACAGCGATACCCTGGCCCGTCTCGGCGGTGACGAATTCGTCATCCTTTTAAGCAACGTGGCGCAAGAGGAGGGGATCAGCTCCGTGGCCCAGAAGATACTGGCCGTCCTCGCCGAGCCTGTCTACGTCGACGGCCACGAGATCTACACCACCGCCAGCATCGGTATCGCCGTCTACCCCATGGACGGCGAGGACGGTCACGTCCTGCTCAAACACGCCGACCTGGCCATGTACCAGGCCAAGGAGCAGGACCGCAACAACGTCCAGTTTTTCTCGCGCGAGATGAACATCAAGGTGCTGGAACGGATGATCCTGGAGAACTCGATGCGCAAGGCGATCGAGCGGGAGGAGTTCTTTCTGATGTACCAGCCCCAGGTGGATGCCCGTTCGGGACGTATCGTGGGGATGGAGGCCCTCTTGCGCTGGGACCACCCCGACCTGGGGGTGCTCCTGCCGGACAAGTTCATCTATCTGGCCGAAGAGACCGGCATGATCATCCCCCTGGGCGAGTGGGTCATCCGCGAGGCGTGCCGCCAGAACAAGGAGTGGCAGGGGCAGGGCTTCCCGCCGCTGCGCGTGGCGGTAAACCTCTCGGGCAAGCAGTTCAGCCAGCAGCGCCTGGACGAGGCCGTGGCGGCCATCCTGATGGAGACCGGCCTGGAGCCGGAGTGGCTGGAGCTGGAGTTGACCGAGAGCGCCCTGATGAAGAACGTGGAGGAGAACATCCGCCTGCTGTGCAAGCTCAAGGAGATGGGGGTGAGCCTCTCCATCGACGACTTCGGCACCGGCTATTCCTCGCTCTCCTACCTCAAGCACTTCCCCATCAGCCGCCTGAAGATCGACCGCTCCTTCGTGCGCGACATCACCACCAATCCGGATGACGCGGCCATTGCCGAGATCATCATCGCCATGGCCCAGACCCTCAAGCTCAACGTCACCGCCGAGGGGGTCGAGACGCGCGCCCAGATGGAATTTCTCTCCTTTCACAACTGCGTCGAGATGCAGGGCTACCTCTTCAGCCGGCCGCTGCGGGCCGGGGCGTTCGCCGAGCTGCTGAAGAACGGGCTGAAGTACTGACCCATGGCACACGACAAGATCGTCATCAAGGGTGCCTGCGAGCACAACCTCAAGTGCATCGACGTCGAGATCCCCCGCGATCAGCTGGTGGTCATCACCGGCATCTCCGGCTCTGGCAAGTCCACCCTGGCCTTCGACACGATCTACGCCGAGGGGCAGCGCCGTTACGTCGAGTCGCTCTCGGCCTACGCCCGCCAGTTCCTGGAGCAGATGGAAAAACCGGACGTGGAGTCGATCGAGGGGCTCTCCCCGGCCATCTCCATCGAGCAGAAGACCACCAGCAGAAACCCCCGCTCCACCGTCGGCACAGTAACCGAGATCTACGACTACCTGCGCCTCCTGTTCGCCCGCATCGGCCACCCCCACTGCACCTCCTGCGGCAGGGAGATCACCTCCCAGACCGTCTCCCAGATGGTGGACCAGCTCATGGCGCTCGGGGCCGGGGCGAAACTGACCCTGCTGGCCCCGATGATCCGCGGCCGCAAGGGTGAGTACCGGAAGGAGCTCCAGCAGCTGCGCAAGGAGGGGTTCACCCGCGTGATCATCGACGGAGAGCCGCGGGAGCTGGCCGACGAGATCGAGCTGGACAAGAAGCGAAAACACGACATCGACATCGTGGTGGACCGCATCGTGGTCAAGGAGGGGGTCCAGCGCCGCCTGGCCGATTCCCTGGAGACCGCCCTTCACCACGCCGAGGGTGTGGTGAAGGTGGAGGCGGTCAGGCCTGAAACCTCCGATCAAAAAAAACAGACCCTGATCTTCTCCGAAAAGCTGGCCTGCGTCGACTGCGGGGTCTCCTACCAGGAGATCACCCCGCGGCTCTTCTCTTTCAACAATCCCCACGGCGCCTGCCCGGACTGCACCGGGCTGGGCACCCGCATGTACTTCGACGCCGACCTGGTCATCCCCAACCCGGAGCTGTCGCTGCGCGAGGGGGCCATCGCACCGTGGGAGAAACGGCTCTCCGGCTGGTTCCACCTGATCCTGGATGCGTTGGCCAAGGCGTACGGGTTCGACATCCACACGCCGTTCAGGAAGCTCCCCGAACGGGTGCGGGACGTGATCCTCAACGGCTCCAAGGGGGAGAAGATCGAGTTCTGGTGGGAGGAGGACGGCGGGAGGCGCCACACCTACCAGAAGGAGTTCGAGGGGGTGCTGAACAACCTGGAGCGGCGCTGGCGCGAGACCGACTCCGACGCGGCCCGCGAGGATCTGGAACGCTACATGAACGTCATGCCCTGCCCCACCTGCCGGGGGGCCAGGCTCAGGCCGGAGGCGCTGCACGTCCTGGTCGGCGGCCGCACCATCCGCGACGTGACCGCTCTCTCCATCCGCGAGGGCCTGCGCTTCTTCGAGGAGCTGGAACTATCCGACAAGGAGCGCGAGATCGCCCGGCGCATCCTCAAGGAGATCCGCGAGCGGCTCTCCTTCCTGGTAAACGTGGGGCTGGACTACCTCTCGCTGGACCGCACCTCGGGGACGCTCTCCGGCGGCGAGGGGCAGCGCATCCGCCTGGCGACCCAGATCGGGTCGAGCCTGGTGGGGGTGCTCTACATCCTGGACGAACCCTCCATCGGCCTGCACCAGCGCGACAACGCCCGCCTGCTGGCCACGCTGAAAAGGCTGCGCGACCTGGGCAACACGGTGCTGGTGGTGGAGCACGACGAGGAAACCATCAGCGAGGCGGACCATGTCATCGACATGGGGCCGGGGGCCGGCGTGCACGGCGGCGAGGTGGTGGCCCAGGGGACCCCGGCCGAGATCATGGCTAACCCCGCCTCGCTCACCGGCCGGTACCTCTCCGGCGAACTGGTCATCCCCGTGCCGGCCAGACGCCGAAAGAGCCACCGCCACCTGCGCATCATCGGGGCCTCGGAGAACAACCTCAAGGGGATCGACGCCGAGATCCCGCTCGGGGTGCTGACCTGCGTCACGGGCGTCTCCGGCTCGGGCAAATCCACCCTGGTGATCGACACCCTGCACAAGGTGCTCAACCAAAGGCTCTACCGCAGCCGCGAAAAGGCGGGCGCCGTAAAGGACGTAGCCGGCCTGGAGCACCTCGACAAGGTGATCAACATCGATCAGTCCCCCATCGGACGCACCCCGCGCAGCAACCCGGCCACCTACACCGGGGTGTTCGGCGACATCCGCGACCTGTTCTCCCACCTGCCGGAATCGAAATTGCGCGGCTACAAGCCGGGGCGCTACTCGTTCAACGTCAAGGGGGGGCGCTGCGAGGCGTGCTCCGGCGACGGCATCATCAAGATCGAGATGCACTTCCTGCCGGATGTGTACGTGGAGTGCGAGGTCTGCAAGGGGGCGCGCTACAACCGCGAGACCCTGGAGGTGCTCTACAAGGGGAGGGCCATCGCCCAGGTGCTGGCAATGACCGTCTCCCAGGCGCTGGAGTTCATGGGGGCCATCCCGCGCATCCGCAACAAGCTGCAGACCCTGGAGGAGGTCGGCCTGGGGTACATTACGCTCGGCCAGTCGGCCACCACCCTCTCGGGGGGCGAGGCCCAGCGGGTCAAGCTGGCCAAGGAGCTCTCCCGCCGCGCCACCGGCCGCACCATCTACATCCTGGACGAACCGACCACCGGACTGCACTTCGAGGACATCCGCAAGCTCCTGGAGGTGCTCCAGCGCCTGGTGGAGACCGGCAACACCGTGGTCATCATCGAGCACAACCTGGACGTGATCAAGACCGCCGACTGGATCATCGATCTCGGCCCCGAGGGGGGCGACCGGGGCGGCGAGATCATCGCCTGCGGCACCCCGGAACAGGTGGCGAAAGTGACGCGCTCCTACACCGGGCAGTATTTGAGGAAGATGCTGTAATGCAAAGCCCTCCGTCATGTCAGGCGATAATCAGGAACCTGAAACCGTAAATTTTCTTGATTTCTTTGGTTGGGTTTCATATATTTTATGTCCACAGACATACAGGCTTCAGATAGACGACAATACTAAACCATCCGCGAGGATGGGACGGAAAGCCCACAGGGTCTCACCGAGACAGCCGGGTCGCCGAAATATCGCCAGATATTTGCGACCCGGTTTTTTTGTCGGCATTATAAAAAACATTTAAACGCAAAGACGCCAAGATGCAAAGTAAAAACAGGCTGTTAGCCAAAAAAGCTCCCGCCTTTTTGGTGAACGACTTTTCCTTAGTAATGTTTTGATTTTCTTGGCGTCTTTGCACCTTTGCGTTAAGGAACCGCTGATTTTAGGTTAAATATGACCAATAACCATAACATAACCAGGCGCAGATTTTTGTGCCTGGCCCTTGCCGCCGTCCCCTGCGTATCCGCTACCAAGGCGATAGCGGTCGAGAGGGAGCGGCTCAAGGTCAACATGGTATCCTTGAATGAAGGATCGGCACGGTGCAGATACATCCACTTCTCGGATCTTCACTTCACGGGTGACTCATCGCTGACACGGAAGGTGATCGACGAATTCCGGATTCTGAAGCCCGATTTTGCCTGTTTCACAGGCGACCTCATCGAATCGGAGGAACACAAGCGAGGCGCCTTTGCCTTCATCAGCGCCCTTGGATGCCCTGTCTATGGCATACCCGGCAATCACGACTATCAGTGCCGTGTTCCGTTTGCCGAGTTCGCAAGGGCATTTGCGGCAACAGGCGGCGCCTGGCTGGAGGACAGGAGCATACTTGCCGCCAAAGGACGGGTGGAGATCGTCGGCCTCGCCGGCATGTCTGCCCGAACGATCGGCAGGTCCAGGGCAGCGCATCGTATCCTGTTGACTCATTATCCGCTTGCCGTGGATACGGTTGGCGGGAACAGGTTCACGGTTGTTCTGGCCGGCCATTCGCATGGCGGACAGGTCAGGGCCCCCCTGTTCGGTCCGCTCTATCTGCCTCGAGGGGTCGGCAGATACGACCTTGGGCGGTTTGAGACACGGGCCGGGACCATGTACGTAAGTGCCGGCCTGGGAACCTCCATGCTGCCGCTCCGCATCAACTGCCAACCGGACATCACGCTGTTTAATGCCTGACAAACGGGGACCAGACGTCTTCCAGGCACTGATGACTTCAAAAGCAATGGCGTTTTTAAGGGAAAATGGGGCGGGAGGCATTGGGGTTGGGAGTTGGAGATGGACTGCAAATGGAAATCAAAAGGTTCCAGTCTTCAAACCCCGCCCCCATAGCTTCAGGGCTCAGGCGTTCCCGCCTTTGCCGCGGGTGTATGATTTCAGGATGTCCCTGAGGGCCGACGCGGCCGACTCGGAGGGGGACGCCCCTCCCAACCCCTTGAGCCAGAACCGGTCCATCACCTTCTTCTGTTTTGTTTCCACTACCATCTCCACCGGAAAGAGTGAAAACAGGCTGAATGCGTTGAGCAGCGCCGAAAGAAAGCCCAACCGGTCCTCTCCCGTCACTTCGATGTACAGGCTTCCCTCGTATTTTGCGGAGTGTTCGAGAACATAGTCGTACAACATCAGCGGCGCCCATTCCTGGGAGGCGCGCCGGACGAACCGCCGCAAAAGGGGGTTGAACGGCCGTGCCGATCAGATTCCGGCAACGGCGCCGAAAAGCGCCCACCCCAGAGCCCCTGCCGTCGCCAGGGCGCAGAGCAGGGCCAAGGCGTGATGGATATGGGTCTCGGGCCTGCGCTCGTTGTACCCCAGGATCATGCCAAAAAGGATTCCGCCGATGATGCCGCCGCCATGGCCCCAGTTGTTGATGCCCGGCATTATCAGGCCGAAGAGGAACAGGCCGATCACCCAGCCGCTCACCTCGCGGTACAGCGAAGAGCCGTAGGCGCCCCCCCTGCTTTTTCCATAGTAGAGCAGGGCGCCGATCAGGCTGCAGACTGCCGCCGATGCACCGATGGTGAAGGCAACTCCGGCCATGTAGGAAACCCAGTACCCGAAGACACCACCCAGTGTGTAGATGGTGAACGTCCGGCTGGGGCCGTATTCGTTGGCGGCCCAGGGTACTATCTGGCGCAGGGCCATCAGGTTGAAGATGAGGTGCAGGATACCGCCGTGAAGGTAATTGGCGCTGAGGAGCGTCCAGAACCTGCCGTAATGATCGATGGGGATCGTGCCGGTTGCACCCAGCAGCAAAAGGCTGCTGTTTCCTGGAGCCAGGAATCCCCCGGAGCCACCGCTGGCGGCGCTCAGCATGAGCGAAACGGCATAATACAACACGTTGGCCGTGACAATGGCCTTGAGCAGCCAGTCACCCCCCAGGGCCGCCCGTGTCCGGTTCATGAAATGCCACCACGGCGCCGAACGGGATGTGCCGCACCATGAACATCTTTCCTCATCGCTGCCTATCAGCCGTCTGCAGCGCGGACAGAGCATTGCCCGTTGTGCCATTGCGAATACCTCGTCAGCAATCCGTTTCCGAGTCCCTTATCGGAACCCGGCGACCTGGGCCTGGTACATCGTGACGGTGACATAGCGTACCGCAAATTCATTGCTGCACTTGGCGCACGGGACCAGGAAGGCTTTACCGTTCCTCCCTTTTTCAACCGGAAGTTCGTGTTTGTGATTACAGTAAGGACAGCCTGCGGAGACGGCCGTTTGGGCGGCAGCCTTTGCTTCGGGTTTCCTGGCGGGCTTGGCAGGTCTTGCTTCTGTCCGGGGAGATTGCATCTGTTTTGCGGCTTGGGGCGGCAGTGATGTTTCCGGAGCGGATGACCTGGGCTTTTCCATTTTCGGCCGTTCCTTTCTGGCAGATGTTGCTACAGGGAGAGTCTCCTCTTCGAGAGGCGAGTTTACGGCATCGGGAGGAGATATCCCCTTGATGGCCTTCTTCCAGGCCGTTGGCATTGAAGACATGGAAAAACGCAAGGGTTTGCTCCCATTCATCTTGGCGGCGTTACCCTCGACAACGTAGAATCTCTCGCGATACGACACCAGAACCTGGCCACCGATCTCGGCCACCTTGATCCCTGATGACATCTTGTTGTCGAGCCAGAATGAGACTGCTTCGGGCATGGATTATGCTCCTTTCGAATTTCTATGGCCTCAAAGATTCGGCAAATACTCTCTCACAAGCTCCTCTACGAGTTCCGCCTGGAGGATGTCCCGTTTCCGTTTCAGAGGATCTCGATTTGTTTTTCCCGTGTATTTTTCATAATTGGCATTTTATACGGGAAACCCTTATTTATCAAGGAGATTGCCCTTTCCGCTTTGTTTCAGAAGAGGACGACCAGGACGACGCCACCTCCCAGGACTGCCAGGTTGCCGGCAGCGGATATGCCGTGTAATTTCCTGAACTGGGCGCGCAGGGGATGATCGGGGGGTGTTGTCTCGAAGGAGGGGATGGCCTTTTTCAGCTCGGCGGCGCGGGGCTCGATGACAAAGGCCTGGATGGAGGTGATCGCCAGCATGACGGCAATGATGACGGCCGAGGCAACCGCGTGGCGGCCGCGGGAGAGGGCCAGGCAGATAAGCGCCACCGTCCCGCAGGCCAAACCCCATCGGAAGTAACCCGGAAAGAGGGCGCCGACGATCCCGCCGGCGACGTCGCGGGAGAACGCCTTGAAAAGGGTGGGGGTCAGCGTGGTTGTGAACAGGGCGACGCCCCCCAGCCAGCAGGCGATGGCGAGGCGAAAGACGATGACCGCTACCTGCATGACGGGTTGCCTCCCTTGGGTGTTGTCAACGGTCGTCACCGCTGTCTGGAGCCAGGCAGCTGATGGCTGGGCATTGCTTCATCCACCCTGCAACGTTGCGAAAAAATGATGTTCGGGGCACTGGAATGCACCCCCGCCGACCTACTCCACAGTCACGCTCTTGGCCAGGTTTCTGGGCTGATCCACGTCGGTCCCCTTGAGCACGGCGATGTGATATGCCAGAAGCTGCAACGGCACCGAGAGCAAGAGCGGGTCGAGGTCCTCGTCAATAGAGGGGAGCGCGATCACATCCTCGGCCCGGCCGCGGACCTCGTCGTCTCCCTCCGTGCAGAGGGCGATCACCCGGCCGCCGCGGGCGATGACCTCCTCCATGTTGGAGAGGGTCTTGTCGAAGGCGCTGTTGCGCGGGACGAGCATGACCACCGGCACATCCTCGTCGATCAGGGCGATCGGGCCGTGTTTCATCTCCCCGGCGGGATACCCTTCGGCGTGGATGTAGGAGATCTCCTTGAGCTTGAGCGCCCCTTCCAGGGCGATGGGGAAGTTCCTGCCGCGTCCCAGGTAGAGGAAGTCACGGGCGTTCATGTATTTTTTCGCGATCCGCTCGGTGTGGCCGTCCAGCTTGAGCGCCTCCTCCAGCAGGGCCGGGGTCCGCTTGAGGGCGGCTATCATCCGCAGCCCCGAATTGGCGTCGATGGCGCAGGTGGCGCGTCCCAGGCGGATGGTGAACAGGTACAGGGCGGTCAGTTGGGTGACGAAGGCCTTGGTGGAGGCCACGCCGATCTCGGGACCGGCATGGGTATAGATCACGCCGCCGGCTTCGCGGGCGATCGATGAGTCCACCACGTTGCAGATGGCCATGACCCTTGCGCCGCGCCCCTTGGCCTCGCGCAGGGCCGCCAGGGTATCGGCGGTCTCGCCCGACTGGGAGATGACCATCACCAGGGTGTGTTCGTCGATGACCGGGTGGCGGTAGCGGAACTCCGAGGCGATGTCCACCTCCACCGGGATGCGGCAGTGCCACTCGATGTAGAACTTGCCCACCAGGGCCGCGTGCCAGGAGGTGCCGCAGGCCACGATCACGATCCGCTTCACGCCCGCCAGTTGCCGGTCGCTGAAGGGGAGGTCCTCCAGGTAGACGTCCCCCTCCCCCTCCAGCAGGCGGCCGGCAATGGTATCGCGCACGGCCCGGGGCTGCTCGTGGATCTCCTTGAGCATGAAGTGCCTGTAGCCACCCTTTTCGGCCATCAGCGGCGACCAGTCGATGTGGCGCGGCCGCTTCTCCAGCGGGGCGCCGCCGATGGTGGAGAACGCCGGCGCGCCCCCCTTGAAGACGGCCATCTCGCCATCCTCCAGAAAGACCATCTCCCGCGTATGGGCCAGGATGGCGGGTATGTCGGAGGCAACGAAGAACTCCCCGTCGCCCAGGCCGGCCACCAGTGGGGAGCCGAGCTTGGCGGCGATCAGGGTGTCCGGCTCGCGCTCGTTGAGGATGCAGACCGCGTAAGCGCCCCGCAGCTCGGCCAGGGCCAGCCGCACGGCGTTCTCGAAGTCGGGCCCGCCCTTCAGCTTCTCCTCGATCAGGTGCGAGATGACCTCGGTGTCGGTCTCGCTCTTGAAGCTGTGCCCCAGCTGCCTGAGCTCGTCCTTGAGCTGCAGGTGGTTCTCGATGATGCCGTTGTGCACCACGATTATCGGTCCGGCCTTGTGGGGATGGGCGTTGATCTCCGAAGGGCGGCCGTGGGTGGCCCAGCGGGTATGGCCGATGCCGATGGCTCCGGTAAGGGGGTGTTCCCGCAGCAGGTTCTCCAGGTTGACCAGCTTTCCCTCGCTGCGCCGGATCGCGGACTCACCCGCCGCCAGGGTGGCGATGCCGGCCGAGTCGTAGCCGCGGTACTCCAGCTTCTTCAGACCTTCCAGGATGACGGGTGTGGCCTCCTGGCCGCCGATATAGCCTACAATTCCGCACATAGTATTAGTTCCTCCGGATCAGATTGGTTATTGCGTATTTTTGTAGGGGCGCACCCTTGGGTCGCCCGCTTTTCCTGGTGCGATACGAGGGCGGGCCAAGGCCGCGCCCCTACGCCTCGTCCAACTGCGGCACCTGCACCACCAGCAGGAACAACCCGAGCCGGGTCAGCATCTCCGTGAACTTCTCGTAGTCCACCGGCTTGGTGACGTAGCAGCTGCACCCCAGGGAATAACAGTTGCGGATCTCGCGGGGGTCGTCGGTGGTGGTCAGCATGATCACCGGCATGTTCTTCAGCTCCGGGTCCTCCTTGATCCTTCTGAGCACCTCGACGCCATCCACCTTGGGCATGCGGATATCGAGGAGCATCATATAGGCCCGGCCATGCTCACGGCGTGGTGCGGTTCCGGCCGGCGGTGCGTAGAAGAAATCCAGCGCATCCTGACCGTTACGGAAACGTATGATCGGGTTTCTGAGCCCCGCGTCGTTCAGGTTGTCCCTGATCAGCTCGGCGTGGCCGTCGTCGTCCTCGGCGATCAGGATGGTCACTTCCTTCTTGGAACCGCTGTTCATGGTCTTTCTCCTTGGATGCGCCTGTCACGATCCCGGCGTATTGGGAAGCTGTACGTAAAAACGGCTGCCTGACCCTCCTTCGGATTCGACCCGGATGGAGCCGCCCAGGCGGTCGACGATCCGTCGCGCCGTGGTGAGGCCCAACCCCTCCCCCTGGCTGTCGTCCGGGTTGAGGCGGTGGAATATCTCCCAGATCCTCTCCTGCTGGCCAGGGGGGATACCGATGCCGTTGTCCTCGACACAATAACGGACCCCCGAGTCGGTCTTCTCGCTGAAGACGCGAACGACCAGGGGACGGAGCGGGGAGCGGTATTTGAGGGCGTTGTCCAGCAGGTTGCTGAAAATCTGGGTGACCTGGACGCCGTCCGCGACGCACGGGTCCAGATGTCCAAGCTCCACCCGCGCCCCGGCGGCTTCGATCTGGCAGGTCATGGACGAGACTATTTTGGTCAGATTTACTCGCATGTCAAGGTTTTCGAAACAGAGCGCCGCCCTGCCTAGCCGGGAAAGCCGCAACAGGCCGTTCAGCAGGGCGTCCATCTTCTCGATGCTGCCGGTGATGAAGCCGAGGGCCTTGGGGATGCCCTCCCTGAGGATCGGCTCCAGTTGTACCCGCTGCTGCTTGTCCATTTCGAGCCCGCTGACGATCCTGTCCAGTTCGGCGCAGCTCCTGGCCAGCTTGCGGCTGAAGCCCTGGGCATTCACCAGCGGCGAACGCAGATCGTGGGATGCCACGTGAACGATCCCCTCAAGTTCCTTGTTCTTCTGTTCCAGCTCGTTCATCAGGAGGTCACGCTGCCGTGCGGTCAGCCTGTGTTCGGCAATCTCCGTCTGCAACTCCTCGTTGATCCAGGTCAACTCCCTTGTGCGCTCCTCCACGCGCTGTTCCAGGGTTTCGTTGGCAAAGCTGATCTGCTCGAACTTCTGGTGGAGGGCCGCGGCCATCTCCTGGAAATTGGCGATCAACTGGTCGATCTCATCGATGCTGCTCTGCGGCCAGCCACTTATCTGCTGCGCGGAGATTTTTCCGGGCAGGTCGGTGGTGAACACGGATAAGCGCCTGATAGGAGCGGCGAGCTTGCGCGAGATATACACGGACATGCACAACACCAGCAGGTTGAGTGCGAGCAGGGACGTCAGCGCCCGGATGTGCTCCGCGAATATCTTCTGCTGATACGGTGCGAACGGGGCTTCCACCAGGACGGTCCAGGGCGCTTCGCCGCCCAATGGGGCCTGTTTCAGATAGAACGACCTCCCGATCCTCTGCCAAAGGGGGAGATGACCGCCGGACGCGGCAAGCATGAGATGGAAGATGTCCTTGCCGCCGGTCGGTTTCATCTCGCCGCGCTTCCCCGGCTCGTAGGGCTCCCTCTCCTTCAGCTCGGGCCTGGTGCTGACGATGACCCGCTTGCCGCTGTCGAGGAGGGTTACGTGGTGATAGGGCTTGTAGCGTGACGAGTTGATGATGTCCCGCAGCGCCTGCAGCTCGCCGGCGTCGGCCCCGTCCGTCGGCCGGGACCGGCTCGTCCGGCCCCTCAGCAGTTTCAGGCGGATCTCGTAACTCACCGTTTCCGTGGTATTCCCCAGGTGATTGCCGAGCTCGTGCAGATATTTCCTCTCGATATCCCTGCCGTGCAGCACCATGATGATGATGGCCGGGATCAGCACGATGGAGATGAGCAGGTTGAAGATCAGGTGGCGGACGGCAATCGTGGGGCGGGAACCCTGCGGATGCCACATGGCGGAGATTGACGGCACGTAATTCAGCAGCAGGCTGGCTATCAGCGAATTGGTGATGCCGATGATCCAGTACATGAGGGTTGCCGCGAGGGTGCCGGTCAACGGCACCCGCATCACCGCCAGGAAGAAAAACCCCAGGATCGGCGCGCCGATCAATGGCCAGTACATGGTTACGTAGAGGATGATGTTTCGGGATCTCCCCTTGCCGAGCAGGAACCCGACGAAGAGCGCCTCGCCGGCAAGCGGGATCATGGCGTAGGGATGTCCGAACAGGTGCAGGGTCCACGAGGATGCTATCAGGGCCGCCACCACTCCCCAGCGCATGCCGTAGATGCAGACCACCATCAGCACCGCGATGCTGCCGAAGAGGTAGTTGAAGCCGCCGAACAGGCGCGGGGCGAAGAAGTTGCCGGCAAAGCCCGCCGCGATGAGAACGGCCAGCAGGAACGCCGATTTGCCGCCGTTTGTCAGACGCTGCCGCTGTTCATACATGCTCGCCCCTCCCGGCCGTCTCGATCCGCTCCTCCATGGCATATTTTGCAAGGCAATCCGCTACCCGGAAAAAAGGGGCGTCTGCGGGCTTGCCGGGGAGAGGATTTGCGGCTAATATTCAGGCATCATCGCTCTGGTCACCCTTACCATCAAACAAGGAGACTCTTCATGAAACGAACACTCAACACCCTGGTGATCCTCTTTTCGCTCGCTACCAGCGTATGCGCCGCCGACACCCTCGGAGTCGGCGTCCGGGCCGGCGCCGCCGCCGGCAGGAGCAGCTGGTTCACGGAGGTCTTCGGCGACCTGTACCTGGACCGGCTGTTCTCGCTCGGCGCCACCGTGGGTTACGTGTTGGTGGACCGTGACAAGCTGAACTCCGTCAAACGCGATGAATCGCTGCCGATTACCGCCCTGTTCAAGCTCCACGCCCCGCTCCCGCTCATCAAACCCTACGCCGGCCTCGGTTCCGCGCTGGTCTTTCACGACAAGCGCGGGGTCAAGGGGACCCCGGTTGCCCTGGCGGGTCTTGACTTGGGCCTCGGACCGGTCCCGCTCTACCTCAACATCGAATATCGCCGCCAGTTCGACGACGAACTGGATTTCATCTCAGGGGGCGTCGCGGTAAGGTTTTAGTTCAGGGAGTGCGGCACCCCGGCGCTGCTCCTCCCAGAACTCCGTCAGCCGTTGCCCGGCCGCGCCGAAATCCTCCAGGTCGATCTCCGCGTCCGGGGTCCAGGGGCGATGCTTGTAGTAGAGCTTGTCGTAGTAATGCTCGATCAGCCCCCTGGCCAACCCCTCCACGTCCCAGTCAGCCAGCATAGCGAGGAGCTCGGCATGGCGCTCTCCTCCCAACCTCTTCCTGATCCGCTCCAAGGCCGCGGCCATGGGGTCGCGGTACTCCTCGCGCGCGTACTCCTGCGCCAGGCGACTGACGCGGGTTGAAAGCCCGGCGTGGCACCAGACCTTGCAACCGGCGGCCATGACCTCGTAGAGCCGGCCCGGCAGCGCGATCCTGCCGATACGCTGGCTCTCCCCCTCCAGGACGATGGGCACTCCGGCGGGGGCGCGGCGGAAGGCGTCCCACAGCAGGGTGTCGAAGCGTTTCTGGCTGAGCCCCTGAACGATTCCCACCTCGCCGAAGGCAGAGCCGCGGTGGCAGGCAAGCCCCTCCAGGTCGATCACCGTCCAGGCATTGCGGTCGAGGCCGTTGATGAAGGTGGTCTTGCCGGTGCCGGTCATGCCATGGATGACGATCAGTGGCGCCGGCGGGGCAAACGCCTCGAAATAGCCGCTTACATGATTGCGGAAGGCCTTGTATCCGCCCCGCAGCCGGACCACCGGCTGGCCGGTCATCTCCAGCAGGGTCGCCATGGAGAGGCTGCGCAAGCCGCCGCGCCAGCAGTAGACCAGCGTTGGTCTGCCCGCGGCATGGGCGACGACCTCGCGCACCATGGCGCCAAAGCGGCCGCAGGTAAGCTCCAGTCCGCGCAGGCGGGCCTGTTGCGGTCCGTCCTGCCTGTGGATGGTGCCGATCACCACCCGTTCCTCGTCGGTCAGGATCGGGCAGTTGACGGCTCCGGGCAGGTGGTCCTCGGCGAATTCCAGCGGCGTGCGGCAATCGACGATGCAGTGGCTCTCCAGCAGGGCGGGGGTGAATGTGATCTGTTGTGGCATCTATGCCCTCCGAATGGGTCATTATAGGTGACCCGCCAGCGGCTGGCAACAGGGAAGTGCGCTGTTTACTCCTTGATTCAAGGGGAGTTACGTGGTAGGTATACATGCTTGTATTCAATGACGTAAATAAGCCAAGCCTCAAAGAACGCGGCCTTGGCATTCACCCTGCAGGTTATCGACAAAATTGATCAAGGGAGGATGGTATGGGTTACTCGTCAGACTTCGAAAAAGCGCTTCAGGTGGGGCGTCCCCCCAATATCAGCGGGCTCTTTCCCAACTCCAAGGCGCTGATCGTCAGCGGCAAGGTCATCGACCGGGCCATGATCGCCAAGGGAAATGCGGTCGCATTGGCCGCCAACGGCCGCAGCTATTTTGTCATCCGCGGGGTGCTCAATGCCGCCCAGGCCGCCAATGCCCCGGTAATCATCGAGATCGCCAAGTCGGAAGGGGGCCAGAAGGCCTACTGCGCGGTCAACTACTGGAACATGGCCCGCATCGTCGATGCCCTCTGCAACGAGCTGGGGATCACCGTGCCGGTCGCCATCCACGCCGATCACTACGGGATCAAGAACGACAAGGACCTGGCAGCCGCCAAGGTGGAGGTGCCGACCATGTTCGAGGCCGGGATCACCTCGATTGCGATCGATGCCTCACATCTGCCCGATGATCAGAACCTCCTGGCCAACCTGGAGCTTAACCCGTTCATCCCCAGGTGGGCCGGACTGGAGACCGAGGTCGGCGAGATCAAGGGAAAGGAGGGCCTTTCCACCGTTCCCGAGGCGCGGTTCCTGATCCAGGGGTTGAATGCCCATGAAATCTTCCCCGACTGGATCGCCCTCAACAACGGCACCACCCACGGCATCGAGGCAAGCGACGCCGGCATCCAGGTCGGGCTGACCGCCGAAATCCACGCCGCCCTCGCACCCTACAAGATCAACGGCGCCCAGCACGGCACATCCGGCAACAGCTCCGAGCGGCTGCGGGAGATCGCCGGGAAGACCGCCACCACCAAGGCGAACGTCGCCACCGCCCTGCAGATGATCTCCTGGGGTCTCGAAGTGAACGACTACGGCAATGCCCAGTTGGACGGGAACGGAAACTTCATCAAGGTGAAGGGTGAAGGGATGACCGAGGAGTTGTGGGCCGAGATGGTCGCCTATGCCGACTCGAAGGGGTGGAAGAAGGGTGACTACAAGAACCTGAACCTTCCCTTCGAGAACAAGCTGCTCGCCCAGCCAAGGGAGATCAGGGAGCGGATGGCCAAGAGGGTCGAGGCGTTCGCCTACAAGATCATGACCGAGGTCTTCAACAGCCGGGACACCGCACCGCTGGCCGTGGAGGCGATCCTCAGGGCCGGTTCCCATGACGTCGGCCCGAAGGGGAGTCTCATCGAAGACCCGGCCCACTGGACCAGGGAGCAGATAATCGAGCGGGCAAAATCCATTTGCAGCGACAAGGGGCCGGAAGGGAACTTCGAGGACTAACTAAAGGATGAAGGATGAGTTTCATAATTCATAATTCATAATTCAACCTTGATTATTAAATGGAGGTTAAAACATGAGCACCAGGCAATTCTCGCGTGTCCCGTTCCGTATGGCCGCCACCATCCGAACCGCAGAGCGTCAGTTCCAGGGCAACGTGGAGAACCTCAGCATGAGGGGGATGTTCCTCGTTACCGACGATCGTCTGCCGCTGGGTGAGACGGTCGACATCGCCATCGTCCTGACCGGCACCTCCCCCGAGATCTCCATCGAGTTCGGCGGCAAGGTCTGCCGGACAAGCGACGACGGCCTTGGTTTCACCTTCGAGAAGATCGAACTGGATTCCTACACCCACCTGAAGAACATCATCGCCTACAACATCGACGATGCCGAAAAGGTGATGGAGGAGATCTACCAATCCATCGACGAAAAGCTGGCCGCCGGGCAGTGAGCAGAAACCAGCGGTCATGAGGATGGCGCCATGAAAAAACATTCCACCGCATATGCGCTGTACGGGGTTCTGCTCGGGTTTTGCGCCCCGATAGGGTGGACCTTCATCAGGATACTCTTTTTCTACGACAGCAACCAGCCGTTCCTGGGGCAGCTCATCGGCGACCCCTTCAGCAGTGCCAAGCACTTCGTCCTCTACACCTACATGGGTGTGGGGACGGCCATCGTCCTCTCCATGCTGGGTTACCTGATCGGCAAGAACGGCGACGACCTGCATGAACGGGCCATCGAGCTGGATGGCCTCCACAAGGAGGTGGCCGCCCAGAAGGAGATCTTCGAGAACCGCTACCTGGTGCTGGACAACAACATCAAGAACTTCCATCACATCAGCAGCAAGATGCAGATGTCCCTCAACCTGGAGCAGATCCTGCTGCTCAGCGCGGAGGGGCTGCACGAGGTGCTGGGGTACGAACGCATCAATATCCTGATGACACAAGATGGAAAAGTGCTGCGCTTCGTCACCACGGCCGGCACGGAGGGGTTTGACGTGAACAGCGTGACCATGCCGATCGACGAGAACATCGGTGTGATCTACAAGTGCCTCTCCGAAAAGAAGGTATACCTGATCGACGACATCTCCCGCTATTCCCCGGATTATCACCTGAAGCCCCCCTACAACAACCTTGAGCCGCTCCGCTCCCGCAGCTTCATCCTCTGTCCGATCGTGGTCAAGGGTGAGGCGATCGGCGCCTTCGGCGTCGACAACAAATCGAGCCACCGCGCCCTGAACGATTCCGACGTCGATACCATCATGCTGTTCGCCGACCAGGTGGCCTCGGCCATCACCCGCATCAACCTGCTCACCTCGATCGACACCCTGACGAGCGAGATGGAGAGCTCGTTCGCCTTCCTGCTGGGGAGCCGCGAGCAGTACTCCCGCAACGTCATGAACCTCAAGGAGAGCGTCGATTCGGTGGCCGACGGCTCCGCCATCATCGCCTCCGCCTCGCAGGGTGTGATGGCATCGGTGGACGAGACCAGCACGGCCGTAAACGAGATCTCGGTGGCGATCGAGCAGGTCACCCGCAACCTGGACCACCTGACCGGGGTCGTGCACCAGGCGGTCTCGGCCATGGAGGAGATCAACTGCACCCTGAGCAACGTGGAACAGAGCGCCGCCATCTCCCACGATGTCTCCAGCCAGGTGAAATCGCAGGCCGACCAGAGCATCGCCGTAGTGACCGAGACCATCGAATCGCTGGCCGAGATCCAGACCTCGGTGGAGCTCTCCTACGAGGCCATCAAGCGGCTGGCGGAGAACAGCAGCCGTATCGAGAGCATCGTCTCGGTGATCAACGACATCACCAAGCGTACCAACCTGCTGGCACTGAACGCCTCGATCATCGCGGCCCAGGCGGGGGAGTACGGCAAGAGCTTCGGGGTGGTGGCCGACGAGATCCGCAATCTCTCACTCCAGACCGGCCACTCCACCGGCGAGATCACCGGCATCATCGAGGAGATCATGTCCGAGTCGAAGACCGCCGCCGGCAACATCACCGCCACCAAGGGGCTGGTAAGCCGCGGGGTGGAGCTGGGGCACTCCACCGGCGACAGCCTGAAGGCGATCTTCGACAGCTCGGTCTGCTCCATGGAGATGACCCAGCAGATCAAGCTGGCCACCGAGGAGCAGGTGACGAGCGTCCAGGTGGTTGCCAAGTCGATGGAGGATATCAGCTCGATGACCTCGCAGATCCTGGCCGCCTCCACCGACCAGGCCAAGGCCACCCGCAGCATCGCCCGGGCCATCGAGACCATCAAGGAGATGACCCACGAGATGGTCAGCTCCACCTCGCGCCAGGTGGACGACGGCCACCGCATCCGCCGCACCGTGGAATCGGTCAGCGAGATGGTCAGGGAGATGTTCGACAACATGGAGCAGCGCAGCATCCAGAGCGCCGAGGTGGTCAAGGACCTGGAGTCGATGAAGAACCTGACCTGCCAGATCTAGACAACCCCTTTCCCCGATACTCAGTTCACTCGATCCCCTGCCGCCATACCGTGCGGCAGGGGATTTTTTTTTGGAATTTCGTCCGGAGCGGAATTATGGCCGCTTTGCGGTATAGTTTAACCAGGAAAAGGCACTTGAAACGCAAGGACGCAAAGACGCAACGTAAAAACAGTCAGTTGGCAAAACAGAATCATACTTTTGGGTGAACACTTTGTTTTCTATAATGTCTTGATTCTCTTTGCGTCTTGGCGTCGTTGCGTTAAGAAGCCGTTTTTTGTCTAGTTTAATTGCATGGAACCGAAACCTAGCTGGGATAAGAGGGAGATGCCATGGCCGTGTTGCTGCTGATCATCATCTGCTGGGTGCTGGCCTACTTCCGGGCCGGGCGCTGGACCTGGACCGTGACGCTGGCCCTGGCGCTGGCGCTCTGGGGAGCGGCCACGCCCGCCGGCATGGCCGCGTCCCCGCTCGCCTGGTCGCTGTTCCTGCCGCTGGCGCTCATCCTCAACTGCGCCCCGCTGCGGCGCAACATCCTGATAAGGCCCGCCTTCTCCCTCTTCAAGCGGATGCTGCCGCCGCTCTCCGCCACCGAGCGCGAGGCCCTGGAGGCCGGCACGGTCGGCTGGGACGGCGAGCTCTTCAGCGGCGATCCCAACTGGCAAAAGCTCCTGGCGCAGCCGGCGGCGCGGCTCACCGCCGAGGAGCAGGCCTTCCTGGACGGCCCTGTGGAGAGGCTCTGCGCCATGCTCGACGAGTGGCGGATCATCGAGCACGACAAGGACCTCCCCCCCGAGGTCTGGCGCTTCATCAGGGAGGAGCGCTTCTTCGGCATGAACATCCCCAGGGCCTACGGCGGCCTCGGCTTCTCGGTATGGGCGCACTCTCAGGTGATCATGAAGATCGCCAGCCGCAGCGTCACCGCCGCGGTGACGGTCATGGTCCCCAACTCGCTCGGGCCGGCCGAGCTGCTGCTCCGTTACGGGACCCAGGCCCAGAAGGACCATTACCTGCCGCGCCTGGCGCGGGGCGACGAGATCCCCTGCTTCGCCCTGACCGGCCCCGAGGCGGGGAGCGACGCGGCGTCCATCCCGGATACGGGGATCGTCTGCCGCGGCGAGTTCGAGGGGCGCGAGGTCGTCGGCATCCGCCTGAACTGGGAGAAGCGCTACATCACCCTCGGCCCGGTGGCGACGCTGATCGGCCTGGCCTTCAGGCTCCGCGACCCGGAGCGTCTGCTGGGCGGGAGGGAGGAACCCGGCATCACCCTGGCCCTGGTCCCCGCCGCGGCCCCTGGCATCACCATCGGCAGCCGCCACATGCCGCTCGACCTCCCCTTCCAGAACGGCCCCAACCGGGGCAGGGACGTCTTCATCCCGCTGGACCGGATCATCGGCGGCGCGGCCGGGGCGGGACAGGGGTGGCGGATGCTGATGGAGAGCTTGAGCGTCGGCCGTTCCATCTCGCTGCCCGCCCTGAGCACCGGCGGCGCCAAGCTGGCCTGCCGGGCCATCGGCGCCTATGCCCGCATCCGCCGCCAGTTCAGGCTCCCCATCGGCCAGATGGAGGGGGTCGAGGAGGCGTTGGCGCGGATGGCCGGCCTGACCTTCCAGATGGACGCGGCCCGAGTCATGACCAGCGCGGCCGTGGACCGTGGGGAGCGGCCGGCGGTGCTGTCGGCCATCGTCAAGTACACCCTGACTGAACGGATGCGGCGGGTGGTGAACGACGCCATGGACGTCCAGGGGGGGAGCGGCATCATGCTCGGCCCGCGCAACGTCATCGCCCGCACCTACCAGTCGGCCCCCATCGGCGTCACCGTCGAGGGGGCCAACATCCTCACCCGCACCATGATCATCTTCGGCCAGGGGGCGATCCGCAGCCATCCCCACGTATTCGCGGAGATCCAGGCCGCGGCCGACCCCGACGGAAAGGCGGGGCTCAACCGTTTCGACCAGGTCTTCTGCGCCCATGTCGGCTTCACCATCGGCACGGCGGCCCGGGCACTCTGGCTCGGCCTGACTGCGGGGCGCCTGGCGCTGGCCCCGCCGGGCCCGAGCCGGCGCCTGTTTCGGACAGCCACGCGCCTGTCGGCCGCCTTCGCCCTGGCGGCGGACATGGCCATGCTGACGCTGGGCGGGGCGCTCAAGCGCAGGGAGAAGCTCTCCGGCAGGCTGGCCGACATCCTCGCCAACCTCTACCTGGTGTCGGCGGTGCTCAAGCAGCACGAGGAGCGGGGGCGGCCGGCCGACGAGCGGCCGCTTCTGGAATGGGCCTGCGCCGAGAGCTTCCGGGCGGTACAGGAGGCGTTCGAGGGGCTTTTGCGCAACCTCCCCAACCGCCCCGTTGCCTGGCTGTTGCGCCTTTTGACCTTCCCGCTCGGTTTCCGCTTCAGCGGGCCGGACGACCGCCTCGGCCACGAGGTCGCGGCCCTGCTGCTGGCGCCTTCGCCGGCCCGCGACCGGCTGACCGCCGGCATCTTTGCCCCGGCCTCGCCGGACGAGCCGCTCGGCCGGCTGGAGGACGCCCTGGTGAAGGTGATCGTCGCCGAACCGCTGGAACGGAGGTTGCGTGACGCGCTCAAGGAGGGACGGCTGACAGCCGGCAGCGACGAGCAGCTGCTGGAGGAGGGGCTGCGCACGGGCATCATCGCCGCGGCCGATGGGGAGGTCATCCGCCTCGCCACGGCTGCCAGGCGGGAGGTGATCCGGGTGGATGACTTCCCCAGTGACCACTGGCAAAGAGGAGACGGGAAATAAAAACCTGAAAACGGCACTTCAACCACAGAGTCACAGAGAACACAGAGAAATCACGGAGTTTTTTTGAAATAGATTCATCACCAAAAGTGTGAACGGCACAACACCTTAGATACATGGATAAATGTATTGTAACTAAAAAGCTTTCCTCTGTGCCCTCTGTGACTCTGTGGTGAGGTTTGCAGAATTTAGGATAAGCGATGAACACCCCGACCGACATCATCATACCGGAAACGGCCGGAAACCTGCCGGGACTGTTCCTGGAGAGGGTCAGGCGGAGCCCGCATGGGTGCGCCTACAAACGCTTCGATCCCCAGGGGCGCTGCTGCGATACGTTCAGTTGGCAGGAGACGGCGCGCATGGCCGCCCGCTGGCAGGAGGCGCTGCAACGGGAGGGGCTCGCGCCGGGCGACCGGGTGGCGCTGATGCTCAGGAACAGCCTGGAATGGGTGCTCTTCGACCTGGCCTCACTCGGTCTCGCCCTGGTGACGGTGCCGCTCTACGCCATGGACCGCCCCGACAGCCTCGCCTTCATCCTCGAAGAGAGCGGCAGCCGCCTGCTGCTCATCGAGGGGGCCGAACAGTGGGAGCGGATCAGCGAGGTAAGGGAACGGCTCGACAGCCTGGTACGGATCGTCACGGTCACCCCGGTCTGCCAACCGGAGTGCGACCAGCGCCTGGTAGAGCTTGCCGACTGGCTGCCGCCGGAGGCGGGCGGGTACGATGCGGGGGTGTGGGAGCCGGGATCGCTCGCCACCATCGTCTATACCTCCGGCACCACCGGCAACCCCAAGGGGGTGATGCTCTCCCACGCCAACATCCTGAGCAACGCCCATGCCGCTCTGCAACGTGTCCCGCTCTACCCGGACGACCTGCTGCTCTCCTTCCTGCCGCTTTCCCACTCCCTGGAGCGGACCGCCGGCTACTACGCGGCGATCATGGCCGGGGCCTGCGTGACCCACGTCCGCTCCCTCGAAACGATCCCCGAGGATTTGGCGACGGTCAGGCCGACGGTGATCGTTTCCGTGCCGCGCATCTTCGAGCGGGCCCACAAGAGGATCAGCAGCCGGCTGACAGCCGGCCCGCGCTGGAAACGCCTGCTCTTTCGACTGACGGTGGAGCTGGGGTGGCGGCGCTTCCTGCACCGCCAGGGGCGGGGAGGATGGTCCCCGCTTTTTCTCACCTGGCCGCTGCTTGAGCGGCTCGTGGCGCAACGGATACTGGACGGGCTCGGCGGACGGGTGCGGGTGGCCATCAGCGGCGGGGCGCCCCTCGATCCGGAGGTGGCGCGGCTGTTCATCGCCATGGGGCTGACCCTGCCCCAGGGGTACGGCCTGACCCAGACCAGCCCGGTCGTGTCGGTCAATACCCTAGACGACAACCTTCCCGCCAGCGTGGGGCGACCCGTCGCCGGGGTGGAGGTTGCCTTGGGCGAGAGCTGCGAGCTGCTGATCAGGGGACCGAACGTCATGCTCGGCTACTGGCGCAACCCGGCGGCAACGGCGGCCGCCATCGATCCGGATGGATGGTTCCACAGCGGCGATCAGGCGGGTATCGACGACGCCGGCCACATATTCATCACCGGACGGCTCAAGGAGATCATCTGCCTGTCCAACGGCGAAAAGGTGCCGCCGGAGGAGTTGGAGGCGGCCATTGCCGGCGACCCCCTGTTCGAGCAGGTGTTCGTGGTGGGTGAGGGAAGACCCTACCTTGCCGCCCTGGTGGTGATCAACGAACAGGAGAGGCTTAAGCCGGCCGGCCGGCCCGGTGCCGTATTGGGAAGCATACCGGCGGAGCGGGAACTGCTGGCGCGGATCGGCCTGCGCATGGCCCGGTTTCCCGGCTATGCCCAGGTCCGCAGGGTGCATGCGGTCACCGCTCCCTGGGACGTCAACGACGGGCTGATGACCGCCACCCTCAAGCTGCGGCGCAGGGAACTGGCGCAGCGGTTTGCAGCGGAGATCGAAGGGCTGTACGAAGGGCATTGAATCAAATGACGACAATCAATTAACCTTAATTCTGCAAACCTCACCACAGAGTCACAGAGGGCACAGAGAAAAGCCTTTTATTTACAATGCATTGGAATTAATATCACAGATTATGTCATTCACCCTTTTGGTGATAAATCTATTTCAAAATAGCTCTGTGATTTCTCTGTGTTCTCTGTGACTCTGTGGTTGAAGTGCCGTTTCCAAGTTGAGAGGTCATGTTTTCAATACCCCTGATCATCGCACATCGCGGGGCCTCGCGGGACGCCCCGGAAAACACCCTGGCCGCGTTCCGGCTCGCCTGGGAGCAGGGCGCCGACGGGATCGAGGCCGACTTCCGCCTCACCAGGGACGGCCGGATCGTCTGCCTGCACGATGCAAGCACCGCCCGGACGACCGGGGTGGATCTGCGCGTGGACTCCAGTTCCCTGTCCGAGTTGAACAGTCTGGACGCGGGTGGGTGGAAGGGGAGACAATGGGCCGGCGAGCGGATACCGACCCTCGATGAGGTCATCGCGGCCTTGCCGGCGGGAAAGCGGCTCTTCGTCGAGCTGAAGTGCGGCCCCGAGATCATCCCCCCCCTGGCGGCAGTGCTGGCGGGGTCAGGCATCGCGGTGGAACAGGTCGTGCTGCTCTCCTTCAGCGCACAGCTCGTCGGACTCCTCAAGGAGCACTTGCCGGACTGCCGCGCCTGCTGGCTCAGCGAGTCGCGCCGTAATTGGCTGACATCCGACCCGACGCCCGCACACGAACGGATCATCGCCACCCTGCGCGGCAGCGGAGCCGATGGCCTGGCGTGTCGCGCCGGCCGATTCCTGGACGAGCGCCTCGCGGAGGCGCTCCGGGAAGCCGGCCTCGAACTGCACGTCTGGACAGTCGACGCCCCTGCCGCGGCGCGCCGTTTCGCTGCCCTGGGCGTGGCATCCATCTTCACCAACCGCCCCGGATGGCTGCGGGAGCGGCTTGGGGGATCAAACACGTAGGTTGGGTTAGGCAGGTTCATCGCCGTAACCCAACGCTCAGTTGGAGACGGCGGTTAACCGCCGAACACGCCGAGAAAAACAATAGTTATATCAAAAGATTGCGGCTCATTTTTTGGTTAAACCGATATGTTTTCAAAGCCTTTGATCCTGAAAAAAACGGCACTTCAACCACAGAGTCACAGAGAACACAGAGGAATCACAGAGCTTTTTTTAAATAGATTCATCACCAAAAAGGTGAATTGCACAAATCTGTAAGATATATTCTAATGCCTTGTAAATAAAAAGATTTTCTCTGTGCCCTCCGTGACTCTGTGGTGAGGTTTGCAGAATTTAGGTTGATTTATCGGCGCGTATCGGCGGTTAAATTCGTTTTAAAGGGTGAATAGAAAAGGGGAGCCGTGCGGCTCCCCTTTCTCTTCGGCTGTGGTGCGGAGTTTCTTACTGAAACGTGACGCTCTGGATGCCTACGGTTATGCCTGGCTGCGCCACACTATCGGTGTCGATTACGTTGGCGCCGGAAGCAATGGCAAAGTCGCCGGCAACAGGGGAATTGCCTGCCGCAATCGTAAATGTGGCGGTGGCGAACTCGCCGGTTTGGATGCCGGTGCTGATCAGACCGAGGCGGACTTGGCCGGCGGTGTTGGTGTTGGCCGCAAGGAGCGAGCCGCTTCCGACGCCGGAGGCAACTGCGTCGCTCCCCCCGATCGACAGCCCCTTGCCTGCGGCGTAGGTCAGTGTGGCCTCGATCCCCCCGATCAGCTTCCCAGTGGGCAGCGCGCCGCTGGTTGCCAACTTGACGACCGCCTTAGTCGGTTGCGTAACGATGCCGGTCTGCTGCGTAAGATTCCCTCCCCCCCCTCCGCCGCATCCGAACAGGATTGCCATTAACATTGCCGGAACAAGAAAAGCGATACCGCGGAATTTCATGCTGCACCCCCCATGTTTAATTTAGTAAGTTTACCACAAAAAGGGGAGCCGCCGGCTCCCCTTTTCGCTCCTTGGATTCTAAAAGATGACCCTAGAAAATCTTCACGGTCCCCGTAAGTGTCAGGCCGCTGATCGGCGTGCCGGTCAGGTCCGTAGCCGACGTGATGGTGGCCGAGCTCACTGCCGATTGCAGGGTTGCCGCCGTGACCGTGCTGCCGGATGCCATGTCGCAGCCGACGGTCACGAACTCCCCACCACCGAAACCGTTGGCGTTGACAAGCATGGTCCTCAGCTTTTGCGCGTCAAAGGTTGCCAGGGATATGCTCGTGCCGGTAGCGGCCACACCCGAAACCACGACCGCCCCATCCTCCACCTGCTTTGTGGTCGCATCAGCGCCCACGCTCACGGTGGCAGGAAGGTCCATCGTGAACTCGATCGCGCCTATCGTGCCACCCGCGGCCAGCCCCGAGGTGCTGATCTTCAGCAGGGCGACCTTCGGTGTGGCGGCGCTGAACGGAATGGTTGCGACATCAGTAACCCCGGTCTTGTTGTTCGCGCTCTCCATGAATTCGGACATCGCCACCTTGATGGTCGTGCTTGCCGCGGTCGTCATCGTGGGGGTGGAAGCGGAGGTGTTAATCTCGGCGGCCAGTCCATCCAATGTCTGCCCCAATGTGATGCTGCTGCTTTTCATGATCTGTGAGACGGTGGCCAGGGCCAGGGAGTAGTTCTTCTCCGAAGCGGCGGCGGTGGCGGAGGCGGCGGTTGTGGCGTCCACCGGTTTTGTTGCGACGATGTTGTCCACCTTGAACAGGGTGCTGATGTCGGCGTTTGCCTTGGTTATGACGGCTGCGGTCAGCACCGCGCCCGCCTTTTTCAAGGCCAGCTCGGTCAGCGGGGTCACCATCGCCGGGGTGCTACCGGCGGCGACGACGGCCGCCCTGATGGGGGTCGCGTCAGCAATGGTCGCATTCAGCCCGGTGGCCTCGTCCTTGTACGTGCCGCTAACCTCGACGATTATCGGACCGGTGTGGGGGCTGACATCGACGGAAAATGTGCCGGTGGCGGTCAACACATCCGTCTTCAGCGGGGTCGCCGCCTTGGCGCCGGTTGTCAGGTCAACGGCAAAGATCTTCACCGTGCCGCTGCTGAATTGCCCCTTCATGGCCGTGCCGCTGACGATTGTCGGTTGCGTGCCACCACCACCGCCGCCGCAGCCGGAAACGGCCATCGCCGCCAGAGAGAAAAGCATTCCTAACAAGATTTTTATTTTCATATTCCACTCCTCGTTTTGAATTTTTTGCTGCTAGCGACTAGCGCTAGCGGCTGTTTTTTTGATTCAGCGGCTAGCAGCCAGCCGCGGCTGTTCAATTACCATGTTTCCAGACCGATAACCCTGCGCAGAATCACCAGCACGTCGGCGATGTTCGGCAGCACACGCGTGGCATCCGGCGCCGGGACGCCTCCCGCCAGCGGAGCAACCTTGACGGCCGTGTTGTCCGGATCGTCACTGTCCGCGGCCTGGACCCCGGCCACGATCTTGAGGGCCTTCATGGCGTCGGCCACGTCAAGCGCGCCGCTCTGGTCCAAGTCGCCGCTTGGCATGAAGGTGGCCGTTACCGCGTGGTTGGCTGCTCCGGCGTTGATCGTGAAGGGAGGGCCGGTCACCAGTGCGGTGGCTGCCGTGGTGGCATCCGATACATCCTTGATCTTGAATTTCTTGTTGCTCGGCGTGACGGTGAGCTCTACCGTGCTGGCGGCGGGCGCCGCCAGCGTGGCCGGGGTGATGGTGCCGTGGCCTACCGCTGTGGTGGTAACATTGACCAGCCCGGTCCCGCTCAGGTTCAGGGTGACCGGCGGCGGTGCAAGCGCCGGCGCAACCGCCGTCGGCGCCAGGAGAACGGTGGCGGTGCGGACCGCCTTCGCAATGGCGGCAGGGGTGAAGGTGATGTCGAAGCTGCAGGTGCCGCTGCCAGCAACGGCAGGGTTGAGGGCGGCTACAGTCGCGCCGGCGCAGTTGACGGCGCCTACTGCGGCAGGGGCGACGACAGTAAAGTCGGTCGCGTCGGCTCCCCCCTTCACACCGGCCGCGTTGAGATCAGCCGGGAAGGTGATCGCGGCGCCGGTCGTGTTGGTGACGGTGACCGTCTGCGGCACCGCTGCGGGGGTGATGATGTTGGTTCCGCCGAGGTTGAGACTAGTGGCCGGTGTTACGTCCATGCCGATCACCTTCCCCTGGAGGCCGAAAGTGGTCGACAGGAAAGTGTCACCCCCCCCCACGATCCGCACGAAGTTGTTGCCAGTTGGACTGCCGGTCACGGCGACCGGGGCTGCCGGCTGACCGATGTACCTGTTGCCGGTGACGGGGTCGGTGATGAAGGTGCCATCAGCTCTGGTCAGGAATGTCGGCCCGACAAACGGCGCCGTAAAGGCGGGAGGAGGTGTGACGGCCGAGTCGAAGTCCTGCGGGACGAGGCCGGGGATGTCGTTCGTGAAGTTGATCTCCGGGCCGGGTACTATCGCGTCGACGACGAAAGTCTCCTCGCCGTATGGGTGGGTCACCACGTACGTGCCGGGGACGGTCACGTCCGCCCGGATACGGATGCGGGTGAAGACCGCCTGGCCGCCGTCCACCACGGTAGCGGCGAACCCGGCCTCCAGGGCCGCTTCCCACAGGGTGAGGCTGATGACTCCGAGAGGGGAGACGCCGCTTGTATCGGCCATGAAAAAGAAGGACTCTTCCGGAAAATTGGCGGCGCTGATGTTAGCCTTGGCTGTTGGTAGCGCCGCACCCGTGAAGGCGGCAAGGCAGAAGCCGTTCTGGTCCAGGCAGTTCGTCAGGGCCAGGTTGTTTGTATCCTGGTACCAGGTCGGGTAGCCGGTCGCCGGATCTATCGTGGCGCTACGCGTCTTCAATGCGGCGTTGGCCGGGAGAGCCGCGCTCAATGACATGAGCAGCAGCGCCAGGGTACAGATTATTCGTGACATTCGTTTCATAAACACCTCCAATGTTGAGATTTGTGCCGATTCGTTTTGGCTGCCACACGTTCGCGACTGTTGTTTCATAGACACCTCCGATGATCAAATATGTGTTGGTTCGTCTTGACTGGACCAGGTACAAGACGACATTACACAGATCTACTGCCCAGACCACATTACAGGGAACGTGCCATCTTCGAGGGAATGAACAATTGTGCACTTATTTAGCGTGGTTATGCGTTGTGTAAGGAAATGGCGGATGCAGGAGGTGGTAATAAACTCGACACCCCGCTAAAGGCGTGCGCGATGCAGCAGGCGGGTTTTATTGATAAATTCCCAGAAGGTAGATTTTTTGTACATGCCAACATTTTTGCAGGGGGGGGGTCTGACCGGCAAGGCCGAAACAAGACTGGAGACTCAAAAAAGCACAGAACGTATCCGGTTTGGTTTTTGCTTACGTCGCGTAGCGACTGAATGCTGGTAGCCGGGGCATTCATGCCCCGGTCAAATGACGTCAGTCAACCGCAATATATTTATATTTATCAGCCTGTTGCAATTGCGTAAAAAACGTAACGTTAAATATGTACGCATAAAGCGCATCAGCGTCCGGTAAGATAAACGATTCAATTTGAGGGTATCTTAGAAGGTCTTGCCGATATTGTGATTGGAGTTACAAACGGACGGCGGATGCGGATTGGTGTCGAGAAAAGCGATTATTTCCTGTTTGGTTCCGGCTTCGCCGGCTTAGGATAAATGGTCTGGCTGTCAATGTAAGGGACTTGGAATTAACTGATATACCAGGCTTTACGCTCAGATTCAGGTCAGATTTGTCGCTCCTGATTGAGCAAAACCGCAGGCGTAGCAGGGCTACGCTGAGGATTTTGCGATTGAAGGGGTGGCAAAGAGGGCCTGAAGATGAGATGAAAAACGGTACATTGGTTAGTTCCGAGTCCCTAAGACCCATTCACCATTTTGTTTGATGCTTTGGTACATTGCATCCGGCGCAAGATCAATCTCACCGGGCCAAGTTACGGCGCCGTGTTCCACAAAGACCTGTTTGAATCGTGACGTATCCGCAAGTTGGGCAAAAACACCGGCAGTGGGCGAATGCACCAAATCAGTCATGTCTATCTCGCCCTCTAAACCGTCAACGAAACGAACATGCAGCCGGAATTTATCGAGCGGTTGCACCTCGGCGACACGCCACGGCATACGTGGTCGGATTGCGGGGGTTATGGCAGTGGATGAATTTTTTTGGGCGTTTGATTGTGCGCACATAATTCCCAATCCTCCATAAGTTCACTACGATGCTCTTGAGCCCATTCTAACACAAGCGCGAGAGCACGGCGTGGCATATGTCCTTCGATCACTTCGAGGGTACGAATGTTGATCAGTACCTCGTCTTCTGCGTACAGTGCATGAAAATGAGGAGGTGCGTGTTCATTCCAGAACATTTGGATCAGAATGCCGTAGAAGGTGCTTATGGTTGGCATCGATAGAACCCCTTGATTTCACCAAATGTGCAATGATCATCGTCGGAT
>JACPFJ010000011.1:32128-40093 GCA_016182975.1 Deltaproteobacteria bacterium
GTCGGATTTCGGGGCATTACAGGCAAAGTCTTTTTCGAAGTGTCCTCTGGACTTCATCCGCTCCGCCGAACACCGAACATCCATGAACATAAGTAGCACATGACGCAAGAGGTGACAAGGACAAGCAGCCCATATGCGAGCACACCCCCTGATTTGCCGCCAGATTCTTGACGTGATAGCGGTCGGAAATTTTTGTGGCGTATACACAACTATTTTGTTATAAAATGACTTTCCGGTTACGACGGCTACCTATCCGGGAACCGATCGGCGTTTGGCCGGACACACAAACTACATACCGCTTGGATTCGGCAGCGAACCGGGACGGAGGGGATACCCCACACAGGGACGGCACAATGACAAAGGCCGCATCCCTGACCGTCCACGCGCCCTCCGGCGCGTTTTTTTGTTTTTGATTTTACAGGAGCAGTTAATATGCGCAAAAAAGTTACCATACCCGAGATCCTGCAGATGAAACGCGACGGACGCCGCATCACGGTACTGACCGCCTACGACTTTCCCTTTGCCCGGCTGGCGGATGGCGGCGGGGTGGATGTCATCCTGGTGGGCGACTCGGCCGGGGTGGTGTTTGCCGGACATGACACGACCCTGCCGGTCACCATGGACGAGATGCTCTATCACGTAAAAGCGGTCAGGCGCGCCGACCCCAAGGCGCTCTTGGTGGCGGACATGCCCTTCATGTCCTGCCAGAGCGGCGTCGAGGACGCCTGCCGCAACTGCGGCCGGATGATCAAGGAGGGTGGAGCCGAGGCGGTCAAGATCGAGGGGGGGATGAACATGGCCCACGTCATCCGTGCCGTCTCCTCCATCGACATCCCGGTCATGGGACATGTCGGCCTGACCCCGCAGTCGATCCACCGCATGGGGGGGTACAAGGTGCAGGGGCGCAAGGAACAGGCCGAGCGGATTATTGACGATGCCCTGGCGGTAGAGGCGGCGGGAGCCTTCGCGGTGGTGCTGGAGGGGATACCCGCCAAGCTGGCGGAGCAGATCACCGCGGAGCTCTCCATCCCCACCATCGGCATCGGCGCCGGCCCGCACTGCTCCGGCCAGGTGCTGGTAATCCACGACATCCTCGGACTGTGCGAGAAATACTCCCCCAAGTTCATCAAGCGCTACGTCGAGCTGGCGCCGCTCATCTCCGGGGCGGTAAAGACATACGTGGACGAGGTGCGGGAAGGGGCGTTCCCTACGGAGGAACATTCGTTCAATTGAAGCTGAAAAGCAATAGAACGCGGATAAAATCCGATTGAACGGATTTACACGGATTTTTTTCGAAAGGAATGCAATTAAACTCAAAAACGGCACTTCCACCACAGAGTCACAGAGAACACGGAGTAATCACAGAGCTTTTTGAAAAAAAACGAATAACCAAAAAGGTGAACAGCAAAATCATCAGCATCAAAGTCTAACGCCTTGTTATTAAAACTATTTCTCAGTGTCCTCTGTGACTCTGTGGTGAGGTTTGCTGAATTCAGGTTAAACCGTTTATTAACGCAGATCCTTTTTGGTTTTATCCGCGTAAATCCGCTCAATCCGTGTAATCCGCGTTCTATTGAAATTTGATTTTGGAACTTTGAGGAACCATGAACATTATCAGTGCAATTCAGGAAATGCAGTCCCTGGCCCTTTCCCTCAAGCGCGAGGGGAAGACGATCGCCTTTGTCCCCACCATGGGCTTTCTGCACGAGGGGCATGCCTCGCTGCTGCGCGAGGGGCGCAGGCTGGGCGATGTCCTGGTGCTCTCCATCTTCGTCAACCCGATCCAGTTCGGGCAAAACGAGGACCTGGAGCGCTATCCCCGCGACATGGAGCGCGACTGCCGCATCGCACGGGAGTGCGGCACGGATATCGTCTTCACCCCCGAAGCCGCCGGGATGTATCCCCCCGGTTTCCAGACCTCCATCAGGGTGCGCGAGCTGTCACTCCCGCTCTGCGGGGCGAGCCGGCCGGGACACTTCGACGGCGTGGCCACGGTGGTGACCAAGCTGTTCAACATGGTCCAGCCGGACGTGGCCCTGTTCGGCAACAAGGACTACCAGCAACTGGCCGTCATCCGGCGCATGACACACGACCTGAACCTGCCGGTCCGGGTGATCGGCATGCCCATCGTCAGGGAGGCGGACGGCCTGGCCATGAGTTCGCGAAACAGCTACCTGTCGCCGGTTGAACGCCGGAGCGCGCTCTGTCTGTCGCGGGCCATCAGGCTGGTCAGGGAGCGTTTTGCCGGCGGAGAGCATTCCGCGTCAACACTCCTTGCCGCTGCCCGGGAGTTGATCACGGCCGAGCCGGCGGCGGTCATCGATTACCTGGAGTTGCGCGACTCTGCTTCGCTGGCGCCGGTTGACCTTGTTTCCGACACCACCCTCCTGGCCCTGGCGGTCAAGATCGGGACCACCCGGCTGATCGACAACACCGTACTAGGGGACACACCGTAATGCCCAACAAGGCCCGCGCCACCCTGGAAACACTCTACCGGATCTTCACGGTACCGGAAGCCCCGGATTCGACCCTCGGCCTCATCGATCAGGCGATCAGCGACGACGTCACCGGTTTCCTCCAGACCCACATCGTCGCCATCGAACGGAACCTGGAAGAGATCGAGGCCAGCTTCGCCTCCTGTGCCATCCCCGAGGAACCGACCTACGTCTCCGAATACACCGAGTTCGTCAAGGCGAACCTGGTCGCCCAGTCGGTCCATACCGCGGCCCCCGGTTTTGTCGGCCACATGACCTCGGCGCTCCCCTACTTCATGCTCCCCCTGGCGCGCCTCATGACCGCCCTCAACCAGAACCTGGTCAAGGTGGAGACTTCCAAGGCCTTTACTCCGATGGAGCGGCAGGTCCTGGGCATGATTCACCACCTGGTCTACCGCCAGCCCGACGCATTCTATCCCCCATGGATCCACAACAGCCAGTCGGCTCTGGGGGCATTCTGCTCCGGCGGCACCATCGCCAACGTCACGGCCTTGTGGGTGGCGCGCAACCGCCTCTTTGCCCCGGACGGAGAGTTCCGCGGCATTGCCCAGGAAGGGCTGGGCCGGGCCCTGAGACATCGCGGCTGTGACGGGATTGCCGTCTTCGTCTCCGAGCGGGGCCACTACTCCTTCGGCAAGGCCGCCGACCTGCTCGGTCTCGGCCGGGACCATCTGGTCAAGGTGCGGACCGACGAGAACAACCGCATCGATCTGAGGGCGCTGCGGGCGGAATGCCGGAGGCTGCGGGATGAGAATATCCTTCCGCTGGCGCTGGTCGGCATTGCCGGCACCACCGAAACCGGCAACATCGACCCGCTTGAGGCATTGGCGGATCTCGCCGCAGAGTTCGGCTGCCACTTCCACGTGGATGCCGCCTGGGGGGGACCGACCCTCTTTTCCGACCGCCATCGTTCCCTGCTTGCCGGCATCGAGCGGGCCGACTCGGTCACCATCGACGCCCACAAGCAGCTCTATGCGCCGATGGGAGCCGGGATGGTGGTCTTCAAGGACCCGACCGCCGTGTCGGCTATCGAGCATCACGCCAACTATATCCTGCGCCACGGCTCCAAGGATCTCGGCAGCCATACCCTGGAAGGGTCGCGCCCCGGCATGGCCCTGTTGGTCCATGCCGGTCTCTCGATCATCGGCCGCAAGGGATACGAGCTCCTCATCGACCTGGGAATCGAGCGGGCCCGGACCTTTGCGACTATGATCCGGCAACATCCCGATTTCGAGCTGACCAGTGAGCCGGAACTGAACATCCTCACCTATCGCTACTGTCCCCGAGCCGTGCAGCAGACCTTGACAGAGGCGCCGACGGATCAGGCCGCCGCCATCAACGCCCTCCTGGACCAGGTCTGCCAATTGCTCCAGAAGTATCAGCGCGAGGCCGGCAAGACCTTCGTCTCCCGCACCCGCCTTCGTACGGCTCGCTACGGCGAGGAGATCACCGTGTTGCGCAGCGTGCTGGCCAACCCGCTGACCACCGACGCAATCCTGACGTCGGTCTTGACCGAACAGTGCGAAATCGTGCAACAGCAGGAGATCCCAGCATTGCTGCAACAGGTGGAGGCCCTCTGCAACTTTCGCTAGGTGCATGTCTGTAGGCACGAGCCTGGGGTGGTGTTCCACGGGCGGCAGGGACTCGAATCTGCCGCCCGTTTCGTTGCTTTATCCTGAATCCGTGACGCCTCCATGCCTCCGCTTGTCCGGAAGGCCTCTGCCATTGCATTTCAGGAGATTATTGTCAGCCCGGCGGAGGACCAGCGGAGTGAGAGGTTTGTTACGGCATGGCGACGTGCGGGCCCCGGCTCTTCCGGCCACTGCGGCATTCCGGCGTCACGGATTCAGGCGCTGTATATTTGGCCGTTTTGGGGTATGATTGACTCCTGAAGGATAATCAATACCCGTATGGAGGCAGCTCAATGCCGGACTCCGCCATTTACGCCGCATCCTGGCTGATCAATCCCGATGCCGATCCGCTCCCCGGCGGGGCGATCGCCGTAAGCGGCGGCGCCATCATCGCCACCGGCGCCCTGGCGGACCTTCGGCGCGACTATCCCGGCGCTCCGGTGGTGGAGTATCCCGGCTGCGCCATCCTGCCGGGCCTGGTCAATGCCCACACCCACCTGGAACTGACCCATTTCTCCTCCTGGCGCCTGCGCCTGCACGTGGAGTACAACCCGCGCCGTTTCGTCGACTGGATGATCCAGTTGATCAAGATCAAGCGGGGTTTGACGGCAGCGGACCATGAGGCGTCGATCCGTGAAGGGGCGCGGATGTGCCTGGAATCAGGCACCACGGCCATTGGAGAGATCGCAGGCTCCTCGGCCACGGTTCCCCTCTATTGCTCCTCCCGGCTTGGCGGCCGGCTGTTTTTCGAGCTGCTCGGCCACGACCCGGCCAGGTTCCGCACCCTGCTGGGGGAGGCGCTCGCTGCCTGCGACGCCGACTGTTCCGCGCCGTTCCTCCCCGGACTGTCTCCCCATACAGCCTACACCATCGCCGAGGGGAACCTCCCCTTGATCCGGGAGGCGGCGCTCGGCCGCAGCTTGCCGCTGGCCATCCACCTGTCCGAGTCCCTGGCCGAGACCGCCTTCATCTTTGACACCAGCGGACCGCTGGCCGAGGAGCTCTATCCCTTTATCGGCTGGGAGCGCTACCTGACGCCGCCGCGGCACTGCACTTCCACCGAGCTCCTCGACCGGGCCGGCCTGCTGACCCCCTCCACCCTGGCCGTGCACTGCGTGCATGTGACGCTCAACGACGCCGAAATCCTCAAGCGGCGCGGAGTCCATGCGGCCCTCTGCCCCCGCAGCAACGAGCGCCTCGACGTCGGACGTGCGCCGCTCGCCCTCTTGAGAAAGCTCGGCATCCCGCTGGCGCTGGGCACCGACTCCCTGGCCAGCAACGAATCCCTTTCCCTTTGGGACGAGATGCGCTTTGCCCTGGACGCCTTTCCGCACGAACTGTCTCCGCGGGACGTCCTCCAGATGGCCACCGGCGGCTCCGCCGCGGCCCTCGGGATCTCCGCCTCGTGCGGCTCGCTGGAGCCGGGCAAGCGCGCCGATTTCCAGGTCATCGGCAACGTGGGGACAGCGGCCGAAAAACTGCTCGAACGGATCATCTCCGAGGGTGAGGTCGAGGAGGTCTATACGGGCGGTGAGCGCTACGCGGGGGTGGTCTTATCTTAATTCTACCTCGTCACATTCGGATGAATCCGAAAATCTCATAACTCCCCCTCCCCCCTCTTAATCTTAAGAGGGGGAAAACCTCGGATTTCGCGTCCCTCCCCTTTGTAAAGGGGAGGACAGGAGGGGTTAAAGCCGTGTCCCGGCAATCTGACAAAGTTGAATTAACCTTGAAAAGGCTGTAAACCTTTCCGTCAGGGCGTTGTATTCGTCGGGCGCCCGTGCTATACAGGACATCCCCGGTCATTATTCCCTTTGAAACGGAACCCCCATGTCCCTCGCAGAACAGGTCCTGAATGGCGACATCCGCGCCGCTGCGCGTCTGATGCGCGACATCGACGACAACCGCCATTCGGCGATCGATGAACTGAAACAGCTCTACCCCCGCGCCGGCAACGCCTACATCATCGGTATCACCGGTCCGCCCGGCGCCGGCAAATCCACCCTGGTGGACCAGTTGACCGCCTCCTTCCGCCGGATGGGGAAAAGGGTCGGCGTGGTCGCCGTCGATCCCACCAGCCCCTTTACCGGCGGGGCGATCCTGGGCGACCGCATCCGCATGAACCGCCACGCCTCCGATCCGGGGGTCTTCATCCGCAGCCTGGCCACCCGCGGCGCCCTGGGGGGCCTTTCCCGCTCCACCGCGGACGTGGCCCTGGTGCTGGACGCCCTGGGGATGGACATCGTCATCATCGAGACCGTCGGGGTCGGGCAGGACGAGGTGGACATCGTCAAGACCGCGCATACCACCTGCGTGGTGATGGTGCCGGGACTGGGAGACGACATCCAGGCCATCAAGGCGGGCATACTCGAGATCGGCGACATCTTCGTGGTCAACAAGGCCGACCGCGACGGCGCCGACCGCACCGCCCGCGAGCTGGTCAACATGCTGGAGATGCGCCACGGCCAAGAGGGGAGTTGGAACCCGCAGGTCTTGAGGACCGAGGCCCAACGCGGCACGGGCATCGAGGAGTTGACCGGCGAGATCCTGGCGCACCGCGATTTCCTCTTCACCAGCGGCGCCATCCATGATTTTCTGCGGGAACGCATCGAGCGGCACTTCGTGGACATCCTGCGCGACTCCCTCTTCAAGCGGGTCCTGGCCTTCATGGAGGGGGACGGGACCCTGGCCAGGGTGGTGGACGGCATGGGGAGCGGGGCGGTGGATCCCTATACGGCTGCCGAAGAGGTGATCGCGGGGATGATGGGGAATGCGAAGAAATGATCCGAACAAGTTTTTTTGGTGAAATATTCCCGTTTTGATCTATACTTGACACGCCTTGCTGACAGGCTAGAATTGCCTTGACTGGAGAAAAGAGATGACCATTTCCGGAATCGCACTGATTGTTATTGCAATTGCCTTCTTGATCCTGGTGCTGATGCTGATCCCGACCATCCTGACGGTGAAACGGACCGCAACCTCCATCGGTTCGCTCTCCGAGATGCTGCGGCAGGAACTGAAGCCGACCATACAGGAGATGCAGGCGGTGCTGGCGGAGTTGAAGACCGTCGGCGGCGGGGTGGCCGAACACACCGACGACGTGAGACGCTTAATGTCGGCCCTGGGCGAAGCGGGAGACAACCTGCACACGATCAACCGCTCGGTAGGGGCGGTAACCACTGTACTCACCACCACCTCGGCCTGGGCGACCGGGGCCAAGGTGGCGGGAAAATACATACTTGAACGCTATCTCAAAAAACGGGGAGGGAAATGACCATGGCCGATGAAGAGAGAGGGATATCCGCTGGAACGGTGTTGGTGTCGTTTGTGGCCGGTGCGGCCGTCGGCGCTGGATTGGCGCTTTTGTACGCGCCCAGGAGCGGCCGGGAGATGCGCGAGACCATCGCCGATCTGACCGAGGACGCGGTGGACAAGATCAAGGAATACGCCAAGGATGCCCAGGACAAGATCAAAACGGTGGTCGAGGAAGGCAAGGACACCATCGTGGAGAAGAAATCCATCCTGGCGTCGGCCATCGAGGCCGGCCGCGAGGCGATGCAGAAGGAGAAGGAGCGCGGCGCGGCGCAATAATTCCGTTAAACCTGAAAACGGCACTTCAACCACAGAGTCACAGAGAACACAGAGGAATCACAGAGTTTTTTTAAATAGATTTATCACCAAAAGGGTGAGTTGCATAATCTGTGAGATGTATTCCAATGCTTAGTTGTTGAGTGCCACTACATCGTGGACGGAAATATGTGCCAGTACATCGTAGACAAAGTTCTCTGACAATCGAATAACCACCACGTCATTCTGTGAACACCAAATTCAGTCGGAGG
>JACPFJ010000010.1 GCA_016182975.1 Deltaproteobacteria bacterium
CGCATACCCCCCGCGCCTATCCCGCCGCAAGGCCTCAAAGCCGGCGCCGGTCAGGTAGAACACATTACCCTGCATGTCGAGCAGGCCGCGTTCGAGAAGCTGCACCACGCCGGTGCTGAAATCGACGGTGTTGAACCCCCGTTGCTCGACTTCGTATTGCGCCAGGATGATGTTGATGGAATCGCCGGGGTGCATGTCGCGCGACTGCAACAGATCCAGAATGACCTGATCGATGGCGCCGCTGCGCGGATGGGGTTTGCCGATCTCTGCAAATTGGCTTTTCTGATGTTTCATTTACGTATCCTCCCGTGTGCATAAAGGTGTAAGCCGCCCGCTCGAACCGGATGGCCCGGAGGCCGGTTTCCGGCAGGGAAAACCGTTGTGTCCCCGGCGGCGAATCCGCCCGCCAGGAGCTATATAACAATTTCCGTGCCATGCCGTGTAAACGCCCATTCCATGGGCACTTGCCGACATTGTTTTTTGGTGTGGGCTGTTTTTGGGAAATAATGGGGCAAAAAGGGGGGAAATTCGGGAGGTGTCAACGTAAAGCTTCTTTACGCTTGCGGCAAAAGCGCATGTAACCAGCTGTTATTTATGCACTCATTAAAACGTAAAGAAACTTTACTCTTTTTGAAAAACAGCCCGCAAACCCGCTGTTGACAAGGCATTACAAAAGCGTAAAGAAACTTTACGTCTCTCAAGCCGCTCCGGAAAGGGTTTGAGAATGTCCAACGCTGTTTATCCGTATTCTATGGTTGCTATAGCAGTTTGTTCCGAGTCCCTGAGTCATCAGATCTGAGAGGGAGCTGTCCGGGTAAGGGCTGTTATCCGAGTTTGGAGACCCCTCTTGGGGGAGGGGATCGGCGCTGTAAGGTGCAGGTGTTTCTCTGATGTTTAATGCGCGATGGACTGCCGGAACTTGTTGATCTCCTTGATCAGCTCGGTCCGGTCGAAGTAGATTTCATTGCGCTTTATCTTTCCCTGGTCGTCGAACTGCATAAAACAAAGCCCGACGCACTCCACGATCTTATCCCCTACCGGTATACGGGCCGCAAGCTTGTTCATAAACCCGCCTTCAATGGGAATCGGCTCGATCTGGGTCCAGACCCAGGTCGGATTATGACCCAGCACCTTTGTAAAATAGGCAAACAGCTGGTCCTTTCCCTTGATCCCGAGCGGACGACCCGGATCCAGGAAAAAGGCATCATCCGAGTAGAAGGCAATCAGTTCATCGGGCCTGTTTCCTGTCCACGCCGGCAGCCACCGGTCGGTAAACTCTCTCGCTTCTTCTTTTGTCATCATGGTTCACTGCTCCTTGCCGGTATGAAGGTGTTGCCGGGGACGCCATGGTAGCGCCCCCCCCTTTTTGTTTTCCTGCACTATACACACCCCCTGACCGCATTCCAACAATTTTCACCAGGACCGCACATGTCAGGAAATATGAGTGCATTCGGCGTCGCATGGTCGGCAGTTGCGAAGCAATCGTTTGACACGTGCCCGTTCATTTTTCCGGCGAATATCGCAAAAGCAGGAGGCCTGCGATAGATAACGCAATTCCGAGCAGCCTTGGCCACGATGCGGACTCTTTGAAGAAAAGGATGCCGCAAATGGCCATGAGCGCTGCGCCTCCTGCCAGCACCATGGGAACCGCCGAGAGTGGGCCGCCTTTTTGAAACAGCAGGAAGAACATGACCGTGCCCACCCCGACACTGATTCCCGTCAGGATCGAGTACGATATCCCTATGGATGTCGCTTTCTGTGTCCAGTTGTTGCTCAGCCAGAGAAACAGAAGGTAGATCGCTATGGTTACTGCTGCGGTGGCCTCCACCACCAAGCCGCCAAGGCCATCGGAGATGTGATCCGCCGCGAGTTTTGTGAAGAGTTGATGGAGCCCGTAAAGAATAGCCGCCGCTAGCGCATACCAGAACCATGTTGCCATTTCATTTTCCTTTTGTCCCCTTCAGTCAATTAAACACTCAAGTCCCCACTGCCTCCCCGGTAGTAGAGCACGCCGCTTTTGTCCGGAGAACATTCGAGCCGGCCATGGGAAACGAGATAGCGGATATGAGCGAGACTCTCGCCAATTGCCAGGATCTGATCAAAGTCAGTGCTGGGGTACGGAAACATCGCCTGAGTGATCTCAAAAAGCGATGCCGGCCGCGTGGCGCAGAGATCAAGAACGACCTGCAATTGTTCTTCGTGGTGGGCGCGTAATTCGGCAACCCGCGTCTTTATCCCATAAAACGGCGCTCCGTGGGCAGGAAGCACCAGGATATCAGCGGGAAGTTCGGCAAGGCGATCGAGGGAGGCAAACCAGCGGCCGAGGGGGTCGTCCTCGGGGTTGATGACACTGACCGAGACGTTGGTGGTGATTGTCGGGAGTAACTGATCGCCCGAAATCAGGATGGCATCATCGGCTGAGAACAGCATCGCTTGCTCGGGGGAATGCCCCTCCCCCATGATGATTCGCCAGGCGCCGCCAAAGACGGGAAGCGGCTCTCCATCCCGAAGGCACAAAAACGACGGCGGCGGCGGCGACAGTAATTTCGCGAAATTGAACATGAGCCGGCCTATTCGGGCCACCTCCTCGCCGCAGCCCCCCTTCCGGTAGAACTCCGCATGCTGCCATGGTACTTCCGCCAGATCCCCGGGCCAGCCTCTCATTGTAAAATATTCGCGATAACTCATCAGCAGGGGCAGCCGCCTGCGCTCCGTGAGGTAACCGGCAAGACCGCAATGATCGACGTGAAAATGGGTGCTGAGCACGCCGGCCATCGGCTCTCCTTGCATGGGACCGGAAAAAATGCCTTCCCAGATATCCCGCGTTTCCGGAGAATCCAGGCCGGTGTCGACAATAACCCAGCCCGCCTCCACTCTCACCAGGTAAAGGTTGACATGATCGAGGCCGAATGGCATCGGCAGACGCAACCAGCGTACGTCCGGGGTAATCTCGATCAACTCGCCGGGTCGTGGTGAGTCTTGAAAGGGAAACTTCAGGGCGGGCAATTCCAGATCGGTTCCAGGCACTTCATCCTCCCGTCAAACTTTCTTATCATCCCTTCGCGTAGACGGCGCATCACCAACGCATGTCATCGGAGGTAGCAGAAACTTTACGTGATGTCAATATAACCCATTAAATTATTGCTATATTTACACATTGGAAATTAAACAGGTGAGATGCCAGGCATGGGACGAGAGAGTGTTGCGTGAGTAGCAGCCGTTTGTTGGGTTAAGGGTCGGGCGATATTCCCTTTGCCCGGCCTCGGCTGATATGCTAGATTTTCATTATGATCGAAAAGACCCACGAATACTGGATGCAGCGCGCCATCGCCGAGGCGGGGAGGGCGCAGGGGAAGGACGAGGTCCCCATCGGCTGCGTGATCGTCCGGGACGGGCGGATCATCGCCCGCGGCCATAACCTGCGCGAATCGAACCAGGACCCGGCGGCGCACGCCGAACTGATCGCCATCAGAAAGGCCGCCAGGAAACTCGGCTCCTGGCGGCTGTTGGACACTACCCTCTACGTCACTCTCGAACCCTGCCTGATGTGCATGGGGGCCATCATCCTGGCCCGCATCCCCACCGTGGTCTTCGGCTGCTTCGACCCCAAGGGGGGCGCTGCCGGCTCGCTCTACGACCTCTCAAACGACAGGCGTGGGGAGCGGCTTTTTCAGGAAGCTTCGCCAGCGCAGGGGGAAGAATTCTCCGCGCCAGGCTGAGCTTCCCTGATCCTGCCGTATTCCTCCGGTGTGTTCACATTGCGGAATGACTCCAGCGCCCCCTCGATCCCCTTGATCTCCTCCCACCCAACCTTGCGCGTCCTGATCCTGTCGAACAGGAGCAGGATGCTCTTGTCGTCGTTCTCCAGGGCCTTCTGTATCTCGTTCAGGCATGAGCGGCTGTAGACGGCGTGGAGCGGCTCCAGGTACCCGGCGTCGTTCAGCGGGACGACCGCGTCCCACTCCCCCTCGACGGCGCAGAGCCTGCGCACCAGTTCAGCGCTGAGCGAAGGCATGTCGCAGGCCACCACGAAGATCCGCTCCGTGCTGCTGTTCACCAGCCCGGAATGCAGGCCGGCGATGGAGCCCGCGCCGGGAAAGATGTCCGGCACCGTGCGGCAGGGGATGAAACTGTACTCCTCCGGCGTGTTGGTGACGATGACGACATCGCGGAAGAGCGGCGCGAGCGTGCGGTAGACCCCCTCGATCAGCGGTGTGTCGTCCACGGTCAACAGCGCCTTGTTGCTCCCCATGCGGCGGGAGGCCCCCCCGGCCAGGATGACCCCGGTCACCCCCTCGATCCTGGCGCTGTCCGGGTACTGTTCGAGCGCTTCGGCATGGCTGTATGCCGTGAACCTGCCCCCCCTGACGTAACCGACCAGGGAGATGCCGCTCTGGTCGCACAGCCTGACCGCCATGTCGGTCGGGGAGGTGCGCGACGCGATCAGGCGCACACCCAGCAGGGCCGCCTTGGCCACCATCTCGGTGGAAACCCGGCCCGATGTGACCAGGGTGGTCCCGACCAGGTCGATCCCCTTGAAGAGGGCCTCGCCGGCGATGCGGTCCAGGGTGTTGTGCCTCCCCAGGTCCTCGGCGTACAAAAGCAGCTCTCCGCCGCGACCGACGGCCGCCGAGTGGATACCGCCGTGGGTGCGGTAGTTGTCGGCCCGCCCTGCCAGCTGTTCCATCAGCGCGAAGATGTCGGCGGGGTTGACCCCACCCCCACCCCGGCCCTCCCCTTGAAGGGGGGGGTGAAGGGCGTCGGGCATGCTGAAGCTGATCCCGGTGCCGCAGCCCGAGGTCAGCACGGGCTTCAGCCGTTCCGGCAGATCCCCCTTGATACGCACGTTGGCCGTGCCGAAGTCCTCGCAGACGCTGAACATCTCGAAGTCGGCAAGCCGCCGCACGAAGCCCTGGAGCAGCAGGAAACCGGCAACGAGAAAACGGAGGTCATGGGGGGATGCGATCAGCGTGGCGATCTCGCGGCCGTTGACGATCAACTGAAGGGGGAATTCACGCACCACCTTGCCCTGAACCGGCTCCAGCTTGCCGTCGCGGTAGTTGAAAAAACTGTTCCTGTCCATTTGTCTCTCCTTGACGGCTACTTTATTACAATCGGCATGCCGCTGACAACCGTTAGATGGATGCGGCCGGCATTTTCGAGGGCGGCGGCCGGCGGCCTTTGACATCGCCCGGAAGGCTGGTAAACTTTTTTACAACCGTTTCGGTATCGTCGCGTCTCACCAGTTCTTAACCCGGGGAACCCCATCAATGCCAAAGATCATCGCCGCCGCCCATGCCTTCCCCCCCCATAGCGTTTCACAGCAGGTCCTCAAGGAGACGGCCGGCCGGATTTTCGCCGGCAGGGTCAGTGACCTGGAGCGGCTGCTGGCGATCTTCGACAATTCGCGCATCGAAAGCCGCCAGTTCATGATGCCCACGCAGTGGTATCTTGAGCGGCGCACCCCTCAGGAGCGCAACCAGGTCTACCAGCGCCAGGGGCTCGAACTGATCGTCGAGGCGGCCCGAAACTGCCTGGCCGCGGCCGGCTGCGCAGCCGGGGAACTGGACCACGTCATCTTCGTCTCCTCCACCGGACACGCCACCCCGAGCCTCGACGCCCACCTCATCAATCGTCTCGGATTGAGGCCTTCAACCTCACGCGCCCCCATCTGGGGTCTCGGATGCGCTGCCGGGGCGGCTGGCCTGTCGCGCGCCTTCGAGCACTGCAAGGCCTGTCCGGACCACAGGGTGCTGCTGGTGGCCCTGGAGTGCTGCAGCCTGGCGTTCTCGGCGGCGGACGCCAGCAAGAGGAACCTGGTGGCCAGCTCTCTCTTTGCCGACGGGGCCGCGGCCGCCCTCGTAGTCGGGGAACTGGACCCGCGCAGCGGGCCGGCAATCGTCGCCACCCGTTCCCATCTCTTTCCGGACAGTTACAGGATCATGGGGTGGGATTTTCTGGAGGAGGGGATGCAACTGGTCCTGTCGCCGAAACTGCCGCTCATCGTCAGGCAGGAACTGCCCCGCCTGGTCACGGGTTTCCTGGAGGCGCACGGCCTGGAGCCGGGCGATCTGGCCCATTACATCACCCACCCCGGCGGCGCCCGTGTGATGGATGCCTACCGGGACGCGCTGCGGCTTTCCGGGGGGGAACTAGGGTTGAGCGAGGATGTCCTGCGGCTTCACGGCAACGTCTCGTCGGTTTCGGTACTGGTGGTGCTGGAGCGTTGGCTCGCCGGCAACGCGGCCCGAACGGCGGGCCACGGTCTCCTCTCCGCCTTCGGTCCCGGCTTTTCCGCGGAACTGCTCCTCTTGAGGGTCTGACATGTCACTGCTCTGGATCTTCGCTTTTCTGATATTCGAGCGCCTCTTCGAGCTTCTGCTCTCCAGCCGCAATGCCCAGGCCCTGGCGGCCCGTAACGCCAGGGAGTTCCATCCGGAGTCCTTCCGGCCCATGGCCGCCCTGCACTCCCTGTTCCTGCTGGCCCTGCTCTGGGAGTCGTATCCCTGGCGCATAACCCTCGATCCGTTCAGCCTCCCTGTTCTCGGCCTGCTCGCCCTGCTCCAGGGGTGCCGTTACTGGTGCATCGCCAGTCTGGGCGAGAACTGGAATACCCGCATCATCCTGGTCCCCGGTGGTGCGGTGAAGAGGTCCGGCCCCTACCGTTTACTGCGCCATCCCAACTACCTGGTGGTGACCCTGGAGTTCCTGCTCCTGCCGCTCCTGATGCATTCCCCATACACACTGGCGGTCTTCTTCCCGGCCAACCTTCTCGTCCTGCGGCAGCGCATCCGCCTGGAGGAACAGGCCCTGCGGGAGTTCACCGACTACGGTGAACGGTTCCCGTTAAAAGGTATGCCGTGAGCGGAACTGCTCTCCGGTAAACCATCCCCGAATATACTCCAGGTTGTTCAACAGCACCTTCAGCGCGCCCCTCTGCCGTTTCCTGACGAAATAGTTCTCCCTGAACCATAGTGGATTGAAAAAGAGCTTGATGTTCTCCCAGTTCATGATTCGGTTCAGCTGCCGGGCGGTCAGGTGGCGGGTCCTGACGTTGCAGATGAAACCGGTATAGCGGCTCAGGTCGTCGGGGTTGGTGACGAGGCCATCCCGGAGCAGTTGCTCGCGGATCAGGGTCGCCGGGTAGGGGGTGATGCACTGGACAGCGGGGAGGTCGATGCGCAGTCTCCTGGCGCTGCGGAAGACCTCGCGGATATCCTCGCGGGTGTCGTCGGGATTGCCGACGATAAAGCCTCCCATCACGGCGATTTCGTGCCTGCGCAGCCGCCTGACGACCTGCTCGGTCCTGTCGCGGATATCCCCCTTTCGGAAGAGCCGCAGGTTTTTCGCCTGCACGGACTCTATCCCCAGGAAGACCAGCCTGAAGTTGGCCCGCGCCATGAGCGGGATCAGCTCCGGGTCGCCGGCGATGCCGGCCACCGAGGCCTGGACGATATACTCCATGCTGTCCAGGCGCTTCTCCACGATCGCCTCGCAGAGGCGCCCGAAACGGGCGGCGTCGAGGGTGATGTTGTCGTCCACCAGCAGGACCGTCTCGGTCCCCCGCCGCCGCAACCCCTCCAGGTCGGCGATTACCCGCTCGATGGCATGGCAGCGGAAACTGGCGCCGTACATCCCGCTGATCGAGCAGAAGCTGCAGGGCATGGTGCACCCCCGCGAGGTCTCGACACAGTCCAGCTTCCTGCCGAGATAGGTGAAGCCGTCCAGGGCGCGGGCGCCCCTGTCCGGCAGCGGGAGGCGGTGCAGGTCGAGGAGTTCGCCGGGCGGATTGTGGATGAAGCGCCCTTCCCGCACCCAGGACAAGCCCGGCACGGATGCGAACCCCCGCTTCCCCTCCAGGGCCTCCGCCAACGCGGGAAGGACGCTCTCCCCCTCGCCCCGGACGAGGTAATCGAACAACGGTGCATCCCCCTCGCAGAGCCGGACATGCTGCAAGGTGGCATGGTAGCCGCCGAGTACGATCCGCGCCCCCGGCACGGCCGCCCGGCAGATGGCCATCACCTCCAGCGCGCTTGCGTACTGGAAACTCATGCTGCTGACGCCGATCAGCTCGGGGCGGAATTCTCCCAGAAATGCCAGCAGCCAGGAACGGATCTTCCTGTGGACCAGCACCAGGTCCACGATCCGGACCTCGTGGCCGTGGAGATTGGCGGCAATGGAGCAGAGCCCCAGGTTGGGCACCTTGATCACCCGGTGGAAATTGTTGGCCGCATCGGGCATGGCCAGGAGGAGGATCTTCATAGTCCCACCCTTCTTAATCCGCCAATCATGCCGGCATGTTCAATTCTTATGCATCCCATAACGGAACGGTAGGGCGGGTTACTCTTCGTGGGGGGCTTTGTCGCTTATCTGGCGGAACTTGGAACCGAGTCTCTCCCAGGGTGGGGTGACACGCTGCAGGCCGCACCCTTGGTGACAGGTGATGCGCGGGACATGGGCGGTGAGATAGGCGCGCAGATTGAGGAAATTGTCGTGATACCAGAACTCTCTGGACTCGTCGGTTGGGTGCGCTTCGCAGCCGCAACACGGGCATTTGAAGCTGGAACCCGGGGCGGTGGTGATCGTGAGGTCGATGCGCTGCTTTTCCTCCGAGAGGTGCGCCTCTATGACGTGCCAGGAGGCGGGAAGTCCCAGGGTTGCAGATAAGAGAGTTGTATGTTTCATATATGGTCCATTTTTACCGAGATCGGACTCACTGCCGGTTGTTCTTGTAGATAGCAGGATGTGTGCCAAGGTGGCATGTGCTTAATGTGTCGAAATAATTGGCAAAAAACACAGGGTCCTTTTTTTTGGGGGGTGCTAAAAACGTGTCTGAATTTTGGGCCAAAAAGGGGGTGCGCAGGTTGGAAATTCAGCTATGGTGCGGCTCTGCAGGCTGTCGCAAATTGTTACATCGGGTTGGGTTGCTGTCAGAAAAAAACACGACTGTCCTGTCAGGCGGGCGTTGCCGCCGAAAAAAAGGGGGGCGATAAGGCCCCCCTCTGTTGAAAACCCTCAAAAAAGCGTCGCGTTCAGCCGGCCAGGCCGAAGGTCTCGTGCAGCACCCGCACGGCCAGTTCGGTGTATTTCTCGTCAATGGCTACGGCAATCTTTATCTCCGAGGTGGAGATCATCTGGATGTTGATGTTGTTGGCGGCCAGGGCGGAGAACATCCGGGTGGCCACGCCGGCGTGGCTGCGCATGCCGAGGCCGACGATGGAGACCTTGCTGATGTTCTCGTCGGCGATGACCTCCTTGGCCTGGATCTCCTTGGCCACCTCGTTGGTGATCAGCAGCGCCTGCTTCAGGTCTGCCTTGGTCACGGTGAAGGTGAAGTCCGTCAGGCCGGCCTGGCTGACGTTCTGTACGATCATGTCCACCGAGATGGCGGCATCCGAAAGCGGGGTGAGGATCTTGGCGGCGATGCCCGGTTTGTCGGGTACCCCCATCACGGCGATCTTGGCTTCGTTCTTGTCGTAGGCAACCCCTGATACGAGAATCCCTTCCATATCCTTATCCTCCCTGGTAACCATGGTACCGGTATTTTCATTGAGACTGGAGCGGACGTGCACGTCCACGTCGTATTTCTTGGCGAACTCGACCGAGCGGATCTGCAGGACCTTGGCGCCCAGACTGGCCAGCTCCAGCATCTCGTCGTAGGAGATCTTCTCTATCTTGCGGGCCTCTTTGCAGATGTTGGGATCGGTGGTGTAGACCCCGTCCACGTCGGTGTAGATCTCGCAGACATCCGCCTTGAGCGCCGCCGCCAGGGCCACGGCCGAGGTGTCCGAACCGCCGCGACCCAGGGTGGTGACGCTGCCGTTGGCGTCGATACCCTGGAAGCCGGCCACGATCACGATGGTGCCGCTTTTCAGGTCGGCACGGATGTTCTTGTCGTCGATGCTCTCGATACGCGCCTTGGTGCTGGTGGAGTCGGTGATGATCGGCACCTGCCAACCCTGGTAGGACTTGGCCTTGTAGCCCAGCGACTTGAGATACATGGCCAGAAGGCCGATGGTTACCTGCTCGCCGGTGGCCACCACCACGTCATACTCGCGACCGTCGGGGATCTCGCTCATCTCGTTGGCCAGGGCAACCAGCTTATTGGTCTCGCCCGACATGGCCGAGACAACGACAATCAGGTCGTTTCCGGCGTCATAGGTCTTGATGACCCGTTTGGCGACGTTCTTGATGCGGTCGGTGGTGCCGACCGACGTGCCGCCGTATTTCTGGACTACAAGTGCCATACCTCTCTCCTTCGAAGAAGATAATTGCAGGTAGAATGAAGCTCTATAACAGATAACCGGCTGTCAGGTCAAAGAAATTTTTCGGATGACAGCAATTCGGCGAACCGGGCGAGCAGCGTCTCCGGGCCCGGCCCGGCGGCCTCAAAGGTAAGCCTGCGCCGGTCGTCTCCGGCATGTTCCAGGGTTACGCCCAGGTGTTCGCCGGGCAGCAGGTAATCCAACCGCTCGGACCATTCGACAACGCAGATGCCGTCCCCCAGAAAATACTCTTCGAAACCGAGTTCGGCAATCTCTCCGGCGCTGGCCAGCCGATAGAAATCGAAGTGATAGAGCGGGGTGGCCCCCTGGTACTCGTTCATGATGGCGAAGGTAGGGCTGGCCACCAGATGTGCGCTTGCGGGTGCCGCCGCCGCAACGATGCCCCGCGTGAAGCAGGTCTTGCCGCTCCCCAGTTCGCCGTGAAGCGCAACGAATGTCCCCCGCGTCAGGAGCGACCCGAAGAGCCGCCCCAACTCCTCGGTCTCGGCCGGCGAGCGGGAGAAAAGGGTCACCGCGCTCACTTTTGGATCAGGCTGCGGATGATGTCGATGCGGGAGACTATCCCCACCAGCCGCCTCCCCTCGACCACAGGCAGGGCGTGCAGCTTGCGCCCGCTCATGGTGTCGGCCGCGTGGCTTACCGGCTCGGACGGGGCCACGGTCACCACGTCGGTCGAGCAGATCTCGCCCACCGTCTGGGCGGTCATCTTGCGCAGCTCGCGCTCCAGCGCGCGCTCTCCACCCAGGGGGATGACCCAGTCAAAGAGCGAGATGACCGTGGGGATGTGCAGGTTTCGCCCCTGCTCGACCAGATCGGACTCGGTCACGATCCCGGTCAGGTTGCCGTCTTCATCCACCACCGGCAGGGTGCCGAAGCGGCGCGTCTGGAAGATCTCGGCCAGTTCGCGCACGGTGGTCTCGCGTTTTACGGTAATGACGTCCTTGGTCATGATATCGGCTACGGTCTGCATGTTGTGTGTCTCCTTGTGTGATTGAATCCAGCCGCTAGCTTCCTGTAAGCATACGGCAGCATCTCCTGGACATCCGTGGCGTTGATCCCGATCTCCCCCTTGTCCCCGGCCACCAGGTCGGCGGCGTAGCCGTGGATGAAGACCCCCAGCCGGCAGGCATCCCAGGGGGGATAGCCCTGTCCCAGGAGCGAGCAGATGATGCCGGTCAGCACGTCCCCCATGCCTCCTGAGGCCATGCCGGGGTTGCCGCTGCCGTTGATGGCGGTGAGACCGGAAGGCTCGGCGATGATGGTGCGGGCCCCCTTGAGAACCAGGTAAACGCCGTGGTTGCGGGCGAAATCCCGCGCCAGCGGGATGCGCTCCGCCTCCACCTCCGGGACGGATACGCCCAGCAGGCGGGCCATCTCGCCGGGATGTGGGGTGAGGACCATGGCAACGGACCTTTTGCGCCGCAGGAGGCCGACATCCCCCGCCAGGGCGTTCAGCCCGTCGGCGTCGACCACCAGGGGAAGTTCCACCGTTTCAAGCAGGGTCCGCACCAGGGCGGCGGTCCCCGCAGCAAGGCCGAGCCCGGGGCCTATGGCCAGGGCGTCCTTGCCCGGGAGCAGGCGTTCGACGGCAGCGAAGGCGTTTTCGGCCAGCCGGCCGTTGCCGGAATCGGGGAGCGCAGCGGTCATCGCCTCGGTGGTCTTGACCTCCAGGATCGGGTTGAGGCCTCTGGGTACCGCCAGGGTCACCAGGCCTGAGCCGGCGCGCACGGCGCTGTTGGCGGCGAGCGCCGCGGCACCGCTCTTGCCGCTGGAGCCGGCTATGATCAGGCAGTGGCCGAAATGCCCCTTGTGGGCCTGGCGGTCGCGGCGCCGCAACAGGGGGCGTATCTCGTCCGCGTCGAGGAAATCGTGGCATGCGGCCCTTTCCATCAACTGCGGGGGGATGCCGATGTCGGCGATCACCAGCCTGCCGGTCTGTTCGGCGCCGGGGTAGAGGATATGCCCCGGCTTGGCAAAGGCGAAGGTCACGGTGACGGAGGCCCGCACCGCTTCCCCCATCACCCTGCCTGTGTCGCCGTGGATGCCGGAGGGGATGTCAACCGCCAGGACCGGACGTCCCGCGGCGTTGACCAGAAGGGCCGCCTCGCGGTAGACACCGGCGATGTCACTGTTCAGGCCGGTTCCCAGCATGGCGTCCACGATCACGTCGGCCCGCGCCAAGTCATCACTCAGGACCGCTGCGATTTGCCCCGCCTGCGGGCAGAAAACGACCAGATCCGGGGGGAGTCTCCCCAGGTTGACGGCGGCGTCGCCGCCGATCTGCACTGCTTCTGCCAGGACGCAGACCTTGACCGCCCACCCCTGTTGACTGAGCAGGCGGGCAATGACGTAGCCGTCTCCGCCGTTGTTACCCTTGCCGGCGATAATCACCGCCCGCTTCCCCCTTGCAGGGCCGGATTCGGCGACGATCTCCTCCACGCAGGCGCGTCCGGCGTTTTCCATCAGGGTAAGTCCGGGGACACCGAACTCCGCGATGGCCCGCTGGTCGAGCTCCTGCATGGTCTGCACGGCTACGATCCTCATGGCGCCTCCAGCACCACCATGGCAACGGCATTGCCGCTGTCGTGCGACAGGGAGAGGTGGGCCGCACTCAGCCCTTTCTCCCCGAAAATCTCCCGCGCCCTCCCGGACAATACCAGGGACGGCTTGCCCAACCCGTCGCTGACGACTTCCAGATCGTGCCAGGAGATGCCGTCCCGCAACCCGGTACCCAATGCCTTCAGGAATGCCTCCTTGGCGGCAAAGCGCGCGGCGTAGCAGGCTGCCGCACCCTTCCTGGCCCCACAGACCTCACGCTCCCCGGCGGTGAACAGCCGCTGGAGAAGCGCCGCGTTGTTCTCGTCCACGAAGCGCTGGAAACGCTCGATGGCGACGATATCGGTGCCGATGCCGGATATCATGCGTACTTGATCAGCTCCACCATGTCGCGCACGGCCCGGTCGAGCCCGACCAGCACGGCGCGGGAGATGATGGAGTGGCCGATGTTGTACTCCTCGATGCCCCCCAGGGCGGCAACAGGCTTGATGTTGACGTAGTTCAGCCCGTGGCCGGCGTTGATACCCAGCCCGACCTTTCTGGCCAGCTTGATGGCGGTGTCGATCTTTTCCAGTTCATGGCTCATGTTAGAGGCGCCGAACGCCTCGGCGTAGGCCCCGGTGTGGATCTCGATGTAGTCGGCGCCGCTCTTGCTGGCGGCCTTGACCTGTTCCTGGTCCGGATCGACGAACAGGCTGACGCAGATCCCGCCGTCGCGCAGACGCTTGACGGCGTCGCTTATCGCCTTGAGGTTGAGGATCACGTCCAGGCCCCCCTCGGTGGTCAGCTCCTGGCGTTTCTCCGGCACCAGCGTGACCTGCTCCGGCCTGACTCCCAGCGCGATGCGCACCATCTCCTGGGTGGCGGCCATCTCCAGGTTGAGCTTGGTCTTGACCGTGCGGCGCAGGAGCTCCAGATCGCGGTCCTGGATGTGGCGGCGGTCCTCCCGCAGGTGGATGGTGATCCCCTCGGCCCCGGCCAGTTCGCCGATGGCGGCCGCCGCCACCGGATCGGGCTCCATGCCGCCGCGCGCCTGGCGCACGGTGGCCACGTGATCCACGTTCAATCCCAGTTTTGCCACTTCAAACCTCCAAAAACATGCAGATTACAGAATACAGGAGTCAGGAGTCAGGAGATAAAACTTCTGAATTCTGGATTCTGTCTCCTGAATTCTTGCATTTCAATGCTATTTCTCCCCGATGTGCCTCTTGACCATGTCAACGATCTCGTTGGCCCAGGTGGTGATCTCGCAGGTGTCCTTCCCCTCCAGCATGACGCGCAGCAGCGGCTCGGTGCCGGAATAACGGATCAGCACCCGCCCTTCGTCGCCCAGTTTCGCCTCCACGTCGTTGATCCTGGCCGCAACCTCGGGGATGGTCATGATGTCCCTCTTCTCACTGACCCGCGTGTTGACCAGCACCTGCGGCAGGGGGATCATCACCCCGGCCAGTTCGGAGAGCGGCTTTCCCTCCCGGCGCATCACCGCCAGCAGTTGCAGGGCGGAGAGGATGCCGTCACCGGTGGTGTTGTAGTCGAGAAAGATCATGTGCCCGGACTGCTCGCCCCCCAGGTTGTAGCCCCGCCGGCGCATCTCCTCCACCACGTAGCGGTCCCCCACGGCGGTCTTGACGATCCTGCCGCCAGCCTTCCTGATGGCGATGTCGAGTCCCATGTTGCTCATCACCGTAGCCACCAGGGTCTTCTTTTTCAGGAGCTTGCGTCGCAGCATGTCGGTGGCGCAGATGGCCATGATGTGATCACCGTCCACCTCGTTGCCGAACTCGTCGCAGACGATCACCCGGTCGGCGTCGCCGTCCAGGGCGATGCCGATGTCGGCGCGGTGGCTCTTCACCGCCTCGCTGATCACCTCGGGGTGCAGCGAGCCGCAACCGGCGTTTATGTTGGTGCCGTTGGGCTTCACCCCCATGGGGATCACCTCGGCCCCCAGCTCCTCCAATACCGCCGGAGCAACCTTGTAGGCCGCGCCGTTGGCGCAGTCCAGCACGATCTTCAGACCGCAGAGGTCCATCTCCTGCGGAAAGGTGTTCTTGAGGAAGACGATGTAGCGGCCGGCGGCGTCGTCGATGCGAAAGGCCTTGCCCACCTCGGTGGCCGTGGGGCGCAGCGAGTCGATCCTGTTGGTCTCGATCAATTGCTCGATCTTCAGTTCGATCTCGTCCGGAAGCTTGAAGCCGTCGGCGGAGAAGAACTTGATGCCGTTGTCCTGGAAGGCGTTGTGGGAGGCGGAGATGACTACGCCGGCATCGGCCCGCATGGAGGAGGTGATGTTGGCGATACCCGGTGTGGGAAGCGGTCCCACCAGCAGCACGTCCACCCCCATGGAGCAGATGCCGGCAACCAGGGCGTTCTCCAGCATGTATCCCGAGAGGCGGGTGTCCTTGCCGATCACTATGCGGTGACGTTTGCCGCCGTTCTTGAAGGTGTAGGCCGCGGCACGCCCCAACTGCATGGCCATCTCGATGGTCATGGGGTAGACGTTGGCAACGCCGCGCACCCCGTCGGTTCCGAACAGTTTTTTCACTGCTTATTGTCTCCTTCCGATGGGTGGGTCTGATCCCTGGTCAGGTCGATCTCCAGCACCGCCGGGGTGATGCGGGTGATATTGATACCCTCCGGCAGTTTCAGATAGGTTTCCAGATGGGAGAAGATTGTCCTCCCGGCTGCAGCGCCGCGCAGATTGAGGATCAGGGCGGTATTGGAGCGGCGGGCGCCTTCGATCAGGATGGACGGGCCCGACAGGGTGACTCGTACCTCCCGTGGCGGCTCTCCGGCGAGCAGGTATCCCTGCGGCATGTTGCGCAATTCGACCGGCAGGGCGAGGTCGAAGCGCGTCTCCCGCGAGATGGCCGTGAAGCTCCAGATGCAGAGCGCCACCGCCAGGCTGAGGAGTTTGAGCGGGAGGTTGCGCGTGCAGAGCCGTTTGACGGTGTCGAGAGAAGCATTTGCCATGGTCACGGTTCCCCCGGAAGAAAACCCTTGTGCAGGCGTCTGCCGTCGAAGGCCTTTCTAAGCATGCGGCGGATCTCGTTAGGCTCCACATCGTAGTTGATCTTGCCGTCGTGCACCAGCGAGATCTTGCCGGTCTCCTCGGACACGACCATCACCAGCGCATCGGCCTGCTCCGAAAGTCCCAGGGCGGCGCGGTGGCGCGTGCCGAAGCTCTTGGCGATATCGGGGTTCCTGGAGAGCGGCAGCAGGCAGCCGGCCTTGGTCAGCTTCCCGTTGTGGATGATCACCGCCCCGTCGTGAATAGGGGAGTAGGGGAGAAAGATCGAGTTGAGCAGCTCGCTGGTGACCTTGGCGTCGATCTCCGTGCCGACCTCCACCAGGTGATCGATGGGCAATAGGCGCACGATCACGATCAGCGCCCCGATACGCTTCTCGGCCATCTCGGCCACTGCCCTGGTCAACTCCTCAACGGTCTCGGCCGACTCGTCACGGAGATGAGGTTCGCCCTGCCGGCGCCCCATGGCCAGAAAGGCGCGGCGGATATCCCCCTGGAAGATGATGGCCAGGATGATCAGGGATGATGAAAAGATGTTGCGCAGGAGCCAGGATGTTGAGGAGAAGCCCGAGAACAGCGAAAAGTAGAATCCGATGAAAAAGACCAGCAGAAACAGCAGCAGCCTGACGGCGATCTCCCTTCTCAGGAAGAGGGCAAAGTGGTAGGTGAGGACAGCCACGATGAGGATGTCGAAGAGGTCGGGCAGGGTGAAGCTGTCCAGGACTTCGGGCATGTGGTTCCTCGTAACGGGGAAATTATGAAGTATGAATTATCCTGAAAAAAGCGGTTCATTAACGCAAAGACGCAAAGTTCGCAAAGAAACCAACTGGTTAAAAAAATCTGGCTGTCACCATGCAGGTGAAAATGATTTCTGAACTATCTTATTATTTTTCTTGGCGTTCTTTGCGTCTTTGCGTTTCAACTGCCTTTTTTGATTATGGATTTCTTTCTTCATAATTCATCCTTGCTGTTGTCCACTGATGATCGCGTGCGCCATGTCGGCCACGTCGCGCATCTCGCGGACATCGTGCACCCGCAGGACGGAGGCGCCGTTGGCGATGGCCAGGGCCACCGTGGCGGCGGTCCCGTGCAGGCGTTCGCCGGTTTCCCTTCCCAGGGTCTTGCCGATGAAACTCTTGCGGGAGGTCCCGACCAAAAGCGGCAGTCCGAGCCCTCCGAACTCCCGCAGGCGCCGCAGGATCTCCAGATTGCCGGACGCGTCCTTGCCGAAGCCGACGCCCGGGTCTATGGCAATCCGCGCCCGCCCGACCCCGGCCGCGAGGGCTATCCCGACCGATCTGTTCAAACCTTGAACGATCTCGGCCAGGAGGTCGTCGTAGCCGGTATCCCGCTGCATGACCTCGGGTATGCCGCGCGTGTGCATCAGGACGACTCCGGCGCCGGTCTGCGCCGCCACTGCGGCCATGTCAGGATCGAAGGTGAAGCCGCTGATGTCGTTGATGATCTCCGCCCCGGCGTCAAGCGCCTCGCGGGCCACGGCGCCTTTCCAGGTGTCTACGGATATGGCGCAGGGGATTCTCCCCGCCAGCCGCCCGATGACCGGTACCAGCCGGCGCAGCTCTTCAGCGGCTTCTACCGGCGCTGACCCCGGCCGGCTGCTTTCGCCGCCGATATCGATGATGTCGGCGCCCTGTTCCGCCATCTCAAAGGCCCGTTCCGCGGCCCGTTCAGGGTCGAGAAAGCGGTTGCCGTCGGAGAAGGAATCGGGCGTCACGTTGAGGATACCCATGATCAGGGGGCGGAACAGGGGGAGCTCCCGTACGGATGTTTGCCAGGATTTAGTCTCCGCCGAGGCGTTCGCCAGCAGCGATTTCAGCTCCGCTGCCAGGGCGGACAGCCCGAAGGGCTGTCTGGCAAGCTTGGCGCAGAGCCTGTGCAACTGCTTGTCTGTGCCGATCAGGATAACGTCTGTGTTGTCGATGCTGCAGGCCACCGTGCCGCGGGCCACGGCAGCGTCCCCACCCAGGGCGAGCATCTCCTGCTTGAGGATGTTGGCCTGGCTGCAGAGCAGGGCGCTGAGATGCACGCAACGGGTGAGCATCTTGGGCGCCATCATGCCGATACCGGCCGGGTCGACCTTGATCCGCCGCAGTTCCCGCTCGGCATCGCCGGGGGTGGCAATGGCCAGCAGCCTGGCCGTGAAACCGCCGGGGAGGTGGTTCACCTTATGCCTGGATGTCGGTGTGCTGCGGCGCCGGTGCGCCGTTTGCCGGGTTGCAGCGCGGCTCTTTCGAGGCGATGATCTCGTCCACCTCGGCCCCGCTGAGGTTCTCCTTCTCGATCAGGCTCGCGGAGAGGTTGTGCAGGTTCTGGATATTGTCCCGCAATATGGTCAAGGCACGCTGATAGCTTTCATCGACGATGCGCCTGATCTCGGTATCGATCTCCACCGCGGTGGCTTCGCTGTAGTTCTTGTGGGTGGACATCTCGCGTCCCAGGAAGATCTGCTCGTCCTTCTTGCCGAAGGAGAGCGGCCCCATCTTGTCGCTCATGCCCCACTCGCAGACCATCTTGCGGGCCATCTCGGTGGCCTGCTCGATGTCGTTTCCGGCGCCGGTGGTGAAGGTGTGGAAGATGATGTCCTCGGCCGCCCGGCCACCCATCAGCACGGCGATGCGGGCCAGGAGAACCTCGCGGGAATAGCTGTGCTTGTCCTCGATGGGGAGCTGCATGGTGACGCCCAGGGCCCGTCCGCGGGGGATGATGGAGACCTTGTGGACCGGGTCGGTGCCGGGGATCGTTCTGGCGACCAGGGTGTGGCCCGCCTCGTGGTAGGCGGTGCTCTTCTTCTCCTCGTCGGAGATGACCATGCTGCGCCGCTCGACTCCCATCAGGACCTTGTCCTTGGCATTGTCGAAATCAATCGGCTCCACCAAGTTTTTGTCCATCCGTGCTGCCAGCAGGGCCGCCTCGTTGACCACGTTGGCCAGATCGGCCCCGGAGAAGCCGGGTGTGCCGCGGGCGATGACCGCCAGATCCACATCCGGGGAGAGCGGCACCTTCTTGGCGTGGACCTTGAGGATCATCTCGCGCCCCTTGACGTCCGGCCTGGGGACCACCACCTGGCGGTCGAAGCGGCCGGGACGCAAAAGGGCCGGATCGAGCACGTCCGGGCGGTTGGTGGCGGCGATCAGGATGACCCCTTCGTTGGACTCGAAGCCGTCCATCTCCACCAGCAGCTGGTTGAGGGTCTGCTCGCGCTCGTCATGGCCGCCCCCCAGGCCGGCGCCGCGGTGGCGGCCCACGGCGTCGATCTCGTCGATGAAGATGATGCAGGGGGCGCTCTTCTTCCCCTGCAGGAACAGGTCGCGCACGCGGCTGGCGCCGACGCCGACGAACATCTCCACGAAGTCGGAGCCGGAGATGGAGAAGAAGGGAACCCCGGCCTCGCCGGCGATGGCCCGCGCCAGCAGGGTCTTGCCGGTACCGGGAGGGCCCATCAGCAGGACCCCCTTGGGGATGCGGCCCCCCAGTTTGGTGAACTTCTTGGGGTCCTTCAGAAAGGAGATGATCTCGTGCAACTCCTCCTTGGCCTCCTCGATGCCGGCCACGTCCTCGAAGGTGATCTTCCCCTGGGCCTCGGTCAGGAGTTTGGCGCGGCTCTTGCCGAAGGACATGGCCTTGCCGCCGCCGACCTGCATCTGGCGCATGAAGAAGATCCAGATCCCCACCAGGAGCAGGAGCGGGAACCAGGAGATGAAGATGGAGAACCAGGAGAACTTCTCCTCCTCCGGCTTGGCGTTGACGGTCACCTTCTTCTCCAGGAGCTTCTCGGTCAGGTCGGCGTCGGCGGGCTTGTAGGTGCGGAAATCCTTGCCCTCCTTACCCTCGAACTTGCCGAATATGTCGTTCCCCTGGATGGTGACCGAGGTGATCTTGCCCGCCTCCACCTGGCTGATGAAGTCGCTGAAGTTGATCTTTTCGGCGGTTGGCTTCGGTTTGTTGAACATGTTGAAAAGCAGGATCATCATCAGGCTGATGACCAGCCAGAGTGCGAGATTCTTGTAAAACTGGTTCACGGTTACCCCCGTAACGGAATGTGCGCTAGAAGCTTTGTAAATTTAAACAAAATACCACACTGTCGGGATGTTTACAAGATCATTTGCTTTGCGGTTGGGGCGGGGCAGAGGGGGGAATGCCGTCGCGGGGTATGAAAAGGCCTCTGTTTTCAGTTACCCGACAAAACGGCCTTGACGATGCGTGCCGATGAACCGTCTATCCTGGCGAGGTCGGAGCTGCGCAGGCCGCAGACCCAGATCAGCGTCTCGCCGCTGAGGACGAGTGGTATGCGTTTGCGTTGGGAGAGAGGGATCTTGGCGTCGATGAAGATCTCCTTGACCTTCCTGCTGCCGCTCATGCCGAAGGGGACGATGCGGTCGCCTGGAAGGAAGGTGCGCACCAGCCAGGGGAAGGGGGCCTTGGCCGGGTCGAGCCAGGCGGTGCCGGGGGATGTCTCGTCGAGCCGTTCCGGCGGCGCGGCCGGAGAGATCTCCAGGGTCATGCCATCCCAGAGCCGGTAACGGCCGGGAGCGTCGATGACCACCTCCTCCGGTGTCCCCAGGTCTGCGCCCGCACGCTGGATGACCAGTCGTCCGTATTCCCGGCGGGCAAGCAGAAGGCCGGGGAGGGTTATGCGGCGGTTGGGCGGGCCGTCGTCCAGCAGGGCCGCCACATCGCCGACATGCCGCAGCGACAGGTGGCGCAGGTCGCCGGCCAGCTCGCTCACGGCGTGGCGGATGAGGCGCCGCAGCATCGCCGGATGCATCTGGGTGAGGGCGGCGACCTCGAAGGCGACCGCTGCGGCGCCGCGCTCGGCAAGGCGGGCATATTCCTTCCGCGTCAGCGTCTCCAACAGGTCATCGTCAGCGGCGAGCAGTCCGGCGGTGGCGGTCAGGCGTTCGCGGACGGCGGGGTTGTACCCCTCCAGGAGCGGCAGCAGCTCGTGACGGATGCGGTTGCGCAGGAAGGCGGTGTCGCGGTTGCTTTGGTCCTCGCGCCAGGCGAGGCCCTTTTGCGTCAGCCACTCCTCGATCTCGGAGCGGGTGACGTCCAGCAGGGGGCGGATGAAACCGCGTTCGTTGCGATACGGCATCCCCGAGAGTCCGGCGGAGCCTGCGCCCCGCAGCAGGCGCATCAGGACGGTCTCGGCCTGGTCGTCCGCGTGGTGGCCCAGGGCCACCGCCGCTGCCCCCCACTTCCGGCGCAGCTCCTCGAAAAAGGCGTGGCGGGCGCGGCGTCCGGCGTCCTCCAGGTTGAGCCTGTGCTGTGCCGCAAACGCCCTGACATCGACGCGGCGGGATTCGAAAGGGATAGAGTAACGGCCGGCCAGGCCGCGGGAGAACGCCTCGTCGGCCTCCGAATCGGCGCCGCGCAGGCTGTGGTTGAGGTGGGCCGCCACCAGGCGCGGCTGGAATCCGGGCAGCCCGCTCAGCAGATCGAGCAGGGCGGTGGAATCGGCCCCTCCCGAGAGGGCCACGATCAGCGTGTCCCCCGGTCCGAAGAGCCGTTGTTCGAGTACGGTGCGGCTGATCCGTCTGGCCAGGTCGCTTGCAGGTGCGGTCACTTCTTTCCGGTCAGGGCGACGATCTCGGGGATGATCTGCCGCATGGCGTCCTGGAGCGACTGGAGCATGGTCCGCTCCAACTCCTCCGTGGATGCTGAGAGCGGGAGTGTCTTGCCGTCGCGGGACGCCACCGTGAAGGTCTTGGCCTTGACGCCGTTCTGGAAGACGTCCGCGTTGAACTTCAGTTCATGCCTGGTCTCGTCGCTGACCGTTCCCTGCTTGACGTTAAGGAAGGCGTTGATATCGCTGATGACGATGCCGCGGGGGGCGTTCGCGGGAAGGGAGGGGGCGTAGGTGACGCTGAAGCCGGCGTGTTTCAGTTCCAGGAGCAGCGCGTCGGTTATCCATTCCCCCAGGCTGCGGTTGGAGAGGACGTCGGCCTGGCGCACGTCATGGACGTTGTTGATCGAACCGATTATCCATTCACCCCTGCTGTTTCTGGCCGGTGCTGGGGGCTCCGCACGCGAGACAACGATGTCGCCGCTCTGCTGCCCGAACGGGCGCTCGATTGGGGCGTAGCTCAACTGGATCTTCCGGTCGACCGTGGCGCAGCCGGAAAGGAGCGAGAGGGCGATGCATCCTCCCAGGAGGACAGCGGTCAGGCTCGGGAATCTGATGGTCATGGGACACACCTCGCAGAGAGAAAGTCATTGAGTTTCATAGGCGCTACTATATGCAAAAAAGAGAGCGGATGCAATCCCGGTGCAATGCCATGTTCAGGAATGACACCCCCGGAATCATTACCCTGTTTCGCGCTACAGCCATTTTTTTCTCCGGAAGTAGAGGATCATGGCCAGCGAGAGGGCGACCATGAATCCCCACAGCGCATGGTAGCCGTAGCGCCATTCCAGTTCCGGCATATGCCTGAAGTTCATGCCGTAGACCCCCACCAGAAACGTCAGCGGCATGAAGATGGTGCCGATCACGGTCAGGAACTTCATGATCTCGTTGGTGCGGTTGCTGATGCTGGAGAGGTACAGGTCGAGCATCCCCGAGAGCAGGTCGCGGTAGGTTTCCACCGTGTCGATGACCTGGACGGTGTGGTCGTAGACATCGCGGAAGTACAGCCTGGTCGAATCGCCGAGCAGGTTGCTGTCTCCGCGCTCCAGGAACGAGATCGCCTCCCGGAGCGGCCAGACCGCCTTGCGCAGGAAGATGATCTCCTTCTTCATTTCATTGATCACATGCAGGGTTGCCCTGTCCGGCGCCAGGGCCAGTTCCTCTTCGATGTTGACGATCCGCTCTCCCAAGCCCTCCAGCACGCTGAAGTAGCCGTCCACGATGGCGTCGATCAGGGCGTAGGCCAGGTAATCGGCGCCCATGCCCCTGATCTTCCCCTTGGCGTTGCGGATGCGGTCGCGCAACGCATCGAACACATCCCCCCTGATCCCCTCCTGAAAGGTGAAGAGATAGTCATGACCCAGGATGATGCTGATCTGCTCGGAGGTAAAGTCGCTTCCTTCCGCAGGCCGGAGCATGCGCAGCACGATGAAGAGATAGTTGCCGTAATCCTCGATCTTGGGGCGCTGCACGGTGTTGACGATATCTTCCAGCACCAGGGGATGGAAGGAGTGGCACTCTCCCAGGCGGCGGATTATCTCGACATCGTGTACCCCTTCAACGTTTACCCAGGTTATCCCGGGGCGGCCGAGGTGCGGCAGGCAGGCGTCTAATTGCCGGAAGTACCGTTCCTCGCAGGAATCCGCGTCGTATGAGAGCAGCGATATGTTTACCGCCTCCTGGGACGCATCGCCGATGTGCACCAGCGAGCCTGGCGGCAGGCCGGCCTTGACGGAGCGTTTCTTGAGGAACTTGCGCTGTTTCATCTCAGATGCCCAGGACCTCGGCCAGGCGCAGGAGATCGTCCTGGGGGCGTTTCTCCCCCTTGATCACCTCCTCCAGCGGGGTGGCGACGATGTTGTTGCAGGAAAGACCGGTCATGACGCCGCAGGTGCCATCATCCAGGAGTTCCACCGCCTTCTTGCCGAAGCGGCTGGCCAGGAGCCGATCGAAGACGGTGGGCGCACCGCCGCGCTGATAATGGCCGAGCACCGTGACACGCGTCTCGAAGCCGATGGCATCCTTGATGCTGTCCGCGATCTGGTGGGCCTGGCCGGCCCCCTCGGCCAGGATGATGATGGCGTTGTCGCGCCCCTCCTCGTAACGCCCCCGCAGCTGCTGGCAGATATCGGCAAGATCGAACTCCCGTTCGGGAACAAGGGCATATTCCGCGCCGGTGGCGATGGCGGCGATGGATGCCAGGTAGCCGGAGTTGCGCCCCATGACCTCGATGACAAAGGCGCGGGCGTGGGACGAGGCGGTGTCCTTGATGCAGTCGACGGCGTAGATGATGTTGTTCAGCGCCGTATCCACCCCCAGGGCCATGTCGGTGAAGGGGATGTCGTTGTCGATGCTGGCCGGTATGCCCACCACCGGGAAGCCGAGCCGGTGCAGGGCCAGGGCGCCGCTGAGCGAACCGTCCCCTCCCAGCACCACCAACCCCTCGGCGCCTGCCTCGTGCAGCCTGTCGAGGGCTACCTTCTGCCCCTCGGGCGTCCGGAACTCCGGTGAGCGGGCCGACTGGAGGAAGGTCCCGCCATGGTGGAGTATGCCGGAGACCGCCTTGGTGTCCAGGGTGATAAAATCCCCCTTCATCAAGCCGAGGTACCCCTTGCGGAAGCCTATCATCTCGATGTTCATGCGCAGGGCGGTACGCACCGCGCTGCGGATGCAGGCGTTCATGCCGGAGCAGTCGCCGCCGCTGGTAAGGATTGCGAGTCGTTTCATTGGTACCTCCACAGGTGTGTATTGAATTAACCTGAATTCTGCAAATCTCACCACAGAGTCACAGAGGGCACAGAGAAAAGCCTTTTATTTACAAGGCACTGGAATGTATCTCACCGATAATGCCATTCACCCTTTTGGTGATGAATCTATTTGAAAAAAGCTCTGTGATTCCTCTGTGTTCTCAGTGACTCTGTGGTTGAAGTGCCGTTTTCAGGATTAATGTCACTGCAAGGCTATTTTATCCCGATGGGGAAATCGTTCCCTGTCAGCGTCTTCTGAGGCACCTGCTCGTAGCCCCATCTCCTGTAGGTCAGCTCCGGCAGGGTCTCCTCGATGAAGGTGGCCAGACGGTTGATGGTGATCTCCCCCTGCTGATTGGCCGCCTTCCCATTGATCCCTTCCAGCAGGGTGTAGCTGAAGACGCCGTGCCCTTCGTATCCCTCCAGGGCCACCTGGTTCCTGGAACTGGCCGCGATGGTGGCCCGGCCGACCGCCCGCGCCAGCTTGGTCAGGGCGGTCTTTTCGGTGACCCCCCGGCTGGCGATCGCCTCGGCGAACGAGCCGCTGTTGCAGGTGTCGAGCAGGATCAGCGATTTCATGGCCTGTACGCCGGACAGCAGCCGCTTGAAGTCGTTCATCGAGATCCCCTGCCTGGAGATGGACTCCTCGCCGGTGTAGCGGAAGTCCACCGGCAGGAAGTAGTACATCCCGTCCCTGTCGCCGGTGACGCCGTGGCCGGCCAGGAAGAGGAGAAAGACGTCCTCGCGGTTGGTCACGCGGCCGATCTCCGCGAAGCGGGCCTCAAGTCCGGCGCGGGTGACCTCCTCGTCGAACAGTGCGTGTACCCGGACCTCGGCAAACAGGGGGGCGCCCTTCTCACGGACGAGCCGCGCCAACTCGCGGGCGTCGTTGACGGAATAGTTGAGACGCAGGTCCCCGTCGCGGTAGCGGTTGACCGCCACGGTGAGGATGTGCAGACGGGGTCTGGCCGGGGCGGGTGAGGCCAGGTTCAGCTCTATCCGGTCCCGTTCCGACTCGATGGTGTTGGCGCGGTTGAAGGCCATGAGAGAGACGACGTTGCCGCCGTGACCAAGGGTGATGGTGCGCTCGAAGGTGCGGCATTCCTGGCGCGGGCCCTTGTCGTGGACCTTCAGGGCCCTGCCGTCCTGATCGATCGCCACCGGCGTGTTGTTGAGGAAGAGGGTGACGTTGCCGATGCCGCCGCCCGCGTCGCACAGTTGCGCCACCAGGGTGACATCCCGTTTATCGCTGGAGCCGGACCTGGTGACGAAGCGGACGATTGGGGGGAGGGTCGAGGCGTTGATCACCTCTTCGAGGGCTGTCTTCTGCGTCACGGCGGGACCCTCCACCGCCGGTGCGGTCTCGTCGTCCGCTCCTTCCGCAACCCTTTCCCGCTCCAGCTTCTGCTGTGCAAGCCGCATCTGTTCGGCCTTCATCCGGGCGGCTTGCTCCTCCTCCGCCTTTTGGGCGGCCCGCTCCTCCTGCTCCCGGCGCTGTTTCTCGACCTTCGCAGCGGCCGGGGAAGCGCTCCCGTCCCGGCCGCCCGGCTGCTTCAGCCAGGCGGAGATATCCTCTCCGGCAATGGCCCGCTCGACGATGTCCGGCCGGTAAAAGAGGTCGTACATCTGATCGATGCCGATCAGCGTCGCCTCCCGGTCTTTTCCCCGGTTTACCTGGAAGCCGATCAGAACCTCCGAGTCGGGACCGTGGTCGAAGTAACCGTCCGGAAGCCAGAGCAGCCAGCGCCGCCTGTCGGGATGGAGGTAGAGGGCGTACAGTTCCCTGCCGTCGGCCAGGCCGAACCAGCGGATGGTGCCGTCGTCGAAGGCGGCCACAATGGTACGGTTGTCGGCGGAGATGTTCACATCCCAGGCGTTTTCCGCGATCCTCCGTTTCCAGAGCAGCTTGCCGTTTCTGTCGTAGGAGCGCAGAAAATGGCTGCTCCCCAGCACGAAGCCGGCCTCGTCGTGCCGCACGGCGAGACTCCGGGGTTTCTCCCGGTTCGAGAATCCTCGCAGCCTTGTTCCGTTCAGCAGCGGCGGTTCCGGCGAGTTCCCCTCCCAGTTGCGAACGTCGATGCCGTTGCCGGTGAAACGGGGCGGCAGCAGCTTGGCTCCGGGGGGCCGTTCGGTTGTCAGCCGCCTTAGTTTCAGGTCGAACAGCGCCTTGGCCTGGCCATGGCGTTCATAACTGAACAGGACCGTTGCGGAGTCGGGCGAGATCTTGAACGTGTCGTGGTTCTTCTCGAAATCGGCAACGGCCAGGGGGTGGTAAAAGAGGGTTGCGCCGCTCACCACGCCGGTTTCGCTCGTTCTCCTTTTACCCCGCTTGTTCGTCTCGGACGAGCGCGTGACGTTACCGCTTCCGGAAAGGACGCCGAATCCGGAAACGCGTGAGACGAAGGCGATGCTGCCGTTCTTCAGGGGGAGAAGCTGTCTGATCGCGCTCTTGGCGGGGAGAGTAATGGTCTCCTCCGTGGTATTCGTTTCCGCCGACCATTTGATCAGCAGTTTCCAGCCGTCATTGTTCGCCTTGCCGCCGGCGGCAAAGAGATGCCTGCCGTCGGCCGACCAGGCAACGCTCATCAGCGCCCCCTTCACCCCTTGCAGACCCGATACCCAGCTCCCGTCCGCGGCATCGAGGATGTCGACCTCCCGGCGGGAGTCCGGCTCGTATCCGACGGCCAGATGGACCCCGTCGGGCGAGAAGGCGATGCTGGAGATGCGTCTGCCGAGTTCGGAAGTCCGCTCATAAACTAACGACCCGTCCGGGCGGTAGAGCCTGATCTCACCCTGGTCGGAGGCGGCGATCAGGTTGCCGTTCGCGGCAAAATCGATGGCGAAGATGTTCCCCCTGTAACTGCTGTCCATGAACAGCTTTCCGCTGTCGGCCGAGCTGTGGACGTGGAGCCCGCCGCCGTTGGCGAGCGCGACCGCCAGCCGCTTTCCGTCACGGGAATAGGCCAACCTGAGGATGTGCTGGGGGAAACCGGTGATGCGCGAGATCATTCCCCCCGTCCCCAGATCGAAGATATAGACGCAGTACCCCTTGTCCCAGCTCATGCCGGTAAAACCGGCGGTTGCCAGCGTCTTTCCGTCGGGGGAGACGGCAACGGCCTGGAGGGCCCCCTCGGAGGCGTCCCCGATCGGGGGGTGGATGGTCCTGACCAGCCTGCCGCTCTGTGCCTCCCAGACCCTGACCGTCTTGTCGAACGAAGCGGTGGCCAGGTACTTCCCCCCGGCATCCGCGGCGATATCCATGATCTTGGCCGAATGCATGCCGGCATTGATCCTGATGAACGGCGTGGCGGGAGGTTCCCCCGCGGAGGCGGGGCGGACAACGAGCCACAGGGATATGAATGACAGTATGAAGAGTCGCTTGCCCATATTTTGGTTCCTGAGGGATGGTACGTGCCGGATGGACACTATTTCGCCCTGGTCTCCACGTACACGGTGGATTCGTACAGCTTTGCCCCGCTTCTCGCGGCGACCCCCTTGTAATAATCGACCAGGTCGCGGCCGTTGATTACCGGTTGGGATGCCAACTCCTTCTGAACCTTGTCAACCCGCACCAGGCTGCGGGTGTTGCCGACAAAGCTCCGTGAGGCGATCTGATCACTGACGCGGGGGATGGGCAGCCGGCGATCGCTGGCAAAGACCTTGACGGCATCGGTGCCGTAGGGGGACTCGACCCGGATCTCCCAGGTGTCGCTCTCCTCGGGGAGGACGTGGACCATGCCGGGAAGCTTGGGGGTTTCCGGCTCGCCGGCCTTGGGATAGAGCAGGTTGACCCCGCCGCCGGGGTTGATGTCGTAGACGTAGAGGTAGAGCGGCCTTGTCACCTGCAGGGTGAAGCTGACCACCTCCCCCTCGCGGAAGACCTGGTAGGCGCCCCCCTTGACCGTGGCGATGCGCACCGCGCCGCCCGAGGCCTCGTGCTCCGTGTCGGCGATCTGCGCCAGGGTCTCGGCCGCATCGTTATCCGGGCTGAACTGGATCAGCGCGATGGGGATATTCTCCTCGGCGCTGGCCAGCACCTTCCCCTTGAGGTCCTTTATCGTCACCGACAGGTTGAGCATTTCCCCGCCACGCAGATAGCCCCCCTCCACAACGGCGTCCGCCCCCGCCAGCAGCGCATCGGCGGTTGCAAGATCGGCGGACTTCTCGATGGAGCGGGTGGCGCTCTTCCCGAGGGCGGGTTTCTCCTCGATGATCTTCAGCAGCGGCAGGTCGGCCAGGGTGGCCTTGAGTTTGCGCGTGGCGTATTCGGAGAACGGGCTGGTGTATTTCTTGCGGGCCTCCACCACCGGGTTGACGAACAGGGAAAGTGCGCCGGCCCTGTTCCAGCCGCGGGAAACCTTCTGGGCCAGCCGCGCGAGCTTGGCGTCCAGGTTCTCGGTGAAGCATCCCGGCGGCAGTTTCTCCAGCAGGATCTCGTAGCTCCCCTTGAGGTTGCGGTACGAGTCGTTGCGCGCCCCCTTCAGCTTGAGATAGACCGCCACCTTGCCGGCCGTGCGCTGGTAGCTGACGGTGACGATATAGTCGGCCTGGTCGATGTTGCGCCCCTCAAAGATGAATCCTGTCCGGCTGAAGGCCCGCTCCAGCTCGTTGACCAGCATCCCGGCAAAGGGGACGCAGCGCGCCTCCCGGTCCTCGCGGACATCCTCCCGGTCCAGGTAGAGTTTGAGCCCCATGCCGGCATGACCCGCCTTCATCTCCCCGGCCATGGCGTCGGCCATCTCGGCCAGGGTGGCGTAGGTCGAGGGTGAAGTCTCCGAGGAGGAGCCAAAGCCCAGGAAGGCGCGGGCAGGGGAGGGGAGGATTAGATTGATCGACAGCAGAAGGCAGACAACTGTCCTGATGATGGTCATGGTCTTATCCTCGATCAAAATTTGGCATATCAGTTTATTCCAAGTCGCTTAAAACACGCAGATTTCAGGTCAAAAAAACTAATATTACTCTCCCCGTTTCTTCCGCAGCCACTCCATCCGCTCCAGAATGTTCTTCTCGTAGCCGTGCCCCCTGGGCTCGTAGAACCTCCTTCCGGACAGCTTCTCCGGCAGGCACTCCTGGCCGGCGTACCCCTCCTCGTAGTCGTGGGCGTACCGGTAACCCTTGTGGTAGCCCAGATCCTTCATCAGCCTGGTGGGGGCGTTGCGGATGTGCATCGGGACCGGCAGGGCGCCGCTCTTTCTCACCTCGGCCAGGGCCGCGTCGATGCCCGCGTAGGAGGCGTTCGACTTGGGGGCCGTGGCCAGGTAGGTCACCGCCTGGCCCAGGGTGATGCGCCCCTCCGGCAGCCCCACGAACTGGAAGGCCTGCAGGGCCGCCACCGCCACCTGCAGGGCGCGCGGGTCGGCGTTGCCGATGTCCTCGGAGGCGAGGATGATCATGCGCCTGAGGATGAAGAGCGGGTCCTCGCCAGCCTCCAGCATGCGTGCCAGCCAGTAGAGGGCCGCGTCAGGGTCGCTGTCGCGCATCGACTTGATGAAGGCCGAGATGACGTTGTAGTGCTCCTCCCCCCCCTTGTCGTACAAGAGGGCCTTCTTTTGCAACGCCTCCTGCACGATCTCCAGGGTGAGATGGCCATCTTGCGCCAGACCGGCCGCCACCTCCAGGGTGTTGAGGGCGATGCGGGCGTCGCCGCCGGCCTGCCCGGCCAGGAAATCCAGGGCCTCTCCGGTTGCTGTCAGTTCCTGCTTGCCCAGGCCGCGCTCCGTGTCGGAGAGGGCCTGCTCCAGAATGACGCGCAGCGTCGGCGGTTCCAGCTGGTTCAGGACCAACACCCGGCAGCGGGAGAGGAGCGGGGCGATGACCTCGAAGGAGGGGTTCTCGGTGGTGGCGCCGATGATGGTGACCACCCCCTTCTCGACGTAGGGGAGGAAGGCGTCCTGCTGGGACTTGTTGAAGCGGTGGATCTCGTCCACGAAGAGGATGGTGCGAAGCCCCCTGGCGGCGTAGCCCTCCGCCTCGCGGAAGATCTCGCGGATCTCCTTGACCCCCGAGAGGATGGCCGAGAAGAAGATGAAGTGCGACTTGGTCTCCCGGGCGATGATGTGGGCCAGGGTGGTCTTGCCGCAGCCGGGCGGTCCCCAGAAGATGAGCGACGAGAGGTTGTCGCTCTCGATCATCCGCCGCAGGATGTGTCCCTCGCCCAGCAGGTGCTCCTGGCCGGTGAACTCGGCCATGGTGCGGGGGCGCATCCGCTCGGCCAGCGGGGCGTTTTTCGAGACCTCCGAGGTTTTCGAAACCTCGGAGGTCTGATCCCAGAGGCCGGGCGTTTTCGTCGCGGCGCCCCGCATCAGTCCAGGTCCAGGCGGCTGTGGCGGCTGACCTGCACGGGGTGGACGCCCCAGATCTCGCGGGCGTACTCCGCGATGGTGCGGTCGCTGGAGAACCTGCCCATGCCGGCTGTATTGAGGATCGAGCTGCGCGCCCACTCAAAGGGGTGCCGGTAGAGCCTGTCCACCCCGTCCTGGCAGGCCATGTAGGAGGCGTAGTCGGCCAGCAGCAGGTAGGGGTCGCTCCCCAGCAGGTTGTCCACGATCGGCCTGAACAGGCCGGGATCTCCGGGCGAGAAGACGCCGCCGGCGATCTGGTCGATGGCCTGCTTCAGCTCCGGGTTGCGGTAGTAGTAATCCGCCGGGCGGTAGCCGGCGCCCTTCAGACTGCCCACCTGCTCGGCGTTCATGCCGAAGATGCAGATGTTCTCGGGGCCGACCTCCTCCCTGATCTCGATGTTGGCGCCGTCCATGGTGCCGATGGTCAGGGCCCCGTTCAGGGCGTACTTCATGTTGCCGGTGCCGGAGGCCTCGGTGCCGGCGGTGGAGATCTGCTCGGAGAGGTCCGCGGCCGGGAATATCATCTCGGCCAGGGAGACGTTGTAGTTGGCCAGAAAGACCACCTTGAGGCGGCGGTTTACCGTGGGATCGTTGTTGATCACCCTTCCCACGGCATTGATCAGCCGGATGATCAGCTTGGCCATGACGTAGGAGGGGGCCGCCTTGCCGCTGAAGATGACCGTGCGCGGCGCCGTGTCGAGGGCAGGGTCGGCCTTGATGCGGTTGTAGCGGGTGATGACGTGCAGGACGTTGAGCATTTGCCGTTTGTACTCGTGGATGCGCTTGGTCTGGCAGTCGAACATCGAATCCGGGGAGACCTCGATGCCTGTCTGGTGGAGGATGTGCTCGGCCAGACGTTGTTTGTTGGCGCGCTTGACCTCGATCCACTGCCGCTGGAACTCGGGGTCGTCCGCCAGGCCGCGCAACTTGGCCAGTTCTTCCAGGTTGGTGACCCAGCCGTCGCCGATCCGGGACGAGATCAGGTCGGCCAGCCAGCGGTTGGCGTACTTCAGCCAGCGTCGCTGCGTGATGCCGTTGGTCTTGTTGTTGAAGCGCTCCGGCCAGAGGTCGTGGAAGTCGCGGAAGAGTTCCTCCCTGATGATCCGGCTGTGCAGGGCCGAGACACCGTTGACGGAGTGGCTGCCGACAATGGCCAGGTGTGCCATGCGGATATGCTTTTCCCCATCTTCGCCGACGATGGACATGCGCCGCAGCCGGCCGTTGTCGCCCGGGAAGCGGGCCGCCACCTCCCCGAGGAAGTTGTCGTTGATCCGGTAGATGATCAGCAGGTGTCGCGGCAGGATGGTTTCCATCGTCTTCACCGGCCATTTTTCCAGGGCCTCGGGGAGGATGGTGTGGTTGGTGTAGGCGAAGGTCCTTACGGCGAGGTCCCAGGCCTCGTCCCAGGAGAGCTGCTTTTCATCCAGCAGGATGCGCATCAGCTCGGGGATGGCCAGGGTCGGGTGGGTGTCGTTCAACTGGATGGCCACCTTCTCGGGCAGAAGGGCGAAATTGCTGTGCTTCTTGGCAAAGCGGTAGAAGATGTCCTGCACCGTGGCCGACGAGATGAAGTATTCCTGACGGAGGCGCAACTCCTTTCCCTCCAGCATGTGGTCGGCGGGATAGAGAACCTTGGAGATGTTTTCGGTCCGCATCTTGGATTCGACGGCGCCGACGTAATTGCCCCGATTGAAGGACTCGAGCTCGAAATCGCGGGTCGATTTGGCGCTCCAGAGACGCATGGTGTTGACCGTTGTGTTGCCGTAACCCGGCACCGGCACGTCGTACGCCATGGCCATGACATCGTGGGTATCGACCCACGAGTGGCGCTTTGCCCCGTCTTCGCCGACATATTCCACCACACGGCCGTTGTACTGGATCTTGTGCAGATGTTCCTGCCTGCCGAACTCCCAGGGATTCCCGTAGCGCAGCCAGTTGTCCGGCACCTCGTACTGGCCGCCGTCCACGATCCTCTGGTAGAACATGCCGTACTCGTAGCGGATGCCGTAGCCGTACGCCGGAAGACCCATGGTGGCCATGGAGTCGAGGAAGCAGGCCGCCAGGCGGCCCAGACCGCCGTTGCCCAGGCCGGCGTCCCACTCGGTCTCCTGCAGCTCCTTTACGTCGATGCCCATCTCCTTGAGGGCGTTTTCCCACTCCTCCATGAGCCCCAGGTTGATCAGGCTGTTGCCCAGGGTGCGCCCCATCAGGAACTCCATGGAGATGTAGTAGACCCGCTTGGCGTCGTTGATGTAGTAGGACTGCTGGGTGTCGAGCCAGCGTTCCACCAGCATGTCGCGCACGGCGTAGGCCAGGGCCAGGAAGAGGTCGGCGCGGGTGGCGGTGTATTTGTCCTTGACCAGGGTGTACTGGAGATGGCGCATGAAGGAGCGCTGCAGATCGCTTGCGGCCGGCTTGGTATCGCCGGCGGGGGTGGTGTCGGCTGCGTTCATGGGAACGATCCTTGGAGAGGCGGGATATGAAACGGCCGAAAAAGTATATAGATTCCTCATCGGGAATGCAAGATACGACCGCCGTTATTCAAAATAGCCGAAGCTTGCCATGGTATCCATTGTCATGGCTGATGGCCTCTGGTTACAATAACCTTTCTCCAAGTGACCAAACTCCCGCTTGGTAGCTAGAGAGGGTTGGAATGAGAATTCTCCTCCACCAGAGATTCCGGCATTTACATTTCACCCCGATAATTGTATATCGTTATGGCGCATTAATATTTTGCCCCGAAGAGGCCAAATGCGAATCCTTCGCCTGTTGATCGCGCCACCTGTCGTCCCTAGTAACCAAGCTCCGGTTTCGCAACGAGAGTAAAGCTAAAGAGTCGGTTTGTCTTTGTGAGATAATATAAGCATGAAAACGAGGTGACGTATGAATATAGCGCTTCCCCTGGACAAGATGACTATTGAGGACAAGCTCCGCACTATGGAAGAGTTGTGGGATGACCTGTGCCGACACGCCGACCAGTTTCAGTCTCCCGCCTGGCATGATGATGTCCTGGCTGAACGCGAGCGGAACATTCTTGTCGGTGAAGCCTCATTTGAGGACTGGAATACCGCCAAGAAAAAAATCAGGGAATCTCTCCCGTGAAAATCCGCATTCTTGATGCCGCTTCACAAGATCTGATCGCCGGCTCCCGGTTTTACGAGAAACAGGAACCTGCTTTCCCGTCCCTGGGTGCGTAATTTTAATGTTCACAGGCTAAATGTTCCATTTGGGAAGATCACCGGTTCACGCGCGCGTGCGCGGGGGGCTGGTCAACAAGTAGTTGGATGGCAGGAAAAGGAACGCGAAACAGTCGGAGTCTGCCGGAGTAACGAGACCAGACCGACCTCCCAAACAACACCTTATGTCAATTGAGAAGACCAAAAGAGACAAAATAAGGCGGCGGATCACTGATAGTCATGACACTTATCTGCGAGCCATTGCCGGCACTCAGCACTGCCAGAGTTTTGGGAAACGGTTTGACCGTGTACAAAGTGGTTTCCGTGATATTCTGCGCAAAGAGCTGGGCTCAGAGAACTCCTTAAAAGGAATTCCCCTTCTTTCCAGAGGCTCTTCGTCGCCGTGAATGGGTAATGGTATAATCCGTCTTCAATCCATTACCGGAGGTTTTACTGATTGATGCAAACTGAAGCCCTGTTTGGTATGGCCCTCGGCATTGTCCCGCCATGGGAGGTTACCGAGATCAG
>JACPFJ010000009.1 GCA_016182975.1 Deltaproteobacteria bacterium
GGCAAGCATGGGAACGAAGATAAGATAGGGGCCTACGTGAAAAACCAAGGGCAAACCTACCAAATGATCCACGTTGATCGTCAGCTTGAGCTGTTCTGAACTCCACCAATACCCCGCTGCTTGCGGCGGGGTATTTTATTTCGCGAGGAAATGGAATGAGTTCTTCAATCAAAGGTAAATCGGTTCATTTCGATGAACGTTATCTGCATGTCGAGCTTGCCGATAAGCGAATCATATCCACACCGATGGAATGGTATCCGGAACTCGGGAACGCCTCCTTTGAACAATTGAAAAATTACCACTTCATCTGCCGTGGAACAGGCATCGAGTGGCCGGACATCGACTACCATCTCAGCATCGAATCGATGTTTGCCACCACAGAATACCGTAGGGCCGCTTAGACAGAGCCTTTACTGCGGCTTGGACTCGCCATGCAACAGCCCCGCCTCCCAGGAGGGAAGCGGGGCTGTTCACACAAATTCTACACAGGGCATATAAACTGAAAAAATGCTTGCTTTCTCCCGCCTGCCGTGATAAAAAAAGCAAAATTTATGTTCACTAGAAAGTGAGCTCGCAAGGCTCACTTTTTTTTGTGTTGTTTTTGGGGATAACTAGAACCATGGCACTTCACAGGGACGACATCTGCGAGCGGGTTGGCGCCATTGTCCGGCCGATACTCGAATCGCTGCGGATCGAGCTGGTGGACATCGAGTTCAAGCGCGGCGGCAGGGAATCGGTGCTGCGCCTCTTCATCGACAAGGATGGGGGCGTTACCATCGACGATTGCGCCGAGGTCAGCCGCGAGTTGTCGCTTGTTCTCGATGTGGAGGACTTCATCCCCGGTGAATACAATCTGGAGGTCTCCTCCCCCGGTCTCGACCGTCCGCTCAAGACCCAGGCGGATTACGAGCGTTATGCTGGCCGGATGGTGAAGATCAGGACCTATGAGCCGTTCCCGGATGATGCCGGCAACAAGCGCAAGACCTTCCTCGGTACCCTCGAAGGGCTCGCCGACGGGGTTGTCAGGATGAAGCTTGCGGAGGGACAGGGCGCCGCCATTCCGCTGGATAAGATAGCCAAGGCAAACCTGGAGTTCGAGTTTTAACGATAGAGGTTTTCTAAGCCTAACGAACATAAGCATCAAACACGCCATCGAGCAGATCGTCAAGGAGAAGGGGATCGACCGTCAGGTAGTCCTGGAGGCCATGGAGCAGGCGGTTCTCTCCGCGGCCAACAAGAAGTACCGCAATACCCGTGATCTTGAGGCCCGCTACAACCCGGATACCGGCGAAGTGGAACTGTTCGAGTTTGTGACCGTCGTGGACGAGGTGCAGGATTCCTACAAGGAGATCGACCTGGAAGAGGCCCGCGAGATCGACCCCGATGTGGAGGTCGGCGATTCGCTGGGTGAAAAGCTCGATGCCAGCGGCTTCAGCCGCATTGCCGCCCAGACCGCCAAGCAGGTCATCATCCAGAAGGTGCGCGAGGCGGAACGCGAAACAATATTCAACGAGTACAGCGACCGCCAGTGGGAGATCATCACCGGCATGGTGCGGCGTTTCGAGAAGGGCGATCTGCTGGTGGACCTGGGCAGGGCCGAGGCGGTGCTTCCCTCCAAGGAACAGATGCCCCGCGAGGTATACCGTCCCGGTGACCGCATCAGGGCCATCATCACCGAGATCCGCATGACCACCAAGGGACCCCAGATCATCCTCTCCCGCACCCATCCCAGCATGCTGGCCAAGCTGTTCGAGGCCGAGGTTCCCGAGATCGCCGAGGGAATCGTGGAGATCAACGCCATAGTGCGCGATCCCGGAGGTCGCGCCAAGATCGCCGTCTCTTCCAACGATTCGGATGTCGATCCGGTGGGCGCGTGCGTCGGAATGCGCGGGGCCCGCGTCCAGAACGTGGTCTCGGAGCTGCGCGGTGAAAAGATAGACATCATCCCCTGGTCGGAAGACATTGCCCGCTTTGCCTGCAACGCCCTTTCACCCGCCCAGGTTTCCAAGGTGTTCGTGGATGAGGAAAACCGCACCCTGGAGATTGTCGTGGCCGATGACCAGCTCTCCCTGGCAATCGGCAAGCGGGGCCAGAATGTCAGCCTGGCCGCCCGTCTGACAGGTTGCCGCATCGATATCAAGAGTGAATCCAAGGTGGCCGAGGCCGAACTGCAGGCCTACGCCTCCTTCGACGGCACCGGGGTGGATCAGGAGGTCGCTGAGCCCGGGGCGGAGGCGGAGGCAGACGTCGAGACGGCTGCCGAGACGGCAGTTGAAACGGCAGCTGAGACGGCAGCCGAGACGGCTGTAGAAAAGCCGAAGGAGTAGCACAAGGCAATGTCGCGGCCGACTCGACATGATGCGCCCAAGCGGAGTTGCCTTGGCTGTCGCGAGTCACGCGACAAGGGGCGCCTGATCCGTTACGTCCTTTCGCCGCAGGGCGAGGTGGTGCCCGATCTTGACGCAAAACTTCCCGGCCGCGGCGCCTACACCTGCATCAGCTCCGCTTGCCTGGCCGCAGCCTGCAGGCAGCACCAGTTCAGCCGGGCCTTCAAACGCGAGGTTGCCGTACCCCCGCCCGAAGATATGGTGGCACTGGTTGGCCGTCTGATGCGGGAGCGGGTCCTGGGCTACCTCGGCCTGGCCAATCGGGCCGGCAAGGTCATCTCCGGCGGTTCGCTCGTCAGTGATGCCATGCGCAGCAACAATAAACCGGGACTGGTACTTCTGGCAACGGACACATCCGCTGCCATCGGCGAGCGAATCGAGGCGCTGGCCGGCGCCCATCGCATACCATGCCTGCGTATCATGACGAAAGATGATTTTGGCGCAATACTCGGCAAGGCGCCACGCAGCGCCGTTGCCGTGAGGCCTGGCGGGCTTGTGGCACAGCTTGCCGGCGTAATCGAACGATACAGAAACTTCCTGGGGGAGGTGCAGGTTTTATGAGTAAGATACGTGTGAGCAATCTGGCTGAAAGGCTGGGGCTGGAGACCCGCGAGGTGCTGGCCCGCCTTAAGGATATCGGTGTTGATGCCAAAACGGCCACCTCTCTGGTTGAGGAGGATGTCATCAATAGGCTCAAGCCTCCTCAACCCAAGGAAAGCGGTACCGAAGAGGTCAGGGTCACCACGAACATCATCCGGCGTCGAGCCAAGGCCGCTCCCGCAGCGGAAGCCGAAGAGGCTCCCGTGGTCCTTGAAGAGCGCCGTGTGGAAGTTCCGGTGGAGGCGATTGCCCCGCCGGCGCCCGAAAAACCTGCGATCGTGGAGCCTCCGAAGGGAGGTGTGCCGGCCGAACCCGTTCCCGTCGAAAAGCCCAAGGCGCCTGCCGAGCTGGAAAAACCGACCCCCACGCAGGCCCGTATCCTTGGCCGGATGGAGATCCCCGGCGTCACCACCAGGCCGACCCGCGTGGTGCCAAGAGAGACCCCCGCCGCGCCGTCACGCCCTGCAGCACCGTCACGCCCTGCCGTGCCGCCGACACGTCCTGCCGCGCCGCGCCCGACCGAGCCCGGACAGAGGCGTCCCGCCCCTGCCGGCGCTGCTCCGGAACCGGATCGCTCCCGCATGAAGCAGGTGCAGCTTGCACCGGCCGCGCCATCGGCGGGGGAAGAACGGCGTAAACCGGGCGGCAAGGGCCCCGGTGGGTACGCCGACACCGGCAAGGGTGTCAAGAAGGGCGCTCCTCCCGCTAAGAAGAAGGAACAACCGAGAAAGAACGAGATCATCGAAAAACGCGAAAGGGTCTTTGATCTCCCCTATAAGGGTGCCAAGAAAAAGGGGAGAGAGCGGGTACCGGAAACCAAAAAGACCGAGATCACCGTACCCAAGGCCATCAAACGGATCATCAGGATCACCGAGACGATCAGCGTTGGCGAGTTGGCCAAGCGGATGGGGATCAAGGCCACCGACCTGATCAGGTCCCTGATGAAGATGGGCATGATGGTTACCATCAATCATCCGCTCGATTTCGACACCGCCGTTATCCTGGCCTCCGAGTACGGCTACGAGGTGGAAAACGTGGCGGTCGACCTGGACGAGATCCTCGAGTCTCTCCCGGATGCGCCGGAGACCCTGCTGAAACGGCCGCCGGTAGTGACCATCATGGGGCACGTGGACCACGGCAAGACCTCTCTGCTGGATGCCGTCCGCGAGGCCAACGTCATCGCCGGCGAGGCAGGCGGCATTACCCAGCACATCGGCGCCTACGATGTGGAATAGAATGGGCGCAAGATAACCTTCCTCGACACACCGGGCCACGAGGCATTCACCGCCATGCGTGCCCGCGGTGCCAAGGTGACCGATATCGTCATCCTGGTTGTGGCTGCGGACGACGGTGTCATGCCCCAGACCCGCGAGGCCATCAACCACTCCAAGGCGGCCGGCGTGCCTATCATCGTGGCGGTCAACAAGATCGACAAGCCCGATGCCAAACCTGAACGCGTCAGGCAGGAACTGATGGAGTTCGGCCTGGTAGCCTCCGAATGGGGCGGCGACACCACCATGGTGGAGGTGTCGGCCAAGAAGCGCCTCAACCTTGAGGATCTGCTTGAAATGGTCCTGCTCCAGGCCGATGTGATGGAGCTCAAGGCTAACCCCGATAAGCTTGCCAAGGGAACAATCGTCGAAGCCAAACTGGACAAGGGGCGTGGTCCGGTGGCCACGGTGCTGGTTCAGGAGGGCACCCTCAAGAACGGTGACTACTGCGTGGTCGGCGTCCACTCGGGCCGTGTCAGGGCCATGCAGAACGACCGCGGCGAGAAGGTCCTGGAGGCCGGACCCTCCATGCCGGTCGAGGTGATCGGTCTCTCCGGTGTTCCCGATGCCGGTGACGTCTTTGTTGCCATGAAGGACGAGAAACAAGCCAAGGAGATCGCTACGCTGCGCCAGATCAAGCACCGCGAGGTTGAGCTGGCCAAGCACACCAAGCTGTCGCTGGAAGACCTTTACAAGCGTATTCAGAGCGGCGAGGTCAAGGACCTCAATGTCATTGTCAAGGGTGATGTGCAGGGTTCGGTCGAGGCGGTGGGCGAATCGCTGCGTAAGCTCTCCACGGAGGCGGTGCGGCTCAACGTCATTCATTCGGCGGTCGGTGCGGTCACCGAGACCGATGTCAATCTGGCTGCCGCATCCAATGCCATCATCATCGGCTTCAACGTGCGGCCCGAGGTCAAGGCCCAGGGACTGGCCGAGAAGGAAGGGGTCGATATTCGCCTCTACAGCATCATCTACGATGCGGTCGAGGATGTGAAGAAGGCCATGGAAGGCCTGTTGGCGCCGACCCTGAAGGAAAAATACCTCGGTCGGGCGGAAATCCGCGAGGTCTTCTCGGTGCCCAAGGTCGGCAACGTGGCCGGCAGCTACGTGCAGGACGGCAAGATGTTGCGCAACGCCCAGGTGCGGCTCTTGCGCGACAACGTGGTGATCTACGAAGGGAAAATGTCATCGCTGCGCCGCTTCAAGGACGATCAGAAAGAGGTGGCCAGCGGCTACGAGTGCGGCATCGGCCTGGAGAACTACAACGACATCAAGGTCGGCGACATCATCGAGGCGTTCGAGATCGAGAAGTTCGCCACGAAGTTATAGAGAGGGATCGGGGACTGGAGATTGGGGACTGGTAAAAACGTTTTTTCCGATCCCCGGTCCCAAGTCCCCAGTCCCCGAGGTTCCCATGCACAAACGTTCCGACAAGGTCGCCGAGACCATCCATGAAACGGTCTCCTCCATCCTCGCCAGGGGGCTGAACGATCCGCGTATCGGCTTCGTCACCATCTCCGCCGTGGAGGTGACCGACGACCTGCACCTTGCGCGCATCTTCTTCACGGTTATCGGTGACGCGGACGCCAAAAAGAACAGCGAGGCCGGACTGAACAGCGCCAAGGGGTACATCCGCAAGGAACTGGGGCGTGTCCTGACCATGCGGCATATACCGGAAATCATCTTCAAGTACGACCATTCGCAGGATTACGGCAGCCGGATTGACTCTATCCTCAGGGAGATCGGCACAGGGCATGACGGAGACGATTCTAAACATAGTAAATGAGATACGCCGAAACAACTCCTTCCTGGTAACCTCCCACGAGAGCCCGGATGGAGATGCCGTCGGCTCTTCGCTGGCGCTGGCATCGTTTCTGCGGAAGATCGGCAAGGACGTCTGCGTCCATCTGCGCGATCCGGTCCCCGAATTGTATGCCTTTCTTCCTGGCGCCGATACGGTCCAGCCCCATATTCCCGACCGCGACTTCGACGTCGCATTTGTGCTCGATATCGGCGAACTCCGTCGCGCGGGGGATGAATTCTGCCGCTTCGAGCGCAAGGGCAAGCTCGTCAACCTCGATCATCACCTCGGCTGTGAGCAGTTCGGCGCCTACAACCTGATCGATTCCTCCGCTGCCGCCACCGGCGTGCTGGTGTACCGCATCGCCAGCATGTTCGGCTATCGCTTCGAGTTTGAAACGGCCCTCTGCCTGTATGTCTCCATCATCACCGATACCGGGTCGTTCCGCTATTCCAACGCCAACCGCGAGGCATTCACAATCGCCGGCGAAATGGTGGAATGCGGCGTGAACGCCTGGGACGTGGCCGAGCAGATCTACGAGAACCAGCCGCAAAGGCGCCTGGAACTCCTGGCCCTCGCCCTGGCCACTCTGGAAGTGAGCAAGGGTGGGCTGGCCGCCTCGCTGACCGTGACGCTCGACATGTATGCGCGAACAGGCGCCGATGCCGAGCTGACGGACGGGTTCGTCAACTACCCCCGCTCCATCCGGGGGGTGGAGGTAGCCATCTTCTTCCGTCAGTTGGAGGAGAGGAAATACAAGGTCGGATTCCGCTCCAAGGGGAAGGTCAACGTAGCCGCGTTTGCCGCGGGCCTTGGCGGAGGCGGCCATCAAAACGCCGCCGGATGCACGCTCGACGGAACGCTCGACGAAGTGAAGAGCACCGTTTACAAGATAGTGGAAGACGTTCTTTGATCAACGGTTTTGTAGTTATCGACAAACCGGCCGGCATCACCTCTCACGACGTGGTCAGCCGCGTGCGCCGGATTCTCGGCACCCGCAGGGTAGGGCACACCGGCACCCTCGACCCTTTTGCCACCGGCGTCCTGCCGGTTGCGGTCAACGAGGGGACCAAGGCGATCCCGTTTCTCGACGAGGGTTTGAAGCGCTACGAAGCGGTGCTGCGACTCGGCGTGACGACGGATACCCTGGATACCACCGGCCGGGTGCTGCGCGAGGCGGATTTCTCATCAATAACCGGAGAGTCCCTGGAAGCGTCCCTGACCCGTTTCACCGGCGTCATCAGCCAGATACCCCCCATGTATTCCGCGATCAAACAGGGTGGTCAACCGCTCTACAGGCTGGCACGCCAGGGACGGGAGGTCGAACGGGCTCCCAGGCAGGTTGAGATACGCTCCCTGGAGATGCTCTCCTTTGCCCCCCCTTTGGTTTCCATGCGCGTGCTATGTTCCCGCGGGACCTATGTACGTACGCTTGCGGACGATATCGGCACTCTGCTCGGCTGCGGCGCGGCCCTGCAGGAGCTGCGCAGGACAGCCAGCGGGCCATTCGTCATTTCCGAAGCGGTCACGATCGATCAACTGGATGGCGCCGCACGGGAAGGACGTGCCGAGGCGCTCTGTCTTGCGCCCTGGTCGGCCCTGGCGCATCTGGCCGATATCCCGCTTACCGATGCCGGACTGGCCAAGGTCAGGCAAGGCCGCTCACCGGAATGGGGGGATACGAATGTCGCGCAGCCTTGCGCGTGTGATGCCCCGATGCTGGTCCGGCTTTCCCGTGAGAAAAGGCTTGTGGCCGTGGCGGAGATCGCCCCGGCTTCGGCGGCAGATCCCCGTATTGTCCTGAAGCGGGTCTTTATTTGCGACTAATTGCTTTACAAATACGATAAGTATGTGATAGTGAATACAGCTTCCAGTTGAATTAAGTATCAAGGGGTTCTCCCCATACGACAGATCAGGACCATACGAAGGGAGGTGTAGACAGTGCTGGCAACCGAAAAGAAGCAGGAAATCATCAATTCATTCAAGGCCCATGACAGCGACACAGGTTCTCCGGAGGTACAGATAGCCATTCTGACCGAGCGGATCACCTATCTGACCGAGCATTTCAAGATCCACAAGAAGGACCACCACAGCCGTCGCGGGCTTTTGAAGCTCGTCGGCCAGAGGAGGCGCCTTCTCGATTACCTGAAGGGCAAAGAGCTCGACAGGTACAAGAAGGTGATCGAGCGACTCGGCATACGCAGGTAATGGATGGCAGTATACCCGCATTCAGGCGGGTATATTGCCGTTTCCATTTCCCGTATGCTCGTTTTTGAAAGAGGGCTTTCCGGCCCTTTTTACTTTTGTTGGGGACGTGGGTAGAACTTCCATCTGAGTTAAGAGTTATGAGTTTTGAGTTTTGAGTTTTGAGTTAAAGAGCGCTTTTGATTGCTTTTGATCCTGAATCTCAAAACACAAAACTTCATAACACAAAACTGGTGGAGGCTGTAGCGACGGCCCCAACGCAACCATTAGAGGAGAAAATCATGGAACAGATTGTACAGGTTGAGTTTGGTGGCCGCACCATTACCATGTCCACCGGCAAGATGGCCAAACAGGCCAGCGGCGCCGTTGTGGTCAGCTGTGGCGATACGATGGTACTCGTGACCGCCGTGGCGACGAAAGAGGCCAAGGAAGGTCAGGACTTCTTTCCCCTGACGGTCAACTACACCGAGAAGGCCTATGCCGGCGGTAAGATCCCGGGCGGCTTCTTCAAACGTGAGGCACGTCCCTCCGACCCTGAAACCCTGACGTGCCGGCTGATCGACCGCCCGATCCGGCCGCTCTTCCCCGAGAACTTTTTGAACGACACCCAGATCATGGCCACTGTCGTGTCGGCCGAGAAGGACAACGACCCCGCCATCCTTGCCATGCTGGGCGCCTCGGCCGCCCTGACCATCTCGGACGCCCCCTTTCATGGGCCGATCGCCGGGGTCAAGGTCGGGCGTGTAGACGGCACGCTGATCTGCAACCCCACGGCCGCGGAGCTTGAACAGAGCGACATGGAGATCGTGGTGGCCGCCAGCCGCGACGCCGTCATCATGGTCGAAGGCGAGGCCAAATTCGTCTCCGAGGCCGACTTGCTGGACGCCATCTTCTTCGCCAAGGAAGCGGTGCTGCCGCTGATCGAGGCCCAGGAGGAACTGCGGCGCAAGGCCGGTGTGCCCAAGCGCGAGATCGCCCCCCCGGTCGTGGACGAGGCGCTCCTGGCGCGGGTGCGCGAGCTGGCCTACGACCGCATCGCCGAGGCGGTAAAACTCAAGACCAAACAGGAGCGCCACAGCCAGATCGACCTGATCAAGGCCGAGACCATCGAGGCGCTCAAGGGTGAATTCGAGGGCTCTGCCAAGCAGATCAAGGCATTCCTGGGCGATTTCGAATATGAGCGCGTCCGCGCCGACGTTCTCGATACCGGCATCCGCATCGACGGCCGCAGCACGACCACCATCCGTCCCGTCAGCACCGAGGCCGGTCTGCTCCCCCGCGCCCATGGCTCGGCGCTCTTCACCCGCGGCGAGACCCAGTCCCTGGTTGCCACCACCCTGGGTACGTCAAGCGACGAGCAGCGCATCGACTCGCTCTACGGCGAGTCCCGCAAGCGCTTCCTGCTGCACTACAACTTCCCGCCGTTCTCCGTGGGCGAGACCAGCTTCCGCCTGGCGCCCGGCCGTCGCGAGATCGGCCACGGCATGTTGGCAGAGCGCGCCCTGTCGGCCGTCATCCCCAAGCATGATGATTTTCCCTACACGATCCGCATCGTTGCCGAGACGCTTGAGAGCAACGGTTCCTCCTCGATGGCCTCGGTCTGCGGCGGTTGCCTGTCGCTTATGGACGCCGGCGTACCCGTATCGGCCCCTGTCGCCGGTATCGCCATGGGTCTGATCAAGGAGGGCGACAAGGTCGCCATCCTGTCCGACATCCTCGGCGACGAGGACCACCTGGGCGACATGGACTTCAAGGTGGCCGGTACCGCCGAGGGGGTCACCGCCCTGCAGATGGACATCAAGATCGGCGGCGTAACCAAGGAGATCATGCAGCAGGCCCTCAAACAGGCCCGCGATGGACGTCTGCACATCCTGGGCAAGATGGCCGAGACCCTGGCCACCCCGCGGCCCGAGATGTCGCCATTCGCTCCGCGCATCACCACCATCTGGATCAAGACCGACCGCATCCGCGACGTGATCGGCACCGGCGGCAAGAACATCCGCAACATCACCGAGACCACCGGCGTCACCGTGGACATTGAGGATACCGGCCGCATCAACATCGCCAGCACCAGCAAGGAGGCCTGCGACCTGGCCATTCAGATGATCCGCGGCCTGACCGACGAGGCCGAAGAGGGCAAGCTCTACATGGGCACCGTCAGGAAGATCATGGATTTCGGCGCCTTTGTGGAGATCATGCCGGGCACCGACGGTCTGGTGCACATCTCCGAGCTCGACACCACCAGGGTCAAGGTTGTCACCGACATCCTCCATGAGGGTGACAAGGTGCTGGTCAAGTGCATCGGCGTCGACAAGAACGGCAAGATCAAGCTTTCCCGCAAGGAGGCGCTAGGCCTCAACCTCGACGGTTCGCCGATAGAGAACAAACCGGCGGAATAGGTTCCACCGGCACACTGAAACAGACCGAAAGGCGAAGCGCGAGCTTCGCCTTTTTGTGTATGGTGCAGCGGGGATCATTCCTGAAATGCGTTGTGGAATCGGGGCATGCATGATAATATTACAAAAATTAATCAGGATGGATAACCCTCCATCCGCAACCAACCCTGCATATTCGGAGGAGATGAGATGAAACATAGATTGTTCCGCATGTCGGTTCTGTTCGTGATCGCCCTGCTGGTGGGCATGACCTTCCAGGCCGTGAACGCCGAGGCGCGCGCCGGAGGTGGCGGCTCCGGTGGCAGCCGCGGTTCCCGCAGCTATTCCCGTCCCGCTTCACCTCCCTCGCAGTCCAACACCTATCGGCAGGCGGCGCCCCAGCAGCAAAGGCCAGCCATGCAGTCGCCGCTCCAGTCTTCCGGCGGCGGTTTCCTGCGCAGCATGGCCGGCGGCCTGGTGGGCGGCATGCTGGGCGGCATGCTGTTCCGCAGCCTCGGCTTCGCCGGAGGCGGCGGATTGGGCGGGGGCGGCATCGGCCTGTTCGAGATCCTGCTGATCGGCGGCATCATCTACTTCATCTACCGGATGGTGAAACGGAAGCGGGAAGAGACCCCGGCGTACCAGAATGTCTCCAACATGGAGAGCTACCGCGAGCCGATACAGTATCAGCCGGAGCCGCCGGCCTATGCCGGTGGATACGACGACGTGGCGACCGGGCTGGCCCACGTCCGGCAGATGGACCCTGCCTTCGACGAACAGCGCTTCAGCGACACGGTCATGGACATCTTCTTCAAGATCCAGGGTGCCTGGATGAACCGGGACCTGGCCCCGGTGACCGGCCTTTTAACGCAGGAGATGCGGCAGGTTTTTCAGGGGGATGTAGAACGTCTCCTGCGGGAGCGCAGGATCAACCGGCTGGAGAACATCGCCGTGCGCAAGGTGGAGATCGCCGAGGTCTGGCAGGAGGCGGGTCAGGACTACGTCACCGCCCTGATCTACGCCAACCTGCTGGACTATACCACAGACGACGCCAGCGGCCATGTGGTCGAGGGGAGCAAGACCGAGCCGGTGAAGTTCGAGGAATACTGGACATTCACCAGACCGGTGGGTAACAACCCCTGGCGTCTCTCGGCGATCAACCAGAAGTAGTATTCTAGCCGCTAGCCGCTAGTTGCTAGCAGCTGCAAGACAGAGGCGGTCTCGGCCGCCAACTCGTCAGAGACCGCCAGCGCCTTCACGCCGGCGGTCTCTTTTTTATCCGGTCCGGGCCTTGAGGCCGGTGGCGCTTTCGAGCAGGCGTATTCCCTTGGTCAAGTTTGGTGGTATCCTTCTATGTACTCAAAACTTCTCGCCACACGACAAAGGCGCATGACATGCGGATTACTATGCGCATTCGTCTGACACTCACTCAGAAACTGATCATCAGTTTTGCTTTCAACGGCATCTGCATGGTCGCCGCCCTGGTGTACGCCATCTCCGGACTCGGCACCATGCGCCGCACGGCCGACGACATCGCCCGCAACGATCTGGCCGCGGCCACGGCCGCCATTGCCATGCGGGACACCATGCTGGCCCAGGAGCGCACCGCCAGGCGGTTCCTGATCCTCAGGCTGCCCGAGTTGAGGGAAATGCACGGGCGGCAGGCCGACACGTTCCTGCGGACCATGGCCACCATTCAGCAGCACACCGATGTGGCCGGGGTCAGCGAACTGAAGGCGAGCTATGCCTCCTACGGCACTCTCACTGCACGGATGTTTGCCGGGGGGGCAGTTGACGAGGCGGCCATGAAACGCGCCGCCGAACGGGTGGAGACCGCCATTGAAAAGGTCCGCTCCGAGCAGCAGAAGGTTCTGGAGAGCAAACTCGGCGTTGCCGGGGAACGCGAGTCGCGCACCGCGGCCTGGGCGCTCGGCCTGGCCTTCTCCGGCGTCACCCTGGCGATCGGGGTGGCGGCGCTCCTGGTCTACTCCTTCTCCTCCTCCATCGGCAAGCTGCAGCGGGCCACGCATCGCATCGCGGCCGGCGATTTCGACCATGACCCGGCCATCCCGCCGGGGGACGAGATCGGCTCCCTGTCCGAGGACTTCATGCATATGGCGCAGCGGCTCAAGGAGCTGGAGCAGATCAGCCTGGACGCCAGCCCCCTGACACGTCTGCCCGGCAACATCGCCATCGAGCGCTCCATCAACAGGCGCCTGCGCGAAGGTATCCCATTTGCCATGTGCTACCTGGATCTGGACAACTTCAAGTCCTACAACGACCGCTACGGCTACATCAAGGCCAGCGAGCTGATCAAGCAGTCCGGCGAGCTGATCCACAACGCCGTCAGGCGCCTGAACGACCCGGACGCCTTCGTGGGGCACATCGGCGGCGACGACTTTGTCGTCATCATCGACGCCAAACTCGCAAAAGCGGCTTGCCAGTCGATCATCCAGAACTTCGACGCCATGATCCCGGCCTACTACTCCGAAGAGGACCGCGCGGCCGGCGCCATTGATGGGGTCGACCGCTATGGCGTGCCCCGCCGTTTTCCACTGCTCTCCATATCCATCGCGGTCTTGAGTTGCCAACCGGGCAGGTACGCCAGCGCGGCCGAGATCGCCACGGCCGCGGCCGCTGTCAAGGACCGCGTCAAGGAATCATCGGGAAGCAACTACATCATCGTCAGGGAGGCGGGCAGCGGTGAGGCGTGAGCGGATCATAACCAACGTGTTGCTTGTATTGCTGCTGTTCTCCGGCGGCTGCGGCACTATCGCAGGCAAACCGTCATTAATGTTTGCGCCTCCCGAGCAGAAACGCAAGTTGGCGTCGGCGCTGGAATTCCTGCGGGCGGGGAACGAGAAGCAGGCGCGCGAGGTGCTGGAACAGGTCACTGTGGCGCCTCCCCTCGGAGGGGTGACGGACGAGGCCATCTTTCGCCTGGCGCTGCTGCACCTGGGCGACGGCGGTAAGGACGCCGCACGGTCCCGGGCGCTGCTGGAACGCCTGAAGGGCGAATTCCCCGCCAGTCCCTGGACCCATCAAGCTGCGCCGCTGATCTCGTACCTGGCCGGCGCCAAAACCCTCCGCGACAGGGATGGAAGAGAGCTGAAGGCCCTGCGCGATCTCAACCTCTCGCTCACGCGTGACAACAGGGAACTGCGACAGAGCATCGAGCGGCTGAAGAGTCTGGACCTGGAATTGGAGCGGAAGATGAGGCGCTGATAAACCTTCCTACTTTTTTTTGTCCCGTTTCTCCCCCTGCCTGTACCCCTCCAGAAATTTCCTCTTGTACTCCATGAAGCGCCCATTAGCGATCGCCTCGCGGATCTCCTCCATCATTTTCAGGTAAAAATGCACGTTGTGTATGGCCGAGAGCACCGCCGAGACCACCTCGTTGGCGGCGAAGAGGTGGTGCAGGTAGGCGCGGGTGAAATTGGTGCATGTGTAACATGAACAACTGGGGTCTATGGGATAGAAATCGCGCTTGAAGTTCTTGTTGGTCAGCCTGATTCGGCCGCGCCGGGTGAAGAGGGTGGCGCTCCTGGCGTAGCGGGTGGGGATGACGCAGTCGAACATGTCCATGCCCCGCTCCACGCTCTCGAGGATGTCCTCCGGAAGGCCTACCCCCATCAGGTAACGCGGTTTGTTTTCCGGCAGGTGCGGCGCGGTCCACCCCACCACCCGCTTCAGCAGTTCCAGCCCTTCTCCGACGCTGACCCCGCCGATGGCGTAGCCGGGCAGATCGAGCCTGCTCATCTCCCGGGCGCACATCACCCTCAACTCCTCATAGACGCTCCCCTGTACGATCCCGAACAGCGCCTGCCCCGTGCCGCTCTGGGCCTTTTGGCACTCCATCAGCCAGCGGATGGTCTTTCGCGTGGACTGCTCTGCGTAGCCCCTGTCGCAGGGGTAGGGGATGCACTCGTCAAAGGCCATGATGATGTCGGCCCCCAGGTCCTGCTGGATGCGGATTGCCGTGGCCGGATCGAGGTAGATCTCCTCGCCGGTGATCTCGTGTTTGAAGAATACCCCCTCCTCTGTGATGCGCTTGTTGGGCAGGGAGAAGACCTGGAACCCGCCGGAATCGGTCAGGATCGGCTTGTCCCAGGCCATGAATCTGTGCAGGCCGCCGGCCTTCTTGACCAGCCCCTCGCCCGGTTGAAGATGCAGGTGGTAGGTGTTAGAGAGGATGATACGGGCGCCGGTTTCCTCGATCTGCGCCGGGGTGAGCGGCTTCATGGCGCCGTGGGTGGCCACCGGCATGAAGATCGGCGTAGGGATCTCGCCGTGCGCGGTCGTGAGTACGCCCAGCCGGGCGGCGCTCTGTTTGTCTTTCTTGAGGAGTCTGAATTCCATAATATCTCCAATTAAATATGAATTCGAAAAGACCTCCTGGGTTTTGAAAACCTCGGAGGGCTGCCATGATACAACGTTACTAACAGAATGATTGATTAAATGCAATCCCGCAGCAGTGCTTTGTCCGCGGCATTTCTATTTGTATCCTGTATACGGAATTTTGTTGCAATTTGTTATAACGGCGTTTAGTATGCCCTGTCGGAAGCGCACATATAGAGCAGCAAATGCGCGGCAACAATTGTTATCGGATGCATCTATTGGAAATACACTATAAGGAGGATGGTATGCAGGTTGTCAACAGGTTACGCTGGCGCGGCCCCCCTCGGCATAGTTAGCCACCACTCTTCTCGGCTTTTCGGAACACTCCCCGCTTCATATTTATTTTGTTGTCTCACATTCTTGAAAAGGAGGGAAAGCTATGCAACTATTCACGTCATCCATCGGCAGAAAGATCCTGATGGCGATCACCGGCCTGGGTATGGTCATGTTCGTCATCGTCCATCTGCTCGGCAACTCCTCGATCTTTGCCGGTCCCGGAGGCCTCAACACGTACGCCGAGCACCTTCACAGCATGCCGTTGCCCATCATCGCCGGGTTCCGCATCGCCATGCTGGTGTTTATCTGCGTTCACATCTGGTTCGGCATTCAACTGACCATCGAGAACCGCGGCGGCCGTCCCCAGCAGTACGCCGTCAAGGCCTGTCAAAAGGCCAGCTTCGCCAGCGAGAACATGATCTGGACCGGCGCGCTGCTGCTGCTCTTCATCGTCTACCACCTGCTGCAGTTCACCTTCAGGGTGACCCCCGAAGTGGCGGGTTTCGCCGGGCAGATGCCGGGCAATGTGTTCGGCATGGTGGTCACCAGCTTCAAGAACTTCTTTATTACCTTCATCTATGCCGGCGCCATGGTCACCCTGTTCCTGCACCTGACCCACGGTATCCAGAGCTTCTTCCAGACCATGGGGTGGAGCAACGACTGTGTGCAGCCAGGAATCACCAAGACAGGCACGTTGGTTGCGCTGATCCTGTTCCTGGGCTATGTTGCCATCCCGCTGACAATTTTTGCCGGAATTCTGAAAGGTTAAGGGGGTTAACGTGATACTAGATGGAAAATGTCCTACCGGACCTATTGAAAAGACCTGGGACAAGCACCGCTTCGACCTGAAGCTGGTCAATCCCGCCAACAAGCGCAAATACAATGTCATCGTGGTCGGAACCGGCCTGGCCGGCGGCGCCGCCGCCGCTTCGCTGGGTGAACTGGGTTACAACGTGCAGGCCTTCTGCTACCAGGACTCGCCCCGCCGCGCCCATTCCATCGCCGCCCAGGGCGGCATCAACGCCGCCAAGAACTATCCCAATGATGGCGACTCCATCTACCGCCTTTTCTACGATACCATCAAGGGGGGCGACTTCCGCGCCCGTGAGGCCGACGTCTGGCGTCTGGCCCAGGTCTCCAACAACATCATCGACCAGTGCGTTGCCCAGGGCGTGCCCTTTGCCCGTGACTACGCCGGCTACCTGGACAACCGCTCCTTCGGTGGCGCCCAGGTCTCCCGCACCTTTTTCGCCCGCGGCCAGACCGGTCAGCAGCTCCTCCTGGGCGCCTACTCGGCCCTGTCCCGCCAGATCAAGGCCGGCACGGTCAAGATGTACGACCGTCGCGAGATGCTCGATCTGGTGGTTGTCGACGGCGTGGCGCGCGGCATCACGGTGCGCAACCTGGTGACCGGCCAGCTTGAGAGCTACGCGGCTGACGCGGTCTGCCTCTGCACAGGCGGTTATGTCAACGTATTCTACCTCTCCACCAATGCCATGGGCTGCTCGGTCACGGCCAACTGGAAGGCCCACAAGAAGGGCGCCTACTTCGCCAATCCCTGCTATACCCAGATCCACCCGACCTGCATCCCCCAGGCCGGCGACTATCAGTCCAAGCTGACCCTGATGTCCGAGTCGCTGCGCAACGATGGTCGTGTCTGGGTTCCCAAGAAGAAGGAAGACTGCGGCAAGCATCCCAACGAGGTTCCGGAGGATGCCCGCGATTACTACCTGGAGCGCAAGTACCCATCCTACGGCAACCTGGCACCGCGAGACATCGCCTCCCGCGCTGCCAAGGAGCAGTGTGACGACGGTCGCGGCGTCGGCCCCGGCGGTCGCGGCGTATACCTGGATTTTGCCGACTCGATCAAGCGCCTGGGTGAGGACACCATTCGTGAGCGTTACGGCAACCTGTTCGAGATGTACGAGAAAATCACCGACGAAAACGGCTACAAACGGCCGATGCGTATGTATCCCGCCCCGCACTATGCCATGGGCGGCCTGTGGGTGGATTATAACCTGATGAGTAACGTCCCCGGTCTGTTCGTGCTGGGCGAGGCCAACTTCTCCGTCCACGGCGCCAACCGTCTGGGCGCTTCAGCCCTGATGCAGGGTCTGGCCGACGGCTATTTCGTCATCCCCTACACCATCGGCGGCTATCTGGCCACGGTCAAGCCGGGCCAGGTCAAGACGGACAACCCCGAGTTCAAAAAATGCGAAGAGGATGTCAAGGCCGAGCAGAACAAGCTGCTTGGCATTAACGGCAAAAAGACCGTTTTTGAGTTCATGCGTGAGTTGGGGCACCTGATGTGGGAAAACTGCGGCATGGCCCGCACCAAGGAGTCGCTGGAGATAAACCTCAAGAAGATTCCTGCCCTGCGCGAGGAGTTCTGGAAGAATGTCAAGGTCACCGGTTCCGGCGCCGAGTTGAATCAGCAACTGGAGAATGCCGGCCGCACGGCCGACTTCCTGGAGTTCGGAGAGCTGCTCTGCCGGGACGCCCTGCACCGCAACGAGTCCTGCGGTGGTCATTTCCGCGTTGAGTATCAGGATGCGGGCGAGGCGCAGCGTGACGATGCCAACTTCTGTTACGTCGGCGCCTGGGAGTACAAGGGCCTGGAAAAAGAGCCCGAGCTGCACAAGGAGCCGTTGAAGTTCGAGAACGTACATCTGGCCGTAAGGAGCTACAAATAATGAGCGATCACAAGACCATGACATTGACACTGATCGTGTGGCGCCAAAAGAATGCCAACGATCCCGGAAAGTTCGAGACCTATACCGCCAAAGGAATCACCGAGCACCACTCCTTCCTGGAGATGCTCGACTGCGTCAACGAAGACTTGATCCATAGCGGCAAGGACCCGATCGTGTTCGACCACGATTGTCGCGAAGGTATCTGCGGCATGTGCTCTCAGGTTATCAATGGGGCACCCCATGGCGGGCAGGATCGTACCACCGTTTGCCAACTCCACATGCGCAAGTTCAAGGATGGTGACACCATCTACATCGAGCCGTGGAGGGCGCGCGCCTTCCCGATCATCAAGGACCTGATCGTAGACCGCTCGGCCCTGGACAAGATCGTCCAGGCCGGCGGTTATACCTCATGCCATACCGGCGGTGTGGCCGACGGCAACGCCATCCTGATTCCCAAACCGGTGGCCGACGAGGCCATGGACGCCGCCGAGTGCGTCGGTTGCGGCGCCTGCGTGGCCGGCTGCCCCAACGGGGCCGCCATGCTCTTCACCGGCGCCAAGGTCTCCCAGTTGGCGCTGTTGCCGCAGGGCAGGGCCGAGGCGGCCGCCCGCGTCAAGAACATGTCGAACGCCATGACCGAATGCGGCTTCGGCAACTGCACCAACCACTACGAGTGCCAGGCTGCCTGCCCGAAGGGGATCAACGTCAAGTTCATCGCCCGCATGAACAGGGAGTTCATCAAGGCACAGTTCTAGCGGCAGTTTGCATGTGATGTAGTTTCAGGGGGAGCTAGATAACGCTCCCCCTTTTTTTTGCTCACATTTCTTCACGATTGCGCCACACGATCTTCATCTTTTGCTGTTATACAGGTGTCCACCCGCCGCAGGCGGTAACGCAGCACCGAAAGGAGTATGCATGGGAGTGGTGATTGCCGAACATGTACGCAAGATCTACCGCGCTGGCGAGACGGAAGTGGAGGCGCTGAGGGGGGTCAGTTTCGAGATCGCAGCGGCCTCCTTCGTGTCGTTTGTCGGGCCGTCCGGCAGCGGAAAGACCACGCTCCTCAACCTGATCGGCTGCCTGGATACCCCCTCGGCCGGCCGGCTCACGGTTTGCGGCACCGACGTGTCCACACTGGGCCGCAGCGCCGGCGCCGGGTTTCGCGGCCAGGAGATCGGCTTCATCTTTCAGGACTTCAACCTCCTGCCGGTGCTGACGGTGTATGAAAACGTGGAATACCCGCTGCTGATGGTGCGCAAGACCCCCGAGGCACAGCGGCGCGAGCGGGTGCTGCGCCTCCTGGATGCGGTGGGGATGCTGGAACAGAAGGACAAGTACCCCGACCAGATCTCCGGCGGCCAGAAGCAGCGTGTGGCCGTGGCGCGTGCCCTGGTGACCGAACCCAAGCTGGTGCTGGCGGACGAGCCGACCGCCAACCTGGATCACGCCACCGCGGCGCTGGTGATCGCCCTGATGAAGCGGATGCGCGACCAGTTCAGGACCACCTTCGTCTTTTCCACCCACGATCCGAGGATCGTCGGCGAGGCCGAGATCATCCACACCCTGGAAGACGGGGAGCTGACGGGAAGCACGTCGCAAGGGGGCGCCAATGGGTAAGATCATCAAGATCGCCGTCAGGAACCTGCTGCGCTACAAACGGCGCACGCTTTTGACCGCCACCCTGGTGACACTGGGTGTGGTCTTCGTGCTGGTCTTCACCTCGATAGCCGGCTCGTTCAAGCAGATGATGATCGGCCAGATCACCGACTCGATGCTCGGGCAGATACAGGTGCATCGCCATGGATACGTGGCGGCCATCGAGAATCTGCCGCTCAACATGAACCTCAAGCCCCAGGCCTATGGCCGGCTTGAGGAGATCATCCGGCAACAACCGGAGGTGGCGGCCTACTCGCCGCGCATCAAGTTCGGCGGCATGTTCAGCAATTTCGCCGAGACCACCAATATCCGCCTTAACGGAGTGGACCCGGCACGGGAGTTCGCCACCGTGCCGCTCCTGCCGGGGCGCATCACCAGCGGCGCCAAGGCCCTGGACAGGGGGGGGATACTGATACCGGAACTCCTGGCCAAGGGGATGAACGTCAAGGTGGGGGATACGGTGGTGATCGTGGCCACCAATCAGAGCGGTTCGGTCAACGGCAAACAGTTCAAGGTGTCCGGCGTGCTGGAGAGCGCCACCGGTCCCGGCGGCAGGGACGGCTATGTGCATATCGACGACGCGGCCGAACTCCTGCGCATGGAGCAGCCGGAGATCAGCGAGGTGGCCATCAAGCTGAAGGATTTCGGCCGGCTGCACAGGGTGGAGAAAAGGCTGGGCGCCGCGCTGAGCGCCGAGTTGAACCCGATGGGCAAGCCGCTCTTCGAGCTGCACACCTGGGAGAAGCTCTCCCCTTTCTTCAGCATAGCCAAGATGCTGACGCTGCTGACACTGTTCATCAAGGTGATGCTGATCGCCATAGTGCTGGTCAGCATCATGAACGTGATGGTCATGGCGGTCTACGAGCGGGTGCGCGAGATCGGCACCATCGCCGCCATCGGCACCCCGCCGGCCACGATCCGCGCCATGTTCCTGGTCGAGGGGCTCTGCCTCGGCCTGTTCGGCGCAATCGCCGGCAACGTGATCGGCACGGTCATCGTGCTGATCGTCAATGCCAGCCGCATCAGCTTCGAGTTCGGCCGCCAGAGCGGGCTGATACTCAAGGCCCAGGTTTCACCGCCCGATCTTGTTGCAGTCTCGGCCATCGTGGTGGTGGTCTCCATCCTGGCCTCGCTGCAGCCGGCCTTCAAGGCGTCGCGGATGGAGCCGATCAAGGCGCTCAGGCACGTGTAAAGAGGGTTCTAGGTTCAAGGTTCTAGGTTCGAGGTAAAACCCAAAACCTTGAACCTTGAACCTCGAACCTCGAACCTCGAACCCCCATCCGACAGGAGTCATACATGAAATTCGCCATTGCCCTCGCCGCGGTGCTCCTCTACGCCCTTCCGGCCCTTGCCGTGGACGGGCAGCAGCTGCTGAAACAGATCGACCGCAACCTCAATCCGGAGAGTTACGAGTCCTACCGCAAGCTGATCAACATCGAGCCGGACGGCAGCAGGAAGGAGTTCACCCTCTACACGGTCAAGAAGGGGAGCGACAAGGTGGCCTCGCTCTTCCTGGCCCCGGCCAGCGACAAGGGGCGCACCACCCTGCGCCTGGGGGAAAACATGTGGTTGTATATCCCCAACGTGGGCAAGCCGGTGCGGATCACCTCGCTGCAGTCGGTGGTGGGGGGGGTCTTCAACAACGCCGACATCCTGCAACTGGACTACGACGCCGAGTACATGGTGGAGAAGGTCGAGGACAAGGGGGGCGAGTACCTGCTGCATCTGAAGGCCCGCAGCGGGAGCGTGGCCTACGAGCGGGTGCGGCTGTGGGCCGGCAAGGCCACGAAGATCCCCTCGAAGATCGAGTGCCTGACCGGGGCCGGCATGCTGATCAAGACCCTCTACTTCAAGGACGTCAAGGAGTTCGGCGGCGGGATTTCCCGGCCCGCCACGGTGGAGACCGACAGCCCGCTCTACAAGGGGTACAAATCGGTGATGCTCTACGCCAAGGTCAGGAAGCGCTCCTTCAAGGACGAGGTCTTCACCCTCACCGCGATGCCGACCCTGGAGTCGTTACGCTAGCGCCACCCCTTTCCGCCTGCCTCTTGGCGCTCCTGCTCGGCCTTGCCTGGCTCTCTCCGCTCCACGGCGAGGAGTACCGCTTCGACCCGGATGAGATCGAGAAGAGGCCCTACCATCTGGGGGGGGTCGCAGAGCTCAGGCCGGCGCTCGACCTGCTCGATCGCCGTTCGGCCCAGTATCGTTTGCGTTTCTTCGACAACGGCCGGGCCGAGCTGGAGCCGGAGTACAACGCCCGCCTGCAGCTGGACGCCGGCCTGGAGCATGGGATCGCCCGGTTCTCGGCCCAGGGGGTGCTGGAGTACCAGGATACACCGCTCAAGGAGGAGGCCGTGGCGACCCTCAACGAGTGGTATCTCTCCCTCAAACCCTCCGCCTCCTTCACCCTCGCCGTGGGCAAGAAGAACCTCAGATGGGGCAAGGGATACGCCTGGAACCCGGTGGCCTTTTTCGACCGTCCCAAGAACCCGGACGACCCGGAACTGAGCCTGGAGGGGTTCTGGTTGGCCAGCGCCGACTACGTCCGCAGCTTCGACGGCCCGCTGAAGACCGTCTCCCTTACGCCGGTGCTGCTGCCGGTGTACGAAGACCTGAACTCGGATTACGGCAGGAGTGGACGGGTCAACATCGGCGCCAAGCTCTACGCCCTGTTCCACGATACCGACATCGACCTCCTCTTCGTTTCCCAGGGGAGCCGCGGCTGGCGCTACGGGATCGACTTCTCCCGCAACTTGGCCACCAACCTGGAGATTCACGGCGAGTTTGCCTGGCTGCGCGACGTCTCCAGGCCTCTGCTCGGGGCGGACGGCGCGGTCAGGACAGTCAGCGGCGACAGCTACTCCTGGCTTCTCGGCCTGCGCTACCTGACGGAGCGCGACACCACCTGGATCGCGGAGTATTTCCACAACGGCGCCGGCTATACCGCCGCCGAGATGGACCTCTTCTTCTCCCTGGCGGACCAGGGCTTCGCCACCCTGAGTAGCAGCGGCTCCAGGCAACAACTGCAACGGGCCGCCGCGCTCAACAGCGGCAGCTACGGCCGGCTGAACCCGATGCGCAATTACCTCTATGGCCGGGTCAGCCAGAAGGAGCCCTTCGACATACTCTACTTCGCCCCGGCGTTGACCATGATCGCGAACCTCGACGACGGCAGCCTTTCCCTGGCCCCCGAGCTGCTCTACACCGGGATCGACAACCTGGAGCTGCGCCTCAAGGGGAGCGTCGCCGCCGGCGCCGGCCACACGGAATTCGGCGAGAAGCTGAACGACGCCAGGATCGAATTACGGATCCGCTACTTTTTCTAAGCAGTCAAACTGAAAGGAGAACACCCATGATCACACGCATTCTGACCCTCTCCCTGCTGGCCCTTGCGCTGGCACTGCCGGCCGCGGCGGCCGATAACCAGGCCGCAGTCGAGCAGGAGATCCTGGCGCTGGACAAGCTCTGGGGCGAGGCCGCCGCCAAGGGGGACGCGGCAGCACTGAACCGGCTCCTGGCCGACAACCTCCACCACGTCCACGCTACCGGACGGATCGAGGGAAAGGCCGACTACATCGACTCCCTGGCGAGCGGCATGCGCAGGCACGACCCGATCGTGCCGATGAAGGTGAAGGTGCGGGTCTACGGCGACACGGCTGTCAGCACCGGGCGCTTCAAGATGGTGGCCTATCGCCAGGGGATGGATAAGCCGATGGTGAACCAGGTCAACGTCTATACCCATGTCTGGGTCAAGACCCCCCAGGGGTGGCAGCTGACGGTCCACCAGGCCACGGCCGACTCGCCCATGCCGATGGGGGGTCAGATGAAGCCCGGCATGACGCCCGGCGGCATGGGGCACGGCGACATGGGGCACGGCGACATGGGGCACGGCGACATGGGGCACGGCGACATGGGGCACTGAACGTAAAGATCCTTGCCGCCTTGCGGCATGACGGCTACAATGGGGGTGCGTTCACGCGTACCCCCTTTTTGTCGAGATAACCACACCCATGGACTTCAATCTCGCCCATCTCGTCTTGACACTGCGGACGGCCGATCCGGCCGACTGCCTGGCCCGGCTCTTCGGCGGCCGGGCCGCCTTCGAGGCGGCCTTCAGGGATCTGGCCTGTTGCAGGGCGGGCAGGGAATGCCGCGCCTGCGACTGCCGCTGCGATTGCCCCTATTGGCGGGTCTTCGGACAGGAGCTGGCCGTTGATCCCGAGATCGTCAGGCGCCACCAGAAGCCGGGGGTGCCTTTCGCCTTCCGGCTGCCGCTCCCGACTGCGGCCGTAAAGAGCGACCGCTGCGAGGCGGGGCTGGTGCTGGTCGGTCCGGCCGTCGAACTGGCCCCCCTGTTCTGCCGCGCCCTCGACAGGCTCCTGGCTGACGGGGGAGGGGGGACGCGCATCGAGCTGGTCTGTTCGCAGGACTACCAGGGGAGGAGCAACCCGCTTGCCCCGGACGGCCGGGGATGGGACTGCGCCGGCCTGGTCGTCATGTCGGCCGCTGCCGTGCGGCTTCTGGGACAGTGCTACGCGGAACGGCTGAGGATCACCCTGGAGACGCCGCTGAAGCTGGTCAACTCGGGGCGGGAACTGCGCGTCTTCGATCCGTCCCTCTTCTGCCGCACAGTAATCCGGCGCGTCTCCTCCCTTGCCGCCTACTACGGCGAGGAAGGGGAGGGGGAGGAGTTTCGCCGCCTGGCCGAGCAGGCCCGCGGCGTGAGGCTCATCGCCGGAAATTTCGTCTGCGGCGCACCCTCCGGGCTCTCCGCGCGTTACGGTGGGATGAGCGGCCACGGCCTCCTGGGGGGCGGGGTAGGGGAGCTGGCGGAGCTGCTCCGGCTGGGGATGCTCTTCAACCTCGGCAAGGGGGCCGCCTTCGGCCTGGGGCGCTACCGGGTCGAGCCGGAGGGGGGCTCGACATAGAAGAGGCGTTTCTAACGCAAGGACGCCAAGATGCAAAGGCGCAGGGAAACATCGACAGCTTTAGGGCTTTGCCTTATTATCCCCGGTTTTTTTGGTTGGTTATCTGCTAACGGCAGTTGGCCTCAGATTTTACTCCGTTGCTCAGTTTATCCGTGTTTCGAATGCGTTTTTTTCAGATTACAAGACTTCATTACCCTTGCGACCTTGCATCGTTGCGTCCTTGCGTTAATTGATTGCCGGATTACAGTTTTGGTTATTTCAAAGATTGCGAGATGCCATGCCTCTATCTAGATACCTGACGATCCTCCTGCTGCCGCTGCTCTGCGCCTGTGCCGCCCTGCAGAAGCCCCGCCTCGACTATACCCCCGGCGCGGTGGTGGAGACCCTCTCTTCGGCGGTTGCGCTCTCGGTCCATGCCACGGACCACGCTATGGCCGGGAACGGCTACCTGGTCTACCGACGTCCCGACCAGGTCCGGCTGGTTGTGCTCTCCCCCTTCGGTACGACCCTGTTCGAGCTCTTCGCCCTGGGAGAACGGATCGTGCTGGTCTATCCCTCGCAGGCCACCGCCTACAGCGGGCGCTTCGACGAGCTGCCCGACAGGGGGGGAGCGCAGGGGTGGCGACTTTTGCGCTGGGTGCTGGAGATCGATCCCCCCGCCGCGGAGCGGACAAGCGCGACCGTGGAGCGGATGGGGAGGCAGGGGTTCATCGAGAAGGTACAATTCGAAAACGGACTGGTAACGGCCAAGAGCGCCCCGGGCGGCGAGCAGGTCTTCTATACGGACTATGCGCTGGTGAGCGGCGTGCCGCTTGCCGGCGGGATCGAGCTGCGCGACGGGCGCGACGGGCGTATCCTGCTCCGCTTCGACGAGCCGGAGGTCAACACCCCGCTCGACGATGGCGCCTTTACACCTCGGCTCGACGGGATGACCATTCTGCCGCTCTCCGCCATCCAGGGATTGTAGCACCAGGCCGTGGACGATCTCCTCATCCTTCTCCTTCTCTTCGCCGTTGGCCTGGTGGCCGGTTTCGTGGACGCGGTTGCCGGCGGCGGGGGGATGCTCACCCTGCCGGCCCTGCTCTACGCCGGTCTGCCGCCCCAGATGGCCATCGCTACCAACAAGCTGCAATCCACCTTTGGTTCGGGGAGCGCCATGCTCCACTTCGTGCGCTCGGGCCGGGTCAGGCTCCGGGAGTGCGCCTTCGGTGTGGCCTGCACCGCCATCGGGGCCGGGGCGGGCGCGGTTGCGGTCCAACTGGTTGATCCCGGCTTCCTGCGGCGCATCATCCCCTTTTTACTGATTTCCATCGTCCTGTACTTCATTCTCTTCCCCAGGCTCGGCTTCGAGGAGCGCCATCCGCGGCTGGGGCGGACGCCGTTCCACCTCCTCTTCGGTCTCTCCATAGGATTCTACGACGGCTTCTTCGGTCCGGGAACCGGCACCTTCTGGGCCACGGCCTATGTGCTGCTTTTGGGGTACAATCTGACCAATGCCACGGCCCATACCAAGGTGATGAACTTCACCAGCAACATCGTCTCGCTGCTCTTCTTCATCGCCGGCGGGGCAGTGCGTTATCCTCAAGGGCTGGTGATGGGGGCGGGGCAGTACCTGGGGGCGAGGCTGGGGGCGCGCATGGTTGTGGCGCGCGGGGCGCATTTCATCAGGCCGGTCTTCCTGACGATGGTGGTGGCCATCTCGGCCAAGCTGCTCTGGGACGCCTTCACTCTTTAACAAAAATTGACAATAGAACGCGGATGACGCGGATTTAGCGGAGTTACGTAGATTTTAACTCTGTTTATCTGTTTTGTTTTATCCGTGTAAATCCGCTTAAATCGACCCAGAGGGCCTAAAAGATTTGAGCCGCGTTCTTTAGGCCCTTCGGGTCCATTGCTTTGATTATTTCTCTTCCGTGGTCGCCAGCTTGCGGAAGGCGGAGGCCTTGATGGCGGCGTAGACCGTGCCTCCCGGCTCGATACGCAGTTCGCGGGCCGCGTCGGGGACGATCTCGGATATCAGCCGCCCCTTGCCGCACTTAAGCTCCACACCCATCTTGGTCCCGCTCTCGAACAGCGAGGCCACGGTGCATTGCAGCAGGTTGCGGGCGCTGATCGCCTCGGGATGTTTCTTGAAGAGGATGATGTCCTTGGATGAAAGCTCGAACAGGCCGCTGCCGGTATCCAGGTTCCCCGGCGACAGGAGCAGTTCCCCCCCTTCCCAGCGGTAGACGCAGAGCCTGTCGCGTTCCGTCATGCTGTTCAGCGAAAGGATGTTGATGTAGCCGACCGGGCTGCGTTCCATCAATTTCCTGGCCAGCTCTTCGGTGCCGCAGATATCCGTGATGCTCCCCCTGGAGATGACGGCGGCCGTATCGGTCATCATGCGCATCTCCACCAGCGAGTGGCTGATGAAGATGTAGGGGATGCCGAAGCGGGCGCAGGCGGCCTTGAGATAGGAGATGATCTGGAACTTGCTGTCGTCGTCCAGGGCCGAGAGCGGTTCGTCCATCAACAAAAGACGCGGGCTGGAGAGCACCGCCCGCCCGATGGCGACTCGCTGGCGCTCGCCCCCCGAGAGATTGTTGACACCGCGCTCCAGGAGCTGTTCCAGTCCCAGGGCGGCGGCAACGGACTCCACGTTGATGCTCCGGTCGCGCGGGGGACGGCGTTTGAAGCCGTAGAGCAGGTTGCCCCTCACGCTCAGATGGGGAAAGAGGGCCGGCTGCTGAAAGACAAGGGCGATGCCGCGCTGCTCGGGGGGGAGATCGACGCTGCGGCCGGCGTCGAAGAGGGTGTCGCCGTTAAGCCGGATAGATCCCGCGGCGGGCGTGTTGAGACCCGCCAGCAGAGCGACCAGGGTGCTCTTGCCGCTGCCGGAGGGACCGAACAGCCCGAGGTTGTCCCCCTGGAAGCCGACCTCCACGGAGAGCCTGAAATGGTCCAGCTGGTGCGTCAGCGAGAGATCGAGCCGCATCTCAGTCCTTTCTCACCAGGCGGCGGGCGATGGTGTCGTGGAAGATGAGGATCGCCAGCGAGAGGGCCACGGAGATGCCGCAGAGCAGCAGGGCGGCCTGCCCGCCATGCGGCGACGAGGCGTAATCGTAGATCGCCAGGGGGATGGTCTGAGTGACGCCGGGGATGTTGCCCGCCACGATGATGGTGGCGCCGAATTCACCCAGGCTGCGGGCGAACATCAGCGACGAACCGGCAATGACGCCGCGCAGCGAGAGGGGAGCGATAACGCTGATCAGCGTGTCGTGCCAGGTGGCGCCCAGGGTGCGCGAGGCCTGGATCAGGCGCAGGTCTATCGCCTCCATGCCGATCCGCATCGAGCGCACCAGCAGGGGGAAACCGACCACGGCCGAGGAGATCACGGCTGCCTTCCAGGTGAAGATCAGCCGAAACCCCAACACCTCGAAGAGCGGGGCGAGCCAGCCGTTGGAACCGAGCAGCAGCAGGAGCAGGTAGCCGACCACCACCGGCGGCAAGGTCAGCGGCAGGTTGATGAGCCCCTCCATCACCACCTTGCCCCTGAATTCGTGGAAACAGAGGAGATAGGCGCAGAGGAAGCCGAAGGGGAGCGAGAGGAGTGTCGCCGTAGTGGCCACCTTGGCCGAGAGCAGGATGGCCTGGATGTCTGCCGGGGAGAGTGTCGTCATATGTCAGCGTGTCGCAAAGCCATGCCTTTCGAGGATCGTCCCTGCCTGCGGAGATTGCAGGAATTTGTAGAATGCCGCGGCCTCGCCCTTCCTGCCGCCAACCGTCGTGAGCGCCATGGGATAGGTCACCCGGGGGTAAAGCCCTTGGGGTACGGTGAAAAGTATCCGGGTATTCCTAGCCGCCTGCAGGGCATCGCTCTTGTAGACGAAGGCGCCGTCCACCTCGCCCCGCTCGGCGTACATCAGGCATTCACGCACATCGCGGGCCATGACCAGTCTCTTCTCCATCCGCCTGTCGATCCCCGCCCTTTTCATGGCCTGCATGGCGTACTCCCCGGCCGGGACGCTTCTGGGGCTGCCGATGGCGATCCGCTCCAGCCCGGGCAGGTCCTGGATGGCGGAGACCTTCAGTCCCGGTCTGCCGACGAACACCAGCTCGTTGAAGGCGAAGATGCCAATCCACCTTTCGTCCAGCAGCCTTTTTCCCTTGAGGAAGTCTAACCACTCCGTATTGGCGGAAATGAAGATGTCGGCCGGCGCCCCGTTCTCGATCTGCCTGGCAAGTGCGCCGGAGCCGCCGAGATTCCTGGTGATCTTAACACCGGGGGTGCGTTTCGTAAAGGCCTCCGCGATCTCGTTGATCGCCTCCCGCAGGCTGGCTGCCGCGGAGAGGTTGATCTCCCCGGCCAGGGGGGCGGAGGGAAACAGGCAGAGCAGGCAGAAGATGGCCGCCAGCGTCATTTTCATGGTGGTTCTCCAGAAGCGGATGATTATCATGTCTAAATACTGCGAACCTTACCACAGAGTCACAGAGTGCACAGAGAAATCGTTATTAATAACAAGGTATCGGACATTGATGTAGATGACTTTGCCGTTCACCCTATTGGTGATGTGTTTTTTAAAAAAACCATGTGATTCCTCTGTGTTCTCTGTGACTCTGTGGTGGAAGTACCGTTTAGATTAAACGCACGTTGACGTTTCTTCTACATAGCGCATGCCGGTAAAATATACCAGCAATATACTTGATATGCCGTCCAGCATCCCGCATAATGCCCCCATGCTGCTCATCTTCCCCCCCGTAGCCAAGCCGTGCGAGCCGCCGGCCGGTATCGCCCGTCTCGCCGCCGCGCTGCGCGGCCACGGCGTCCCCTGCCGGATGCTGGACGCCAACCTCGAAGGTCTGCTCTGGCTTCTGGAACAACCCGCTACCGCAGCCGACACCTGGAGCCGCCGGGCCGCCAGAAACCACTCCGCCAACCTGGCCGCCCTGCGCGGACCAGATATCTACCGCTCTCCCGAGCGTTATAGCCGGGCCGTCAGGGACCTGAACCGTGTCCTGGCCGTCTCAACACCGCAAGCTGGCGCAAGCGTGGGGCTGGCGGACTACCGCCATGGGCGCCTCTCCCCTCTGCAAAGCGCCGACCTGCTTCGCGCGGCGGAGCACCCCGAGGAGAACCCTCTCCATCCCTGGTTCTCGCAGCGCCTGCCGGAGTGCCTCAACGGGGTGGCTACGGTCGGCTTCTCCCTCAACTACCTCGGCCAGGCGCTCTGCGCCTTCGCCATGATCGGTTATGTCAGACAACGCTTCCCCGGCGTCCGCATCGTCCTCGGCGGGGGGCTGGTGACCTCGTGGATGAGCCGCCCCGGCTGGCGCAACCCCTTCGGCGGCCTGGTCGATCACCTGGTGGCGGGACCGGGGGAGCCCCCCCTGCTGGCCCTCTCCGGCGTGGCAATGGCGCCGGACGGCCACTTCCCCCCGGATTACTCGTCCCTGCCGCTGCGCGACTACCTCTCCCCCGCTCCTATCCTCCCCTACAGCGCCGCCGCCGGCTGCTACTGGAACCGCTGTTCCTTCTGCCCGGAGCGGACCGAGGGGAACCTCTATACCCCGCTCCCGGTCAGGCGGGCCATGTCAGACCTGCACTCCCTGATCGCACGGACACAGCCGGCCATGCTGCATCTGCTCGACAACGCCGTCAGCCCGGCCTTCCTGCGCGCCCTGGCGGACGACCCTCCCGGCGCCCCCTGGTACGGCTTCGCCAGGATCGGTCCGGAGCTGGCGGAGCTCGATTTCTGCCTGGCGCTCAAGCGTTCGGGATGCGTGATGCTCAAGCTCGGGCTGGAGTCGGGGGACCAGGGGGTGCTGGACAGGCTGCAAAAGGGGATCGACGTGGGCACGGCGTCGCGGGTGCTGCTGAACCTGAAAAAGGCTGGGATCGGCGTCTATCTCTACCTGCTCTTCGGCACCCCGGCCGAGACGGAGCAAGAGGCCAGGCGGACGCTGGAGTTTGTCGTCCGCCACCGGGACGCGATCGGTTTTATGAACCTGGCGCTGTTCAACATGCCGCTCGGCGGGGATGAGGCCGGCGAGTACGAGACCGGGGCGTTCTACGAGGGGGACCTCTCGCTCTACACCGCTTTCCGCCATCCGCGGGGATGGGAGCGCAAACAGGTGCGGCGCTTCCTGGAGCATGAGTTCAAGCGGGAGCCCGCTGTTGCGGCGATCCTGAAGAACGACCCCCCCATCTTCACCAGCAATCATGCGCCTTTTTTTATAGCCGCCAGTCGCTAGCCGCCAGTCGCTAGCCGGCGTAAAAGCGCCTCCAACCCGGCGGCGTCGCGGATGGCGGGGTGGCAGGCGCCGGCGCCGCAGACCCGCACCCCGGCGGGCTCGGGCGGATCGGGCTCCCTTCGGAAGACGCAGTTGTACAGGCAACGGCGCTTGGCGACTGTCAGCAGTTCGGACAGCTCCTGCTCTCCCAGGGCGCCGCTGAAGGTGATGACGTCCGGCTCCCGCTCCAGCATGGCCAGCGCCCGCAGCACGCCGAGGTGGGCCAGAGGTTGCTGTTCCGTCGGACCGAGGCGGGCGTCCAGGGCCTGGTGGGCGAAATCGGCCAGATCGGGGCGCTCGCAGGTGTGGCTCAGGCGAGCCAGGACTTGGAGCATCAGGGACATGGACGAAGGGGTGACGCCGTCGTGGTCCAACGAGAACCGTGCCGGCATCTGCTCCGCATCAAGGCCGATGGTGGCGAACATGCCGTTGGCGGGGTCGCGGAAGAGCCGCAGCGCCTCCTCCGCCAGCCTGAGCGCCTCGTCGAGCCATCTCTTGTCGAGGGTGGCCTCGAACAGCTCCAGCAGGCCGAAGCCCAGGCAGGCGTAATCCTCCAGAAAGGCGGGGATGTCGGAGGCCCCGCCCAGGAAGCTGCGCAAGAGCCTCCCGTCTTTGCGGCGCAGCTTCTCCAGGATGAAGGCGGCGGCGCGGGCGGCCCGCTCGCTATACTCCGGTTTCCCGCCGACAGCACCCCCCCTGGCCAGGGCCGCGATCATCAGCCCGTTCCAGGCGGTGACGACCTTGTTGTCCCTGAACGGCCGGACGCGGGTTTCCCGCCGTTTGAGCAGCACCAGCCTACAGCGCGCCAGCACCTCTTCAGTTCGCGCCGGGTCGAGACCCTCGCGCTCACAGAACTCCTGCAACCCCTCAGGCATGTTAAGTATGGCGTGCCCCTCGAAATTGCCGCTCGCGGTGACGTCGTAAAAGCGGCAAAACAGGGAGGCGTCGGGGCCCAGGCACTCCTCGACCTCCTGCCTGTCCCAGACGTAGAACTTCCCCTCCACCCCCTCGGTATCGGCATCCAACGCCGAGCAGAAGCCCCCCTCCGCCGAGGCGAAGTCCCGCTCCACGCAGCTGAAGATCTCTTCGGCCATCCCCAGAAAGAAGTCGTCGCCGCCGACCTGGAAGGCCTCCAGGGCCGCCAGCGCTACTTGGGCCTGGTCGTAGAGCATCTTCTCGAAGTGCGGTACGAGCCACTTCCGGTCCACGGCATAGCGGTGCAGCCCGCCCTCCAACTGGTCCCAGATGCCGCCGCTGCGGATCGAGCTCAGGGTGTGCAACGCCATTTTCAGCGCCTGGCGGTTGCCCCTATGCCCCTCTTCGATCAGCCAACTCAGGTAGATCGGCATCGGGAACTTGGGTGCGTTGCCGAAGCCGCCCAGTTCCCAGTCATAGATTCCCGCCAGTTGCTCCATTGCCTTGCGGGAGAGTTCCTCCGGCTCCACCCCCTCCCGCTGTGCCGGCCGGGAGATGTTGCCCAGCGCCTCCAGTATCCCCTTGCAGTTTTTTTCGATCATATCGGGACGCTGACGCCAGAGGGCGGCGATGTTGGCCAGAAGCTCCATGAAACCGGCCATCTCCCCGCGGCCGCGCTTGGGGAGATAGGTCATGGCCATGAAGGGGCGCCTGTCCGGGGTCATGAAGATGTTCAAGGGCCAGCCGCCGCTGCCGGTCAGCACCTGGGAGACGGCCATGTAGAAGTCGTCGATGTCCGGCCTTTCCTCGCGATCCACCTTGATGCAGACGAAATGGCGGTTGAGCAGGGCGGCCACCTCCTCGTCGGCAAAGGATTCGTGCGCCATGACGTGGCACCAGTGGCAGGTGGCGTAGCCTATGGAGAGGAAGACCGGCAGGTTGGCGCTCCTGGCCTTTTCAAAGGCCGCATCGCCCCATTCGTACCACTCCACCGGGTTGTCGGCGTGCTGGAGCAGGTAGGGGCTGCGGGCGAATTGCAGGCGGTTCAGGCGTTGTCCGTTCATTCGACCACCTCCAGCACCGCTTCCATCCCCTTCTCGCGGTGGCTGTCCATGAAGAGGAGCTTCTTGTCGCAGTAGATCGCGTATTTTCCCGTCTTCGTGGGCGTGAAGGCGATGCCCTGCGGGTCGCGGGAGAGCGACTCGTGGACGCTTATGCCGGCCTCGGGCGCCGCGATGACGAGATTGTGCGGCGTGAGGAACGTCTCCTTGCGCGCAACCAGCTCGACCGGCAGGTTGACCTTGACCACGATATGCCGCGGCCGGAAGAAGTAATCCCCCCCCAGGATCTCGACCCGCTGGACCCCGTCATGGGCGATGGGGACGACGAAGGGTGGCTCATCGGCAAGGGAAACGACGGTGGTTGCCGCGAGCAGCATTAGGCTCATAATCAATGCTTTCATATGGTCACCTCCTGTACTGTCATTGTACCGCGCTTTTTCACGATTACAGATCATCGAATATAAAACGCCTTGAATCACGGAGGCACGTACAAAGACTGATTATTAACGCAAAGACGCAGGGACGCGGAGAAGATCGTTTTCCGAGATGTTACCTTGCGACTTTGAGCCATTGCGCCTTTGCGTTAATGCGTTTAAGGTTATTGTGCATAACCTTTTTGGGGTCACAAAGTCCGAATATTTTCTCCGTGCCTCTGTGTCTCTGTGTTGAAACGCTTTGTTAAATGCTTTGCACGGGAAATGGCGGATATGGTACTGGTCTCTGGAGAGCAATAGCGTGGGGTGGAGTTGCATGCACGAGACAACCGGTGACATCTGGGATTATCGGGATAAGGCGATCATCGCCATCACCACCAACGGCCAGGTGACCAAGGGGGGCATGGCCGTCATGGGGCGCGGTGTGGCGGCCCAGTCGGCGCGGCTGTTTCCCCACATACCCGCAACCCTCGGCCTCCTGCTGGCCGGGAAGGGGAACCACTGCCACTGCCTGGGCGACGGCATCGTCAGTTTCCCGGTGGAGCACTCCCCCTATGAACTCCCGGACCTGCGCCTGATCGAACAATCCGCCCGCGAGCTCGCCGCACTGGCCGATGAACGCGGCTGGAGCATGATCGTGGTGCCACGTCCCGGCTGCGGGGGAGGGGGGCTTTCCTGGATGGATGTGCGGCCGATTCTGGAGCGGCATTTCGATGGGAGGTTTACGGTGATTTCCGCGCCCTGGTCAGCTTCAGCCAATTTTGCATAACTACTCCCCCAGCATCCTTGCAAAGAAGTCCTCCGCCATGTCGACGGCATCCCCCTTCTTTTCTCCGGTCCCGCCGGAGTTGTCGTTCAAGAGGTGCGCCGGGATCTCCGCCAGGAAGCGGCTCGGCCGGCGCTCCTCTACGGAGCCGTATTTCCTGCGCGTCAGGCAGCGGGAGATGGTCAGGCTGCGGCGCGCCCTGGTGATCCCCACGTAGCAGAGCCTGCGCTCCTCGGCGCAGCTCGGGTCCTCCTCGATGGAGCGCTTGTGCGGCAGCAGGTCCTCCTCCATACCCACCAGCCAGACATGGCTGAATTCCAGCCCCTTGCTGGAATGGAGCGACATCAGCGTGACCGCGTTCTGCCCCTGCTCCTTGCCCTCATCGGCGGGCTTGTCCTCGTCCAGCAGCGAGATCCGCTCCAGGAACGCCGCCAGGCCGTGCCGCGGGTTTTGCTCCTCGAACAGGGCCAGGGAGTTGACCACCTGTTCGATGTTCTCGATCCGTTTCCTCGCCTGGGCCGCGTCGTTCAGGGTGCGGTACAGTTCGTCCTCGATGCGCAGGCGGTTGAAAAGGGTGTTGACCTGCTCCCCCAGCCGGGCCCTTTTGTCGAAGCCGGCGATCACACCCGTCATCATGGCGTGGAAGGCGGCCACCGCCTTTTTCGATGATTCCGAGATGTCCGCGATCTCCGCCACCCTTCCCAGGGCCTCGAACAGAGGCACGTCGCGCTCCAGCGACCACTGGTTGAGACGCAGCAGGGTATTGTCGCCGATCCCCCGGCGGGGAAAGTTGATGATCCGCAGGAGCGAGGCCTCGTCAGCGGGGTTGTCTATGACCCGCAGGTAGGCAATGGCGTCCTTGACCTCCTTGCGTTCATAGAACTGCTGGCCGCCGATCACCACGTAGGGTATGCGCTCCAGGCGCAGCCGTTCCTCGAAGGCCCGGCTCTGGGCGTTGGAGCGGTAGAGTACGGCCAGGTCCGACCAGGAGAGCTTGCCCTTGAACTGCTCCAGCATCATCCCCTCCACCACCCTGGCGGCCTCTTCCTCTTCGTTTGCCGCCACGATCAGGTCGATCTCCCGCCCCTGGCCGGCGGCCGTCCAGAGCGCCTTTGCCGTGCGCACCGGATTGTTTCTTATGACACTGTTGGCCGCCTCCAGGATCGAGCCGGTGGAGCGGTAGTTCTGCTCCAGCTTGATCACCCGGCAGCCGGGGTAGTCGTGCTCGAAGTTGAGGATGTTCTGCACCTCGGCCCCGCGCCAGCCGTAGATGGACTGGTCGTCGTCGCCCACCACGCAGAGGTTGCCGTGCCTCTTCGCCAGAAGCGAGATCAGCAGGTACTGGGAGGCGTTGGTGTCCTGGTACTCGTCCACCATGATGTAGCGGAAGCGTTCCTGCCAGTGCTCCAGGATCGCCGGGCGGGTCTGGAGCAGCCCGACCGAGAGCATGATGATGTCGTCGAAGTCGATGGCGTTGAAACCCTTGAGGAGCTCCTGGTAGCGGGGGTAGACGGCGGCGACCGCCAGTTCGACGCGGTCGGAGCCTTCCGGCTTGAATCCCTGCGGCCCTATCAGGCGGTTCTTCAGGGCGGAGATCCGCCAGAGCAGCAGGTCGGGATCGGTCTGCTTGGGGGCGATGTCGCGTTCGCGCATGGCCTGGCGCAGCACGCCGGCCTGGTCCGAGGAGGAGTAGATCGAGAAGTTGGGTTTGAACCCCAGGGCGCGAATGTCGCGCCTGAGGATGCGCACCCCCAGGGAGTGGAAGGTGGAGATCACGATCCCCTCGGCCGTCCTGCCGGCCATGGCGCTCACGCGCTCCCGCATCTCGCGGGCGGCCTTGTTGGTGAAGGTCACCGCCAGGATGTTCTCGGCCTGTACGCGCTTGTCGCGAAGGAGATGGACGATGCGGGTGGTGATGACCTGGGTCTTGCCGGAGCCGGCGCCGGCCAGGATCAGCAGGGCGCCTTCGGTATGATTGACCGCCTGCTGCTGCGGTGGGTTGAGTCGTTTCATGTTTGATAGATGTACCACAATAGACGGCGCAGAGGCAATTTTGTTTCCATTTACCTGAATCCGTAACGTCTCCGGGCTCCTCTCGCTTAGAATGCCTAAGTCCCGGCGTTTCAGGCATGAGTTCCGGCTCTGGCGCCGTTCACCTGACACATTCGGCATGTTTTCCGCGGGCGGCGATTGACTCCGGCATTTCGCTCGCTCCGCCCTCCAGACGTCACCGTAAACCAGCACCGGGAGATTCACCATGGAAATCATAACCTTCGTTATCGGCCTGGCAGTCGGCCTCACGGTTGCCGGGTTATTCCTGAAAAGACGCATAAGCGATGCCGTGAACATTGCGCGCAGCGAAGGGCAGGTTGAACTTGCGCTTTTGAACGAGCGCCTGACCACCGTAACGGAAGAGGCGAAGCGTCTGCGGAATGAACTGGCCGATTCGGAACGGCAGGGAGAGGCACTGCGGCGGCAGATGGAAGCAACACGTAATGAATTCACCAAGATCTCCACCACCCTGGATGCCGAGCGCAGGCAGAACGATGAAAAGCTGGCCCTGCTCAATGAGGCCCGGGAACAACTCTCCTATCAGTTCAAGGCGCTGGCCAATGAGATACTGGAGGAAAAGGCCAGGCGTTTCACCGAACAGAACCGGGCCAATATCGGCCAACTGCTGGAACCGCTCAAGGTCAAGCTGACCGAGTTCCAGGGGAAGGTCGAAGAGGTCTACGTGCAGGAGGGGAAGGAACGCAGCGCGCTGGCGGCACAGGTGAAACACCTGATGGACCTCAACAGGCAGCTGTCCGATGACGCCCACAACCTGACCCGTGCCTTGAAGGGCTCCAGCAAGACCCAGGGCAACTGGGGTGAGATGATTCTGGAGAAGATCCTGGAGTCATCCGGACTGCGCAAGGGACACGAGTATGACGTGCAGGAAAGCCATACCCGCGGGGATGGCAGCCGCGCCCAACCGGACGTGATCATCCATCTGCCGGAGGAGCGGCATATCGTAGTCGATGCCAAGGTGTCCCTGAATGCATACGAGGAGTATGTCAACGCGGAGGATGACGCCGGCCGCGACGCGGCGTTCAAGAGGCACCTCGAATCGGTGCGGGGCCATATCAAGGGGCTGTCGGATAGGAACTATCACGCAATCCATGGGGTAAAGTCCCTCGACTTCGTGTTGATGTTCATACCCGTGGAACCGGCCTTCATGCTGGCTGTCTCGCAGGACAACGAACTGTGGCATGATGCCTGGAAACGGAATGTGCTGCTGGTCAGCCCCAGCACCCTGCTGTTTGTCGTCCGTACGGTTGCCCATCTGTGGCGGCAGGAGCAGCAGAACCGCAATGCGCAGGAGATAGCCAGACGCGGGGCCGAACTGTACGACAAGCTGGTCGGTTTTGTGGAAGACCTGAAGGGTATCGGTAATCGACTCGATCAGGCACGCAGCGATTACGATAAGGCCTACGGCAAGTTTGTGGGGGGCAGGGGCAACGTCATCCGCCAGGCCGAGATGCTGAAGGGCCTGGGGGTAAAACCGAGTAAGACCATGCCGGCGGAGATGCTGGATGCCGCAATGGAGGAACCTGCATTGCTATCCGACAATTAAACCTGAAAAGCATTTGAAACACGGAGCAACGGAGCAACGGAGTAAAATCCGAGGTAAATTTATCGGGAAACCTTTCTTTGAGACTCACAGTAATGGTGATATGGGTTTCCGGTGCAATGTTTTGATTTCTCTGTTGCTCCGTTGCTCCGTGTTATTCCGACTGTCGTTTTAAGGTTAAATTCGTTTCAACCCTGTTGCGGAGCCGTAATAACAATGCAATATTCAAGATGTATAAATTACCTGCCATGGAGCCGACAGTGACCTCCTCTCCCGCAACGAAGAAGCAGCCCAAGAGCAAGGCGAAAAAGGCGACCGTGTCCGATCACGCCGACAAACCGGCAAAAGCGAAGTCAAAGGGGGCGCGGAAGGGCGCGGCGGAGCCGGGCGAGCCGTTGGAGTCCGGTGCACAGGCCTTTGACCTCTCCGACAGCGAGTGGTATCTCAACCGCGAGCTGACCTGGCTGGAGTTCAATCGCCGCGTGCTGCACGAGGCCGAGGACGAGCGGACGCCTCTTCTGGAGCGGCTGAAATTCATCGCCATCGTCAGCGGAAACCTGGACGAGTTCTTCATGAAGCGTATCGGCGGCCTCAAACAGCAGATCGGGGCCGGGATGCGGGAATTGACACTGGACGGGCGAACGCCGCGCCAACAGGTTAAGGAGTGCCACGCCGTCATCAAGGAGATCAATGCACACAAACGGCAGGCATTTTCCCAGGTCGCGGCCCTCCTTGAGCAGAAGGGGATCGTGATCGAACGGTATGACACGCTTACGCCGAAAGAGAGAAAACAGCTCCGCGAGCACTACTACGCCAACATCTTCCCGCTCCTGACCCCGCAGTCCATCGACCCGGCCCATCCCTTCCCGTTCATCTCCAACCTGTCGCTCAACCTGCTGGTCACACTGCGTTACCCCCGGGCCAGGGAGAGTTCCCTGGCGAGGGTCAAGGTCCCGGTCGGCCTGGGTACCCCCCGCTTCATCCGGGTGGGGAAGGGTGACAGCTTCATTGCCCTGGAAGAGCTGATGATGAACAACCTGGACATGCTCTTCCCGGGGATGGAGATCGTCGCCTGCGAGATCTTCCGTGTCACCCGCAACGCCAACACCGAGAAGGACGAGGAACAGGCCGACGACCTGATGGCCATGATCGAGTCGGAGCTGAAGGAGCGCAAGTTCGCCCCCATAGTCAGGCTGGAGACAGGCGCCGGGATGGACGCGGTCCATCGCGGCCGGCTGGCGGCCGAGCTGGAGCTGGACGAGGAGAACGACGTCTTCGAGTTTCCCGGCATGCTGGCCATGCGCGACCTGTTCGAGCTGACCGGGCTGGACCATCCCCGGCTGCACGACCCGCCCCATTACCCCATCGACCATCCCCTGTTGCAGACGCAGCGCAACATCTTCCACATCATCAGAGACAGCGGGGCGATCCTGTTGCAGCACCCCTACGAGTCGTTCTCCACCTCGGTGGAGCGCTTTCTCAAGGAGGCGGCCGTCGATCCCAAGGTGCGCGGCATCAAGATGACCCTCTACCGCACCGGCGCCAAGAGCCGGATCATCGATGCGCTCATCCTGGCGGCCCAGAACGGCAAGCAGGTGGCGGTGGTGGTGGAGCTGAAGGCCCGCTTCGACGAGGCTGCCAACATCCAGTTGGCGGAACGGATGGAGGAGGCCGGCATCCACGTCACCTACGGCGTGGTGGGGCTCAAGACCCATTGCAAGGCGATACTGGTCGTGCGTCAGGACTATAACGGCCTGCGGCGCTACGTGCACATCGGCACCGGCAACTACCATGCCGAGACGGCCCGCATCTACAGCGACGTGGGGCTTCTGACCTGCGACCCGATCATCGCCCAGGACGTGACCGAGCTGTTCAACTACCTGACCACCGGCTTCACGGCCAGACGCAACTACCAGAAGCTGGCGCCTGCGCCGCGCTTCCTCAAGAAGGCGCTCTTGTCGCGGATCGAGCGGGAAATGGCGGTACCGGCCGAAAAGGGGGGCGGCCTGATCCAGTTCAAGATGACCGCGCTGGAGGACGGCGACATCTGCCGCGCCCTCTACCGCGCCTCCCAGGCCGGGGTCAAGGTAGACCTCTACGTGCGCGACACCTGCCGCCTGCGCCCCGGCATCCCCGGCCTGTCGGAGAACATCCGCGTGGTCAGCGTCGTCGGCCGTTTCCTGGAGCATTCCCGCATCTACTACTTCAAGAACGGCGGCGCCGAGGAGTATTTCATCGCCTCGGCCGATGCCATGAAGCGCAACCTGGAGGCGCGGGTGGAGGTCCTCTGCCCGGTGGAGCCGCCGGAGCTGACCAGGGAACTGCGCGAGGTCTTCGACATCCATGCGGCCGACCACTGCTCGGCTTGGGATATGCGCTCGGACGGCAGTTATCTCCAGCGCACATTCCCGGCGGAGTGCCCGGTATCAGGCAGCCACAGGATGATGATCGAGCGGATGGAGAGGCGGCTCAAGGAGGCGGTCAAGGTGAGCAAAAAGGTGAAACCGAAGGGAAAGGCCAAGAAGGTGGAGGGCTAGCGCGAAATCCGGTGCAGGCAGAAGAGACACCCCAGGCCGCCGATGAAGACCAGGGCCAATCCCGTTTTCACCCGTATTAGCATCTCGTCGTATGAGGTCCCGGACGGGACGTCCATGTAGAAGTAGCCCGCCAGCATGCCGGCGAAGAAGATGATGAAGAGCAGGTATTTGAGCATTTGGTCAGGTGCCGCCAAGCAGTTGAATCAACTCGTCCAGACCGGTAAAGCATATCTCCTGATCGCCGTACTGTCTGGTGTATGCGTGCTGGACATCGGACGCCACGACAAAAGAGCGCCCTTGCGGATAGAATTTTCTGAACGCCCTGATCCCATCAGCGGAAAACCCATCGGCCTGCCACTTGCATTCAATCGCCACCGGTCCGTCATCGCGCCGGGCAATGATGAAATCAACCTCTTTTCCGCGCTTATCGCGCCAATAGCCAATCTCCCGGTTCTGTAAACGCCCCTGCAGTTCGTTGAGAACAACATGCTCCCACAGCGGTCCCCGATCATCGGGCCGCAAAGAGTTCCATCCCCGGAAACAACAGACAAAGCCGGTATCAAATCCATAGACCTTGGGCGCTGCCACGATCTCGGCCGGCTTATACGTATTGAAGGGGCGCAGTACCTGGACAACAAAGGTGTTTTCCAGCACGGCAAGATAATTGGCGACTGTAGTGCGACTGATTTCGCATGGACGAGCATATTTGGTCGCCTCAAAAATTCCCCCGCTGTTGATCAGCAGCAACTCCAGAAAGCGCTGAAAAGAGTGGCGTCGCTCCAGCCGGAACAGTTCCTGAATATCCTTGGCCCAGTAACCATCGAGCCACTCCTGGAATTCCGCCTCAACAGGTACATTATCAAGAAAAAACGGGGGGAGCCCGCCATGGAGAAAACGCCGATCCATGTCCGGAACACCGAAATCGACCATATCCTGCATCAGCATGGGCGTTAGCCAGATTTGAGTCTTTCGTCCGGCAAGGGTATCACGAAACTTGGCCGAAGCGCCCAGAGTCGAAGAGCCGGTCGCTATAATCCGGGTGGTGGAAAAATGATCGGCAGCTATTTTGAGCAGTTCCGAAGGGTTTGAAAGACGATGCACTTCATCCAGGACAACCAGGCGGTCGGGCGCCCCCTTCAGGAAGGACTCCGGCGCCTCAAGCATGCGGCGAGTGCTGGGAAGCTCGCAGTCATAATAGGAAACATCCGGCAGAGATCGGCAGAGAACGGTTTTCCCGGCGCGACGTACCCCGGCCAACCAGATAATCGAACGTTTCTTGAATGCCTCTGAAATTTTACCAATCCAGAATGATCTGTTCTTCATGCAGGTACTATTGCATATAGTTTAGCTAAACGCAATAGTAGTTGCAGGATGGCGGGAATGGGAACGAGATAAGATTGAAAACCTCCGAGGTTTTGAAAACCTTGGAGGTCTGTGTCGTGATGCAGGGTGATGTGGCTGCGTCGGTCATCACGTGGGCGTATGCGCTACTGCGGCGAGCAGTGCCCATCAGTACAGCACGAATCTGAGGTCGCTCGCTGTCATGCTCACATTGTCATTGCCGTGCTGGCCCGTCGTGAAGCCGATGAAGAAGGTGCTAATATCCGAATAGTTCGTGCTGTTCAGGGGTGTGGTCCTGGTTATCGGCGCCGGCAAGGAGTTGCTGTAGTTCGTCGACAGGTTCTTGAATGCGTTTCTGTAGGCGGAATCGGAGCTCATCCATACCCTGTAGACGAAGTTCGTCGTCACGGTCGTATCGAGTTCGGCCCTCACGTAATAGGTCGTGCCGGTCGTCCAGTTGTTGATGCCGGGAGCTACGGGGGTGCACGTAGCGCTGGTGGTCGAAACGCAGGTCGATCCCGGCCCGACCCCGTCATTGCGGTCATTGACCTGGAACTGGGCGCCGAGAAGGGTGGTCCCGGGGATGCCGCTGCCGAACCCCATGAAGGCGTTCTCATCGCAGCTATCGATCGTCTGCCGGCCGAGGGCCGGCACCATGGCGAACACGAAACCGCTGCCCATGTCGTATTTGAATTGGAAATAGGCCCTCATGATCTTTCCGTTAAGAGTCAGGGGGCGCTGGAACCAGATGCAGCTCGCGGTGGTGCCGTTTTGCAGGCTGATGGCGCTGAGCGTGCCGTCAGTGACCGTCATGTTGAATTTGCCGCTGGCCGCGTCGGTATTGTTGGTGCCTTGATCGTTTGCCGTACCGCCGTTCCAGTTGTCGGCGACACCCCCGCTGGCGGGGTTTAAAGTTATGTAAGTTTCAGGGGGGGAGGCGCAGCTTGCGGATTTCAGGCTGTAGGCGCGCGTAACGGAGTTGGGCGATGGGGCATGGCTGTCGGTCACGGTGACGGTGACCGATGAAGTGCCGCTTGCCGCGGGGGCGCCGGATATGGTCGCGCCGGAGGCTGCGAGCCCCGCGGGCAGGCCGGTTATGGAATATGAGACATAGGGTGTGACGCCGCCGTCGGCGAATATGGTCGCGGAATAGGCGTTTCCAGTGCAGGCGTTCGGCAGTTCGTTGTTGACGATGCGCAGCCGTCCGCCTGTGGGCCCGTAACAGCCGGCCTTGCTTTTCAGCTCCTCCAGCGTCACTACGCGGTACAGGTCCGATTGATCGGGAGCAAAGGCGGTTGCAGCCTTTGAACTATCGATGACCGTCCCATCCGCGGTGCTCTGAATATTGAAATCGTCCCCCCCGCTGACGAGCGCAAAGGCATTGTTCGACAGGCCGGTCGCTGTCCTGCCGCACAGGCCGCCGCTGGCGGTTGCTGTCAGGCCGGCGTCATGGATGTAGTGTATCTGTTTGCCCCAGGCGTCCATCGGGGTGGTTCCGAAGACACCGGGATAGTCTGTCGCGGTGGGAAGCCGGCCGTTCTTAACGGCCCAGGCCGTGATCATCTGGACCTCGCGTTCCAGCTCCCCCTTGGTGTCGTTGACCTTCCCCCGCACCACCATCGAGCCGTACATCTTCGCACCCGCGCCGACCAGCACCCCAATGAAGACCAGCAGGAATACAATATTGAAGAGGGCGATGCCGCGCCGGTTTCGTGTGAACGAGATGATTGACATGCCGGATTACCCCTGCTCAGTTCGGGTTCATGGTCAACACAAACGTTTTTTGGACGCAGTTATCGCCGGGATTGGTGTTGCAGGCGGCGGTAGTTGCCGGAGAGGCTGCGCCGTCGCGGGAAAAAACGGTCAGTTGGTACGAGCCGGTCGAGAAATTGCCGAACCCGGCCTTTTTCTGTAAAGTCAGAGTGGTTCCCTGCACAAAATTGCCTGCGGTTTCAGACGAACTCCAGCATGCTCCGGCGGCCTTGATTCCACCAGTGGGGTTTGTGTCGAATACCAAGGCTGCCCCTGGTTTGGGGGTTGACACAAACTCCACACACCATGTGTAATTACCTGTTTGGGTCCCTATGACACTGCCGGAAATGGGTACTCCGCCATCGGCCGATAAGATTGCGGAATATGGGTTGGGAGCCGCCCCGAAAGGGAGTTCATTGTTGACGATCTTCAGCGGCGCCCCCTGGCAGCCGATTTTGGTTCGCAGCTCATCCAGGGTGACCCAGCGGACGATGTCGTTGAATGTATCAGCGGTGATAGGCATTCCGGCGGTGGTAGAAAGCGGACCTGATGTAACGGCAGCACCGCCGATTTTGGTGTCTGTAATGGCGTTATCCGCCTGACTCAATGCCAGATAGGCGACGTTCGAGATCGTTGCGCCGGTATTGGAATCCGTAAGGGAGATGACGGTGGAGCGGCGTCCGCAGATGGTGTCCTTGGTTGCGGTGGCGGGCGCCAGGGCGTTGTCGTACAGGTAGATAAAGCCCTGGCCCCAGGCATCGTTAGGGGTCTTTGCAGCATTGGCAAAGAGCGCAGGGTTTGTCGAGGGGTTGGAGGTCGTGTCCGGCAGGCGGTTGTTCGCCGAGGCCCAACTGGTTACCGACTGCATCGCGGCGTCCAGATGGTCCCTGCTCTCCCGCACCTTGATGGCGGTGATCAGCATCCCCACCATACCGGAGCCCACCCCTATCAGTATCCCCACGATCACCAGCACGATCGCCAGCTCGATCAGGGTGAAACCTTTATTGTCGTCGGTCACAGTCTGACTCCTTCCCGTCGAACGTTGAGAATGAGCGGGGTCTTCCGTGTTTGATACGTTGCATAGTCCATTGGGATGATGGAAACCAGCGTATCGTATTTTAGCGAGAGATCACCGGCAAGGCGAAGGTAACGTGCCCATTCCGAGTTGTAATCGTGGGGACTTTCGAGAAGGAGCAGCAGATCCAGATCGGAGTCATGAGAATAATCTCCACGTGCATATGAACCGAACAGGATAATATCCTTCAATTGATCGCCATACAGGTCGTGAAGCCGGTTTTTGGCCTCGGTCACGATCCTTTCGATTTCATCCGGCAGATGTATGGCCATTGCGGACCTCGATCTTTGCTCCCTCTTCTTGTTCTCGACTTTCGACTATATATCACGCCGTGGGAAAAAAGTCACTTCACTTCAGCTCATAAGTGTATATCACGCCGTGGAAAAAACACTTGCGTCTTTATATCCTCGTTCCAAGCACCTGCCTGGTAACGTGCCGGGCCGGCGCATTACGAAGCAGAGCTTCGTAACGAGAAGATCGGCATCAACGGCATATCGGTGCGCACCGAGTCCCTGAGCGCCTCATATGGTATGATGCGCGCCCTGACCTGCTCGTCTCGCGTCCGTTCGTACAGTTCCCTGTAGAACAATCTCATGGTTGTGTACAGCCGGGGGGTGTCCCCGAACTCGGCCCGCAGCTTGCTCTCCACGAAGTCGAATACCTTTTTGTGCAAGCCCCGCCGCACCAGGTCCTCCGCCAGATCCAGGTCCTGCTCAGGGACATACCGGGAACCGTCCATGGCAAGGCTGATGTTCTCCTGTCTCTTGGCGCCCGCTGTGTCACCCTTGGCGGCCAGCGCCAGCATGTAATACTGCCGCACCCTCGCAAACATGGGGGCCTTGTCGACCGTGTCTGCCATCAGGGCCTCGTTGGTGAGCCACAATCCGTTGCGCTCCCAGGTTATGACCGCCGAAACCACGATGACCGTAATGACGGTGGCGTGGGCCGCGCGGTCGGAGATGCGCATTTGCCGGATCAGGCGGCTGCCCCGCATGACGGCGGCCATAACCCAGAACGGCAGGGCTGGATAGCAGTAACGCTCGGCGTAGGGGGTCCAGGCGACGGCGCCGTTGGTGAGCAGCAGCGCTGGAAGGATCATGCAGCAGCCGGCCAGAAAGAGTACCGCCGGCAGGTCACGGCGCAGGGCGCACCACATGCAGCCAAGAACAACCCCGATGCCCACGGCGAGATACCAGGGGCTTATGGCGGTAATGGTAAAACTGAGCGGCAGCGGCAGGAGGAACTTTTTCAGATAAAAGCCGAAGGCGGAGAGCATGTCGGCCAGGATTGCGCCGGGTGAATCCACAATCAGTCCGAGCGCCTTATCTATGCGGTTGTCGTCGGCGGTAAAAGCCTGCTTCCGCAACAGGAAAACGCCCAGCAGAAAGGCCAGGGTTGCCGCGGCTCCCCATGCCGCCCGCCGCAGAAAACGGCCTGCCTGTCGGGACGGATTCGTTGCGCCGGCAGGGGAGTGGGCGCCTTCCCGGCGGTCGGAGAGCAGCCAGGCGGCGGCCAGCGGAAAGGCCAGCGCGGTCTCCTTGGCAAGGACACCCGGAATCAGGGCCACTGCCGCCACGGCAAGATAGCGGCTTCTGCCGGTCTCGCGGCAGCGCTGCACGGCCAGGGTCGAAAGAAGAACGAATACCGTCGCCAGCAGGTCGGTGCGGCCGGATATCCAGGCAACCGATTCGTTGACCAGAGGGTGGAAAGCAAACAGCAGGGCGGCGGCAAGGGGGGCATACCCCTTGCGCATGTCATCCGGCAGGATGCGGATCGACATAACATACAGCAGCAGCACGTTTGCCAGGTGGAACAGGATGTTGACCAGGTGCAGCATGGAGGGGCGCAGGGACCAGAGCAGACTCTCGATCCAGAAGGAAAGTCCGGTCATGGGGCGGTAATAGACCCCGGCTCCGCCGCCGGGAAAGAATAAGCCGCCCAGATCGAACCGTTCGGATTCGAGCATGCCCTTGAGTAGGACCATGTCGTCCACCACCGAGATCTCGGCCAGCATTAGGCGGTGGAAGATGGCCGCGACCACGCAGACGAGCAGGGTTATGTGTAAGAAATGGCGTCTCATTTCAAGATGTCATGGTGTGAGAGACATGATGTTCACGTCTTCTGGCGCGCGGATGAAAAAAGGGGCGGATGGCCGCCCCGATTTCCAGATTAAGGATTGATGAGTTCGGAAGGCTATTTGAGTCTTATCAACAAATTAGTGCTGGATTCTTGCACATCTCCCGACGTGAGTGTACCGTCGTCGTATTTGTTGTCATAATCCCCCCTCTCGGTAGCTGTCAGGTTGGTGACCTGAAGGCTGCCGGCGGTGGTTATCGAATAAGCTACTTGCGGCGACGTTTTTACATTGGAATTCGTGTTGACATCGATACCTACGTTTGCCTGCGTCAGGCTGCCGATGGCGGTCGGCCTTGTACCCTTTTTGTCGTAATAGGTGTAGTATGCTGCGCGGATGGTGTCGATTTCACTCTTGAACTTCTTCTCGTCGGCGTTTGCGATCAAGTCGCCCCCCTTGACTATCGCGCCGATGATGATGCCGATGATCACCAGGACGATCGCCATCTCGATCAGGGTGAAGCCTTTGTTGTTGCCGAGCCTGGCCGTAAAGGCCGTGTTCCTTGCTGAGTCCATGATTTTGCTCTCCTTTTGTTTGTGATCCAGTGTTTGGATCTTGTTAATTAACCAAAATGTATAACGTTATTTTATCATTTCGATACCAAGGCAGTAAAGAATTAAATGCGGTGGAGGAAAAAAATTTGCTCTTACTCTTCCAGCCGCGCAAGCCTCTCTTTCACCTCCCTCTTCAATGTGGGACTCACGTCCGGCATCGCCACTATCCGCCGGTATACGCTCAGCGCCTCGTACCTGTTTCCCTTGTGCTCGTAAACTCTCCCCATGCCGTGCAGGGCCTGGGAGTCGCCCGCCGCCGCCAGCCTGCGGTATGTCGCCAGGGCGTCGTCAAGCCTGCCGATCCTTTCCTGGAGGATGCCGAGATTTATGGCCAGTCCCCTGTTGCCGGGATCGGCAGCATAGGCCGTCGAAAAAAGGCGCAGTGCATCCTGAATGTTACCCGTTGCCGAACAGGCGATGGCGGCGTTGATCATTGCCGGAACGTAGTCCGGCTTCCGCTCCAGGGCCCTCCTGGCCTCACGCGCCCCCTCGTCGAACATCCCGAGGTTGTTGAGAGCCGCGGCCAGGTTGTTCATTATCCTGTAGTTGCCCGGGTCGATCTTAAGGGCCTTCTGATAGCTGACAAGGGCCGACCTCCAATCGCCGGAGATTTCTGACGCGCGCGCCGTATAGAGCAGGGCGCCCCTTGCGGCCGTGTCGATCCTTGGCGCCTGGATGGTCTCCGCGCGGGGTCCCGCCGATACGTCCGGCCTTGCAGGAGCGCCCTTTTGCGCGTGGTGGATCCTCAGTCCCTTCGGTGATACCGCTTGGACGGCCGCTTGCCGCTGCCTCGGCTGTCCCGCTTTCATCCCCTTGTGCCCTTTGCCTTCCCTTTGTGCGGGCAGCGGCGCGGGCACCGGCTCCAGAGTCGCGAGGACCTTGTCCTGGCGAGCGGCCATTGAGGGAGGCGCCTGGGCGGCAGGCGCCTGCTGCTGGTCCGGTTGAGGCGGCGTGCCGTCCCATGGAGGGAGGGGGATCTTAACCGGTTGGGAAGGCAGGGGCTGTTTCTTCTGCCGGAGAGAGGTCAGACGCCCCAACTGCGATGTCATTATAATCCCGATGGCAACGGCCGTCACGGACGCCAGGGCTACGACAACGTATCGATTTTTTAGGCCGCGTCCTTTAGGTAATTTGAACTGCGCCCGGGCGAGGGTAGGGGAGATGCCCTTGCCGCCGTGTGGCTCGCCACGTTTTATCTTCGAAAGCAGATCAGCCAGAAGGCTCATTTGGGGTACCGGGTGGTTGTAATAGATATGGTCCGTTGTGGTGTGTCGAATTCAACGTTGTCAGATTATCACCGTAACCCCATCCCCACCCTGACCCTCCCCTTGAAGGGGAGGGGATTATAAGCTCCTCCCCTTTAGGCCCCAGTGGGTCCTTCAAGGGGGAGGTCGGGAGGGGGATGGGGGAGCGTCAATTCAATGCATCAGGCCCAGGTCGGTGCTGCCGTTTGTGTTGCGATTGACCGCGGCCGGGTTCAGGCTCGACTCCACGCGGGCGATCCCCAGCAGGAGCTGCGGACTGACGCCGTAAGCCCTGCCAGCCTCCTCGAAACAGAACGGGAGCGCGGGAGAGGGGAGCAGCAGCGCTGCAAGCGCAATGACGACTGAGACTCTTATCATAAATTGGAGTAATTATAAACCTATACTTTCTGACATTTTCTGACAGTAACCAACTGCTGGCGGCTATTTCAGGCTGGGGTGGTAGTAGATTGCCGCCGACTCCTTGTACAGGTGGAACAGGGTCTGGGGATCGGGCTGTCCGGTGGTTTTCAGCCCCTTTGAGCCCTGAAACGACCTGAGGGCATTCACGGTATTCGTATCGAACATCCCGCTCTTTCCGGCACTCACACCCACCTGGGCGAGAAGATTCTGAAGGGCGGCCGTTTCGTGTGTCTTGGCGCCGTTCGCGATGCGTGACGGGATCTTCTTGTGGTTCTTCCAGAGGACGTACGCCCTTCCGTGCCACACGCTTTCCAGTTCCTCCCGCGTGAGCTGTTTCTTGCCGGCAAGCCCCGACGGTATCAGATACCCGCCGTTATTGACCCCGATCAGGGCGGTGTAGGCCTCCTTGCCGTTTTTGATCGGATCGATCTGCAGGATGGCGGGATATCCGAGTTCGAGAAGTCCGTCCAGGGTGCCGTAGAATTGGATCAATTCCATGCCGCGTCTTGCGGACATATCGGCAAGATATTGCCAGACGTCGGGGCCGCGTTTCGCGAGCCTGACGATCTGCGGGAAATCCCATGCCGCCGCCATGACGTTGAACGAATCCAGGGCGGTCTTATGGGTGTCGGCTCCGGCGATCTCCCTGGAGACGGCCGCCGTAAAGGAGCTGTCCGGCACTGGAGCTGAGGCTTTCGCCGTGGTCTGATTTGCAAGCCTGGCCGAGGAGACCTGGGCTGCCACCGGTGTGGCCGCTGCTGTCTGAACGGCGGCCGCTTTCGGGGTGTCCTGCGTGCCGAGCGTGAAATAGAGTCCCCATCCGGCCACGGCGAAAAGGAGCACTCCGGTAGCAATGGCGGCAACCCTGCGCGTGGGAGGTTTCCCGGATGCGGACACGGTGGAGGCCGTCGCCATGACATCCTTGGCCCCCTGTCGCACATGCCGCTCCGAGACCTCGCGGCTCTCTTCCAGGAAGGCGGCCATCAGTCCCCGCGAGGCGAGGAGGTTGATGGTCCGGGGAATGCCGCCTGAAAGTTCAAAGATGAGGGACCTTGCCTTGTCGTTGTACAAAAGCGAGCTGTTTCCCCCCCTGATCAGCCTGGTGTTGATGTAGTCCGCGGTCTCCTGCGCGGACAGGGGTTCGAGCTGGACCCGGACCGTTATCCGCTGGTTGAGCTGCCTGAGAGATTGCGTGCCAAGCTTGGTCCTGAGTTCGGGCTGGCCGATGAGGATGATCTGGAGCAGCTTTTCCTTTTCCGTCTCCAGGTTGGAGAGGAGCCTGAGCTCCTCCAGGGTGGTGTCCGGCAGCTCCTGGGCCTCGTCCACTATTATGGCCACCCGCCTGCCGATTTGCGCGTTGTGGAGGAGGAAGTCGCGGAACGCCTTGAGCATATCGTTCTTGCTGCTGCTCTGGAGCGGTATCTTGAAGTCCTCCAGGATCGCCAGGAAAAACTCCTCCGGCGAGAGCCGGGGGGTCATGATAAGGGCGATCTCGGCCCTGTCTTTCCACTTTTCCACGAAGATCCTCAGGATGGTGGTCTTGCCGGTGCCTGGCTCTCCGGTCAGTATGCAGAATCCCTCCTTCTCCTTCACGCAGTATTCCAGGGATAACAGTGCGGTGGCATGCTCCGGGGAGTTGTAAAAGTAGGCGGTATCCGGCGTAAGGCGGAACGGGTCGTCGTTGAGGTCGAAAAACGAGAGATAATTCTGGGTCATTGCCGTGAAGCCTCCTGCTACTTCCCCATTTTGGAGACGAGATCGTAAATCGGGAGCATGAGCCCCATGATGATGACGGCGAAGAGCCCGCCGATCACTATCATGACCAGCGGCTCGATGACCTTGCCCAGGGTGTCGGTGGCGTCGTCCAGTTTTTTCGTATAATGTTTCGCCAGGAATTCCAGCTGGTTGTCGAGCGTGCCGCTGGTCTCGCCGATGCTGATCATCCGTATCACCAGGGTTGGGAATATGTTACGTTCCTTGAGGGATTCGGAGATCAGGTTGCCGAAGAGGATGTTCTCCTTGACCTTGTTCAACTGGACGCTGAAGTATTCGTTCCCCAGAGAAGGTATGATCAGGTCGAAGATCCTGTCGATGGTCATCCCGGCCACGACCAGTATCCTGAACTGCTCCGCGAACACCGCCACCAGCTTATTGTACACGATCAGCTTGAAGATGGGCATCCTTATCAAGGCCAGGTCGCGCAGGTATCTGGCCCTGGGATGCTTGCCCATCAGATAACCGCCCAGGGGGAGGAGGAGAAGCGAGAGGAGGAAAAGCTTCCAGTGCGCCTGGAACAACTTGCTTACGGTGATGAGAAAGATGGTGAGCGGGGGGAGCTTGACCCCCATGCTCTTCATGGTCACGGTCAGTTTGGGGAGCACGAAGGCGAGCCAGAAGACCAGCGCCGACAGGGTGGTGGTGATGGCGAAGGCCGGGTACATCAGGGCCTTCTTGATGGCGCTCGCCAGGTTCTGCATCCGAAGCAGGTGCTCGGCGGCCTCCTGCAGGCTCTCGTCGAAGCGCCCTGTCTGTTCCCCCACCGTGACCAGCCTCCTCATGATGTCCGGAAACAGCGCCCCCTGGGCCTCCAGCGCCGCGGAAACGGTGCTTCCGCGCTCCACCTGCTGCTTTATGTCCTGAAGGGCGGATCTGAATGCCTTGTTGTCGGTGGAGGAGATGATGTCCTCCAGGCAGGTGAGTATCGGCATGCCCGCTTTCAGCATCACCGCCAGGTTCTGGGCGAATTCGATGACCTCGGTCCGGCTGACGCGGAACGACTGGAAGTACTTGCGGAAACGGGCCATGTAATCGGTCGTCTCGCGGATGGAGACGATGTAGAGCCCCTTGGCGCTGACGTCCCTGGAAGCCGTTTCGGCGCTCTCCGATTCCAGGGTCCCCTTGATCACCTGGCCGGCGGCGTCTATGGCGCTGTAGACATAGAAACTCATCCCGCGACCCTTTGGACCTCATGGATGGTGGTCTGGCCGGCGGCTACCTTCTTCAGTCCGTCCACGTACAGGGGCACCATCCCCCCACGCAGCGCGGCCTGAAAGATGGCTCCGGTGGAGGCGCCGGCGTAGATCAACTCTTTGATCTCGCTGCTTATGATCATGACCTCGGCGATCGATGTCCGGCCGCTGTAGCCGCTGCTGCCGCACCTGTCGCAGCCGGCGCCGCGAAAGAGCCGTGCGACGTCCATGCCCGCCTTCTTGAAGAGCGCCTTTTCCGCCTCATCCGCTGCGTACTCCTCCTTGCAGTGCTGGCATATCCGGCGCGCCAGGCGTTGCGCCATGACGGCCATAAGGGACGATGAGAGGAGCAGCTTGTCCATCCCCAGGTCCAGAAGGCGCGGGATGGAGGTGACCGCATCGTTGGTGTGCAGGGTGGAGATTACCAGGTGGCCGGTTATGGAGGCGCGGATGGCGATCTGGGCCGTTTCACCGTCGCGGATCTCGCCCAGGAGCATGACGTCCGGGTCCTGCCGCATGAAGGTCCTGGCGGACGAGGCAAAGGTATAGCCGGCCTTCTCGTTGACCTCGGTCTGGCGGACGAAGTTCAGGCGGTATTCGACCGGGTCCTCGACTGTGATCACGTTTCTCTCCAGCAGGTCGATCTCCCTGAGGCAGGAGTAGAGCGTGGTGGTCTTGCCGCTGCCGGTCGGTCCGGTTACGAGGATGATGCCGTGAGATTTGGCGAAGAGGCGCCGCAGGGTGTTGACGACTCCTGCGTTCAGCCCCAGGGTGGAGATGTGCATCAGGGCGCCGCTCGTGGAGAGGACCCTGATCACGATGTTCTCGCCGTAGATCGAGGGAACAGTGGATATGCGCAGGTCGTACTTCTTGTTGAGGAATTCCAGGGTGTATGAGCCGTCCTGGGGAAGCCTCTGCTCGGCGATGTCCAGGTGGGCCATGATCTTGATGCGCGACGCCAGCGTCGACTGGATCAGCCGCGGGATGCAGTGGCCGTAGGTGAGGACCCCGTCGATGCGGTAAAATACGTGCAGCACCTCCTTGGAAGGGGTGAAGTGGATGTCGGTGGCCTGTCTGCGGATGCCGTCCATGAGGAGCAGGTCGGTCAGCTCGGGGACGATGGCGGCCGGTACGGCCCCGCCGCTCTTGAGGCCGGAGGTCAATTCTTCCAGCCTCTGTTGCACCGGGTGCTCCACGAAGTAGTAGGCGCTCTCGATGATGTCTCCGTAGGCGTCCTGGTCCACGAGATAGACCTTGGGGGGCTTGCCGGTCAGGTGGCGCACGGTGTCCACCGCGACGATGTTGCTCGGGTTCGTGACCCCTATGGAGAGGATGCCGTCCCTGATCTCCAGGGGAATATAGCCGCTCTTGCGGGCGGTATCCTTGGGGACCAGCCTAAGGGCCTCGTCGGAGATGGTGAAACCGCGCAGGTCGAGGTATTCCAGGCCGAACTGCTCGGAAATGGTCCGGGCGAACTCCGGCGCGGTCACGAATCCGAGGGAGATCAGGGTGTCACCCAGTATGGCGCCGGTTACACGCTGCTGGATCAGGGCGATGTTGAGCTGCTTCTTTGTCAGCAGTCCCTTCGAGATGAGCAGGTCGCCTATGCGTACCGGTGCTTGTGCCATTGCGTGTTACCTTTCATTCATTGCTGACGATATGGGGGCGCAGGAGCAGCACCAGCTCGGACCTCGACTCTGCGTTGTTTGTCCGGGTGAAGAGCCTGCCCAGGTACGGTATGTCCCCGATGAACGGTATCTTCTCCTCATTGGAGGTCTCCTTCTTGGAGATCAGGCCGCCGATTATGACCATCTGGCCGTCGCGCATCTTGACCGTGGTCGTCATCTCCCTGAGGTCCACGGTTGGAACGGATATGACGGTCTGATTGCCGGCCGACCCGACGGTCTTTTCCTGCAGGGTCACCAGATCGGAGGTGATCGGGGTGATGTTTATGGATATATCCCCTGTCTCCGAGACATAGGGGACGATGCCGATGATCATGCCGGAGAGGATGCTGCTGGTCTCCACGCTGAAGGTGGTGACCGGCGTGCTCCCGGCGGCGGCCGTGGTGCTGGAGGTGATCCTGGAGATGAAGCTGGTGTTCCTGCCGACCGTCAGGATGGAGGCATGCCCGTTCATGACGTTAATCTTCGGGTTGGAGAGGGTTTTGACGTCCCCCTGGGTCTTCAGGGCGGTCAGCAGGGCCTGGAAGTCGGCCCGCCTTATCCCGACCTGGAACCTGGACGTGTTGGCGGCCGCCTCGGTGGCGGTGTTAAAGTCGCGGGTGGCGATGTTGAGGGCGCCGAAACCGGTGTTTACCGGACCTCCCAGCGCCTTGACGTTATTCAGAAAGGACCAGTCGATGCCGAAGTTCAGCCCCTCGTTGAGCTGGACCTCGATGATCCTGGCCTCGATCATCACCTGCCTGTTGAGCACCTTTCTGACGTTCTCGATGTAGCGCTCCACCTTCTCCATTCCCTTGCGGGTGGCGGTAACCACGATGGTGCCGGTAAGCCTGTTGACGATGATGCTCTGCTGCGGCTGGCTCTCGCCGGACGCGCTGGCCCCTCCCGCCCGATCAATGACGGTGAGATCGCTCGCGGCGCCCTCCCTGGCGGATTGAGAGGGTGTTCCCCGGCTGGGCTGCTTCTCCTGGGGCCGGGCTCCGGAGTCTGCCGTCCTGCCCGTTCTCCCGCCCTGGGCATCCTTCTTTCCCATTAGCCCCTCAAGGGATTTTTCCAGGGATTCCCAGAAGTCGTGCGCCTTTGTGTCCGCCTTGCTCCCCGATGTTATGGTCCCTTTGACGTTGCTGCTCCCGCCTCCCGCCGTCATGGCCCCACCGAGGATGTCCCCCCCCACGTCCATGTTGTAGCTGTTGACCAGGGCGGGGTGTCCCAGCTCGAACACCCTGGTGCCTACGGATTCCACCTTGAGGACGTTGCCCTGGATGGTGTAGAAGCAGTCCACGGTGGAGAAGACGGTCTTCAGGGCATCCTCCGCGGAGGCGTTGCGCAGCGACAGGGTCACGGGCTGATCGAGGGGGACGTCCCTGTCGATCAGCAGATTCAGCCCGCTGGCATCGGCCAGCACGTGGAGGACATCGCCCAGGGAGCTGTTCCTGACCACGATGTTGACCATCTTGGTCTTGAGCGGCACGATCTCTTCGGTGACAGGGACGAAATCAGGGGGTGTAACCTCGCGAGGCAATGGCGGGGAGTCCGGCTTCCATCCGGGTGCGCGGGTCATGCCCTCATTAATGAGGGGCTTGTCGGACCTGATGGCATCCGGACGTGCCGAGCAGGCGGTCACGGAAACCACGGCCGTAAGCACGGCAAGCCGGGCCACGCATCTCAATGCTGTTATCGTCAATCGATGTTTAGCCATATGTCCCTTCCGTCGGTTCTGACCAGAACCCTTGCCTTCTCTATTTTTACTATCCTGACTGCGCCGAGGGAGGCCCCTTCGCGGAGCACGTGTCCGTCGATGATGGCCATCCTGGCATGGCTGTCGCTGTAGATCATGGATACGGTGGGCAGCTGTCCCGCCGAAGCGTTCCGCTCCTTCGGCAGCGCCGCCGCTTTCGGGGAGGGGATCGGGCCGGGGGGGAAGCCCGTGCCGCCATTCGCCGTACCCTGGGCCTTTTTTGCCGCCGGAGGCCTTACCGGACACTCCAGCCCCGCATAAACGGGCTGGGACCCCGGCTCGGACACCGCAACGGGCTGAGCCGAGAAGTTTATCAGCTCCTTCTCTGCGGCTGTCACGCCGGCAGCGGGCATTTTCCAGAACAGGAGCGCTGCAGGTGCGCAGAGCCCTATAAACGGCGCCAGGAGCATTGCCGCGATGGTCTTGTCTATGGTCATGGCAGGCCCCTGTCGAGGGAGAGGACCTTACCGACGACGGTGAATGCCACAACCCCCCTTCCATTCACCTCCGCCTGCGAGACGGTGATCGAGTCTACCGGGGTAAAGGGGAAGACGGTCTGTTGCAGGTAGCATACGGCGTTGATAAAGTTGCTGTAGCTGGTGTTTGTGAACTTGAGGGTATACTGAAGCGACGCATCTCCGCCCTTTTTCTCCATCGCCGTGATGGAAATGTCATCCGGTTTGAGTCGCGACTGAATGTCATCGATCCTTCCGTAGATGAGCCTCTCCGACGAGCTCTTTTCCACTCCCTGCCCAAGCTGTGTCCTGAGCGTTTCCAGTGAATGTTTCCGGTTCAGGATGGCCTGTCGCACCCGCGCAAGTCCATCCTTGGCGCGTACAAGCTCCTTGTGCGTCTTTTCCAGTTTCCGCCGCTCCCTTTCCTGGGCGGCGCATGCCGTGCTCAGGACAATAAACAGCGCGGCCCCTATCCAGAAACGTCTCTTCAACGGTTTGATCGCGTTTTCATACCTGTTGGTCACGAGGTTCATGAGCCTTGCCGGGCGGCGCCGCTGTAGCGGGCCTCTATGCTGAAGGTTTTTTGCTTGACGTCGACGCTGCCGGAGGTCACTGAGTAACCGGGGATCTTTCTCACCCGCTCCTGCACCCCTTCATAGATGGCCTGGGTTTCACCGTAGCTGGAGGAGGCAATGTCCCCCTCGATGCGTACGCCGATGAAACCCTCCCCTTTCTGGAGGGATAGCCCCCTGATGGAATACTCCTTTGAACCGGCAAGGGTCAGGGAGGCCAGGGCGGTCCCGTGGTTAACCGTGGTGCTGAACTTGTTGAGATACTCAATCGGGCGGCTGAGGGCCTTGGTCTCGTCATCCAGTTTCCTGAATGCCGCCATCTCCTCCCCGGACTTGCCCAGTTGTGTCCGCGAAACGGCGATCCCGGCCTTCAGATCGGACAGCGCCATCCGTTCCGTCAGGATGACCCCGGCCAGGAACAGTGCGAGGGTGATCATGACAATGGTTGCGGCGGCGAGGAGCCTCTTGTTTCTCGTGAAAGCGACGTAGTCCGACGGCAGGATGTCGCCGTCGGCGGGGGAGTCGGCGTAGTGCAGGGCCGCGGCGAGCGGCGCGAGGTAATCCCGGACAATATCGTGCGGAAGTCCCGCCAGTGCGGGGGGTAATGCGCTCCTGTGCGGCAGTGTCAAATGAGTGGCCGGTTCCGCCGCATGCCCGTGCGGATCGAGTATCACCGCTTCGGACGGCCTCACGCGGAGGGACTGAAAGCAATAGTCGACGGTCATGTTGATATTCTGGCTGTCAGCGGGAAGGAGAGCCGCATCTGTAGAGGGGATTTTGCGGATGAATTCCAGTTCCGTGTTTTCGCTCAAAAGGATGAGTTTCTCCCCCGAAAGGGGAGCGATGAAGATGCGCGCCCTGGCGGGGTCATCGGCGCATGTCGAGGCGGCCAGCCTGAAAATGGGGTATGGTGCGGCGTAAAGGCGGGAGATCACCTTGCCATGCCGGCTGAACATGGATATGAAATTGGAAAGGGAGTCGTCCTCATAGCTGAACGCGGCGATCTTGTTGTAAAGAACGCCGTCGATAGTCGTCTCGGCGACAGTGCGGTAAAAGAGGGTGAAGGCGGTCAGTTCCGGATGGCTCTTCAGTACCTCGGCCCTGACCAGGTTGTCGTAGAATTTGCCGGCCGCCGGGGGCAGGTGGACGATATCCTGATGAAAAAGCGAAGGGTTGCAGCAGACGATGCAGGTATTCTCCCGGCACGCTGCGAGATAGCCGTCCAGCTCTTCGTGATTAAATGTCCAGGCGCCGTTGACCGTAACCCCGTTGTCGGAGATATCCGCCTTCACCGCTTGCACAATTGTTCCATCGAGGTAAAATGAAAATATGTTACTCAATTTATCCCCATTCAGATTTATTATGCTTTTCGGTTTTAAATGCAAGAACTTAAATAACGCCGATTTATACCATGAAATTACGCTTTGAACCACCTGTTTTTCAGCGGCATGGCCGCCGGAATCGTGCTGCATTGGTTGACTCCAGCGAAAAGGAGGTTCCCCATGATCAGGAAAAGGAATTGCACTGCTGACAAGGCTTTGGATCAGGATCTCGAAAAAGGAAGAGTGGCGGTGTTGGCCAGCAGACCTCCGAGGTTTCCAAAACCCAGGAGGTCTCGATTTGCGGGGCTGTAGATTGCGGCTAAGGTTGAGACAATGCTTGATAACGTGCTGAATGAACTGCAATTGTGAGTAAAAAACAGGGGGCGGCTTAAGCAAGCGCCTTCTTCATCTCCAGAATATTCCCGCCCTTTATCTTTCTGTATTCCACGGAATCCATCAGAGACCTGATTATAAAAATGCCGCGCCCCTTGTCGTCGAGCTTGGCAGGATCAAAGCAGGGATCGGGAATCGCGGTGATGTCGAAACCCTGGCCGCTATCATAGACCTTGATAGAGATCTCCTTGTCGGAGATGCTGATGCGGATCTCCACCTCCTTGTCGGGATCGGCGGCATTGGCGTGCCTGATGGCGTTGACCATGGCCTCGGTAAGCACCACGTTGAGATGATGGGCGAGCGCCTCCCGGTCACCCTTGAAATGGTCAAGCTCCCGCGCCATGTCCTCTCCGATCTTGCCGATCAGGCACAGGTAGCGGGTCTGGTTGGGCACCTTTATATCCAGTTTGATAGTGTTCTTCATGGTTCCCTCGCACGGTGGGAATGGTAGGCTTACATACTCTCCAGGGCCTCGTCCACCGTCTGGAAGATGTCAAACACGCGGTGCAGCCGGGTAAGCTCGAACATGGATTTGACCTGGGTCTGGAGCCCGCAGAGTTTGAGGCTTCCCTGGCGCGTGGAGGCGTTCTTGAAGCCGGATACCAGTACCCCCAGGCCCGAGCTGTCGATGAAACGCACCTCTTTCAGGTCTATCAGGATATACTTTGTCCCCTCTTCGAAGAGCCGGTTCATTTCGGTTTTCAGCTCTTCGGAATTGTGCGCGTCAAGGCGTTCCTCCCGTACGAAGATAACCATCAGGTTGCCGTTTGCTTCAGTTTTCAGGTTCATGGCTGCATCCTTTCTGTTTAATGTATTTTAAGCACCACAAGTGAAACATCGTCCTGCAAGGTCTCCATGCCGATAAAATCGGACACCGCCTGATAAAACGCATTCATGATGCCGTTGACCGGCAGATGATGCACGCTGTCGAGTATGGCGCAGATACGTTCGTTTCCGAACATCTCTCCTTCCGGGTTAGTGGCCTCGGTCAGCCCGTCCGTATAGAATAGCACCACGTCGCCCTTTAGCAACTCGACCCCCCGCTCCTCGAACACGACGGACCTTTTCACGCCGATGATGAGCCCTTCCGCATCCAGCTCGATGCAAGAGAGTTCGTTGTTCCGCCTGATGACGGGGTGATTGTGCCCGGCATTGGCAAAAGAGAGCCGGCCGGTTGCCGAATTGTACCTCGCGTAGAACATGGTGATGAACAGCTCGGCGCGGGTCAGGTCTTCGTAGAGCTGGTTGTTGAGGGTCTGCAGGATGGTGCTGGCATTGAGGGCCGAATTGGCCTGGGCGCGCAAGAGGGTGCGCACCTCGGCCATGATCAGGGCGGCCCCGACGCTGTGACCGGATACATCGGCAATCAGCAGGTCCACGACGTGCTCGTCGTACTGGAAGAAATCGTAGTAGTCTCCTCCCACGTGGGCGGCCGGGATGCAACGTCCCCCCATCTCGACCCCGAGCAACTCCGGCGCGGTGTCCGGCAGAAGCGAGACCTGTATCTGCTGGGCGATCTCCATGTCCCGCATCATGCGGGCATGCAGTAATTGGGCCTGTATCTTCTGGGAGCGCTCCCGCTCCTTGGCCTCGATCTCGCGGACAATGGTGACGGCCTGGGCAAGCTGTCCGGTCAGGCTGGAGAGCAGGCCGGTGAACTCCTCGGTGAAGAGCCCGGCGATGGACTTGGAAAAGACCGACATGATGCCGAGGGACTGTTCCCCTTCGCGAAGGATCGGGATGTGGGCGCAGGAGACGATCCCCTCGGCAATGGTCCGTTCCAGCGAGACGGTGCCGGCGGCCAGCCTGGCGTCATTGACAAAATGGGCCTTGCGGTCCAAAAGCGCCATGTCGCAGTAGGGCCTGCTCTCCGTGAACCAGTGCTTCGGGTTGATCGGACGGCGATTGTTCCCCTGATAACTCCTGATCGTGAGGACGTCATCCTCGGCGCGCAGCTGGATGATGGCGGCATCCAGCTTGAATTCCTTGAGCAGGAGGTTCAGCAGGTCATCCATGATGATCTGCAGATCGAGGGTACGGTTGATGATCTCGGACGCCTTCAGGCGGACGAAGAGCGCCTCGCGGCTTTGATCCAGGGAGGTCCTGACGTTGCTGAAGATATCGTAGACCGATTCCATCCGTGAGCCCATGTCGGAGAGGAAGCTGTCCACGATGGCCCCGGCCGCGGCAGCGCCGACCGAGCCGGCCAGGTTCTTTTCGGTGAAGCGTTTCAGGTTTGGCAGCTCGAACTCGGATACGTTGCCGCTGGCGTCGATCTCGCGGTCGCCGATATAGGCGAAGATCGCCCGGTGCGCCTCCGCCTCGCCGATGAACTTGGCCATCAGGTTGACGAACTGCGTGATGGTGACCGGCTTGGAGAGGCGCTTTGTCTCGGCGTGGCGGTAGCCCTGCTCCAGGTCGAACGTGCCGAAAAATTTGCGGAGTTGGTCATGTTCGCGCTCGTCCTGCCTGAGCAGGATCGAGCAGACGATGTAGCCGCCAATGTTGAAGAGCATGCTCCAGAACAGCGAGTGGCTCCAGAGGTCCATGCCGGTGAGGCCGAACAGCTCGGTCGGCCTGAGCAGACCGATGCCGAACGGTCCTGTCGACAGCAGGTCGGCGCTGATCCAGCCGGAGCGGCTGAAGGAGGGGAGCAGCAGCGTGTAGAACCAGGTCAGGAAGCCGAGCAGGATGCCGGTGATGGCGCCGGCCTTGTTGCCGCGCCGCCAGTAAAGCCCCCCCAGCATGGCCGGCAGGAACTGCGCGGCCGCCGTGAAGGAGATCATCCCCGTGTTGACCAGCATGAATGATTCGCCCACGATGCGGTAATAAAAATAACCCATGAAGACCACCAGGAAGATACCCAGCCGTTTGAGGTTGATCAGCAGGTACGGAAACCAGGCCTGGGGGGTGAAGCGGACGATGATCGGCATGAAGATGTGGTTGAGCAGCATGGTGGAGATCGCCACCGATTCCACCATCACCATGCCGGCGGCGGCCGAGAGCCCGCCAAGGAAGGCCAGCAAGGCAATGCCGTCGTGACCGGTGATCAGGGGGATACTGATGACGAAGAAGTCGGCGCCGGTCTGGCTGCCGGTGGTGAGAATGCCCCCGATGGCGATCGGCATGACGAACAGGTTGATCAGAAACAGGTAGATAGGAAGGAGCCACATGGCCTTGGTGATGTGCCGCTCGTCCGAGTTTTCTATCACCATGACGTGGAACTGCCGCGGCAGCATCATGATCGCCCCCATGGACATGAACAGCATGGTGAAGGTTGGGGTATTGCCCGGTTGATCAAGGGTGAACAGGCGGGTGAAAAGCTCTGGTCGCAGGGTGCGGAAGCGGGTGAATATATCTTCGAAACCGTCGAAGAGTTGGTAGGTCACGAACAGGCCGACCCCCAGCAGGCTCACCAGCTTGACTATCGATTCGAACGCCACGGCGGCAATCAGCCCCTCGTGGCGTTCCGACGAGACCAGCCTGCGGGCGCCGAACATGACGCCGAACAGGGACAGGATCAGCGCCAGCAGCAGACCGGTGGGCAGGGTCGTTTCCGTGCCGCCGTGCGGGATGGGGATTCCTTCGGCCCCATAGCCGCTGATCAGGTAAAAGCTGGTCGAGACCGCCTTAATCTGCACGGCGATATAGGGCATGATGCCGAGTACGGCGATGATGGTCACCAGCGCGCCCACCCAGATGGACTTGCCGTAGCGCAGGCTGATGAAGTCGGCTATGGAGGTGATGTTGTTCTCCCTGCTGATCCGGACGATGCGGCGCAGCAGGAAGAACCAGGAGAAGGCGGTCAGGGAAGGGCCGAGGTAGATCATCAGGAAGTCGAGGCCGATGGTGGCCGCCCTGCCGACACTGCCATAGAAGGTCCAGGTGGTGCAGTAGACCGCTATGGAGAGGGTATAGACATAGGGATTGGCGATGATGCTGCGGCCGGCATCCTTACGGCGGTGAGCGTACCAGGCGATCAGGAAGATCAGCAGGGTGTAGATGAGTGATATGAGTGCCGCTGGGATGAGGCCGTTTTTCACTGCTGATGCGTCTCCTGATTCTTGTCGTCGTTATGGCCTACGGCGAGGGTGAACAGGTAGATGACGAAGATGGAGACCGCCCAGCCTATGAAGAGGTAGAGAAACATGAGCGGGAAACCGAAGATGGTGCTGGGTTTGTTGAATATGTGCATGAAGGGGAAGTTCATCATGATGATGCCCATGATGAAAAAGATGACCCATGATTCCGGCAATTGGAGCCGGTGCAGGAGGCGGCGCAGATGCTTCGGCATGTCAGGAGAGCCTCCCGTAGATCTGGTTGGTGAGGGATGCGGGCGAACCGGCGGCAATAAGGGTGATGAGCAACCCTTCTTCTTCGCCGGGGGGCTCGAACGCCTGCCGTTGTTGGTCCAGCAGTTCCACTCGTCCGTCGGACACCGAGCGCCCCGACGCGCTGCGCTCCGTCAGTCTGCGGCGATTCTCGGCGTCGCCGCAGGTCACACGCAGGATAACGAATGCCGCCGAGCAGCGCTCCGCCAGGGTGGCACAGCGGGAGCGGTCTGCCCGACGCATGAAACTGGCGTCGAGGAGCACGGAACGCCCCGAGGCGAGTTCCGCCTCTGCCAGACGGATCAGTTCGGCGTAGACGGCGTCGCTGGTCCGGCGGTCATAGAGCCCTGCGGCATAGGCCTCGGGGACCGGCGTACCCGGCTGGAGGCCGGCCAGGCGCTTGCGGACGGCATCGGAACTGAAACCGGCTATCCCCAACTCGAAGCAGAGCTGCTCGGCGAGCGTGCTCTTTCCGCACCCCATCACCCCGCAGGTGATGAAGAGGGTCGGACGCAGCCCGCGGCGCTCGATGTAACCGCGCGCCAGCCTGAAGTATCTGGTGGCCCTCTCCGCGGCGCGCTCACGTTCATGCCGTTCAATGCCGTGGTCGTTCAGGCGGAAACTCTCCACCTTACCCCGCACGACGGCGCGATAGATCTTGTAGAAATCGATCAGGGCGGTCATGCCGGAATCGCCGGATGCCGCCAGGTAGGCAGCGATCACCTCCCCGGCCAGGTCATGGCGTCCATGGTAATCCAGATCCATCAGCAGAAAGGCCACATCTGCCGCGGTATCGCAACAGCGAAAGCGTTCGTTGAACTCGATACAGTCGAAGATACACACCCTGTCTGCGAGCATGCAGATGTTCTCCAGGTGGATGTCGCCATCGCATTCGCGGATAAACCCTTCATCGACCCTGCGGCTGAAAAGCTCCGCGTTTTCCTCGGCGAACGAGGAGACCCACTCCCTGATCCGTTCGCGCTCCCCGGCGGGGAGGGTCGTGTCTTCGAAGGGGATCATCTGCTCCAGGTTTTCCAGCCAGTTGAACATGATCCGGTCAAGATGCCCGTATTCTGAGATGGCGGGAGAGGTGGGAGCGGCCTGGTGAAAAGCGGCTATGACACGGGCCACCTCGCGCATGTCGGCGACCGATATCTCGTTGCTTTTCACCATGCGGTCCAGCATCCGCTCCGCAGGCATGCGTTTCATCCGGACGGCGAAGTCGATAATCGGGCCGTCTCCGAAAAAGGCGGCGCCACCCGGGGTCTCGCGCAGTTCCACGACACCTTCGTAGATATCCGGGCAGAGCCGGCGGTTGAGCCTGACCTCCTCGTTGCAGTAAAAACGGCGGCGGTCGATGGTGGAAAAGTTGAGAAAGCCGAAATCGACCGCTTTTTTGACCTTGTAGGCGTGGCTGTCTGTCAGGAATATCCATGAGACATGGGTCTGCAGCATTTCCACGTAGTGCGTGGGCTCCGGATAAGCCTCTGGTTTCAATAACGATTTTAATATCGTCCGTATCATGGCGGCGCCTCGTCCTACAATCGGAAGAGTAACACCAAACCAGCCCATCCGCAAGCTCTTGGGCATCGTGATAATCTTCGTGATAATCGTTTGACGCGGTACGTGTTTCATGGTAGCGTTTATTACATTTTTTCCATGAAACGGATTCTCTTGCGATGCCATTATTTCTGCTGGTACTTCTCTGCGCCACGATGCTCTCCTCCTGTGCCACCACCGACGGGGCCGTCACCTCCGAGGCCGTGTCGGCCCCCGCTGTCCACGACAACCGTGCCCGCGCCCTGTATCTGTACTCCCGCGCCCGTCTGGCAACCCATGACGGCGATTACCCGGCAGCCCTGAACATCCTGCGCGATGCCCTCGATCTCGACCCGAGGTCGGCCTTTCTCCATTCGGCCATCGCCGGGATCAAGCTGAAGATCGGACAGGTGCAGGAGGCGCTGGAATACAACGACAAGGCGATCAGTCTCGATCCGACCTTCCGCGACCCCTACGTCATGGCCGGCGCCGTCATGGCGTCGGCCGGAAAGGACCGCGAGGCGGCCGAATACCTGCGCAAGGCGGTCGAGCTCGATCCGGACAAGGATGATGCCTACCTGCAATTGGCTATTTCCCTGACGCGGCTGTTCGAGTACGAGGAGGCGGTCAACACCCTCAAGCGACTGGTGACGCTGAAGAGCGACTCCGCCCTTGGGTATTACTATCTAGGCCGTACCTACAGCCAGATGAAGCTCTACCGCGATGCAGTGGGGTATTTCAAGAAAACGCTGGAGTTACGCCCGGATTTCAGCCAGGCGGCTATCGATATGGCCGCCTCATTCGAGGCGCTGGGCGATTATCCCCAGGCGATCGAGGTCTATCGCGGCATCCTGGACGATAACGACAACCGGGCGGATGTCCTCCAGCGCCTCATTCAGCTCCTCATACAGCAGCACAGGTTCCAAGAGGCGCTCGAATACCTCAACCTCGCTCTGGAATCAGGGCTCGGCGGCCAGGAGACCATGCGCAAGATCGGTCTGATCCACCTGGAGCTGGAGCAGTACGACGATGCCGTCAAGGTCTTCAGCGAGATGCTCGCCAAGGACCCCGCTGCCCACCCGATCAGGCTCTACCTGGGGATGGCATACGAGCAAAAGGGGGACCTGGACCGCGCCTTCGCCGAGTTCGAGAAGATCCCTCACGGCTCCCCCGCCTTCATCGAGGCGATCGGTCACATCGCCTTCATCCTCAGGGAAAAGGGGAAAACAGATCAGGCCGTTGAGCTCCTCAGGGGTGCCATTGCCGCCAATCCAGCCCAGATAGAACTCTACCTGAACCTTGCGGCGCTTTACGAGGCAGCGGAAAAGCCGGAAGCCGGCCTTGCAGCGCTGTTGGAGGCCGAAAAGCGTTTTGCCGGCGAGCCGAGGTATCACTTCCGCCTGGGGGTGCTCTACGACAAGCTGGGGAGGAAGTCTGAATCCATTGAGCAGATGAAGAAGGTTATCACTCTCAGCCCGAAGGATGCCCAGGCGCTCAACTTTCTCGGTTACACCTATGCCGAGATGGGCATCAACCTGGACGAGGCGCTGCAGTACGTCAGGCAGGCGGTCGAGTTGCATCCCAACGACGGCTTCATCCTGGACAGTCTCGGATGGGTCTACTATAAGCTGAAGAAGTATGACGAGGCGGTCAGGTATCTGGAGGAGGCGATGAGCCTGGTCGACGACGATTCGACCATTGCCGAGCACCTGGGGGATGCCCATCTGGCCCGCCGCGATTTCAGAAAGGCGCTGCAGGCTTATAAAAAGGCGCTGGAAAACGAGCCGGGGAAGAAGGAACTGCTCGAAAAAATCCGCAGGATCAAAGTGGAGCATGGCGAACGATGATCGGGCTTGCGGTGTGCGGCGTGCGGCGCGCAATGTGTCTGCCGATCCTGCTCATCTGTCTTCTCTCCGCTTGCACCGAGCGTGGAGGGGACGTCGGGATTCAGCGCGATCCGAAAGCTCCCCCGGCCTATGGCGATGCCATCGTGGAAGGCACCATCGGCGAGGCATCCACCCTGATCCCGACCCTGGCCTCGGACGCCTCCTCCCATGCCGTGGCGGGCCAGGTCTACAACGGCTTGGTCAAATACGACAAGAACCTGAATATCGTCGGCGATCTGGCCCGGTCCTTCGATATCTCCAAGGACGGCCTCGCCATCACCTTCCACCTCCGCAAGGGGGTCAGGTGGCACGACGGCGCCCCGTTCACCTCCCGCGACGTGCTCTATACCTACCGCGTCACGGTCGATCCCAAGACCCCCACCGCCTATGCCGAGGACTTCAAGCAGGTAAAGGAGATCACGGCGCCCGACGACCACACGGTGCTGGTGACCTACGGCGCCCCCTTCGCCCCGGCCCTGGCATCGTGGGGGGCCGCCATCCTGCCGGCCCACCTGCTGGAAGGCACTGACATCACCAAGAGCCCCCTGGCCCGCAGGCCGGTCGGGACCGGTCCCTACCGCTTCAGGGAATGGGTCGCCGGCCAGAAGATCGTGCTGGAGTCCAACCACGACTACTTCGAGGGGCGTCCCTGGATCGACCGCTACATCTACCGCATCATCCCGGACACCTCCACCATGTACATGGAGCTCAAGGCCGGCTCCATCGACCTGATGAACCTGACTCCGGTGCAGTACGCGCGCCAGACCGTTGCGCCGCAGTTCACCTCACGTTTCAACAAGTACCGTTACCCCTCCTCCGGTTATCTCTACATGGGGTACAACCTCCGTCATCCGCTCTTCACCGACAAGCGGGTCCGCCAGGCCATGACCGCCGCCATCGACAAGGACGAGTTGATCCATGGGGTGCTGTTCGGCATGGGACAGAAGGCCCACGGCCCGATCGTGCCCGGACGGTGGGCCTACAACCCGAGCGTGAGGGACATCCCCTACGACCCGAAACGGGCTGAAGGACTGCTGGCGGAGGCGGGGTGGCGGGAGAGGAACGGCAGCGGCATCCTGGTGAAGGACGGCAAGCCGTTCCGCTTCACCATCCTTACTAACCAGGGGAACCAGCAGAGACTGCTCTCGGCCCAGATCATCCAGCAGCGCCTGAAGCGCGTGGGGGTGGATGTACGGATACGGGTGGTGGAGTGGGCCACCTTCCTCAAGGAGTTCGTGGACAAGGGGAATTTCGAGGTGGTCATGCTGGGGTGGAACACCTCCCAGGACCCTGACATGTACGACATCTGGCACTCCAGCAAGACCAACCCGAGTGAATTGAACTTTGTCGGCTTCAAAAACGCCGAGGTGGACCGGTTGCTGGTGGAAGGGCGTGGCACTTTCGACATCGAGAAGCGGAAAAAGGCCTACTTCCGCATCCAGGATATCCTGGCCGAGGAGCAGCCATACACCTTCCTCTACGTCCCCGACGCCCTGCCGGTGGTAAGCGCCCGCATCCGCGGGATCGAGCCGGCCCCGGCCGGAATAGGGCACAACCAGATCCGGTGGTACGTGCCCAAGGCGGAGCAGGTGTACGCCCCGTGATCCTCAGACTGACTCCATCCGGCCACCTGGTGATGATTGCCCCGGATGATTCGCAATTCGATGCCGCCGCCACTGTCCCGGAACGAGCCGACGATATAGCCGGGGCGTTCGCCGCTTCCCAGGCAGAAGGGATCATGGCCCTTGCCGGAGGGAGATCCGCCCCGGACTGGCCGCTCTCCTGGCAGTTCTGGCGAGAGTTCGGCACCCGCTATCTTCTCTTTCTCTGCCAGACCCAGCCGACTGCGGAGCGGCTTGATCCGCTCCCCCCTCCCGATGCCTCGCTCCTTGCCCATCTCTCCCTGAGCATTCCCTCCATGCCGGGCGCCGAATACTGCTCCCCCCGGATGTTTGACCGCTGGTGGAATCCGGCGGTGGAGAATCAGGCCAACGACCGGGCCTTTCGCATCGGACAGAACAAGAACGTCATGGTGCACAAGTTTGTCTGCAAGGGGACGGTGGAGGAGAAGATCGACGCCTTGATCGCCGCCAAGGCCGGACTGGCCACGGAATTGCTGGAGAGGGCGGAGACGCTTTTGACCGAGATGGATGACGAGGCGCTGTTGAAGCTGGTGGCCCTCGACCTGGAGAGGGCGGGGATATGAGAGTTATTACTATCAATGATATTTCGGCAGATTGGAGTTTCGATAATCATGCCCAGGCATGATGTATCGTATTTGACAGGCACATTTTTTGCCATTATTATGTGCTTAAAGGAGACACATCATGAGAGCCACAATTGCCATAGATGATGCGTTGTTCAAAGAGGCCTTTTCCCTGTCAAACGCGAAAACAAAGAAAGAGCTTATCAGCCTTTCGTTGCAGGAGTATGTCAGGAAAAAACGGTTGGAACACCTTGCGGGTATGTATTCTTCCGGTGCGGTTACCATGACCTGTGAAGAGTTGGAAGAGTACCGCAGCGATGACAAATGAACTGATTATTGCCGACACCACCGTCTGGATACACTTTCTGCGCGGATCAGGTGTTCAGTTCCGGGAGCGCCTCGTCCCGCTCATCATGGCCGACAAGCTGGCGACAACGCCGATTGTCATCATGGAGATCCTGAGAGGCGCAAGGTCCCAGAAAGAGTACGACAAACTGGGAAAGGATCTGGCTGCGCTCCGTTGTTTCGACCTTTCGGTGAAGGTATGGGAGCGGGCCAGCAAGCTCGGCTACACGCTCCGGCACAAAGGTCTCAACGTACCGCTCACCGATACCCTGTTTGCCGCCGTTGCCCAGGAATACAACGCGTGTCTGCTGCACGATGACCGGCACTTTGAAATGATCGCCTCCATCTCCCCTCTCAAACATGAAGTTCTCAGGGCGTAAAGAGAAATGTGAGGAATGCCCGGCTTTTTTCAGTGAAGGCAGGTTTATGAGAGGTTCAGTGGTGATAATGTTATTTCATGTTCATGGTCTAAATATCTGATTAAGGCAGATCACCGGTTCACGCGCGCGGGGGGCTGGTCAACATGGAGTTGGACGACAAAGAAAAGGAGACTAAGAAATGCCAGTTACATGGGGAGGTCGAAGCACTTTCAACTATGTTGGTTCCGTTGAGACCGGCACCCAGATCACATACGGCCAAGGCCATACTATTGAAGTCTCAGCACAACAGTATTCGGCGCTTCGGCAAAATTTTCTGAACCGGGTTGTCCCTGCTGGCACACCGAGAACCAAGGCGCCTGGCGAAAGTCTTGGCGCGTGGCTCCAAGCTAATGTCACACTTACAGCAATCGCCTCGTACGTCGCACCCATTTTAATTTTGGAGGAGTACGCCGAGCGGGTTGGGGATCACGACATCCGCATCTTCCGGTAATTCTCGGAACATTGGAAGGAACTGCACTATGTTCAAGATACTGATCGATACATGCGTCTGGCTCGATCTCGCCAAGGACCATCGCCAAGAGACCCTACTGACGTCCTTGGAGACTCTGGTCAAGGAGAAAGAAGTCTCGCTGATCATGCCAAGGATACGGAGGTCACATGGGCTTCGATAAAGACAAGATTGACGACTGCACCTTGGCGCTTCTTTATCTGGTGACCCATGAAAGGCATGAAGGACTAGGGGCACGGGCATGGAAGGGATTTGACTGGGATACCCTGAACAGGCTCCATGAAAAGGGATACATTACAAACCCCACGGGCAGGGCAAAATCGGTCGGAATGAGCGAGGAGGGCTTTCTCAGGGCCAAGGAGCTTTTTGAGCGGTATTTCGCCAGGAAAGCAACAGTAGTGCCGTTGCCGAAACTTACTGTCGATGCAAGGAAACGATGGAACCAAATTCCGGAACCGGACAGAATAGAGATCATGGATAATGTCTTTTGTGGGCAGTGTCATGGCGGCGCATCCATGCAACTGCGCGAGGGGAAAATGGCCGGCCGTTCGCTCGTGTTAAGCGGAACATGCAAGAAGTGTGGAGGCGAGGTCGCACGGGTGATAGAGCCGACGGAGTGAGTCCTTTTCAGTTCGTCAGTTACACAATGGTGAGGTCGCCATGAGCAACAGACAGGAGAAGGTGAATTGATTAAAATAAATACAGAAGTGAACTATCCTTTCTCTGGGAGAACACCATGAAAAAACTGAATGAAAGAACCATGAGTGCACGGGAAAAACGCATTCCTGAATTAGCGGAAGAAGCTGTAAAAAAGGCGCGCACCAGGACACTGCAGTCTGGCCGTAATGTGGTGGAAGCTGTCGATGGTGAGTTGGTTGAAACTCGCCCCGATGGCTCTCGTAAAGTGATCAGGCCTCTTGCATCGCCGATCCTGGTTGCTCCGGGACAAAAGCTCATCCGGAGGCGGAAGTGAGCACCGCTACCCCTCGCTTGCGCATGTTTGCCGGTCCGAACGGTTCCGGGAAAAGCACTATCAAAGCCGCAATAGTTGACGTAATTGGACCGGATCTGCTGGGGGTGTATATCAATCCGGATGAGATCGAAAACGATATTCGTGCATCCAACGTTCTTGACCTTTCAGCTTATGGCGTGGAAACTACTGCTGAAAAAGTGCTCGGTTTCTTTATGCAATCGTCTTTCCTTGCCAAAGTTGGGCTGACAGATGAAGCTGCCGCACTACGTTTTGACGGCGGGAGGTTGGACTTTGCTGATGTAGCCGTCAACTCGTATTTTGCCTCTGTTGCCGCCGACTTTATTGAGCCTCATAAAACCCCGTCCTGTGGGCGGGGTCAGCGTCCGTTGGCTTTGCCTGTAAATTGCCCATCTGCTACACCTAGGCTTGAGTTGTCCCCACAATTCAAGTTGAAAGGAGCAGCAGATGAGCAGGTTTCA
>JACPFJ010000012.1 GCA_016182975.1 Deltaproteobacteria bacterium
GGATGGTGGCGATGTCGGCGCCGATCAGGGCCGAATCGAGCACGTGGACCGGGTTGCGCACGCTGGCCACGATGATCTCGGCGGTGTAGCCGTAGTTGTCGAAGATGGTGCGGATCTCCTCGATGATCCCCATGCCGTCCTGGGAGATGTCGTCAAGCCGGCCGACAAAGGGGGAGACGTAGCTGGCGCCGGCCTTGGCCGCCAGGAGGGCCTGCATCGGGGTGAAGATCAGGGTCACGTTCGTTCTGATCTTCAGCGCAGTCAATGCATGGGTCGCCTTGAGCCCCTCCGTGGTCATGGGGACCTTGACCACGATGTTCTTGTGGATCTTTACCAGCTCCTTGGCCTCCTTGATCATCCCCTTGGCGTCCAGGGAGATTACCTCGGCCGAGATGGGTCCGTCGACGATGGAGACGATCTCCTTGATGACGTCCTTGAACTTGCGCCCCGATTTGGCGATCAGCGAGGGATTGGTGGTCACGCCGTCAACCAGACCCAGGTCGTGGGCCTCACGGATTTCGCGGACATCGGCTGTGTCGATGAAAAACTTCATGATTTCCTCCAGTTATGATGGTGTATGGTCGAGCTGTTCGCGGAATTTTTCCAGGCAGGTCATGGAGCAGAAATAGTGGCGCTGACCTTCGAGTCTGCCCACCACGGCGTCCCTCTCCGATACGTAGACCCCGCAGACCGGGTCGCGGTGGGTGACCTCGGCCTCGTCCCGGGTGTGGGCGGCCTCGGGACGGTTCTCCTTGCCGCCGATCATTGCCTTGACGATCCGATAGCCGATGTAGATGAGCAGCATCCAGATGAGTAGCCTGAGCACGGTCTCTCCTCCCTTTTCTAGATCTGAATCCGCGCCGCCTTCATCGCTCCTCTCGCTTAGAATGCCTAAGTCCTGGCGGTCCAGGCCATTGTCACGACTCCGGCGGAGTTCATCCGACAGATCCGGCATCTTCTCCGTGGGCGGCGATTGCCCCCGGCATTTCGCTCGATCCGCTCTTCAGGCATCACGTATTCAGGTCAGATCCTTGCCACGGTCTCGTCGGACCGAAGTGCGGCGAGCAGCTCGCTGATACGACGCCCCAGCACGGGGTGCGCCAGGTCGGGCGCGATATCGCTGAGCGGCTGGAGCACGAAACGCCGCTCCGCCATGCGCGGATGGGGCACGATCAGGTCCGCTTCGTTGATGACCATGTCGCCGTAGAGCAGCAGATCGAGATCGATGCTGCGCGGCCCCCAGCGCTGCGTCCTCTTGCGGGCGAAGATGGCGTTCTCGATGTGCCGGAGACGACTCAGCAGGTCATGGGGAGAAAGCCTTGTGGCAAGCCGCAGCACGGCATTGATGAACAACGGCTGGTCAGCAACGCCTACGGGCGATGTCTCGTAGAACGGCGACAGGCCGGTGACCCGGCCGGTGGGCAGCTTGCCGATCTCTGCCACCCCCCGCAGCAGGTTCAACTCCCGGTCCCCCAGATTCGAACCGAGGGCGATGTAGGCATCCATTTCCACGCGGTGATTAAAGCACAAAAAAAACACCCTGGCAACTAGGAGGGAAAGTCACCAGGGCAAATGAGGGTCTGTTACGACCCTCGCAACCTTTTATTTAATTATACTATACCAAAGGGGGCTGGCAACAGCAAGTGCAAAAAAACCGCAACATCTCATAATAGCGAAACAAAAATAGGATTTCTTTACAATGCTGGTCAAGCGGCGAGGCAACAGCAGGAGCTGGCAAGAGGACAGCCGCCGCAGCGTGGTCGCTTGCGACAGAACTGCTTGCAGTGCTCAACGATCAGGGCGTGGTACTCGTTGAACAGCACGGCATCCGGCGGCAGGTTCTCCATGAACAGCGTACGGGTCTCCTCGTAGCCGGTCCGCTCGGGGAGAATCCCCAAACGGTGGAACAGGCGCCGGGTGTAGGCGTCCACGACAAAGGTCGGTTTAGCACCGGCATAGAGCAGGATCGAGTCGCAGGTCTCGGGTCCGATGCCGTGCACCGCCAGGAGCTCCTGCCGCAGCAGGCGCCAATCACCGCTGAACATCCTTTCCAGGGAGCCGTCATAGCGGGCAAAGAGCCATTCCATAAACTCCTTGAGCCGCCGGCTCTTGACGTTGAAATAACCGGCCGGGCGGATGAACGCCGCCAGCTGCCCGCGCTCGATGTCGCGCAAACCTTCCGGGGTGAGGCAATCGGCGGCCTTGAGGTTGGCGATTGCACGTTCCACGTTGCTCCAGGCGGTGTTCTGCGTCAGGATCGCCCCCACGCAGACCTCGAAAGGGGTCTCGGCCGGCCACCATTGAAGCGGGCCGTAATGGGCCAGCAGCCGCTCGAAGATATCCGTGAGTGTCTTTGCCGTTTTCATCGTTTCCTCGTACGAAAAAGGGGATGCCCGCAAGCATCCCCTCGATGTATCCTGAATTCTGCAAATCTCACCACAGAGTCACAGAGGGCACAGAGAAAGGCCTTATATTTACAAGGCATGAGAATCGATGATGCCATTCACTCTGCTGTGATGAATCTATCGAAAAAAGGCTCTGTGATTCCTCTGTGTTCTCTGTGACTCTGTGGTTGGAGTGCCGTTTTCAGGTTTGTTGATACGGTTCCAGCGCTACCTGACGAGCACGCGGATGTTCTTCGGACTGGCCTTGTAGCCCCCGGACACGGTGACGTACCCCTTGTAGAGGTCGCTGAGATCGGTGACCTTGGCCATGAACCAGTTCCCCGAACGGGCATTGTCCTTGGCGTCGGGAGCGTGATAGACGCCGTCCCGCGAGGCCCCTTCGAAGATGATCACCACCGCCCCCAGCCTCAACTCGCCTGCATTGGCGATATGGCTCTTCCAGAAACTGCGCGTCCAGTACCTGTTACCGTCGGTCACCTTGAAAAACTCCCCTTCGCCCTTGGTCCTGGATGAGGGGGGCGTTACCATTTTGGAAAGGTGTACGTAGATCCATTCATGCGTGCCCAGCGGCTGTTCGGAGATAAAAAAATCATCCCGCTGGATGTAGTGATCATCCTCGCCGGACGCCGACGGCTCACGAGCCGGGGCGGGGGGAGGCTCGACGGGCTCCGGCGGTGGCGGTGGCGATAGCGAGGAGCCGTCGATGACGAGTTTTTGCGCCTCGTTCCAGAGATCTGCACGGGCGATTCCAACGCAGAGCAGCACCAGTATCACAGGGATCACGACCTGCTTCATAACGAGCCTCCTTGAACATGGATTGCGGCAACCGGATCGTACGAGAGCTTATTAACACATCCAGCGGAAAAGTCCATTAGAAAACCGTGCGCGGCCGCGCCGCGATCGTCGTTATGGCAGCAGGCCGGCCCTCAGCCCTTGCGCCAGGGTGGGATAACGCAGCGTCACGCCGAGACGCCCCAGCATCCGCGAATTGTCCACCACCCGCGACTCGCTCACGTAGGAGAACATCAGCGGCGACATGACCCGGCGCGCCTCCTCCATGGTGACCTGCGGCTGGCGCGGCAGGCCGAGCGCGTCCGCGCAGGCGTTGAAGTAGGCGGTCATGCTGCAGGGGTGACCGTCGCTGACGTTGAAGATGTCGCCGTCCACGCCTTTCTCGGCCGCCGCCAGACAGACCTGCGCCAGGTCGTCGGCATGGATGCGGTTGCCGGGGCCAGCCTCCTCCTCCAGCAGCAGCGGCTCTCCACGGCTGATCTGCATCAGCGGCAGCCGGCCGGGGCCATAGATGCCGCTCACCCGCAGGATGACCACCGGCACTCCGTGAGCATGGCCGTATTCCCTGAAGGCGGTCTCGGCATCAAGCCGCCGCTTGCCCATGGCCGATGTCGGTTCGGTCGGCGATGCCTCCGTCACCACGCCGCCGCCGGTCTCGCAGTAGACCGAAGTGGCGCTGATGTAGACGATCTTTGCCGGCGGCGCAGCGGCCAGGGCGGCGCAGAAGTTGCGGGCGCGGGTATCATGGATACCGCCGCCCGGCGGAGGGACGAAGTAATAGACAACAGCGCCGGCGACATCGAGCTCCGGGAGAGCCTTGGGGTCGTCAAGGGCACGGACAACCGTGCCGAATCCTTCGGCCTCAAGCTGTGCGCCATGCTCGGCCGACCTGACCATGCAGGTAACCTCCGCCCCCGCTTCACGGGCGGCGCGGGCGACACGCCCGCCGATGTATCCGCAACCGGCTATGAATACAGGTTGCACTAGTTCCTCCGGAATACGAAAAAAGGCTCTGCGGCCGAAGCCGCAGAGCCTGATGAGTTCAGTCCGCAATCGAGTTACTTTGTTTCGCACTCCCAGCGCTCATCGTAGTTGAGCGCGGCCAGCTTCTGGTAGTAGGCGAAGCGTGCGGCGGCCCAGTGGGTGGCCTTTTTCATCAGTTCGTCGGCCGCCTTGGGGTTGCTCTTCTTGAGGGACTTGTAGCGGTTTTCGCTGTAGGCATATTCCTCAAGCGTGATGGTCGGCGCCTTGCTGTCCAGCTGCAAGGGGTTCTTGCACTCGGCCGCCAGAGCCGGATTGTAGCGGTAGAGCGGCCAGTAGCCGGACTGGACCGCCTTCTTATGCTCGTCCACCGCGGTGGTCATGTCGATGCCGTGGGCGATGCAGTGGGCATAGGCGACGATCAGCGACGGACCGTCGTGGGCCTCGGCCTCCAGCATGGCCTTGATGCACTGGGCCGGGTTGGAGAGCGCCACGGCGGCCACGTAGACCGTGCCGTAGGACATGGCCAGCATGCCCAGGTCCTTTTTGGCCACCGGCTTGCCGCCGGCTGCGAACTGGGCCACCGCGCCCAGCGGGGTGGACTTGGAGGCCTGGCCGCCGGTGTTGGAGTAGACCTCGGTGTCGAGCACCAGCAGGTTGATGTTCTTGCCGCTGGCGATGACGTGGTCGAGGCCGCCGTAACCGATGTCGTAGGCCCAGCCGTCACCGCCGATGCACCAGACCGACTTCTTCACCAGGTAGTCGGCGAGGGGGAGCAGCAACTGTGCAGCCCTTTCCTTGCTTCCCTTGAGGGCCGTCTTCAGCTTCTCCACGCGGCCGCGCTGGGCCTCGATGCCGGCCTGGCTGGACTGATCGGCGGAGACGATCTCCTTGATCAGCTTGGCGTTGGCGCTGAAGGACTTGGCTCCGGCCAGTTCGTTCAGGTTGTCCAGGGCGGCCTTGTTGAACTGGTCCACGGTCAGGCGCATGCCGAAGCCGAACTCGGCGTTGTCCTCGAACAGCGAGTTGGACCAGGCCGGACCGCGCCCGTCGGCGCGCTGGGCCCAGGGGGTGGTGGGGAGGTTGCCGCCGTAGATCGAGGTGCAGCCGGTGGCGTTGGCGATCAGCATCCGGTCGCCGAACAGACGCGAGAGGAGTGCCAGATAGGGGGTCTCGCCGCAGCCGGCGCAGGCGCCGGAGAACTCGAACAGCGGGCGGATCAGCTGGTTGCTGCGCAGGGTTTCCAGCTTTACCTGGGTCGCGTCGACATCGGGCAGCTTGAGGAAGAAGTCCCAGTTCTCGGCCTCAGAGGCGCGCAGGGGGGGCTGGAAGTGCATGTCCAGGGCCTTGTGGTTGGGGTTCTGCTTGTCCTTGGCCGGACAGTTGTAGGCGCAGGCGCCACAGCCGGTGCAGTCCTCGGGGGCCACCTGGACGGTCAGCTTCTTGCCGGCCATCTCGGTGATCTTGCAGTCAACGGACTTGAAGGTCTTGGGGGCGCCCTTGAGGAGCTTGGCGTCGTAGGCCTTCAAGCGTACCACGGCGTGGGGGCAGACGAAGGAGCAGATGCCGCACTGGATGCAGATCTTCTCGTCCCAGACCGGGATCTCGATGGCGATGTTGCGCTTCTCGTACTGCGAGGTGGCGGTGGGGAAGGTGCCGTCGGCCGGCATCTTCGAGACCGGCAGGGCGTCGCCCAGGCCGGCGATGATCGGGGCGGTGACGTCTTTCACGAATTTGGGCGCCTTGCCGGATACCGCGGCGGCCATCTTCAGCTTGCTGGTGGCCTTGGCCGGCACCTTGACCTCGTAGAGGTTGTTCAGGCCGGCGTCCACCGCCTTGTGCCGTATGACTTCTTGATGGCGTCCTTGATGGAGGCGACGGCCGTCTTGAGCGGGATGATGTTGGAGATCTTGAAGAAGGCGGTCTGCATGATCACGTTGATGCGTGGTCCCAGGCCGATCTCGTTGCCCAGCTTGACGCCGTCGATGACGAAGAACTTGAGCTTCTTGGCGATGATCTGCTGCTGCACCTCCTTGGGGATCTTGTCCCAGACCTCGTTGTGGTCGAAGGGGGCGTTCAGCAGGAAGGTTGCGCCCGGCTTGGCCTTGGAGAGCATGTCGTACTTCTCCAGGAAGGAGAAATTGTGGCAGGCCACGAAGTCGGACTCCTGCACCAGGTAGGGGGCGCGGATCTGCTTCTTGCCGAAGCGCAGGTGCGAGGTGGTCATGGAGCCGGCCTTCTTCGAGTCGTAGACGAAGTAGGCCTGGGCGTTGTTCTTGGTCTCCTCGCCGATGATCTTGATCGAGTTCTTGTTGGCGCCAACGGTGCCGTCGGAGCCGAGGCCGTAGAACATGGCCTGGTAGACGCCGTCCATAGGGTTCTTGTAGGCAGGGTCGAGCTTCAGGCTGCAGTTGGTGACGTCCTCCTCGATGCCGACTACGAACTTGTTCTTCGGCTTGGCGCTCTTCAGGTTGTCCAGAACCGCCTTGGCCATGGCTGGGTTGAACTCCTTGGAGCCCAGGCCGTAACGGCCGCCCACGATGACCGGATACCCCTTGAACTTGAACTTGCCGTCGGCCATGGCCTCGCCGATGGCGGTGCGCACGTCCAGGTAGATCGGCTCGCCCAGGGAGCCCGGCTCCTTGGTGCGGTCGAGCACTGCGATCTTCTTGACCGTCTTGGGGAGCGCCTTGATGAAGGCGTCGAGCGGGAAGGGGCGATAGAGGCGGATCTTGACCACGCCGACCTTCTCACCCTTCTTGACCAGGTTTTGGACGGTCTCCTCGACCACCTCGGCGCCCGAACCCATCACCACCACCACGCGCTCGGCGTCCTTGGCCCCCACGTAGTCGACCAGCTTGTACTTGCGACCGGTCAGTTTGGCGAACTTGTTCATCTCCTCTTCGACAATGTCGATGCACTTGGGGTAGTAGGGGTTGACCGTCTCGCGTCCCTGGAAGTAGACATCCGGGTTTTGGGCGGTACCGCGCATCACCGGGCGGTCGGGATTCAGTCCGCGACCCTTGTGCTCGTCGATCAGTTTGTCGTCGAGCATGGCACGCATGTCGTCGAAGGTCAGTTCCTCAACCTTGAGTACCTCGTGGGAGGTGCGGAAGCCGTCGAAGTAGTGCAGAAACGGCACCCGGGAGCGCAGGGTCGAAGACTGGGAGATCAGGGCGAAGTCCATCGCCTCCTGAACGTTGTTGGAACAGAAGAAGGCCCAGCCTGTAGAGCGGCAGGACATGACATCGGAATGATCGCCGAAGATCGACAGCGCCTGGGCGGCGATGGCACGGGCCGAGACATGGAAGACGGTGGAGGTCAGTTCCCCGGCGATCTTGAACATGTTGGGGATCATCAGCAAGAGCCCCTGGCTGGCGGTGAACACGGCGCCGGCGGCGCCGCCCTCGGACTGCATCTCGACGACCGAGGGTACGTTCCCCCAGATGTTTTTCTCGCCGACCGCGCTCTTGGCATCGGAGATCTCGCCCATCACCGACGACGGAGTTATCGGGTAGATGGCAATGACTTCGTTGGTGGCGTGGGCCACGTGGGCGGCAGCGGTATTGCCGTCGATGGTTACCATTTTCCTGCTCATGCTGTACCTCCTCCTTGGGATTTATCCTCTTCTGTATCAGATCGTCTGTAGGGGCAGGCCCATGTGCCTCCCCGATCCGGGTGGCCACACGGGGCCGCCCCTACCATAACCATTACAACTCGTTTCTCCCCTGCAGCGCCCACTGCACCGTGGCCGCGTCGACGAACTCGATGTCGCTCCCGAGCGGAATGCCGTGCGCCAGGCGCGTCACCTTCACGTTGAGAGGTTTGAGCGCCTTGGTCAGATACAGGGCCGTGGCCTCCCCTTCCACCGTGAAGTTGGTGGCGATGACCACCTCACTGACCCCGCCTCGGCCGACACGCTCAAGCAGTGCGGCTATCCGCAGGTCTGAGGGGCCGACGCCCGCCAGGGGGGATATGGCCCCCTCCAGCACGTGGTAGACGCCGTGCCAGGCATTGCTCCGCTCCAGGGCCATCAGGTCCTGGGAGTTCTCCACCACACAGATGGTGCCGGCGTCGCGGTTGCCGGAGCAGATCGAGCAGGGATCATCCTCGGTGATGGCAAAACAGGTCGAACAGGCGCGAACCCGACTGCGGACCTCCAGCAGGGCATCCGCCAGCGCTGTCAGGTTCTGGGGAGACTTGAGCAGATGAAACGCCAGCCGAAGCGCAGTGCGCTCACCCACCCCGGGCAGCTTCTTCAATTCGGCTACCAGACGCGACAGCGAGGAGGTTTTAGTTAGCATATTTCCCGATACAAATAAAACATTTTTTTATGAATTATAGTGCGATTAAAAAAACATGCCCCTCGCTGTAAAAGGGCCGGTGAGTGGCCGCGTACCCGAGAGGTCACAAAGAAAGGGCTTAGCCGGCCATGGCATTCGGGCAATGCTGCTGGCCGAGATGCCACCATGTCTATTAGCCCAACTAAAAAATTTAGTCAAATTAAAAAATCAAGCAGCCGATCAGTCTGTCGCGCAAACGATCGGAAACAAGCGCTGCCAGCCTAGAAAAGGCCGGGTATGTTCATCCCGCCGGTGATCTTAGACATCTCACCGGAAAGTTCGGCATGAACCTTTTTGAGCGCCTCGTTGACGGCGGCGATGATCAGGTCCTGGAGCATCTCCACGTCGTTGGGGTCAACGGCCTCTTTTTTTATCGACAGTGAAATTATCTCATTCTTGCCGTTGACCAGGACGTTGACCGCGCCGCCCCCGGACGACGCCTCGGCCGTCTTCAGGGATGCCTCCTCCTGGAGCCGCGCCATCTTCTGCTGGATCATCTGGGCCTGTTTCATGATATTCGCTAAACCCTTCGACATCTGTTCCTCCCGGATGTGGATTGATAGTAAAACCTGGTTATGCCGGCATTTGACCCTGAAAAGCCTTCAGGTCTCCCGGATGTCCGTGATCGTGCCGCCGAAAATCCGCAGCGCCTCGTTGATCAGCGGATGTGCGGCCACCTCCTGCCTCAGCTCTTTCATTCGCCGGTCATGTTCGGACTTTTTTTTTCCCAGCAGCGACAGGGGGGCCTCACCGGTTTCCGGGGCAATCTCCTTCACGCGGACGACCGTTTCCTGACCGCTGAACTCACGCGCCAGCGCCTGAATCTCGGCGAGAGAGGCGCTGTCCCGGGCGCTGGTCAGGAAGAAGCTCCCCTCGGGAAAGCCGATTTCCATGCAGCCCGGCTCCTGTTTCAGCGGGCTGCCATGCTCCAGCACCGATCCGATGTCGGGCCGCTTCGTGAGCACGAAGGCTACGAACCGTTCCCAGCCGGCATGCCCGGCGACTTGCTGCGCGGGCGCGCCCGCCGTCCGGGGCTCCTGGGCCTGGCGCTGCTCCGCACCGTGGTGAGCATGGGCAGGCTCATGGCGGCGTTGCTCCACGGCGGGGGCGGCACGCCTTGCCTCCCAGGGAAGCGACGGCGTATGCACGGCCCCGGTCTCCAGGGCCTTGATCTTTTCCAGAAGTTCCTGGATAGGGATCACCGGTTCGAGTGTCGCCGCCTTCAGCAGCGCCATCTCCAGGATCAGCCTCTGGAAGGTGGCGTGGGCCATCTCGCTGTCCGCCTTGACCAGGAGCGTCAGGCGGCGCTGGATCTCCATGGCCGAAAAAGGGGCCGCCTGTCGGCGCAACTCCGTCAACTCCGCCTCGGCCAGGTCGAGGATATCCTCCGGCTTGCCTACCGAACGGATCACCAGCAGGTGACGGAAGTGCTCGACCAGCTCCTGGCAGAACTGGCGCATGTTGTAGCCGACCAGGTCAACCTTTCTGACCCCCTCCAGCACCCCCTGGGTGTCGGCGTTGAAGATCGCCGCCGAGATCTCGGCCAAAAGGCGCCGGTCCACGGCGCCGATCAGCGTGACCACGTCCTCGTCCGTGGCGCTGTTGCCGCAGAAGGCCAGCACCTGGTCGAAGGCGGTCAGGGAGTCGCGCATGCTGCCGTCCCCCTTGCGGGCGATCAGCGCCAGGGCGGTGTCGCTGATGGCGATCCCCTCCATGCCTGCGATCTCCTTTAGTCTGGCGATGATCTTGGCCAGGGGGACGCGCTTGAAATCGAAGCGCTGGCAGCGGGAGAGGATCGTTACCGGCAGCTTGTGGGGCTCGGTGGTGGCGAAGATGAACTTTACGTGGGCCGGCGGCTCCTCCAGCGTCTTCAGCAGGGCGTTGAAGGCGTTGTTGGTGAGCATGTGGACTTCGTCGATGATGAAGATCTTGTAGCGGCTGTGGGAGGGGAGATACCTGATGTTGTCGCGCAGCTCGCGGATATCGTCCACGCCGGTGTTGGAGGCGCCGTCGATCTCGAAGACATCCGTGGAGTTGCCCTTGGTGATCTCGATGCAGAGCGGGCAGGTGTTGCAGGGCTCGTGCGAGACCCCCTGTTCGCAGTTGAGCGCGCGGGCCAGGATGCGGGCCGTGCTGGTCTTGCCGACCCCGCGTGCGCCGGTGAAGAGAAAGGCGTGCGCTACCCGGCCCGAATCGATGGCGTTTTGCAGGGTGCGGCTGACATGCTCCTGCCCTGTCAGCTCGGAAAAGGTCTGGGGACGGTATTTCCTGGCCAGGACTTCATAGTGGGTGCCGTTGGACAAGAGAGCGAACCTCGCAGGTCATCTGTCGCCCCGACTGCCCGTACGGGAAAGGGTTGAGGGAGGGGTGCGGACATCGGATCGGAAAAGAAGGGTAATCGTTTTCATTAGGGGCGTATTGCAATATGCCCCTACGGTTTGCAGGCGCATATGATAGCCGGGCTTACCCGCGGCACACGACGGGGGCCGCTGCCGTTGCTTCCTTCCGGACCTGGCGGGGTTCACGGCCTGCCGTTGCGCGGGGCCCGGCTATCATATCCGCCTGCAAATATCAGCTTCGCCAAAAGCCCATCTGCTGCGTTACGCTCAACCCTCGTCACTGCGGCGTACCTATCAGTACGCCTCATTCCTCGGGCCTCGCAAGCCTTGCATATGGACTTTTTGCTGTGCTGCTGTTGCATTTGCACGGCGTCAGATTTGAGATGATAACAAGGCGGCGATAAGAAAGCGACGGAGGCATAGTCCGCACTATGTCGAGGAGCTTTCGAAGAACCAACGCAGTTAGCGCTCAAATGTGGCGGCGTGTAAAAAATTATGGCGGAGAGAGAGGGATTCGAACCCTCGGTACGCTATTAACGTACACACGCTTTCCAGGCGTGCTCCTTCAACCGCTCGGACATCTCTCCGCAAAAGTGAAAGGGAAATATAGTATATGCGAAACGGTTTGTCCAGCATTTCATAATATGCTTTGAAAAGCGCCGGAGGAGGTTGTACAGTTTCGAGCAGGAGCCATTGACCATGAACATCGCCATCATAACCGCCATGCCGGAGGAGAGTCGGGCCGTGCTGAAGAGAGCCGGGCAGGTGGAGAAATCCATCTTTGGCGGCCGCAGCGCATTCCGCTGCCGGATCGCGGGACACGACATCACCCTGGTCGAGGCCGGCATGGGGATGCTCAACGCCGGCTGGGCCGCCACGGCCCTGGCCGCTGAAGCGCCGGACCTGCTGGTTTCCGCCGGGTTCGGGGGGGGGGTGCTGCCTGGTCTCAAGGTTGGGGACACGGTCACGGCGGAGAGGCTGCTGCACTGGACCGGGAGGGATTTCGAAGAGGTCGAGACGGGGTTTTGCGCTGTTGATGACGCTTCAGCGATGCTGCGGGGCTGTTTTATCACCAGTGACGGTATACTCGACAAGCGCCAGGTAGCGGAGTCGCTGCCCAGCGGCGTCAACCGGCCGGTGGTTGAGATGGAGAGCGCCGCGGTGGCGCGGGTCGCGGCCGGGTGCGGCATCCCGTTTCTGGGGGTGCGCGCCGTCAGCGACCCGTGGAACGAGGAGCTGGGTTTTTCCATCAATGAGTTCTGCGACGAGGGGATGCGCATCCGCCCGCTCAAGGTGCTTGCCACGATCCTGCGTCGACCGGGCATCATTCCCCAGCTCATCCGCCTGGCAAGGAACAGCCGGATTGCGGCGAAGCGCCTGGGAGCGGCGATCGAGCGGCTGTTTCAGGGGTTGTGACTGCCCCTATCCCGACGGGAGAGGGTGACCGAAGGTCGGGTGAGGAGATTAGGTTAGAAACAAACGACCAGGGATAGTCCCGCCGGTGCTCCTCCAACTCCTCCGTCGTGTAGCGGTTCACCCTTCTCACCGCCATGATCGTCACCATCAGGATCGGCAAGGTGAAGATCAGGATACCGCAGAGGGCCATGAAATACTCGCCGATCCAGAGCGTCACCCCCCAGTTGAACAGCAGCACAGACAGATAGAGCAGGGGTCCGACCAGGGAGCGGAAGGGGAGGTTGAACATGCCGGCAGGCGCGCCGTCGAACCGCCGGGCGTCGATCAACTGGAAGGCGCCTACCAGGCAGAGGCTGGTCAGGAGCCAACCCGCGTAGTTGGAAAGCGGCACTCCGAAGTGGATACCGACTTCGCGGTAGCCGTAGATCTGCCCCAGGAACCAGCGCCTCCCCTGCAAGGCCACCGGGTCGATGACGATGTCCAGGAAGGTCTGAAGACAAGCGCCCAGAATGAGGGCCGCGAAGGAGCTGCGGATGCGGCGCGTTTCCAGGGTGGCCACGTTCCAGCGCCAGCTCTTCAGCGGTGAGAGGATGAACAGCGCCGTGGCGTAGCTGCAATAGGAGAGGAACACGTAGGAGAGGGAGTCGAAGAACGGCACCCCGGCAACCCAGAGCTCCTTGTGGCTGGTGGTGTCGATGTAGTAGTACCAGCCGTAGGGGAAACCGGTGTTGATCGAGAGCCACTCAGAGGCAAAGGCGATCAGGTAGCCGGCCAGGGTGAAGGTAAGTGTCCTAGCCCACCCCACGTGCGGCACGCAGGCCAAAAGATATGCCGCGAAAAAGGCGAATACGTAGGGGCGCGTGGTGAAGGTGCCGACGGCGATGTCGAGGATGTGGGACATATCAGAAGAGCGTGCCGACCACGCTGCCCAGCACCGATATGGGGCCGGTGTCCTGCAAGCCTTCCATGGCCTTCTCGGTCTTCTTCAGCGTGGAGAGGGCATCACGGTAGAGCGTGTCGTCGTTGACCAGCTTGCCTACCGTCCCCTCCCCCTCGTTGATCTTGCGGGTGATCTCCCGCAGGTTGGCCATGGTCTCGCGCAGCTCGTCGTAGAGGGCCGCGTCGTTGACCAGCTTGCCGACCGTCCCTTCCCCACGGTTGATGCGTTGGGCGATCTCGCTGAATTCCTTCATGCCGCTGTTCATCCCCTTGACCGCAGCCGTTGCCTGATCGTAGAGCTCGTCCTGGGTGAGGAGCTTGCCCATGGCCCCCTCGCCCCGCTCCAGTCTGGCGCTGACTTCGGCCAGGCTGCCGGTCAGGGCGGTGGCCTTGGTATAGAGGGTCCTGTCGTTCAGCAGCATCGCCAGTGAGCCGTCGCCGCGGTCGAGCTTGGCGGTGATGCTGGCCAGCCCGGTCAGGGAATTCCTGACGCTGGCGCGATTCTCGTCGAGCATGGCGGCGATTTTGCCCATGACCTCGTTCTGGTTGCGATTCAGATCGGCGATCATCTGTTTGGCGTCCTTGGTGAGCCCCCCCATATTCTCCATGATGGCGTCAACACTGGCCGGTTCGGTGCTTTGCACCGTGCTGCCGGGGGGGAGGAGGGGGGCGGCGGGGGAGCCGAAGCTAAGCCCCAGGAATTGCCCACCCAGCAGACTCGACATGCGGAGACTGGCCACGGTGTCCTTTTTGACTTGCGTGCCCGGTCTGACCTCGAAGTCAACACGAACCCGGCTGTCAACGATGGAGATCCGTTCGATCGTCCCCACATCCACTCCGGCGAGCTTGACGGCGTCACCCGGCTTGAGGCCGGTGGAGGAAGCGAGAAAGGTCGTGTAGGGGATGCCGCGGTCGAACAGCTTCCAGCGGTTGCCCACCTCCAGCATCAGTCCGAGCAGCACGATGCTGAGAACGAAGAACAACCCGACCTTGACTTCATTGGTGAGGGACATGACACCTCTCTTGGGTTTACATCGGCGGAATGCCTGCTATAATGCAGCGTATTTCCCCGCACGTCAATTGAACCATTATACGGATCAATTTCCCGGTGGCAACAAGTATTGCGCGTTTAGACCGAAACAGAGTACCAGCAGCATCCATGCTTTCGTTTGAACGGGTTATTCTCCGTGCCTCTGTGAGAGAAAGGATTATCAATGAACGACTACCTGGGCGCCCACATGTCCATTGCCGGCGGCCTGCACCTGGCCATCGACCGGGCCGTTGCCGTCGGCTGCGGCGTGCTGCAGATCTTCACCCGCAACTCCAACCAGTGGCGGGGGAAGCCGGTCAGCGAGGCCGATTGCGCCCTGTTCCGCGAGAAATTCGCCACCTCCGGCCTGCACGAGGTCGTCTCCCACGACATCTACCTGATCAATCTTGCTTCACCCCCCGGCGAGATGCGCGAAAAAAGCCTGAACGCCTTCCGCGATGAACTGGAGAGCTGTGCCCGGTTGGGCATCAAAAAGGTGGTCATGCACCCCGGCTCGCACCTGTCCGACACGCCCGAGGCGGGGCTTACGAGGATCACCTCGGCCTTTGATCAGCTGTTCGGCGAGGTGCCGCAGTTCGAGGGGCGGGTGCTGATCGAGACGACCGCGGGGCAGGGGAGCAATCTGGGAAGGACCTTCGAGGAGTTGCGGGCAATTATTGAGGGGTCACGTTATCCGGAGAAGTTCGCGGTCTGCTTCGACACCTGCCACACCTTTGCCGCCGGCTACGACATCGCCACGGAGCAGGGCTACGCCGATACCATGGCGCAGTTCGACCAGATAATCGGCCTGGAGCGGCTGCAATGCTTCCATTTCAACGATTCCAAGAAGGGGCTCGGCTCCCGCGTTGATCGCCACGAGCATATCGGCCGGGGAGAGTTGGGGCCGGAGCCCTTCCGCTTCATCCTCAACGATAAGCGCTTCGCCACGGTGCCCAAGATCCTGGAGACCCCCAAGGGGGACAACGACGAGATGGACAGGGTCAATCTGGAGGTGTTGAGGGGGCTGGTGAAATAATCCATTCCGGGGGTTGCCGTTTCACGGCCACCCCCGGAACTCTTGTCAAAACAGGTCCAGGTTCTCCAGCGCCTTGAACGGCTGGTTGCCGAAGCTCTGCCGTCCCTGCTTCGCTGCGGGCGCAGCCGCGGGCTGTTGCTCCTTCGGTGCAGGCTCACAGGTCTCATCCCCCACGCGTTCCACCTCCTGCTCCCCTTCCATGCCGTTTACCTTGAAGAAGTAGCGGTCGTACAGGCGGTGATGCGAGGTCCAGCGCGATGTACTGACGCTCTCCCTGGCGATGTGGGCGCGGATGCCGTTGATCTTGGAGTCCATGTCGTCCAGGTAGTTGAGGATGGTGGCCTCGACGGTCTTGGGGCGCTTGGGCGATCCGTACTCGTACTGGCCGTGGTGGGAGAGCAGCATGTGCTTCAGCAGCAGGGACAATTCCCGCGGGAAGCCCTCCAGTCGGCGGATCTTCTCCTCCACCAGTTCCACGCCGATGGTGATGTGCCCCAGCAGCTTGCCGGCGTCGGTGTAGTCGAAGGCGCGCTCGAAGCTCATCTCGTGGATCTTGCCCACGTCGTGCAGGAGCGCCCCCACAACCAGCAGGTCCTCGTTGATTCCCTCGTAGAGCGGCACGATGCCCTTCACCAGCTTGACCAGCGCCAGGGAGTGCTCCAGAAGTCCGCCCAGGTAGACGTGGTGCATCCCCTTGGCGGCCGGGGCCTTGCAGTAGAGCTTCATCAAGGACTCATCCGTCAGGAACCCCTCCATCAACTCTCTCAGGTGCGGGTTGGCGATGGCGGCGACCACAGTTGACAATTCCCTACGCATCTCGTCGATGTCGCGCGGCGATTCGGGGAGGAAGTCGGCCAGTTCGACCTCCTCATCGGCGATCCTGGCGATCTCCGCCGCCACCACCTGCATCTTGTTCAGATAGACCGAGGCCTTGCCGCGCACCCGGACGAAGTCGTCCTTATCAAAGAGTTTGTCCAGGACGTCCACGTTGTCCCAGACCTTGGCGTCCACCTCGCCGCTCTTGTCCATCAGGCGCAGGTTCATGTAGGGCTTGCCGTTCTTGGCCATGGCCATGATCTTCTCCTTGACCAGAAAGACGGCGTTGACCGCATCGCGGTCCTTGATCTCGGCTACGAACTGTTTTGCCACGTGACGCTCCTTTTGGTGTGAAGTCCCCCTTTAAAAAAGGGGGATTTAGGGGGTTACGCACCGGCGGCTAACCCCCTGGCCCCCCTTTTCAAAGGGGGGAATGATTCAACCGCCGTACTATCGTATCGGCGATCTTGATGCCGTCGATGGCCGAGCTCATGATCCCGCCGCTGTAGCCGGCACCCTCGCCGGCCGGGTACAGTCCCTTCAATCCCGGGGATTCATATTGCCCATTCCTCAGAATCCGCACCGGCGACGAGGTGCGTGACTCGATGCCGATCAGGGTGGCCTCGGCAGTGACGAAACCCCGCAGCTTGCGCCCGAATTCGGCGATACCCTCGCGCAGGGTCTGAATGATGTAAGGAGGCAGGACCGTATCAAGGTCGGCCTCGCTGATCCCCGGACGGTAGCTGCAGGAGATCGGGCCTCTGCCGGGCATGCGCATGAACGCCAGCAGGTTCTGGGCCGGAGCCCGGTAGCCGCCTACCCCGGCCAGGAAGGCCCGGCGTTCCCACTCCCGTTGAAACCTGACGCCGGCCAGCGGGCCTGCGCCGCCGAAGTCCGCCTCGTTCACGTTCACCACCAGGGCGCTGTTGGCAAAGGGCGAGTTGCGCATCTGCCCGCTCATGCCGTTGGTGACCACGCCCCCCTCCTCGGACGCGCCGGCAACGACCACGCCGCCGGGACACATGCAGAAGGAGTAGGCGCTTCGGCCGCTGGCGCTGTTGTTCCAGGTGACGGCGTAGTCGGCCGCCGGCAGGGCGGGGTGGCGGGCGCCGCCGTACTGGATGCGGTCGATTAACCCCTGGGGGTGCTCCACCCTGAGCCCCATGGCGAAGGCCTTGCGTTCCAATGGCACGGCGCGCCGCTCCAGCAACTCGTAGGTGTCACGGGCGCTGTGGCCGGTGGCCAGGATCAGCAGGTCGCAGGGGAACTCCTCGCTGTCATTGACGACAACGGCTGAGACGCCCCCCTCGCGGGTGATGATATCGGTCAGGCGGCAACCGAAACGGATATGGAACCCCTTCTCCAGGAGGTGCCGCCTGATGGAGCCGACCACGAGCCGCAGGCGGTCGGTGCCGATATGCGGTTTGGCCAGGTAGCGCACCTCGGGCGGCGCGCCGAAGGCTGCCAGCCGTTCCAGCACCCAGGGTACCAGGGGGTCCTTGGAACGGCTGGTAAGCTTGCCGTCGGAGAAGGTCCCGGCCCCCCCCTCGCCGAACTGGACGTTGCTCTCCGGGTTTAGCACCCCGCTCCTCCAGAACCGCTGCACGTCGAGGGCGCGCTCTTCCACCGGCCGGCCCCGCTCGATGATGGTGGCGCAGAGGCCGTATTCGGCCAGGCGCAACGCCGCGAACAGCCCGGCCGGGCCGCTGCCGGCGATGACGATCCGTCTCTGCGAGCGGACCGGCATGAATATATGAGCCTGCGGCTCTGGCTGCCATGACAGGTCCGGGTCGCTGCCCAGGCGGGCGGCCAGGGTACCTTCATCGGCGACTGAGAAGGAAATGGTATAGACCGTCTTTATGCGCGGCTTGCGGCGGGCGTCGATCCCCTTGCGCAGGATGCGGAAGTCATGCAGCTCGCTAACGGCAAGACCGGCGCGTGCAGCCACCACTGGCGGCAGACTGTCTTCTCCGTCACTCGGGGAGAGGGTGAGATTGCGGTAGATGAACGGCATTCGGGTTCAGGCCTGTTGGTAGGCTTTCCGTGCCAGGAGCTGTTCTACGATGATGACGATGTCCACCGGCTTGGTGGATTTGGGGATATGCACTCGGGCGCCCATTTCGGGGGCCTCGTGTTCATGGGGGGATTCCTGGAACATGGAGGTCAGAAGGACGATCACCGGGAGTTTGTCCCCGGCTACGCGGCTGATCTCAATGCAGGTGGAAACCCCGCCCATGCGTGGCATGACCAGATCGGAGACGATGGCATCGGGGGACTTTTCCAGGAAGACCCTGACACCCTCGATGCCGTCGTTGGCGTTTAAGACGGTAAATCCGTTTTCGCTGAAGGCATCGGAGAGCACCTTCAGGAAAAATGGGTCATCGTCGACGATGAGTATTTTTCCGCGTGATTCGTTCATGGCTGTCTCGTATGCTTGAGATGCTCCGATATTACACCAGTTAAAACTTAACCTCAACCTGACTTTGTCCCGGCCGGGAATTCGAGCCGGAAGACGGTCCCCTCTGCCGAGGTTTTGTGTACCGTGATGTTCCCATCGTAGATACGGGCGATGCGCCGGACAACCGGCAGCCCCATGCCGGTCCCGCGCGCTTTGGTGGTGAAAAACGGCTCGAAGATGTTCGGCAGCGCCTCGGCGGGGATCCCCTTGCCGCTGTCCCCCACCATGACCACTACCTTGCCGTCCTCGGCGTCGATCTCGATCTCCAGACGCCCGCCGTCAGGCATTTCGTCCAGGGCATTCAGAAACAGGTTGGTGAAGATCTGCTCCAGTTCGGCCGCGTCGGCTTTGATAGGGGGCGTCACGGCGCTGTAACTGCGTTTCACCTGGATTTTACCCGCCTCTATCTGCGGCAGAAAGACCTCCAGGGCATTGTCGATGACCCGGTCGATGCGCACGTCGTTGGTGATCGTCCGGGTGCGCCGCGAGGAGTCCAACAGTTTGCGGATGATGGAGTCGATCCGGTCAATTTCCTTGAGGATCTTGATCAGGTACTCCAGATGTTCGGGGTGGGTCGTGCTCTGGCGCATCAGTTGGACGAAAAGGGAAATGGAATTGAGCGGGTTGCGGATCTCGTGGGCCATGCCGGCCGAGAGGTAGCCCAGTGTCGCCAGCCTTTCGGAGTGGGCGATCTCCGACTGTGCCTTTTGCAGTGCCTCGCTCTTCTCGCGCACCCGTTTCTGCAGATCCTGGTTCCATGACTCGATTTCCTGGAGGAGCCGTTCGTGCTCCTTCTGGAGCGCCTTGTTTTGAAGCTCGATCTCGCGGATGCGCAGGACGTTGTCAAGGCGTTCGACAAGGTCGCGGTTATTGAAGGGCTTGAGGATATACTCGCAGGCGCCCCCCTTCATCAATTCGACCGCGATCTCCTCGCTCCCCTTGCCGGTGAACATCACCACGTAGGTGGCCGGGAAGCGCGCCCGTATCTCCCGCAGGGCGGAGAGGCCGTCCATCTCGGGCATCATGTAATCGAGAAGCACCAACTCGGGATTCCGGGCGGCAATGATATCCATGCCCTCATGGGCGGTGGCGGCCTTGAAAACCTGGTATCCGCGTCTGGAGAGTATCAGCGCGGACAATTCAAGTATGTTTGGTTCATCATCGATGATGACGACCGTGGCCTTGATATCGGGGGGATGAGAATCTTGCATGTCGTCACACGTCGCGTGAAGCGGCGTGAATTGAGACCTACTTCTCCGCGGGGAGGCGGATGGTGAGTACGGGACAGGCTGCGCTGCGCACGACCCGCTCGGCGGTGCTGCCGAAGATGAGATGATCGAGACCGGTGCGTCCATGGGTACCCATGACGATCAGGGACGCGCCGGTCTCTTCGGCCTTCCTGATGATCTCCTCGTAAGGGATGCCGCTGACGATGGCGCTCTTGTAATTGGTGAAGTCACCCAATCTGCTGCTGCAGAACTTCCCCATCATCTTGGAGGCGCCCTCCTCGATCTCCTTCTCCAGCTGTTCGAAGGAGATATGGGGTACATAGAAACCTCGTAAATCAACCGGTTCGTTGATGACGTGCATAACCGTCAGTTCCGCATCGAAGCGCTTTGCCAGCGTCAGGGCATAATCAAAGGCATACTCGGAATTCTCCGAGAAATCAATTGCGGTCAATATCTTGTCGAACGGCTTCATACCAAGTTCTCCTTCATTTTTATTTTATCACGGTTTCCTGAAAATCTTGGTGATGATTTTCTTCAATTCGTCCACCTTGACCGGTTTGTTGATGTACTCGAAGGCCCCCAGGTTCATGGCCTCGATGTAGGATTCCACCTCGCCGTGGGCGGTTATCATGATGACGTTACTGGCCGGATGGCTCCGGTTCAGTTCCCGCAGGAATGCCAGCCCATTCATTTCCGGCATGTTGATGTCGGTGATGATCAACTCCACCTCTTTGCCCCGCAGATAGTTGAGCGCCTCGTAACCGTTACCGGCCGACGCCACCTCATACCCCTCGCGGGTCAGTATCTTGGAGAGGGCAATACGGGCATTCTCCTCATCGTCGACCACCAGTATGCGCCTCAATTTTTCTGCCACGATGTACTCCCTGCGATTGACTGTGTTCGAGATTCTAGCACCGGGCTGCCGGCTGTCAAGATGTGGCGGACGTTTTTTCCGCGTTCCTGGATGACGCCACCCGCCGGCGCAGTTTGATGGCCGAAAGGATCAGGTTGGCGATGATCGAAACAAAGTAGATCTCGTCCTCGGGAAAGCTTCGCATGGAGGTTGTCTGGAGGTTGATGACCCCGTAGACGTCCTTCTTATCGGTGATGGGAAAGGAGAGCATGGAGTTGTACCTTTCCTCGTTGAGTTCCGGGAAGACCTTGTAGCGCGGATCCTGTGAGGCCCGGGTGAGATTGAGAGGCTGCATCTCCCTGGCCACGGTCCCGGTGATCCCCTCGCCGATCTTGAGACGGATCTTGCCGATCTTCTCCTGCTCAAAGCCATAGGTAGCCTTCAGCACCAGTTCGTTATCCTCCAGCAGGTAGATGTTGCAGACACTGGCGTTGAGCTGTCCGGCCAGCTTGTCTGCCACGGAGCGGAGCACATCGGAGAGCTCGAAATCGGAGGAGACCAGCATGCTGATCTCTTCCAGGGAGATGATCTCCATATGTTCACGATTGGCCCGTTGCATGGTAAGCACCATCTTCCCCTTCTCGTTTTCCACGTAGGGGGTGAAGCGCGCCTTGTGGTAGAAGGGGTTGACCGTTTTGACCTTTTCCGTGACGGTGCGGTAGTCGGAAAAGCCGCAGGGGCAGGTCATCTTCACCCGGTAGTTGTCGATGCGCTGGCTGTTCATGACCTTGCCGCACTTACGGCAGCGTGCTGCTATCTGCATGTTGCTCTCCTTGAGACGATTCTTTATCCTGGAAACGGTACTTCCATTTATAGCTGTCCGCTAGCCACTAGCTGCCAGCGGCTGGGATCATTCCTTGACACCGTTTGCGTCAAGCTCGATGTAGGCCGGCTTGCCGGCGGGACCGAACGCCTTGAGCGGCTTGCCGTTCAATTCGGCCTCGACCCCTCCGGCGTTTGACAGTTCCAGGGTGATGTTCTTTGCGGCCTTCCACTCGATGATATCGCCGACGGCCAGATCGTAATTCTGGGCTGTTACTCCGTCTATGGCCACGGTGAGCGTGCCGTTCTGGATGACTTTCATCCTTACAATGAAACCCTTGGGCGCCTCGGGAGGCTGCGTCAGTGTGACGCCAGGTTCGCTCGGGGCGGTATCATCGCTGGCCGGTTTCGCCGGTGCAATTTTGGCCTCGGGTTTTTGTACGGGGGAAGCCGGGCGGGCGCTCGATAGCGCCGGCAGGACCGGCGGCGCGGCAGGCGCTTCGGCGACGGGCTGGGGAACGGCCTGTTTCGGGGGCGGCGCGGTGGGACGATTGATAATTGACGCGGTTACAATCAGAAGCAAAAGCAGTAAGGCGGGCAGGAGAAGCTTCCGCCATGAAAAGCGACTGCGGACCGGCATGCCGTCCCCCTTGCCGCCCGGCAGATCCTTCCGCGGCGCGCCGGCGGGGGAGGACTGCTTTTCGGAAAACCGGATGATGTCGTCGGGATTGAGGCCGAGGTAGGTGGCGTAGATGCGCAGGAATCCCCTGCGGTAGGCCGCACTGGGGATTTCCTTGATCTGATCGCCCTCCAGTGCCCTGAGGTAATTTATGCCGATCTTGGTCGCCTCGGCCGCCTCCCCAAGGGAAATGCCGTGGTATTCCCGGCACCGCTTGAGGATGGCCCCCGGCGAACTGGCTGCAGGATCCGCGTTGTGCGTGACATTCTCGGACAAGGCCGGCCTCGCTTACTTGATGAGTTCCAGATAACCCAGCGATAATCGCCCCAGATCGGAATCGGGGATGATGCGGAGTACCTCTTTGAAGGCTGCCCTGGCGGCCTGCTGGTTGTTCAGCCTGAGCTGGGCAAGGGCAAGGTGATACCAGGCCGCGCCGTAGTCCTTGAAGATCTCCAGGGCCTTGCGGTATTCGGCAATGGCCTGCTCTGTCTTGTCCATGGCAAACCAGACCCGGCCGAGAGAGAGGTGGATGATCGGGTTGCGTGGATTTGCGGCCGCCACGGCGCGCAGTTCCTCCAGCGCCTTGGTATGATCCCCTTTGCCCAGGTAGGCCAGACCCAGATTGATGGCGGCGCTCTCCGCGTTCTCGTAGAAGATGTCGTCTCTTACGATCCTGAACTGCTGGATGGCATTATCCCAGCGTTTCAACTCCAGATAGGCCACACCCAGGTCATTGCGGGCCGTGGAATAGTTCGGTTTGAGCTTGAGGGCGCGCTGGAGCTTTTGCTCGGCCAGATCGGGGCGCTTTTTCCCCATGTAGGCCATCCCCAGGTTGTAGAGCACCTCAGGGTTGTCGGGATCAAGCTTCTCGGCCTCGGTCAATTCCACCAGGGCGCCGGTGAAGTTGCGCTCCCCAAGGTACGAAAGCCCCATCTGAAAATGATAGGCGGCCGGGTTGTTCTCGACCGCCTGCCGGCTGTTCCCAGTCGCACAACCGGCCACGGCCGGCAGCATGAGCAGGAGGATGAGATGAAACAGGCGCACGTTCATGAATAACCTCGGGATACGGGAAGCGGAAAGCGGGAAGCGAGTATTTAAAAATGCCTATTTACGGTTCCCGGTTCCCGATCTCCGGTCTTCAGAGCGGGACGATGTCGCGGAAGCTGGTGAGCGCCCTGAAGCTCTTGTAGCGGGCCTCGACCTCCCGGTAGTCCAGGCGCTTCATACGCTCCAGGCTGAAATCCTCCACGTTGAAGGAGGCCATCACCGAGCCGAAGACGATCGCCTGGCGTATGCCCTCCTCGCCGAGATCGCCGGTATTGGCCAGGTATCCCATGAAACCGCCGGCAAAGGTGTCCCCCGCTCCGGTAGGGTCGAAGACCTCCTCCAGCGGCCAGGCCGGGGCGGCGAAGACCGAATCGGCGGTGAACATCAGCACGCCGTATTCGCCCCGTTTGACCACCAGACGCTTGCATCCCAGGGAGATTATCTGCCTGGCGGCCTTGACCAGATTGGCTTCTCCGGTAAACTGGCGCGCCTCCCCCTCGTTGATCACAGCGATATCCACCCGCTGCAACACCCGCTTCAGCGCCTCCGGCTTGGAGGCTATCCAGAAGTTCATGGTATCGCAGGCCACCAGTTTCGGCGCGCGTACCTGCTCCAGCACCTCCATCTGCAGTTCCGGGTCGATGTTGGCCAGGAAGAGATATTCGGCGTCGCGATAGGCATCGGGCAGGTCGGGGCGGAACTCCGTGAGCACGTTTAACTGGGTGTCGAGGGTCTGGGCCTCGTTCAGGTCGTAACCGTAACGGCCGGTCCAGTGAAAGGTCTTGCCCGGGATGCGCTGCAGGCCGTCGGTGTTGATATCACGCGATTTGAGGAAGCGGACGTGCTCCTCGGGGAAATCCTCGCCCACCACCGCCACGAGGGAGACATCGGTGAAGAAGCTGGCCGAGGTCGAAAAATAGGTGGCTGAGCCCCCCAGGACGTTTTCTCCCCTGCCGAAAGGGGTTTCGACCGTGTCGAACGCCACGGTGCCGACAACGACGATGCTCATCTATAGGCTCCTTTATTAGCAATATCAATTGGATATAAAAATGGTCAGACGCGCCAGCGGCGCGTCTCTACCACACCCCTGACCCCCCACCTTTGGCCCTTTGGGTCCGTCGAGGGAGGGGGGAATTACAGATACTTTCCGACTATCAGTTCCAGTCTCTGCTTTGTTTCCGCCGGAATGACCGCCTTGTCGGTGATGATGGCGTACTGCATGGCAGAGCCGCAGGCGCAGCCGCGCTCTGGGGCGACGTCGGTCACGGCCTGGCGAATGATGCTCTTGGCCATGGCCACGTTCTGATGAATGATGGCCACGATGGCCTCTACCGTAACGTCATCATGGTGCTCATGCCAGCAATCGTAGTCTGTGGAAAGGGCGATGATGCCGTAACAGATCTCCGCCTCGCGGGCCAGCTTGGCCTCGGTCAGGTTGGTCATGCCGATCACCTCCCCCCCCAGACCCAGGTACATGAAGGATTCGGCACGGGTAGAGAAGGCCGGTCCCTCCATGCAGATATAGGTGCCCCCCTTGTGTACCGTTGCGCCCACCTTGCGGGCTGCATCGTACAGGGTCTCCGACAGGTTATGGCAGACCGGGTCGGCAAAACCGGCATGGGCCACGATTCCTTCACCGAAAAAGGTGTCCCTGCGGACGCCCTTGGTCCGGTCGATGAACTGGTCCGGGATGACGATGTGTCCCGGCTCGATGGCCTCTTTCAGGCTCCCCACGGCCGATACCGAGATGATCCTATCCACGCCAAGCTGTTTCATGCCGTGGATATTTGCACGGTAGTTGACCTCCGAGGGCAGATAACGGTGGCCTCGGCCGTGACGGGGGAGAAAAACCATACGCACGCCGTTCAGTACACCGGTGACGTACTCGTCGGACGGATCGCCGAAAGGGGTATCGACCCTGACGCTCTTCACATCCTCAAGCCCTTCCATCTCGTAGAGTCCGCTGCCGCCGATCACTCCGATTGCCATGTGCTGGTCCCTTTCAGCGCGAATGTTGTCCCATACGAAAAACGTCTTTGAATGTACGGGCTTTGGGCGCAAAGTTCAACAGTTATTTTCCCGGAATGCTCCATGCCTTGCGGCTTTCGGGAGTGATTTCCCCCAAATGCCGAAATTTAATGCTTGCGTTTCCGCGGGAACATCATTATGTTGGTGACAGACTGTCCAACAAAACGGCGGCATGGTGTCCGCCGTTTTTCTTTTGATCATCGCATTGCCCCCCTGCACTTCAATCTCCTATTGAAACAGAGCAGACCGTTTGGCAGGCGAAGATTACGCAGCTTGCCCATACGTATCTGCCGTCCAGTCCAGGGATCATCAGGTTGATTCCGCGGCCCGTGTGTGCTTTAACCCCGACACCGACCTCTAGACAAAGGAACAATCATGACGTTTGAAGAACTCAACCTCAGCCCGGCCATCCTCAAGGCGGTGTCCGCCTGCGGCTACACCACCCCCACCCCGATCCAGGAGCAGGCCATACCGCTGGTCATGACGGGTCATGACCTGATCGCCACGGCCCAGACCGGCACCGGCAAGACGGCCGCCTTCGTGTTGCCGGCCCTGGAACGCCTGTCCAAGCCGTCCGCCGTACCCGGCAAGGGGCCGCGCGTGCTGGTGCTGACCCCCACCCGCGAGCTGGCCGGCCAGGTCATGGACGCGGCCCGTAACTACGGGCGTGGCATGAAGATGCGCTGCGGCTCGATCCTGGGGGGCATGCCCTACCGCGAGCAATTGCGACTGCTCTCGGCGCCGGTGGACATCATCGTGGCCACTCCGGGACGAATGCTGGACCATCTGGAGCGCGGCAGCGTCAGGCTCGACCGCCTGGAGGTGCTGGTGCTGGACGAGGCTGACCGCATGCTGGACATGGGCTTCAGCGAGGACATGGAGAAGATCGTGTCACGCGCCCCCGCGGAGCGCCAGACACTGATGTTCACCGCCACCATGGAAAATTCCGTTCTCAAACTGGCCGAACGGATGCTGCGCGATCCAAAGCGGATCGAACTGGCGGTGCGCACCTCCTCCCACGCCCTGATCGAGCAGCGGCTGCACGTGGCCGACAGTCTGCACCACAAGAAGGAGCTGCTTCGTCACCTGATCAGCGATGCCGAACTGACCAGGGCGATCATCTTCTCGGCCACCAAGCGCGACGCCGACGATCTGGCCCGCGAACTCTCCAAGAGCGGCCATCCTGCAGCGGCCCTGCACGGCGACATGACCCAGATGGCCCGCAACAAGACCATCGAGCGCATGCGTCGCGGCGCCATCCGCCTGCTGGTGGCCACCGACGTGGCCGCACGCGGGCTGGACGTGAACGGCGTCAGCCATGTGATCAACTTCGACCTGCCCCGTTTCGCTGAGGACTACGTTCACCGCATCGGCCGCACCGGCCGCGCCGGGGCAACCGGCATCGCCATCTCCTTCGTGTCCCACTCGGAGCTCTCCTACCTGGAGCGGATCGAGCGCTTCATCGGCAAGCGGCTGCCCGAGCAGAACATCGAGGGGCTGGCACCGCTGTCGGTGCTCAGGCGCGTTTCCGGCGGCAACGGGGCCAGGAGGCCGGGTGGCCCGGCGGGCGGGCGTTACGGCAAACCGGGCGCCAAGCCGAATGCATCGCAGGGACAGGGTAAACCGTGGGAGAGGTCCTCGAAACCGTCGGGAGGGCGTTCACCGCGCGGCCCCGGCCGTGAGCCGGTGATCGAGTACCGCAGCAGAAGGCCGCGGTTGGAAAGTTAATAGATTGAATTCAGAATGTACCTTTGGAAGAGCGGCAGCGATGCCGCTCTTTTTGTCTGTGCGGCATTTAATCCGGGGCCTTGATATAACTTGCCGACAATTGTGAGAAATCACAGGCTGGCAATCAAATAGCTGGATTCATGCAGAGACGAATGGTAGTATGTATTACGTAGGTGGTAAGCAGTATGAATGGAGGCAGCGCCATGCAAAAAAAACTGACCATATCCTTGAATGAACTGGTATACGACGAACTCTGCCGTGTGGTCGGCCGAGGCAATATCAGCAAGTTTATAGAGAACCTTATCAAACCGCAACTCAAGGCGAATGAGCTTGATGCCGCCTACAGCGAGATGGCGGCGGACAGCGTTCGTGAGCAGGAAGCGCTGGAGTGGTCAAATGCGGTAGTGGGGGACAGCGCCAATGAAAAGAGGTGAAGTCTGGTGGGTCAATTTTGAACCCTCTGTCGGCTCTGAAATCAGAAAGGTCAGACCGGCGGTCATTGTCAGCAACAACTCCGCCAATACCCATCTCAATCGTGTACAGGTCATCCCCCTTACCAGCAATACAGGCAGATGCTACCCAAGCGAGGCGGTTGTCCATCTGAACGGCGCTGAAAACAAGGCCATGGCCGACCAGATCGCCACGGTTGACAAGCAGCGGCTGCAGAATTGCGCAGGGAATATCGACAACAAGGATATGAAGCTGGTGGAACGGGCGATCAAGGTTCAGCTTGGCTTGCCGTTGTAACCGTTTGCATCCGGTTCACCCGCATGACAGCTGTTTTTTTCAGGTCTTGCTGCGTCATCGCGTGAGGCCGCTGTTTTTGATGTGATCCGTTGACAGGCGGGTAGCGCTGGGGTAAGGTGAGGACATTTTTATGATGTGGGGTGGATGATGGGGTGTGCGGGGGAACAGGAAGATGATAAGGGCCGCTTTACCGGCAGGGTGCCGGTGGGGCGGCTTTTTTGTTGGAAAGGGCAGAAATCCAGAGGAAACTTTTTCAAGATTTGCATCCCGGAACTCTCCAAGGACGTAATCTGTCATACTTGTGTTGTATGATAAATAAAATATTTTGCGCATATCCTGAATTCGCAAATAGATTACCGTAAAACCTATCCCCCCTTAAGCCTCCCCTTCAGCTGCCCGCAGGCGGCGGAGATGTCCCCGCCGCGGCTGTCGCGGGTGATGACCGTCACGTGGCGGTCGATCAGGTACTTGTGGAAGGCGTCCACCGCCGCGCGGGTCGGGGCCTTGAAGCCGCACCCCTCGTGCTCGTTGAAGGGGATCAGGTTGACCTTGTTGGGGATGTCGCTGATCAGGCGCAGGAGCCGTTTGGCGTCCTCCAGCGTATCGTTCACCCCTCCCAGCATGACGTACTCGAAGGTCACCTTGCGCCGGCCGGGGAGCGGAAACCCCTTGCAGGCCGCCAGCAGTTCCCTGATGGGATATCTGCGGTTGACCGGCATGATCCTGTCGCGCAGTTCGTCGGTAGTGGCGTTCAAGGAGACCGCCAGGTTGACGGTCGGCAGCTCGCGTCCCAGCCGCTCCATCTCCGGCACCAGCCCGCAGGTCGAGACCGTCACCCTCCGGTTGGAGAATTGCAGCCCGTTACCGTCGATCATGATCTTTATCGCCGGGATGACGTTGTCCAGGTTGTGGAGCGGCTCGCCCATCCCCATCAAGACGATATTGCGGATATCGGCCGGCGACTGTTGATGCCCGTCGTCACTGTCGTCGCTGTCGTCGAAATCGCCACGGCCTTCACCCCCGTCTGCCGGCAGGGTGGGTGGATTCCCGGCAAGATCCCGCTTGACTGCCATGATCTGGTTGACGATCTCGGCCGTGGTCAGGTTGCGGGTCAGCTTGAAGGTCCCGGTCAGGCAGAACTCGCACCCCATGGCGCACCCCGCCTGGCTTGATATGCACAGGGTGTTGCGCCCCTCGATCGGGATCAGCACCGCTTCAACCCCATTTCCATCTACCAGGTTGAAGAGGTATTTGCGCGTCCCGTCGCTCCCCACCTCCACCGCCTCCGGTTCAAGCTGGCTGATGAAGGCGATCTCGGCCAGTTCCGCCCGCAGGGACTTGGAGATGTTGGTCATCTCCTCGAAGGTGCGGGCGTCCTGCTGGTAGATCCACTTGAATATCTGGGTGGCGCGGAAGCGCTCCTTCCCCTTGCCCCGGAGAAACAGCTCCAGGTCGGGAAGAGTAAGGTTTTTCAGATCGGTTTTTGTGGCGGATGGGATCATTTCTTTTCCATAGGGGTTTCAGTGGCGCTGTTCAGCGGTGCGCTGGCGGGATACTGTTCGGCCGGGGTGCCGTTTTCCCTCGCGCCCGGCCTCTCCGGCTGCCCGTCGACGGGCTCCCCGGCCGGCTCCTTCACGGCCGACGAAGGCGATGTAAACACCGGCGGCTGGGCGATGATCCGGTCCACCTTGCGTTGCAGCCCGGCGATGTTCGGCTGCTCGGCCAGGGCCGCCTGGTACTCGGTCTCTCCCAGAACACCCTTCCGGCGCAGGAGCTTCAGGATCATGTCCGAGCGTTTCAGTACCTTGCCCAGGTTCTTGTAGGGGTTGTAGGCCACCCGCGGGCCGGGGAGCATGGCGGCCAGGAAGGCGCACTCCCGCGGCGTCAGGCTTGACGGTTGTTTGCCGAAGTAGTAGCGGCTGCCGTGGCCGATGCCGTAGACCATCGGCCCCAGCTCGACCACGTTCAGGTACAACTCGATGATACGCCCCTTGGTCAGTTCCTGCTCCATGCGCCAGGCCAGATAGATCTCCTTGAACTTGCGGGTGATGGTCTTCTCCCGCGAGAGGAACAGGTTCTTGGCGGTCTGCTGGGTGATGGTAGAGGCGCCCCGTTTGAGGCTCTTCTTCTCCAGGTCGTACTTTATGGCCTCCTTGATCGCCTTGACGTCGAAACCCTCGTGCCCGTAGAAGTTGGCGTCCTCGGCCAGGATCACGGCCCATTTCATCTCGGCGGGGATGCGGTTTGACGGAACCCAGTAGCGGTTCCTCGGCCCGACGACAAAGGGATGGTAGTTCCCCTGCCAGTCCTTGACCTGTACGGTCATGCCGAACTTGCGGTCGGCCAGGCCGGAGACCGGGGGCATCAGCGCCAGTGACAGGCCGAGCCAGGCGAAATAACCGGCAATTGCCAGCAGGATGAAGAGGATGATCCGTTTCACGTGCTTTTTTCCTTAAAATATATATTTATAACAGAGTCCGGGTGCGGCTGGAACCATTTTTTCACTCCCCCCGCAGCACCATAAAAAAGGGGGCGCCTCTCGGCACCCCCTTTTGTTCGCTTCGCGCAAGCGGCGTCATGGTGACAGCACGTATTCCATGATCGTCCGGGCGATCTTGTCGTGGGTATTCTTGTCGTTGTTGAAGACCAGGTTGTAGACGCTGAGGTCACGGGCATCCCGGTCAAGGAAGTCGCGGATGAACTTGTCCCTCTGCTGCTGCTTTCTGACGACCAGGGCCTCGGCGTCCTCACGGGTGATATCGAGCCGCCTGGCAATGGAGCGGATCTTGAAATCCTGCGAGGCGAACAGGCGGAAATGGTGGCAGTTCTTCATCGGCTGGGTGACGATGGCTCCTCCCCGCCCGACGATGATCACGTTTCCCGTTTCGGCCAGGGAGACGATCTGGCGGCAGAGGAGCCGAAAGTAGTCCTTATCGCTCTTCCAGCGGGGCGTGAACGTTGACAGCATCTCGTCCAGGAAGCGGACTTTTTCGCCCAGTTTCTCCAGGCTGCCTTCCAGGAGGTCATGGCGGCGAGCAACCTCCTCCAGCAGTGCCTTGTCCATCAGCACCCAGGGTTCGCCGCTCTTCTTCTCCAGCAGTTCCTTCAGGCGTTCCACCATGGGATACGCCTCGCAGCCGAACTCCCGTGATATGGTGATGGTTGGCCTGGCCTTTTTTGACTTGCTCCGCGCTTCAAGTTCCATTTCCCTTCTGCGGTTGAACTCCAGGAGCGAACTGAGCCTCATGTCGATGGACGGGATAAGCTCTCTTTCCGGCATGGCACACCTCCCTGTCTGCTATGTCCTCGCGCCCGAAACCGGCCATCGGCCACGGGTCGCCAGATGCCAATATCATATCACCGTCCCGGCGGCGCGCAAGCGGGCCGTAACGGTTCTGCATGACAGTTGACAGCGCGGGGCCATCGTTGTATACAGAACAACCGCAATGACCCCAATTACGCTGAGGCACCTGCAAGGAGTGTGTTCGCCATGATTACCCACATCGTGCTCTTCAAGCTGTCAAACCCCACCAAAGAGGCCATTACCACCGTCCTCGACAAACTGCTCAGCATGGAGGGCAAGATCCCCCAGCTGCGCCACCTGGAGGCCGGCAGCGACGTCATCCGCTCCGAGCGCTCATATGATGTGGCCCTGGTGACGAGGTTCGACTCCCTCGATGACCTCCAGGCCTACCAGGTCCACCCCTATCACGCAGGCCAAGTGCTGCCGTTGATGAAATCGGCCTGTTCCTCCATCGTGGCGGTGGACTACGAGGGGTGAACAGCTCCAGCGCGCTGTCCCGCCCGCCTCGGAACGGGATTGCGCGAGGAGGTTCGTGTATACAATTTAGCTTGACTAAGCACGGCCTCTTGCGTAAAATCCGGTTTTATTCGCCGCCCTCATGTGTATACGCTTCAACATTTTGATATTATTAGCTATTATGACGTCAGGCGGCGGATGCATTAGTGGTTTTTCAGGATGACATAAGGCCTGTAGACACCAAATACAAACAGGAGGTAGAAGATGTCCGAGTACGGAACACTGCAAGACCGCGTACGTCACAAGTCACTTTTGAGCAAGGTGATGACCCCCGAGGACACCATCCAGTTCTTCAAGCCCGGTATGAACCTCGGCTGGTCCGGTTTCACCCCGTCCGGCTATCCCAAGGTGGTGCCCATCGCCCTGGCCGACCATGTCGAGAAGAACAACCTGCAGGGCAAGTGGAAGTTCAACCTGTTCATCGGCGCCTCCGTCGGGGCCGAGACCGAGGACCGCTGGGCAACCCTGGACATGATCGACCGCCGCTGGCCGTACCAGACCGGCAAGAACATCGCCGCCGGCATCAACGAGGGGCGCATCCGCATGGGCGACAAGCACCTCTCCCTGTTTGCCCAGGACCTGGGCTACGGCTTCTACACCAAGGACTCCGAAACCGGCAAGCTTGACCTGGCCATCATCGAGGTTTCCGCCATCACCGAGGACGGCGGCCTGGTCCCGACGGCCTCCTGCGGCGTTATCCCCGAGATCCTGATGCAGTGCGACAGGATCATCATCGAGGTCAACACCGGCCAGCCCTCCTTCGAGGGGATCCACGACATCGTCTCCTGCAAGACCCCCCCCCACCGCGAGGTCCTCGGCATCACCAAGGCCAACTCCCGCATCGGCACCACCTACTGCCCCTGCGATCCAAGCAAGATCGTCGCCATTGTCGAGTCCAAGCTCCGCGACAAGGGGCGCGCCTTCACCGATATGGACGACACCTCCGAGGCGATCGCCGGCCACGTCATCGACTTCTTCTCCCACGAGGTGAAGATGGGCCGCCTGCCGGACAACCTGCTGCCGCTCCAGTCGGGCGTCGGCTCCATCGCCAACGCCGTCGTCGGCGGCCTGGCCAAGGGCCCCTTCTACAACCTGTCCGTCTACACAGAGGTGCTCCAGGACACCATGCTCGACCTGTTCGACTCGGGCCGTCTGGACTTCGCCTCTTCCTGTTCGCTCTCGCTCTCCGAGAACCCCGGTTTCCCGCGCTTCTTCGAGAACTGGGACAAGTACTTCAGCAAGATCACCCTGCGGCCGCTCTCCATCTCCAACGCTCCCGAGCCGATCCGCCGCCTGGGGTGCATCGCCATGAACACCCCGGTCGAGATCGACATCTATGCCCACGCCAACTCGACCCTGGTCGGCGGCACCCGCATGATCAACGGCCTGGGCGGTTCCGGCGACTTCCTGCGTAACGGCTTCCTCAAGATCATGCACACCCCGTCGTCGCGTCCCTCCAAGACCGACCCGACCGGCATCTCCTGCGTGGTGCCGCACTGCTCGCACATCGACCACACCGAGCACGACCTGGACTGCGTGGTTACCGAGCAGGGTCTGGCCGACGTGCGCGGCCTCTGCCCGCGCGACCGGGCCAAGGTCATCATCGAGAAGTGCGCCCATCCGGATTACAAGCCGATCCTCACCGAGTACTTCGAGATGGCCAAGGCCGACTGCCTGCGCCGCAAGGTCGGTCACGAGCCGCAGCTGTGGGACCGCGCCTTCAAGATGCACCTCAACCTGGAGAAGAACGGCACCATGAAAGTCAAGAACTGGGACGTCAAGGTCGATCTCTGCGAATAGCGGATACCTAGTCTCAGCAACAAAAAAAGCCCCCGCCGGGAATCCGGCGGGGGCTTTTTTTATTTTTTATGTGCGCCAGGCAAGACGCGTGGCGCGCCTTGTGCAATTAATACACGAACGGATTCAGGGAGCCTGCAGTCGAGCCGATGCCCACAACGTTCGGAACAGGACTGAGGCGGGTTTTCGGATACCTTCAGGCAATAGAACCGCTCCATGTTTTACGCGAAAACGCGCCGCCATTTGACAGGGTTTTCGCCTTTTCGCGGCAAGACGATACTTTCAAACGGGCGAAGAGAAACGCCTGAAACCCACGGCCCATTTACAGGATCAAATATAAATAATCGGAGGAGTTCATGCACTTCAACTGGAAAAGGTACTCAATCGGAGCCTTGCTGTTTGCCGCCTGTCTGCCTCTTGTCCTTGCCGGATGCGGTGACTATGCGGGTAAGGGGGGCGCCGCCGGCAGCGTTGGCCAGAGCGTCGTCATAAGCGGCAAGGCAGTCGCCGGTCCGATCAACAATGCGACGGTGCAGGTCTTCAAGCTTCTGCCCGGCGGGCAGAAGGGGGACCCGATCGGGGAGCCGGTCAAGACCAACTTCGACGGCTCCTATACGCTGAATTTCTCCAATCCGGGCGTCCCGGTGGTGGTCGTGGTGAGCGGCTCGCCGGAATCGACCTACACGGACGAATACGGAAATACCGTTCCGTTCGGAGCCAATGAGTCGATCAGGACGGTCGTGCCGGATGTGACGGCAACGGCCGACAAGCCGATGACGGTGCAGGTCACGCCGGTAACGGAGCTGGCGGCCCAGTTGGTCCAGAGCAACATGGGAACCACTTTGTCGAGCGACATCAAGGCCGCTGTCCAGGCCGCCAACATCACCATCGGCAAAAAGATCGGTGTCGACAACATCGTCGAGCTGCAACCGGCGGTTGTCAACGATGCATCCAGCGTGAAGAACAGCACACCGGAGCAGATCAATTACGGCCTCGTGCTGGCAGGCCTGGCCAAACTGCAGCAGGATGCGCAGGTCTCTCAGCCGGGCAAACCGATCTCCGAGGTGATCAGTGCGGTTCTCGACACCCCGGAGAAAACCGCCACGCTGGCGGCGGCCATCGTAGACTTCACCAGGACGAGCTCGACAAACGCCACCGAGATCAAGGACATCCCTCCCGCCCTGAGCCAAACCATCGCCAATGCCCCCACGGTTCAGCCCCCCGCCATAGCGGTGCAGCAGGACACGCAAGCCCCTGCCGCGCCGGCAAGCCTTTCGGCATCGAGCGACAAGATCGCCAGGGTCGAGCTCAGTTGGAGCGCCTCGACGGACAACGACAAGGTGGACGGCTACTTTGTCTATCGCGACGGCCAGAATATCGGCAAGGCCTCGGGAACGACCTTCACCGACAACCGCGTTGAGCCCGGCAGGGGCTATAAATATCAGGTCAAGGCGGTGGACGCCGCCGGCAACGTCTCCGCCGCCGGCAACGAGGTGTCGGGAGCGACACCGCTTCCGCCGGCGGCGCCGGCGGCGGCAAAGCCCCTTACAGAGCCGGGCGCCCTGGCCGCGGTTGCGGTCAGCAACAACAGCGTCAGGTTCACCTGGAACGCATCGGCAGAGGGTGTCGGCGGGGTTGCCGGTTACAACGTCTACCGCGACGGCAAGGTCGTCGCCACCCTGGCGGCGGACAGCACGACCTACACTGACAGCTCGCTTGCCGGGTTTACCCAGTATCGTTACAAGATAGAGGCGTTCGATGCGGCCGGCAACCGCAAGACCAGCAGCGACCTGGCCGTTACCACGAAAGCGGACCCGCCGACTGTCTTTTCCGACACCACCCCACCAACGGCGCCGAGCGGTCTTGCATCCACCGGTGTAACCTACAGCAGGGTGGCTCTAGCCTGGGCCGCTTCCACGGACAATGTCGGCGTTGCCGGGTACAAGGTTTACCGCAACGGCCAGGAACTGGCCACGGTGCAGGGTACGTCATACAGCGACGTCACCGTTTTGCCCAGGAGCTCGTTCAGCTACCATGTGATCGCCTATGACGCCGCCGGCAATCTTTCCTCCACCAGCAACAGTGTGTCGGTTCCTACTCCGGCCGACCCGACACGGGCCACGGTAACCTTGGCGGCCCCGACCAACCTCGCCGTTGCCGGCGTTACCAGCGGCACGGTCGCACTTACGTGGTCCGCGCCGACGGGCAATGTCATTGCTGGTTACACCATCAAGCGCGGCGCCGACATAATCGGCACGACGCAACAGCCCAATTTCAGCGACGCCGCGGTTCAGCCAAATATCACCTATGTATATACGGTTACGGCATATGACCTTGCCGGAAGCAATGCCGAGGCGAGCAGCCCGCTTTCCGTCATCACACCGGCGGCGCCGGACCTGAGGGACACGACCGCTCCCACGGCCCCGACCGGCCTCAATGCCGCCTCCCTGGGGAGCAGCCAGGTATCGCTGTCCTGGACCGAATCGACCGACAGCGTGGGTGTGACTGGCTACGAAATCATTCGCGCAACCATCATCAACGGCCAGCCCGGCGCGGACCAGGTGATCGCCAAGGTCTCGGCGCAGACGACCGCTTACGGCGACAGTTCGGTGGCCTCGGGCACAACCTACCAATACAAGGTACGCGCCCTCGACGCCGCCGGAAACATCTCCGAGGGGAGCGCCTCCAACCAGATCGCAACAGCCGCCGCCACCGGCGATACGGTCGCACCGAACGGGCCGACCGGCCTGGCCCTTGCCGCCTCTCCCACCGCAACCACTGTCGAGTTGACATGGGGGGCAGCGACCGACAACATCGAGGTGGTCGGCTACGAGGTCTTCCGTGCGGGTGTCAAGATCGCCACGGTTACCGCAACCGCCTATGCCGACACCACTGCGACCCCCAGCAATACCTACAGCTACACGGTAAAGTCTTTCGACGCCGCCGGCAACCGTTCCGCAGCCTCCGCCGCGCTGAGCGCGACCACACCGGCGCCCCCGGCCTCGGGCGACCTGATCGCGCCGAGCGCGCCGTCAGACCTGGTGGCCACGTCCCTGATCACGGCCTCGACGGTCGAGGTCGCCCTGACGTGGAGTGTCTCGACGGACAACACCGGCGGCACCGGCGTAGCGGGCTACGAAATCTTCCGCGACAACGTCCGGATCGCCACGGTCGCGACCCCCGGCTACACGGACAGGAGCGTCGAGCGTTTCAGGACGTACAGCTATACGATAAAGGCCGTGGACGGCGCCGGCAACATCTCGTCCGCAAGCAACGCACAGACCGTTGTCACGGGTGTGCTGGACACCACTCCGCCGAGCGTACCGGCCGGCCTGAAGGCAACGAGTGCGGGTGGCAACTGGATTTCCCTCGCCTGGGACCCCTCCACCGACAACGCCGGCGGCACCGGGGTCACCGGCTACAAGATCTTCCGCGACAACGTTCTGATCGGCACATCCACGCAGCCGGCCTTCACCGATACCGCTAACATAGGTATCGAGAAGAACGGCACAACGGTAACTTACGTCAAAAAAACCTATTCTTACACGGTAACGGCCTTTGACGTCGTCAAAAACGAGTCCGCGACAAGCGTGCCGCTTTCGGTCACCACAAGCGGTAACGGCTCTGTCAGCATTGGCGGCCAGTTGTCCCCGGGTATCATCGCGCTTCCCATCCCTGACACCACCACTCCCTCCGCGCCGGCCGGCCTCGTGGCCACCACCTTCGCCACCAGCGCCGATACGAGCACGGTAGTCCTCAGCTGGAATCCTTCAACGGACAACGTCGCCGTTGCAGGTTACGAGGTATATCGTGGAACCTCCAAAATCGCCACGGTGACTCAGCCCGGCTGTACAATAACCAACGTGGTGTCCGGTGTCACCTCCGGCTATTACGTCATCGCCTACGACGCCGCCGGCAACAGGTCGGCCGCAAGCAACCAGCTCTCCGTCACGCCCAACCAGGCCACGCTCGGGGTGACTGTCAGCGGCCAGCTCGGTTCAGGCGTGCTCGGCCTGCCCGGAATGGACATCAGCGCTCCGAGCGCTCCGACCGGCCTCATCGCCACCACCATGGCGACCAGCGCCACGACAAGTTCGGTGATCCTCACCTGGAGCGCCGCAACGGACAACAGCGGCGTCGCCGGTTACGAGGTATACCGCGGCAATACCCGGATCGCCCTGATTTCGCAGCCCGGCTACACCGACGTCAATGTTGCCACCAGCGGCACCTACAATTACTACGTCATCGCCTACGACGCGGCCGGCAACCGTTCCGTGGCCGGCAACCAACTCACGGTCAAACCGAACCAGGTCACCTTCGGGGTGACTCTAAGCGGCGCGCTCTCATCCGCCATACTCGGCCTGCCCGGCATGGACATCAGCGCGCCGACCGCTCCGGTCAATCTCAGTGCGGTCACCTTCGCGACCAGTGCAGACAAGAGCTCGGTCGTGCTCACCTGGAACGCCTCGACTGACAACACCGCGGTTGCCGGTTACAAGGTCTACAGTGGAAACACGATAATCGCCACGGTAACGCAACCCGGCTACACCGACACAAACCGCACTTCCGGCGCTGCCTACACCTATTATGTCGTTGCCTTCGACGCCGTCGGCAACCCATCCGTGGCCAGCAACCAACTCTCCGTTACGCCCAATCAGGTCACACTCGGGGTGACGCTCAGCGGCCAGCTCGGCTCAGGCATTCTCGGGCTTCCCGCCATGGATATCAGCGCACCGACCGCGCCGGCAAATCTCAGCGCCACCGCCTCCGCCGTCAGCGCCGACAAGAGCTCGGTCAGGCTGACCTGGAGCGCCTCGACGGACAATACCGGGGTTGCCGGTTACGAGATATACCGTGGTATCACCAAGATCGCCACGGCGACACAGCGTGAATACACCGACAGCAACCTTTCTTCCGGCGCGGTCTACAACTATTTCGTCATTGCTTATGACGCGGCCGGCAACCGCTCAGTGGCCAGCACCCAGCTCTCCGTGACGCTGAATCCGGCCATGCTAGGTGTTACGGTGGGCGGCCAGATCGCCGAAGCCATCCTTGGGCTGTAAATGCATGAGAGTCATGGCACACGATGTGCAACATGGTATGGAGCTTGGGTGAATGTACGTGAAATAACCGTATGAATTGCCCTGAAAAGAAGGGCTTATCAACAGTAAATTCAAAGCGGGAATAACAACTTATCGAAAGGAGGCATCTCAGCTCAAGATCGGACATTACCTCGGTGATTTTACGAAAGCAGTATCAAACGCAGTACCAAACCAAAGGGAGGAAATTATGACAGGCAGAAAATTATGGTATCTGGTAGCACTCGCAGCATTCGCCCTGCTGCCGCTCGCCGGCTGCAGCGGCGGGAGCGGAAGCCCCGTGAAGGTAGGGGAAAAGGGGACGGAGATCACGGTCAGCGGGACGGTTGAGGCGCCCAAATCGACCGCCAAGACGACCGCGCTCACCGCCATCGCGGCAAACACCGTGGAGGTCTACGACGCCCAGGACGGCGCAAAACTCGGCGGCTCCGCGATCGACGCCAGCGGCAAGTTCAGCGGCCTCGCATTCACGTTGCCTACAACCAAGACCATCCTTGTGTTCAAGGCGACCGTGGCCCAGGGGACGTTCCTCAGCCTCGTGCCGATCGACCTGAGCAATCCGCCGGCCGCCGGCACCATCAGCGGCAGCAACCCGATCAGCATCGTGATCAGCCAGGAGAGCACCGCCAAGGCCCAGTTGGTATCGCAACTGCTCGGCCTCACCGGCGACCTGGGTGACGCCGGCAAGACGCTCGCCTCCGTCGGCAAGGATTACGCTGCCGCCGCGCAACTGATCGTGGACAACGGCGGCCAGCAGCTGGCCTACATCGGTTCCGGCCTGGCCCTGACCGGCAAGTTCAGCAGCGCCGCGCTGCTTCCGGCTTTGAACGCAAGCGCGCTGACCGCCGACGACCTGAACAACATTGAAGTAGTCGGTTCCGTTACCAGCGTAGCCATTCCCGGCAATAAGCCGATCGTCAGCTTCCAGGTGATCAACAAGGCAACCGGCAAGGGGATCAGCGGACTCAAGACCTTCGCCTTTGCGCTGGTACAGCTCAAGCCCGGCCAAAGCGGCAGTGCCGATCAGTGGCAGAGCTACATGGTAGCCAGTGCTACCTCGCGTCCTTCCACCGAATCCTCCACCACCTTTAACACGACCACCCGCCTTAATGCGCCCACTGCCGGAACGAGCCTGATCGACAATGGCGACGGCAGCTATACCTATGTGTTCGCCAAGGATGTCAAGACAGCACAGACCTACATGCCCGCTTACGACGCAAGCCTGACCCATCGCCTGGCCATTCAGGTCAGGACGGCGGATACGGCTGTCAAGGACTCCAGCGGTGCGGTGGTCAACGCGGTAACAAATAGTGGTGTGACCTACGGCAGCAACTTCACCAATGCCGCCAACCTCATTTTTGACTTCGTGCCCGCTTCCGGGGCTCCCGTTACCGGTATGCTCCAGCGTGAAATCGTCACAGCCGCAGCATGTAACGAGTGTCATACCAAAATCGGCGTTTCCACTCCGCATGGCGGTCGTGTAGACACCCGTTTCTGCGTGGTTTGTCATACCAGCCAACGCGCGAACGGCCGTACCGCTTCGGCCTCCAGCGCCGGCGTCTTCACCGGCAGCACCTACGTTGCCGATAGTGAAGTGTCGGGCGAGTTCGTCACCATGATCCACAAGATCCACATGGGGAGCAGGCTGACCAAGACCGGTTACGACTACGCCGGCGTCAAGTTCAACGAGATCGTCTATCCCAAGGAAGTTACCAACTGCCGCCAGTGCCACAAGGCCGGAGCAGGCGCCCAGGGCGACAACTGGCAGGCCAAGCCGAGCCGCAAGGCCTGCGGTTCCTGCCACGACAACATCGACTACGCCACCGGCGCCAACCTGAAGTCGGGCGGGACCGCCCACGTTGCACAAGCTGATGATTCCTCGTGCAACAGCTGCCATGCCGTGACCAGCACGACCGGCAAGATGTCCCCCGAGAATGCGCACCTGTCGGTCAACGCCACAACCAATAATCCGAAGGTCGCGACTGGCCTGACCAACTTCACCTACGAAATCGCTGATGTCACCGTCGACGCCAGCAACCAGGCGGTCATCAAGTTCAGGATACTGGCATCCACTGACGGCTCCACCCCGGCCCCGGTCACCTTTATCGGCGTCGGCACCACCGCCAGCCCGCTGCTGACCGGCTTCACCGGCGGTCCCGGCTTCATCCTGGCCTACAACCTGTCGTCCGCAAACCAGCCCTTCACCACCTCGTCGGACTTCAACAACCTCGGCGTGAAGGCAGCCCAGCCGATCAGCGTCAATATCGCCAACCTGGCTGACGGCACCAAGGGCACCCTGAGCACTCCCGATGCAAGCGGCTATTACACCGCCACCATCACCGCCGCCGCATCCAACTTCCCGCTTGGCGCCAAGATGCGCGCCGTAGGCCTCCAGTCGTACTTCACTCAAGCCGCCGGTACAAACGGCATTGCCGCCGCCACCGCGCGTCATGCGATATCGGTCGTCAAGGCGGTCACCGGCGACGCGACCCGTCGTTCGCTGATCGACCCGGCCAAATGCGGCAGTTGCCACGAGTGGTTCGAAGGCCACGGCGGTAGCCGCGTCATCGGCAAGGAGACAGTTGGCACCCCCATCTGCGTCCTGTGCCATGTGCCGAACCTGAGCTCCAGCGGTAAAGGTGTGAACGTTGCCAATATCACCAAAACTCCAAGTGCAATGTCGGCTACCGAGCAGGCCCTGCTGACGGCAGACGGCTTCACCCTGCTCGACCCGACCACCTATCCTGAAGAAACCAACAACTTCAAGGATATGATTCACGGCATCCACGCCGGCAGCAGCCGCACCAACCCTCTGAAATTCGTCCGCGACAGAAGCACTGTCGTTATGTACTTCAGCGCGGCAACGTTCAAGTTCCCGGGCATCCTGAAGAACTGCCAGATGTGCCATGTTGCACCTGTTGCTCCAACTTCTTCAAACCCTGGAAACCCGAGCTACACCGGCATCCCGGCCGACGCGCAGGTGACCACCGACATGACTACCAACGGCACGGCGCTTGATCTGACCAACAACGTCTCAGTTGTTTCAGCATCCCGCACCAGCCTGCCCAACGCCACCGACTTGGTAACCACGCCGTTTACCGCTTCCTGCGTGAGCTGCCATGACGCACCGGCAGCCAAGGCGCATATGAAGCAGAACGGTGGCCAGATCAGGGTGCTGCGCAGTGCAGCCGACCCGGGCAACGAGGCCTGCGTGACCTGCCACGGCAGCACCGGCCCCGTGTCTATTAACGCTGTTCACCGCTAGCAGGAGACGAGGCATAAGCAGGTGCTGAGCCTGCTTACCCTCGTCAGTACAAAACCGGGGCACGGCATGCCGTGCCCCGGTCTTTAAAAGGCAGTCAATGCAGCAACTGTTTTGGATTGTAGGGGCGAAGCAAGGCTTTCTTGCTTCGCCTGATTTTAGCAGATGAGTCAGGATGAAGCGGATAAGGCGTTTGCAGCGCCCCTACAGTCAAAAACCTCATGACGGCAGCTTTCATGTCTTTAGTAAGTCGCCCCATTTTCATTTGAAAATATCTTGTTATTATGTATGGTGGTTTTCTCACTTCAGCACAGGAGAGGTCCAATGAAAAAAAACCTGTACCGCCTGCTCTCAGCCGTTTTTCTCATGGCCCTGCCGGCAGCCGCCCTGGCCGACACCTCGGTCGATTCGGCCACCATCTTCCGCTTCTCCCAGGACAGCCGCCCCGGCTTCCAGAAGAAGGACTTCACGCCGGCTACCCAGTTCCTGGGGGCGGATTTCGAGAAGCTGGGGGACGGCAACCTCTCGCTGCACCTCTACGGATGGGGGCGCTACGACCTGGCGGACAAGAGCTACAACAACGACCGGGCGGACGGCGCCCTGACCTACGCCTACGCCCAGTACCGCACGGACCAGGCCAACGGGCTGATACGCTTCGGCCGCTTCTTCATCAACGAGGGGATCGTCAATGAGCATGTCGACGGCCTGAACGTCCGCAGCGACCTGCCGCTGGGATTCGGGATCTCGGCCTTCGGCGGCGCCACGGTCCACACGGTGCACATGCCGGGCGAGATCACCGACGGAAAGGGTGACGGCCTCGTCGGCGGGCGCCTGCACTACCGTTACAAGGGGATGCTGGAGCTGGGGGTCTCGGGGGTCTACGAGAGCGACGCGCCGGCGCTCAACCAGGCCAGCAACCAGCAGCTGGCGGCCAGCGGCCGGTTCGGCAGCCACCGGCTCCTCGGCGGCGACGTCTGGCTGAACCCGCACCGCATGGTGGAGATCATGGGACACTCCAGCTACAACGCCGAGACCGAGGGGGTCGCCGAGCACAGCTACCTGCTGAACGTCAAGCCGCTCAAGGACCTGGTGCTGACAGGCGAGTTCAACGAGTATCGCGACCGTGACCTCTTCTTCAGCTCGATCTTCTTCGCCGGGCTGCTCGACAATCTGAACGACAGGTCGCGCACGATGGGGGGCCGCGCCTCCTACGAGCTGAACCGGATGGTGGAGATCTCGGGCGACTTCAAGCACTTTACCCGCGAGATCGGCAAGGCCGACCGCTTCGGCGGCGACATCCGCTTCGCGCTGCTGGACAAGGCGCTACGCACCGGGGTCGGTTATCACTATCTCCGCGCCAGCCGGAACTTTGCCGTGGCGCCGTCGGCATCCGGCTCTTTCCACGAGGCGCGCGCCTATGCCATGCACGACACCAAGAGCTATTTCGCCGCCGTGGACGCCATCGGCTACTTCTTCAAGGAGAACATCAACAATAAGTCGAGCGCCTGGGAGGTGACCGGCTCTCTCGGATGTCGTCTGACCCCTGCCCTGGCCCTGTCCGGTGACGTCAGCTACGGAAAGAACCCGCAGTTCGTCGATGACATGAAAGGGTTGATCCGCCTTACCTACAACATGAATTACACCGGAAAAGGAGGCACGAAATGAAACGCTTCAACCTGATCTTCCCCATCCTGGCGATGACCGGGCTGATCGTCCTGCTCGCGGCCTGCGCCCAGATGAAGACCATGCCGGGACTGCCGGCCTGGCATCCCGAGGAGCTTGCCGCCGGACCGGTGAACTGCGCGGAATGCCATGAGGACCAGCAGAAGGGGACCATGAAACCCTTCCGTCTGCCACAAGAGCTCGTTCTGCAACGACTGTCACACCAACAAGGTCGAGATGAAGCCCTCGACGAAATACGGCTATCGCCCAGACCGGGAGATGCAGCACCGTGGCGATTTCATGACATTGCACAAGATAGAGGGCAAGCTTGATCCGGCCAGTTGCCAGCGCTGCCACGGCAGGGCCAACAACGCACGCTGCATTGCCTGCCACCGATAGGAGAGGGATATGCCTAAAATGACTTCATGGATAAAAATGATTTTTGTCGTAACGGGTGCGGCCGCTCTCTACGCCTGCAGCAGTGAAAACGGCGCTGCGCCGATCGTGGACAGCAGCGGCAAGCATCCGGCCGAGTGGGTGGAACGGCATTGGCTCGAGTACAAGAAGAGCACGCCGGGCGCGGCGAAGGTCGCCGGCAAGGGGGTCGCGGCAACGGCGTCCGTTGATTTCGCCCTTTCTCCCTGCGCCGAATGCCATGGCGCCGATCTGCTGGGAGGCATCACCAAGGTGAGCTGCTTCAGCGCCAAATCGCAGAGCGGCCAGGCCTGCCACGCCACCGGCCCGGTCACCGGCAGCCACGGCTGGCGGAACGCCACCGACCACGGCACCTCGGGGGCGATGGCCGCGCCGGCGATTTCGGCGGGCTTTGCCTACTGCACCAGATGCCACGGCAGCACCTACGACAACGGTAGTGCCGTTTCCTGCAAATCATGCCACACCACGGCGCCCCATCCTCCCAGACCGTGGCATGGTACGACTGCCAGCGGCAGCAACCACGTGACCACCGATACCGCCAACGCCGCCGAGTGCGCCAAGTGCCACACCGCCGGCGCCAACCTGCTCGGGCAGCGGATCGGGGCCATCGCGCCGGCCGGGACCGCCCCCGGGTGCTTCAACGGCACCCTCTGTCACGACACCAGCACGGTTCCGCACGTGCAGAGCGCTGCCTTCCTCTCCTCCGCCCAGCACGGCCCGCTGGCGAAGGCCAACCTGACCACCTGCCAGGCATGCCACGCGGTTCCCTCTTCCGGTGCCAATCCGCAATTCAGCGTGCCCAGAAACAACATGCCGGTAAACGGCTGCGAGAGCTGTCATAAGGCCGGCACCGCGCATCCGACCCCCTGGCTGCCGGGCCGCGTCGGCACCCCCTTCAATACGGCCAATACCACCAGCCATACCACGGCGGGCAACCTGGCCACCGCCTGCGCTCTGTGCCACGGAGCGGCCCTGGACGGCGTCGGCGGCACGGCGCCCTCGTGCATGTCGTCGCCACGCAGCGGGATCAGTTGCCACGCCTCCAACCCGGCAAGCACCCCGACCGGCTGCGCCTCGTGCCATGGCAATCCGCCGGCAACCGGCGCCCACGCCGCGCACCTGGCCTTGCCCAACGTAACGTGCGATGCCTGTCATTCCGGCGCCGGCACGGGCACCACCCTTCATGCCAACGGCGTTCTCAACATGGCGCTGCTGGACCTCAACGCCACCACGAACAGCTTCAAGGCCAAGACGGGGACATTCGGCTTTACCGCCGGAACCTGCTCGGCTGTCAGTTGCCACGGCGGCCAGACAACGCCTGCATGGGTCGGAGGTACCATCAATGTGAATGCCGATTGCCTCCTCTGCCACGAGCAGGGTACGGCCTCGCAGACGCCGCAGTTCAACAGCTTCTTCTCCGGCGGGGCCACCAATCAGCGGCACGCGAACCATCTTCTGTTCACTCCGCAACCAGGAACCGGCTTGCCCCAGGTCAGGGTCTTCTGCACCGATTGTCACGCCACAAACCTGCTGACCCCACAGCAGCACTTCGGAGGGCTCAATACCGCCGCCTTTGAAGGCGTCCCGGCCGACACCATCGGCGGTCAGCGCTTCAGCCAGCCCTACGTTACGACCGGAGCCAGCAAGGGTAGTTGCACCGTTACTTGCCATACGTTCGTACCTGCAACCAACAACTGGTTTCAGTAGGGGCATCCGCTTTACCGTAGAAACACAAAACCCCTCTCTAATACGGGAGGGGTTTTGTCATGATTGAAATCACACTTGACTCCTTGCGCTGTTCGGCAGGTTTATTGCTTGTTCTGAATTGGATGTCCCGGAGGGGCGGTTTGAAGGCAGCCGGGAGTTGATCCCCGGTCCCCACATTGTATCTCAGGACGCCGTGTTGAATGCCCCATCCAACCGGCAATGAAAGGAGCAGCAAAGATGTTGAAGTCAGTCAAGGTATTAACTCTATGTGTGGTCTGTTTCGCCCTGGCCGCGTGCGGAGGGGGTGGAGGCGGGACCGCTTCTTCCGTTCCTGAATCCAGGACGGGAAAGTTTGTTGACGGCCCTGTCGAAGGGTTGACCTATGAGTCGGGGAGCCAGAAGGGTGTGACGGATGCCAGCGGTACCTTCAGGTATGAAGAAGGAAAGGCAGTCAAGTTCAGCGTCGGCGGAATCCTCATCGGGCAGGCGACGGCACAACCGGTCATGACCCCGATCACCCTGGCCCGCGAATCGAACCCCAGTGCCGACGCGACGACAGACCAGGTCGTGGCGCGGGTGCGCTTTCTGATGGCGGTCTCCGAGATCGACGCTGCCGGCAACATGAAGATCATCGCCAGCGCCCGGAGCGCAACCCTCAGCCAGCAGATCGACTTTGCCGCCGTCAGCGACCAGACGCTCGGCACCCTGGTTGCACAGCTCGGCTCGACCATGAGCATCACCGCCATCACCGCTCAGACCGCGACGGACCATCTGACGGGGAGTCTCGCCTCGATCAACGATACCGTCCCCCCTTCCGCGCCGGCAAACCTGGCGACATCCTCGGTCACCGATAAATCCGTTAATCTCACCTGGACGGCTTCAACGGACAACATCGCAGTGACCAACTATTGGGTCTATCGAGACGGTGAGAAGATCGGCCAGACGCAGGGGACCGCGTTCAGCGACACGACGGTGACGGCCGGCAGCAGTTTCAGCTACCTCGTCAGGGCATTGGATGCCGCCGGCAATGTTTCCCAGGCCAGCGCCGCCATCACGGTCGCCACGCCGGCCGTTCAACCTGCCGGTGACAAGACCGCTCCCAGCGCTCCGGGCAATCTGAAGGTCACCACGTTTGACGACAGAAGGGACGTCAGCCTGGCATGGGATGCGGCTACGGACAACGTGGGTGTATCTGGATACAGTGTATATCGCAACGGAATCCTTATCGGCCAGAGCGCGACGGTCACCACCTTTGTCGATACCACAACCGAGCCGGCAACGACCTACACCTATCAGGTGGAGGCATTCGACGCGGCAGGGAACAGGTCCGCCCAAAACAGCGGCGTTACAATCAAGACCTTCGGCGTTACAATAATCGCGGGCGGCCAGTTGCAATAATAGGTGCTCATATATGCGTCCCCGGTACCAGTGAGCGCATCAGCAAAGGCACCTGACCAGCCATTACCGTCGATATGCAAAAAACTGAAGAACGCCGGTTTCAGCGAGCTACAGACAGGAGAGAGCAAAAAGCTCCGGGGGAAATCCTCCGGGGCTTTTTGCATTAAATGCGGGCACCCCGCTCTGGGAACATAAACAAAATTATGAGCGGACATTGCGGTTGCATATTGAAATTATGAGTGGTATTAATTAAATAGTTGGTCAATCAAGGTGGGTGCCGGTTTTTTGCAGACCACCCTCATCTGCGCGCTGCTGCTCAGGCTGATCAAATAAGAGGGGGAATCATGGTAAAAACTCTCGAATTATACGACATGCTCAAGGGAAAGCTGGGCGAGGCCGAAAGCAAGGCGCTGCTGAGCATCATCGAAGAAACCTCGGATGCGGTAAAACATCTGGAGCAGAAAGAACTTGCCACAAAAAACGACATAAAGGACCTTGAGGTGAAGCTTGCCGAAACCAAGGCCGACCTCATCCGCTGGGTGGTGGGCGCCGGTTTTTTGCAGACCGCCCTCATCTGCGCCCTGCTGCTCAGGTTGATCAAATAGCTTCGCGGAATCGCGTATAGCCCGCAATGCAAAGGCCCCCGAGGATATTCCTCAGGGGCCTTTGCTCATAGCCGATTCGGGCAAAGGCATTGACAAACCTGCCGTGGCATCATTATATTTGAAGTGTCTGGTAAACATATCCTTGAGGAGACAAAACATATGCCCATGTACGAGTACCGCTGTCAGAGTTGCGATCACCAGTTCGAGCTGCGCCAGAAGTTTTCGGATGCTCCCGCCAGTCAGTGCCCACGCTGTGACGGCAAGGTGGAGAAGATGATCTCGGCCACCGCCTTCAGCCTGAAGGGGGATGGCTGGTTCAACCAGGGTTACTGCCCCAAGACCGAGGCGCCCAAGCCGGCGGCCTGCGCCGGCGGCGGCTGCTGCGCGGGGTGATGTCCCGGTTTGTAACGGAATCCGGACCTCCGAGGTTTTGAAAACCTCGGAGGTCTTCTTTTTTGTGTTTGCGATCCGCCTTTACAAAACAGGTGCCAACACAGTATGATGACCGAACTTTTTATGACCAAGGAGATCTGTTGACATGGCCAAGATCATCGACGGCAAGGCTATAGCCGCGAAAATGCGCACCGAGATAGCGGCGGGTGTTCTGGAGTTGAAGCAGAAGGGCATTACCCCCGGCCTGGCCGTGGTGCTGGTGGGGGACGACCCGGCCAGCCGCGTCTATGTGAGCATGAAGGAGAAGGCCTGCGCAGAGGCGGGCATTTTCTCGGACGAATACAAGCTCCCGGCCGAGACCGCCGAGGCGGAACTGCTGGCGCTGGTGGAAAGGCTCAACAACGATCCGGCTATCCACGGCATCCTGGTGCAACTGCCGCTGCCGCCGCAGATCGATACCGAGAAGGTGCTGGAGGCCATCTCCCCGCTGAAGGACGCGGACGGTTTCCATCCCTACAACGTGGGACGCCTGGCGGTGGGCAAGCCGCTCTTCCAGCCCTGCACGCCGTATGGCGTGATGGTCATGCTCAAGGAGGAAGGGATCGACCTGGCGGGCAAGGAGGTGGTGGTGATCGGCCGCTCCAATATCGTGGGAAAACCGGTGGCCATGATGTGCCTGGCGCAAAACGCCACCGTGACGGTGTGCCACTCGCGCACGCGCGACCTGGCCGGGGTCGTCCGCCGGGCGGATGTAGTCATAGCAGCAGTGGGCCGGCCCGAGATGGTCAAGGGAGAGTGGATCAAGGAGGGGGCCGTGGTGATCGACGTGGGGGTCAACCGCGTCGGCGAGAAGAAACTGGTGGGGGACGTGGAGTTCTCCTCCGCCTCCGAACGGGCCGCTGCCATCACCCCCGTACCCGGTGGGGTAGGCCCGATGACCATCACCATGCTGCTCTACAACACGTTGGAATCGGCCAGAAGGTCTGCGGAGATTTCATGATCGTATCCACCCAAAAACCGCTGGAAGAGATCGTGGCTGCCCTGGAAGGGGGGAGCCGGGTCTTCATCATCGGCTGCGCCAAGTGCGCCACGGTCTGCAAGGCGGGGGGCGAGGAGGAGGTCTTCCGCATGCAGGACGCCCTTACCGCGGCCGGCAAGGAGGTGACCGGAACCATCGTCATCGACGAGACCTGCCACATGCTGCGCACGGCCCGCGACCTGCGCTCCCGCCGCGAACAGGTGGAGGAGGCCGACTTCCTGCTGGTGCTTTCCTGCGGTGCCGGGGTCCAGTCGGTGGCCGAAGCGGGTGAGAAGAAGGTCGTAGCCGGCACAGATTCCCGCTTCCTCGGCAACATCCGCCGGTTCGGCCGTTTCGAGCAGCGCTGTTCCCTGTGCGGCGATTGCCGCCTGAGCGACAGCGGCGGCGTCTGCCCTGTGACGGTCTGCGCCAAGGGGCTCTCGAACGGCCCCTGCGGCGGCATGGAGGAGGGTAACTGCGAGGTCGACCGGAACAGCCGCTGCGCCTGGGTCACCATCTACGAGCGGCTGGAACGCCAGGGTAGGGTGGAGCGGCTGGAAGTGATCACCCCCGCGCGCGATTTCGCCCACAAACGCCATCCCAACAGCCTCACGCTGGAGAAATAGCCGATGCCATCTCGTCTCGCCCGCAAGCTCGCTGCCTGCGAATTCGTCATCACCGCCGAGGTCGCCCCCCCAAGGGGGTGCGATCCGTCCGGGTTCCTGCGGGCCGCCGCCTGTGTGGCTCCGTGGGTGGATGTTGTCAACGTCACCGACAATCAGGGCGCCAACATGCGCATGACGCCGCTGGTGGCGGCCGGGATGCTGCTGCGGGAGGGGATCGAGCCTGTCATGCAGCTCACCTGCCGGGACCGCAACCGTCTGGCCTTGCAGAGCGACCTGCTGGGGGCGGCAACCATGGGTATCCGCAACATCCTGGCGCTGACCGGTGACGGCATCGGCTGTGGCGACCACCGCCAGGGACGCGCGGTATTCGACCTGGATTCGGTGCTGCTGCTTCAGGCCATCGGCGCAATGAACCAGGGGATGGACATGAACGGCGCCCCGCTGGCCGGGGCATCCGACTTCTTTGCCGGCACCGCGGCCGCCCCCGAGGCCGAGCCGTTCGCCGCCACCCGCCCCAAGCTTGTAAAGAAGGCGGCGGCCGGGGCGCGGTTCTTCCAGACCCAGGCAGTTTTCGATCCGCGGCGTTTGGCGGCGTTTTGCGACACGGTGCGGCCTCTTGGGGTGCAGGTGATAGCCGGCATCCTGGTCATGAAATCCGCAAAGATGGCGGAGTTCATCAACCGCAACATCCCCGGCCTGAAGGTGCCGCATGAGGTCATCGAGCGTCTGAAGGGGGCGGCCGATCCCTCCGCCGAGGGGGTGAGGATCGCCGTGGAGACGGCCTTGCAGTGCAGTGCCATCTGCAACGGCATCCACATCATGGCCATGGGGCGCGACGAGGTCGTGCCGCAGATCGTGGCGGCGGTACGTTGAGTGAAGTTATGAGTTTTGAGTTCTGAGTTTTGAATTGAATTCAAAATCCAAAATTGTCTCGTGAGGTGTACACCATGAAAGTCAAAAAGGCCGTCTTTCCCGTAGCCGGGCTGGGCACCCGTTTCCTCCCCGCCACCAAGTCCTCCCCCAAGGAGATGCTGCCCTTGATCGATAAGCCGCTGGTGCAGTATGTGGTCGAGGAGGCGGTGGCCTCGGGTATCAAGCAGATCCTGTTCGTCACCGGCCGGGGCAAGCGGGCCATCGAGGACCATTTCGACATATCCATCGAGCTGGAGACGCACCTTGAGGCCAAGGGGAAGAATAAGACGCTGCAGGCCGTGCGCGAGATCGCCGATCTGCTTGACATCTTCTATGTCCGTCAGAAAAAGGCGCTCGGCCTGGGACACGCCATCCTCTGCGCCAAGGATTTCGTCGGCAACGAACCCTTTGCCGTCCTGCTGGGAGATGACATCATCGACAGCGAGCGACCCTGCCTGCGGCAGCTGCTGGACACCTTCGATGCCTATCAGGGCTCGGTGCTGGCGCTGGAGAAGGTGCCGATGGAGAACATCTCCTCCTATGGCTGCGTGCGGGCCAAGGCGGTTTCCGAGAGGATATTCGAGGTCGAAGACATGGTGGAGAAGCCCAAACGCGAGGAGGCCCCCTCGGACATGGCCATTATCGGCCGTTACGTGCTCACGCCGCGCATCTTCGGTTTTCTGGAGCAGCAGGAACCGGGCAAGGGGGGCGAGATCCAACTGACCGACGCCATCCTCAAGCTCTCCAGGGAGGAAAAGGTCTACGGCTGCCTGTTCGAGGGTTTGCGCCACGACTGCGGCGACAAGCTGGGATTCCTCAAGGCCACGGTGGACATGGCCCTCAAGCGCAAGGAGTTCAAGAAGGAGTTCGAGGAGTATCTGCGGCAGCGGCTGGGATGAAACGGGAAGGCATTTGAACCTAACCCGGACAAGCCTTAACGCAAAGGCGCAAGGACGCCAAGAAAATCAAGTGACAATAAAGACTTGTTCGTCACCCGGCAGAGTTATGGTTTTTTCAGGCTAACATATTGTTTTTACTTTGCGTCCTGGCGTCTTTGCGTTTCAAATGCTTTTACAGGTTGTGTTGAAGAAAAAGAGGCGAACCTTGAACGGGTTCGCCTCTTTGCTTGGTGCGCCATGCATGTCCGGATTATTTCTTTTCCTCCTCCAAGAGGGGTGTCGTCTCCCGCTTGGGTTCCCATCCCTGCCAGACGTAGGGGGGATCGATCATGGGGTCATAGTAACCCGGCTGGGGCACCAGGAAAAAGACCGCCTCGGTCATGCCTATGAAGCCCCGGTAGAGGGTCATGCCGATCCCCTTGAGCGGCCCGATCACGTATCCCGGTCCTCCCATCTCCCGCACCGTCAGGATGCTCTGCTTGGGAAGCTCGGCGATGCTGGTGACGGCGTTGGTTACGCCGCGGGTGAGCTTGACGGCCATCTTTTCAATGATCATCTCGGGCTGCTGGTCGGCTCGGGCCGCGACCGGCAGCGTCAGCATGAGCGCGAGCAGCAGTACGGGGAAGAGCGGGGTCGTCTTCATGGCATCTCCTTTTCGGGGGGTGGTTGATATCGTATAAACCCGGCAAACCTCACCACAGAGTCACAGAGGACACAGAGAAAGTGTATTAATAACATGGCATTAGAGGTGGTGGTGTTGATGATTTTGCCGTGCACTATTTTGGTAATTCGTACTTTTCAATAAGCTCTGTGATTCCTCTGTGTTCTCTGTGACTCTGTGGTGGAAGAGCCGTTTTTGTAGTCTCTACCACAAAGCACCGCCGCATGCAAGGGCGGCGCTTCAGTCGAACAGGGTCGGCTCCTTGGGCAGGAACGGATCGAAGCGCCTCTTCAGGTGCCTCAGCTTCTCGATGTAGTAGGGGATGTTGACGTCCGGCCGGGCCGGGTTGTAGGCGCTTGCCGGGCGGCAGTTCTCGTAGGCGACGGCGTCTTTCCCGGAACCTGCGATGTAGTAGCTGACCTGGTCGCCTGCGCGGTAGGCGCGCTCTCCCGCCAGGGCGATCTCAAAGGCCGCCGAGGGGTTGCGTCTTCCCGCCCGCACCTTCTCCCGGTAGCGGGAGGGGGATTCGTTGAGCGTTTCGGTGCGGGCCACCCAGTCGATGGTGAAATCGTGGGCGATCAGGCGTTTCATGTAACGCTCGAAGAGCCGCTCGAACCCCGCTCCCGCGGCCGTCAGCAGCAGCTCGACCGCCTCCCGCATGAACTCCCTGAGGTAGCGTTCCAGTCCGCGCGAACGGAGGCTGCTCCCGCGGATGACGATCCGCCCGTCGTATCCCAGCAGGGCGTAGTTCTTGGCCTTGTAGGCGAACATGGAGCGGTAGCTTCCGTCCATCTCCACCTCGATCCCCTCGGGCAGCGCCTCCGAGATCCGCCTGACCAGGGCGCGCTGCTCCTCCTCCCGTTCGCATCCCGCCGGCGGCCGGAAGTATATCCCGTCGGTATCCACCTCCACCGCTTCCGCCCCTTCCCGTTGCAAAAGCTCCATCATCGACCTGATGGTCACCCTGCCCAGCCGCGTTACCTCGGCAGCGGCCTCCGGATCGGAGAAGTTGTGCAGCGGTGCTCCCAGATAGCCGAAGAACGAGTTGATCAGCACCTTGAACACCTGCTGCAGCGCCTCGAAGTAGAGCCGCTCCCGCGGGTCTGCGCTCTCACGGGCCGCCTGCTTGGACTCAAGCCGGAAACGGCGCAGCTCGGCCAGCATGGGGAGGAACAGCCCCAGGGAATCCCTGGCAGGAGCCAGGCGGTAGGTCAGCATCAGGGAGGGATAGAGCGAGGCAACGTCGCAATGCACGACCGGGCCGCAGACCCCCTGGCGGAGCAGCTCGGTGTAGCCCCCCTCGAACGGGGACGTATCGGCGCCTCGGGCCGGGACGGCGTGTCCGCGGTGCAGGTATTCCCGCAGGAACAGGGCATTGATACGGGTAGCGTTGCCGCGCAGCGGGCAGTTCTGGAAGGAGTAGGGGAAGATGCGTGTCTGCAGGAACCAGGGATAGGCGAGGATATTGAATACGGCCCTGGTTTCGCGAACGTCGTCCAGGTTGTAGCGGTAGAGCAGCTCCGGGTCGCGCCGGAACTGGCCGGCAATGGCGTCGCCGTCCAGGTAGACGCGGTCCTTTGCCTCCACCCCGAAGTGGCGGGCCACCTGTTTCAACCCATGGCTCTCCAACCCGCGCTGGCTGATGTCGTAGTGCTGCACCAGGAAGTAGGTGTCGATGATGTGGCGGCCGTACACATCCCAGCGAGGGTAGTCGATGGCCTTCTCCGCCAGGTTCCAGCGGGAGCTTGGGGTGATGTGCGGCACCGACCCGTTGCGCCCCCAGGTAAGGGGTACGCCGTGCAGTTGAGCGCGTTTTCCGATGTACTCCAGGTCGAAGCGGAAGATGTTGTGCCCGACGATCACGTCCGGGTCGCTCTTGTGGATGGCGTCGTTCAGGGCCAGCAGCATCTCCGGCTCGGAAAGCCGGTCTCCCCGCAGGACGATTTCCCCGCCGTGGGAATCCGCCAGGGCGATGGAGATGATGCGGTCCTCCCCCCTGTCCGGATTGGAGAAGCGGTACCCCTCGGCGCAGAACGTCTCGATGTCCAGGGTCAGGCTGCGCAGGTCGGGGAATTCCATCCCCTTGAAGAGTGTCGTGCCGGTGGTCAGCAGGTACTGATGGACGAGGTCGGAGATGAACAGGTAGGGGGCCTCCGCCGCGCCGACACCGAAGCCGGTCTTCGCGGCCAGGAAATCCCGCGCTGTCAGACAGTCCGCCCACGAGTCGAACAGTAACTGGTAGCGGAAGAAGTCCGCACCCTCCAGTTGCCGCACTGAGCAGGGTGCCCGACAGCCGCCGACCAGGGCGGGATCGCTGACCAGGATGAATGGGTGGAAGGGGTCGTCGCGGAAATGCACCCCGTGCGCGGTTCTGAAAAAGAGGCGCACGAAGCGGCCGGCCGGTTCCACGGCTACGATGCCGGAGCGTTGGTCGTGCCCGAAGAGCTCCGGGATCTGTTCGAGGTCGTGTTGTTGCATGGCGGCACTTTATGATAGAGGGGTCAAGGTAGCAACAAAAAAGGCGCGACCGCATGGCCGCGCCATTTTTATAAGTCCCCCTTTGATAAAGGGGGATTTAGGGGGATTTGATTGTGACGTCAAAGGCAAATCCCCCCTCGCCCCCCTTTGTCAAAGGGGGGAAGAATCACTTGCCGTGCTTGGCCAGATAGGTGGCGACCCCTTCGGCGGTGGGCTTCATGGCCTCGGCCCCCTCCTGCCAGTTGGCGGGACAGACCTGGTCGCCGTGGGTCTCGACGAACTGAAGGGCGTCAACCATGCGCAGGGCTTCGCTCACATTTCGGCCCAGCGGCAGGTCGTTTATGACCGCGTGGCGGATGACCCCCTTGGTGTCTATCAGGAACAGGCCGCGCAGGGCAACGGACTCGTTGAAGAGGATGCCGTATTCCCTGGCGATGTTCTTGTTCAGGTCCGACACCAGCGGATATTGGATGTTGCCGATGCCGCCGTCATCCAGCGGTGTCTTTTTCCACGCCAGGTGGGTGAATTTGGAATCCACCGAAACGCCGATCACCTCGGTATTGCGCGTCTTGAATTCCTCCAGCTTCTTGTTGAAGGCCAGGATCTCCGAGGGGCAGACAAAGGTAAAATCGAGGGGATAGAAGAAAAGTACGACGTTTTTACCGCGATAACTGGAAAGGGTCAGCTGGGCGAAGCTGTTGTCGGGCATGACCACATCCGCGGTAAAATCGGGTGCTTCCTTGGTGACGAGGGTACAGGCGTCCATGTGAATTCTCCTTTTCGGTAAAGATTGGATCGAATGCTTAAATATCTACCAGCCAATGACATCATTGTCAACAGGATAAAAATACTCTTTTAGTCTCTTTTGGACCGGTTTTTTTGTTCCTCTGTCACAGATCGATGAGGATGTCGTCTCCGCTGATTTGGACGGGCATCGGCCAGGTTGAAGCGGTAGCCGTGGCGCGGGCATGAGATGGTGCCCTCCTTGATCACGCCGGCGGTCATGGGGCTACCCTGATGGGGGCATTCGTTCTCACAGGCGTAGATGGTCCCCTTGATGTTTACCAGCAGGATCTCCAGTCCGGAAACGGAGACCACCTTCTTGCCGAAATTGGGTACTTCGCTGATCTTTGCCACGGGTGTCATATGAATAACCTCCTCTAAACCTAAATTCTGCAAACCTCACCACAGAGTCACAGAGGGCACAGAGAAATCGTTATAATAACAAGGCATTAGACCTTGATGTCGATGGTTTTGTCGTTCATCTTTTCGGTCATGAGTTTTTTTTAAAAAGCTCTGTGATTACTCCGTGTTCTCTGTGACTCTGTGGTGGAAGTGCCGTTTTTCGTTTTTAGCTAAGTAATCTGCCGCATTATTACCCTACCCGAAGATCCGGTTTCGTCAAATGGTCTTCCGTAGGTTGCCGGTTTTGGAAACAGGCTGTATAATTTTTGTGCAAACCCGGTTTGGCTCTCAGGACGAGCCGGCAGGCATTTTGACATAAAGTTACGTAATGACACAATCTTGCAATAAAAATCAATGTGGCACGCTCTATGCTTAATTAAAATACGAGGGGTGGCGAAGCCCCATGGTTGTGGCCAACAACATTCAATCTACTCTACAGAACGTGCAACGATGAGACCAATGGTGCTTTCATCCAATCACCGTTCAAAATCAACGATGAAAAGGAGAGGAAAGATGAAACTCGGAAGAATTCTGGCAGCAGCATGTGCGGTAGTGGCTCTGGCAAGCAGTGTGGCAATGGCGACCCCCTCGACGCAGATCTGGATCCCATCCACGGATGTGCAGGACTTCAAGACCCTGCACCTCGGCATCGACAATTACATCCGTTTTTCCGACGCCCCCAATGCCGGGGTCAACACCTACGATCTCGGCCTGACCGCCGGCGTGCTCCCCTTCGAGAACCTCAAGATGGAGATCGGCGTGGACTACATGACCGACAACCTCGGTTCAGCATCCAATACCGCCAAGCACCCCATCTTCTTCAACGCCAAGGTGGGCACCCCTGAGGACGCCTTCGGCATCAAAGGTCTGCCGGCCTTTGCGGTAGGTATGTACAACATCGGCACCTTTGACCGGGGCGAGGCGGCAAACACCATGCAGAACATCGCCTACGGCCTTGTCGCCAAGACCTTCCCGGTTATCGGCCGCATCTCGGCCGGTGGTTACAACGGAGCGGAAAAACAGCTCGGCAAGAAGATCAACACCGGCATCCTGGCCTCCTGGGACCGCGCCATGCCCGAGATCTCCGACAAGCTCTGGCTGGCGGTGGACTATATGAGCGGCAGAAACTATAACGGCGCCGTCAGTTTCGGCGGTTCCTGGGCGTTTTCCAAAAACGTCTCCCTGCTTGTAGGCGTGGATGTCTATAACCCCGCGCAGAAAACCCTTACCGGGGGCAAGCCGACCTTCACCACCCAGCTCGACATCAATATTCCCTAGCTGTCCCTCCTTCAATCCGGGGGTGGGACGCCTCCCACCCCCGCCTTTTTCAAGGAGTACCCACCATACAGGCAGCACACAAGACGCACACAAGGAGGTAGGCGCAATGAAACTCATCGAAGCAATAATCAAACCCTTCAAGCTGGACGAAGTCAAGGATGCCCTGAACGAGATCGGCATCGAGGGTATCACCGTCAGCGAGGTCAAGGGATACGGGCGTCAAAAGGGACACACCGAGCTCTACCGCGGCGCCGAATACGTGGTGGATTTCATCCCCAAGATCAAGCTGGAGATCGTCGTGAGCGACGAGATGGTCACCAAGGTGGTGGAGACGATCCAGAACACCGCCAAAACCGGCAGGATCGGCGACGGCAAGATCTTCATCATCCCGCTCGAAGAGGCCGTGAGGATCAGGACCGGCGAAAAAGGCGACGACGCGATCTAGTCGGCGCGTTCAATCACTCATACGGAGGATAATAATGAAACTCAAACTGCATCTTGCAGCTATAATGCTCGTCATCCTGGCCGGACTGGTTCCGATCTCCGCCATGGCCGAGGAGAAGAAAGAGGCCGCCCCGGCCGCAGCTCCCGCCGTATCCGCCCCGGCCGCAACCCCGGCCGCTGCTCCCGCCGCCGCCCCGGCAGCGGAAGCGCCCGCCGCACCGGCCGCCGCTGCGCCGGCCACCCCGCCCGACGTCAAGCCGGTGCTCAACACCGGCGACACCGCCTGGATGCTGGTCTCCTCGGCCCTGGTCCTGCTGATGATCCCAGGTCTGGCCCTGTTCTATGGCGGCATGGTCCGCCAGAAGAACGTCCTTTCCACCATGATGCACTCCTTCGTTGCCATGGGTATCGTCGGCGTGCAGTGGGCCGTGATCGGCTACTCGCTGGCCTTCGCCCCCGACATGGGGGGCGGGCTTATCGGCAACTTCAGCAAGGTCATGCTGAACGGTCTGATCATCATGAAGGATGCCGCCAGCGGCACGGTTGACTGGGCGCTGTTCCAGAACTACACCAAGGAGCCGGGGGCCATCCCCGAGCTGGTCTTCGCCATGTATCAGGCCATGTTCGCCATGATCACCGTGGCCCTCATCTCCGGCGCCATGGCCGAACGCGTCAAGTTCTCGGCCTACTGCATCTTTGTCCTGCTCTGGACCACCCTGGTCTATGACCCACTGGCCCACTGGGTCTGGATGACCGAAGGGTGGCTCTTCAAGAAGGGTGCCCTGGACTTTGCCGGTGGTACCGTTGTTCACCTCTCCTCCGGTATCTCGGCCCTGGCCTTCCTGATCTTCCTCGGCAAACGCCACGGCTATCCGCAGGAGCGCATGGCTCCCCACAGCCTGCCGCTGACCCTGCTGGGCGTCGGTCTGCTCTGGTTCGGCTGGTTCGGCTTCAACGCCGGTTCGGCAATCGTCGGCGTAAACACCTCCGACGCGGCCGGCGGTCTGGCCGCCCTGGCCTTCACCACCACCACCATCGCACCGGCCGCTGCCGGCCTCTCCTGGATGATCGCTGAGTGGATTCACTCCGGCAAACCTTCGGCGCTCGGCTTCGGCTCCGGCGTGGTGGCCGGCCTGGTCGTCATCACCCCGGCCGCCGGTTTCGTACAGCCCGGCGCGGCCCTGATCATGGGTGTGGCCGCCGGTCTCGTCTGCTACGGCGGCATCCTGCTCAAAGCCAAGCTGAAGTACGACGACTCCCTGGATGCCTTCGGCGTGCACGGCATCGGCGGCACCTTCGGCGCCATCATGACCGGTGTGTTCGCCACCGTCGGGGCCACGGGACTTCTGGCCGGCAACGCCAAACAGCTCATGACCCAGCTGATCGCGGTCGTGGCCGCCGGGGCCTACGCCTTCATCGTCACTCTGGTCATTGCCTTCATCCTCGACAAGACCATCGGCCTGCGCGTCGAGAAGGAAGACGAGATCATGGGCCTCGACCAGACCCAGCATTCCGAGTCAGGCTACAACATGTAGCACCCGCCCGTACATCCGCTGGACCAGAAGAAGCCGCCCTTCGTGGGCGGCTTCTGTCCTTGCACCGCCCACGACACCGGAGCGCGCATGAACAGCACTGTAGACAAGCATATCGACGGAGTCATCAGCGCAGAGCTCCTCAAGCAGCTGGCCTACAACGAGAAGATGGCCGAACTGGGAAGGATCTCCGCCGGCATTGTTCATGAGTTGAACGCCCCCCTCTCCGTCATTACCTCGGCTGCGCAGATGATCCTGCGCGAGACAGAGGTTCCAGAGTTCGTCCGCGAAATGGTCGCCCGAATCAGTTCCGAGGCGCAGCGCCTGTCGCATATGACGCGCGGACTGCTCACCTTCGGCAGACAGGAGGAGGAGTCCGGGGAGACGGACGTCAACCTGGCAATTGATTTTGTTCTCGACTTTCTCACCTATGAGGCCGCCCGCCGCGGCGTAACCGCCCTGCGCAGCCTGGATTACCACCTGCCGTTCGTCAGGATGGACGGCAACATGCTCAAACAGATCCTGCTCAACCTCATCATGAACTCGCTGCAGGCCATGGAAGAGGGGGGTGGCAAGCTGCTGGTGGAATCCATTGCCACGACCGGGGGCGAGATCGGCATCGTCATTGCCGACACCGGCCCCGGCATTCCGGAGGATGCGCTGGCAAAGATATTCCAGCCCTATTTCACCACCAAGAGACCGGGGGAGGGGACCGGACTGGGGCTGTTCGTGACCAAGACGCTGGTGGAAAACATGGGTGGGCGGATCGAGGTGAAGAGCAAGTTGGGGGAGGGAACGACCTTCAGAGTGACCTTCAAGGCGGAGGAAGAAGGTTCGTAAAAAACAATCCTAGAAAATGTATTTTTAACGCAAAGACGCAAAGGTGCAAAGTAAAAACAATATGTTAGAAACTGAGTCTTGTCACCTGTCTCGTTAATGTTGCTAATTGAATTACGTCTTGATTTTCATTGCCACATTGCGTCCTTGCGTTGACTAATTGTAGTTTTGATAGTCGTAACGTCACGCCGGTTCTTCCTGCGCCTGGTCCGGCAGGGGGATGATCACGACCTTGATCTTGCCCTTGCCCCACAGACCGATCCTTTTGGCGGCGGCGCGGGAAAGATCGATGAAGGGGAACGGTTTCCGGGCGCAGCGGTCATTGATGGTGACCTGGACCTCCCGGCTGGTGGCGGGGTTCACCACCCGCACCACCGTCCCCAGCGGCAGGCTGTAATGGGCTGCGGTCATCCTGTCAGGGTGGTAGCGCTCTCCGGAGGTGGTCCTCCTGCCGATAAATCGTGAGGCATAATAGGAGGCATACCCCAGCATCGCCTTCCGCGGGCTGCTATTGGCAACCAGTTCCTCCAGGGGGGTGGCGGCCGGTGCGGACAACTCCTCCAGCAGCGGCCCGGAGGCAGGCACGAGCGAATCCGCCCATGCACCTCCAGAGAGCAGCAATGCGGCGCCGGCGACAGACAGCGCTATTACACCCAGGTATTTTGCACCCATAAACCCTCCCCTAGCCAGCCACCAGCTGCTAGCCGCCACCCCTCAGATATTCCCTGATCCCCTCCCTGAATCCCCGCGGCTCAAAGCGGAAGGTCAGCTTCCAGCGCCCGTCGCAGATGTTCTCCTCGATCAGCATCTGCAGCTGGTCCATGGTGATGGGGAACTGCGGAAGCTGCTGCATGACCGGGATGATCAGCTTCATCAGTCCCAGGGGCGCATGCGGTTTGAGGGGCGCGGACTTGCCCATGGCGGCGGCGACCGCGTCCAACAGCTCATCATAACTCAGGCGGTCGTTGCCGCACAGTTCAAAAAACTGGCCGATGGTCTCGGGCATCTCCAGCGCAAGGGCGAAGCAGCGCGCCACGTCGTCGGCATGGATCGGCTGGAGGCGGTAGCGGCCGTCGCCGATGATCGGCATGAGCGGGGCCAGCCTGAGCTGCGCCGCCAGCATGTTGATGAAGGCGTCTCTGGGGCCGTAGATCAGCGAGGGGCGCATGATCGTCCAGGAAAGATTGCTGGCGCGCACCAGCTCCTCGGCCCGATACTTTGTCTTGTGGTAGGCGGAAACCGCGTCGGGGCGTGTCCCCAGGGCCGACATATGCAAGTAGCGCCTGATGCCGGCCTTGCCTGCGGCGGCCAGTACGTTGGCCGTGGCCTGCACGTGCAGCCGCTCGAAGGTCACCCCCCGTGATGGGAACTCGCGGATGATTCCCACCAGGTTGATGGCGGCCTCGCAGCCGCCCAGCGCCTGTTCGAAACTCTCCGGGCGGGTCACGTCCCCCTCGACCTGCTCCACGCCGCTTTCACCGTTCGCGCCCCGTTTGTGGACCAGCAGGCGCAGTTCATGCCCGCGCTTCAACAGTTCGCGTTTGAGATGACCACCAACGAACCCTGTTCCCCCGGCAACGAAGATCTTCATGGTCTCCTCCTGATGGGTGATGGAAGGGGGTGATGAAGAAGAAATTCTACCACGTTTGTGAAAGCGTGCAGAGACAAGACGAAAACAATTTTGAATCTCTCCGGGTAAATTCCCCGCCCCTTGGGGCGATGAGAGGTTGTTCGACAATGCGAAGCGAACTGCACTTTGCAGTAGATACCCCGCTGCTTGCGGCGGGGTGCTTCATTTGTGAGTTTTGGATTTTGAATTTAATTCAAAATTAAGAATTCAAAATTCAAAATTGTCTGGGATATTGCCGCTCGCCGAAGATGGCCGTGCCGACCCGCACCAGGGTGGCTCCCTCCTGGATGGCGACCTCGAAGTCCCCGGACATCCCCATGGAAAGCTCGTGCATCTCCACTCCGGGAATATTCTCGGCCGCGATGAGAAGGGAGAGGCGCCTCAGCTCCGCAAAATAGGGTCGGGCAGCCTCGGGGTCGTCGAAGAAGGGGGGCATGGTCATCACTCCTCGCACCCGCAGATGGGGGAGGCGGGAGATTGCCCTTATCAGTTGCAGCGCCCCCTCCTCGGTGGTCCCGGATTTGGTCGCCTCGCCGGCGATGTTCACCTGCACCAGCACGTCGCAGCGCCTCCCCAGCCTGCCCCACTGGCGGTCGATCTCCTCGGCCAGCGAGAGGCGGTCCACCGAGTGGACCAGCGTCACCACCCCGGCGATCTGTTTGACCTTGTTGCTCTGCAGGTGGCCGATGAAATGCCATTCCACCGGTTCTCGCACCAGCGCCGCCTTGGTGCTCAATTCCTGGACGTAATTCTCGCCGAAGACGATCTGGCCCGCCTGGAATGCCGCGAGCACATCGCCGGCGGGACGGGTCTTGGAGACGGCCACCAGCCGCACCGATGCGGGATCGCGGCCGGCGGTGGCGGCGGCGGAAGCGATGCGGGCACGGATATGTTCGAGACGTTCGGCGATGGTCATGGGACTGGTGACTGGTGACTGGTGATTGGGGACTGGTGATTGGGGATTGGGGATTGGTAAAGGCTCTTGCCAGTCCCCAATCCCCAGTCACCAGTTCCCGATTTACATCCGGAACTGCGCCACGATATGCTTGAGCTCCTCGGCCATCCTGGCCAGCTGGCCGGCCGCTGACGCCGTTTCGTGCGAGGTGTGGGAGGTCTGTCGGACGGTATCGGTGATCTCGTGCATGTTGCTGCTGATCTCATTGGTGGTGGCGGTCTGCTGCTCGGCCGCGACGGCGATCTGGTTGATCTGATGGGTGACCTCGCCGACCTGTTCGAGGATGTCCTGCAGCGCCTTGCCGGAACGGGCCGCATCCTCGGTCCCGCGTTCGACTTCCCTGACCCCCTCCTCCATGGCGGTGACCGCGGACGCGGTCTCCTGCTGAATGGTCTTGATCATCCCGCCGATCTCCTTGGTGGCCTTGGTGGTGCGCTCGGCCAGTGCGCGCACCTCGTCGGCCACGACGGCGAAGCCGCGTCCCTGCTCGCCGGCCCTGGCCGCCTCGATGGCCGCGTTCAGCGCCAGCAGGTTGGTCTGGTCGGCGATGTCCTCGATGGTGCCGATGATCTGGCCGATCTGCTCGGAACGCGTGCCGAGCGACTCGACCGTCTGCGCGCTCTCCTGCACCTTGGCGGCGATACGCTGGATGCTCTCCACGGCGTGGCTGACCACCTCGGCGCCGTTCTTGGCGGTCTGGCCGGCCCGGTTCGAGATCTCCACGGCCATGCTGCAGTTCTGGGCGATCTCCGAGGAGGTGGCGGCCATCTCCTCACCGGCGGTGGCGATGGAGACCGCCTGCCCGCTGACCCTTTCGGTCCCGGCAGCGATCTGTGCCGCGGTGCTGTTCAACTGGCTGGCGGCAGCGGACACCTCTACCGAGTTATGGGTGATCTTGACGACGATCTCCTTCATGTTGTCGAGAAAGCGGTTGAACGAGCGCGACAGCGATCCGGTCTCGTCGTCCCGCTCGACCTGCAGGCGCCGCGTCAGGTCGCCGCCGCCGCTGGACATGTCATCCAGGTTGCTGGCCACGTACCCCAGGGTCCTGGTGATGCCGCGGCTGACGGACCAGGCCAGGATCAGGCTGAACAGGGCGACGATGAGGTTCAGTCCCAGGAACAGCCATTTGACGGTGCCCACGTCCCTCTGCACGTCATCCACGTAGATGCCGCTCCCCAGTACCCAGCCCCAGGGTTCGAACTTCTTGACGTAGGAGAGCTTGGGATAGAGTTCGCTGGTTACGCCGCCACCCTCTTTCGGTTTTGGCCATGCATAGGTCACGAAACCGTGCCCGGAGCGCTCGACAACCTCGTTGAAGGCCACGAACAGGTTCTTGTTGTCCAGCTTGCTGAGCTTGCCGTCGATTCCGTCGCGCATGCCGGTCGCCTTGTTGAACTTGGCGTCATCAAGAACCTTTCCGTTCAGGTCGGGGACTGTCGGGTGCATGATCATCTTTGGTACCGGTTTTCCCAGGTCATTGATCCAGAGATACTCCTTCTTCTCGTAGCGCAGCCTGTTGATCTGTTCGATGGCTTCCTTCTGGGACTGTTCAAGCGTCAAGGCGCCCGCCTTGACCCTGGCATCCTGCAGTTCGATGATCCCCATGGCCAGTTCGACGATGTGCCGGGTGGCGTCCTGTTTCTCCGCCATGATCTTCCCCTCGATCATGGGGAGGAGGTGGATGAACAGTCCTCCCAGCATGACGGCCACGCTCGCAATCGTGATGAACATGATCTTGGACTGAATGGGCCAGTGCCTGAACAGCCTGAGTCGCATAGTGTAGCTCCTTTCGCGCTATTGTGGTTGGGTCTGCATCGTTTGCAGCAGTTCGTAGAGTTCCGCCATCGGCAGACCGATGACGTTTGTGTAGGAGCCGCGGATCGAGCGGACGAAGTGGACCGCCCCCCCCTGCATGGCATAGGCCCCGGCCTTGTCCATGGGGCATCCGCTGGCAATGTAATCCCTGATCTCCTGCGGGTCCAGCTTCCTGAAGGTGACCTCGGTCCGCACGCTGCGGCTGATGCAGACACCTGTCTCGCGGTCGAGCAGGGTGAAGCCGGTGAGCACATCGTGGCTCCTGCCGGAGAGGGCCGAGAGCATCTCGTGGGCCTCCTGCTCATCGGCGGGTTTTCCCATGATCCTGCCATCCAGGACCACCACGGTATCGGCGCCGATGAAGAAACGCCCCTCCGCCTTGTCCGCGGCCGCCCGGGCCTTATCGCGGGAGAGCCTGATTACATGCTCTACGGGCTCTTCGCCGGGGAGCACATCCTCGCAGATGTCGGTTGGCGTCACGCTGAATTCGATTCCCGCCAGGGCCATCAGCTCCGAGCGGCGCGGCGAGGCGGAAGCGAGCACGATTTTTCCCTGATTCATAACGGCGTCACTTCTCCCCTGGGCCGTTGCCCGGCGAATTCCGCTTCTTGCGTTCCTCGCGGGCCTTCTGCTCGGCCTCCAATTCTTCCCAGTGCTTCTTCCAGTCCTTTTTGCGCACCTTGAGCAAAGCCAGGAAGGCGCACAGAATGAGTGCCCCCCAGAAGATGCTCATCATCTCCCCCTTGATCACGCCGTAGATGAGCGAGAGGCACCCCATCAGGAGGATCAGCGCCTCCATCGACAGGATACGCCCAATGAGGGATATTTCCTGGCGTTCCTTGTTCTTGTCATGCGGCATGGGAATTTACCTCCCATGGGAACATCTTTCCGGGGTTCAGTATGTTGTTCGGATCAAGGGCGTGCTTGATCGCCTTCATGGCCGCGATCTGCTCCCGGTTCAGCTCAAGCTCGATGTAGGGCGCCTTGGAGAGCCCCACACCATGCTCGCCCGACATGGTGCCACCCAGGTCGAGGGCGGCCTGGAATACCTCGCGGATCGCCTCGTGGGCCTTTTCCTCCTGACCCTCGACTTCCTTGTCGATCATGACGTTGACGTGGATGTTGCCGTCGCCGGCATGGCCGAAGTTGACGATGGGGATGCCGTATCTCAGCTGAATCGCCTCGATACGCCTGATTACCTCGGGAACCTTGCTGCGGGGGACGACGATGTCCTCGTTGTACTTGTCGGGGTTCACGTCACGCAGCGAGGGGGAGACCAGCCGTCGCACCCGCCAGAGCTCTTCCGATTCGGCATTGTCCCTGGCGGCACGGAACTGCACCAGTCCCAGGGGTTCGATGATCGCGCGGATCTGCTGCGCCTGCTTCTCGATCAGTTCGCGGTCGCCGTCCACCTCGATCAGCAGCACGGCGCGCCCCTCCGGCGGGATACCCAGGCTGTAGCGCCGCTCCACGCACTGCAGGGTGGCGTAATCCATGAACTCCAGGGTGGTGGGTATGATCTTGGCGCCGATGATGGCTGAGACCGCCTTGGCCGCACCGTCGATGGAATCGAAGATGGTCAGCATGGTCTTCTTGGCCTCTGGATAGGGGAGCAGCTTGAAGATGATCCGCGTGATGATGCCGAGCGTCCCCTCACTGCCGCAGAGGAGTTTGGTCAGGTCGTAGCCGACCACACCCTTGTAGGTCTCGCCGCCGGTGCGGATGATGCTGCCCGTGGGGAGCACTACCTCCAGCCCCATGACGAAGTCGCGGGTAACGCCGTACTTCACCGCACGGGGACCGCCGGCGTTTTCGGCAACGTTGCCCCCCAGGGTGGAGAACTTGAGCGAGGCCGGGTCGGGCGGATAGAAGAGCCCCAGCCGCTCCACGGCCTGCTGAAACTGTTCGGTGACGACCCCCGGCTCGACCTCGGCGATCAGGTTCTCGGGGTCGATACGCAGGATGCGGTTCATGCGGGTGGTGACCAGCACGATGCCGCCGGCCTTGGGCAGCGCCCCGCCGGAGAAGCCGCTCCCCGCTCCGCGGGGAAAGACCGGCAGGCGTTCCCGGTTGGCCAGCCTGAGGATGGCGGCGACCTCGTCCGCATTGGCCGGGTGCACGACCGCGTCCGGCAGAAACTCCATCTGGGTGGCATCGTATGAATAGCAGAGCAGCTCCTGCCGCCCGGTGGCGACATTTTCGGCCCCTGCAATCGATCCCAGTTCATCGACAATGCGTTTATCCACTATTGATGCTCTCTTTCTTCCCTGGTTCTTAATGAGCATGTACGATACATGATTACCCCCGCACTGTGCAAGACCGATTTGACTTTAGCCACAAACAACAATCCTGTTGATAACGCCATTCCCATGCCGTACAATGTCTCATTAATCTCAGGAGGATACGCAGTGACCAATCTGCTGCTGATAACCGATGTGCCGCGTCTCAGGAAGGTCTTTGCACGCCTGAAGGAGGAGAAGGATATCCGGCTGCGCATAGTCAACAGCCTTGAAAAGGGGGGCGAGGAGATCGTGGCCGATAAGCCGGACCTGGTCTTCGTGCAGACACACCTGTCCGGGCTCTCCGCCGACATCCTGTTGATGCACCTCAAGAAGCAGCTCGGGAGGAGGCGCGCCAAATTTGTGCTGCTCAGTCCGCCCGATCAGATCGGCGAGGAGGTCATCAGGCTGTATCAGGGGCATCTGGAAACATCGCTGGATGACCACTCCCTGTTCGATGCCATCCGTGAGGTGATAAGCACCCTTGCCGCCAAGGGAAAGAAGGGGGCTCCCGCTACGGCGGATTCCGCTGCCACCCGCCAAGCCCCGGACCAGGTGAACGATACCGCTGCCGTGCAGCAACAGGTTGCAGCGACACAGTCCGAGGTCCCGCTTCCGCCCGCCCTGCCGCAGATCCCCGGGGGTGTGGAGCCGTCCCTGGAAGAACAGGGGATCACCTACACCCCCCGTCCACGGCTCTCGGTCTATTCCGAGTTCACCAGCTCGTTCGACAGCGCCGTCGGCAGCATGCAGCCGCCGGAGCCGGTCAGCGATTCCCCGTTGCCGCAGCCGCACGCCTGGGAACACGAGGAGGTCGAGACCATCGAGGCGCGGCCTTCACGCTCGCGGCGCACCACCTTCCTCTTCTGGCTTGCGCCGCTGCTGGTTGCGGTCATCGCCATCACCCTGCTCCAGCACCGCAGGTCTCGACCCGCGGCCGTGGCGCCGCAGCAACCAGGGACAACGTCCCTGCCCGCGAATCAGGCGGCCGGCGCTGTTCCGGCCGCGGTCGGGACGCTGCCCGTTCCCGCGCCGTCCACCCTCCAGAAGCCCGGCGCTCAACCTCCAGCCGCCGGAGCCGATGCGCGCCTGAGCGACCAGGCCGTACTGTCGGCCATTGCGGAGAACCGCGCCCGCAAGGAGCCGGCCAGACCGGCCACGGCCGCTGCCCGCCTTACAAATCTGCCCGAATTTATCCCCCGCACGGGTCTCGACAAGGGATACGGCGCGGCCAATCCCGGCTGGGAGCGTTACAAGGGGCGGGTCACCGAGTTCAAGGTGTACCGGGAAGCTACCACCATCAAGGCGATTCAGATCATCGACCGGGGTGGCGAGGGTGTGCCGGAATCATTCATGAAGGGGGTGCTGAGACAGGTAAGCCAAAATCCCGTCCTTGTCGTGGAGTCGTCCGATAAAAAGGAGGGGTACGTGATCCAGCGGGGACAGGTGGCGCAAAACCTCAAGGCGGTTTACTACCGTGACGAGAAGGGTGGCCGGCTGCGGGCCTTCGTGCTGACGTGGGAGTGATTATCTATAACAACGCAGCTGGCTGCTAGCGGCTAGCTGCTGGTAAAAAAGCCCCGCTTCGTAATGGAGCGGGGCTTTTGCGTTCATGCGCCGTCTCTGCGACAGGCCGGACTATTGCCCCGACAGCTTGAGGTAGCAGTCTGCCTTGTAGAGGCTGGCATCGGCCGCCTGGGGCGAGGCGGGGTTAACGGCCAGGAAACGGTCGAGCAGATCCAGCGCCGTGCGGCAATCCTCCTGACGGTAAGCCTTGACGGCCTTTTCAAAAAGCGCACGACTGTCGTCAGAGGGCACCGGCGCCGCAGCCTGCTTCACCCGCACAGCACCCTTCTGTCCTTTTTCCGCCGTCTTCTTTGGTGCCTCCTGCTTTTTCCCCGCCTTGTGTCCATCCGCCCGTTTCAGTTCACTGATGGGAAGCTCGGCTGGAGATTGCGCCGCCGGCTTGGGAGCGACGGGCTGTTTCACGGCGGGGGCGGCCTTCACGTCCCGCGGCTTGCGAACCGCTTCCGCTGGGCGTTCCATTGCCCGCTCCTTGGGCAGAGGGACCCTGATGCTGTCGCCGGCATGGATCAGGTCGGGATTTTTGATGTCGTTGAAGAGCAGGATCTGGGGGTAGTAGGAACCACGGCCGCTGTATGTGCGGGATATGCCGAAGAGCGTGTCCCCCTTGCGCACCGGCACCTCGCGGACGAGCACATTGTCCTTGGCCGGCTTCGCCTCCTCGGGGCTCACCGGCTTTGGCGAGTAGAGGAAATACTGCTGGCTCCATGCCGATTGGGCGAGGGTGAGAAACAACAGTGCCACCGCAGTTCCGCATAGCCGTCGAGTCATGTCAGTACCAGTTCCCCTGTTGATCTTCGTATTTCAGGACATTCCTGACCTGGACGTTCGTGCCGGCGCCGGTGCCCGGCTTGACCCTGAAGGAGACCTTGATGGTCCGCTTCTCTCCGGCGCCGAGCTCATTGAACTTCCAGAGTATATTACCGCCGGCGACCGGGCCGTTGGCGGGTTCGACTGCAACCAGCTCAAGCTGCTCGGGCCAGGCGCTCTGCAACTCAACCACCCGGGCGATATTGGAGCCGCGGTTGGTGATGGTCAGATCAAACGAGGACACCTCTCCCGGCCTGAGGCGTTCGTCACGGCCGGCCATGGCCATCTGCAGCACCGGCCTGGAGTAGACCAGGCTGGCCGAGGTGTTTGCGGTCCGGGAGGCATCCCCCTCTGAGGCGAAGCCGAGCTGAACGATCCCTTCGGCGCCATCGACGGCGTCGCGCGGGGTTTTGATCTCCATGACGATGGCGGCCTCTTCCTTGGGGCCAAGGGGGCCGATCTCGGTGATGGCCGGTTCGCCCGCCTGTCTGGCGCCGTCCCGGTTGAGGTCGTGAAAGATGATCGCCTCCCTCGCCCCCTTGAGGGTGGAGGCGATCCCGAACTTTTCGCGCAGGTTGCCGGTGTTGGTCACGACGAACGGCAGGGTGACGGTCTGTCCGGGTATGATCACGATCCGCTCGGAGGCGGAGCGTACTGTGATCCCGCGCTGGGGCTGGACGTGGGCCGCATTGGAGAGGAATGTCCCCCTGGTTTTCAGGGGATTATTGAACAGTTCGGCACGGGTGAGCAGTTCCTGGCCGGCCAGGGAGTCATCCTTGAGCTGGAAGCTGACGCTGAACTCCCGACTCTCTCCGGAGTTGAGCCGCAGGCCATCCTGGACCAGCGCCGCCTTCATCTCCTGCCTGAAGCCGGCCGCGGCATGATCGAGCGGTTCCAGCTGCGGCGGGAAGTTCAGGCGCAGGGTGACATCCTGCGCCGCCGTGGAGCCGACGTTCAGCAGGGCTATGTGATAGACGACCTTCTCGCCCGGCAGCGGCCGGGTCTTCTCGGTCTTCAACACGACCCGCAAAAGCGGCGCCGCCGCAATAATGCCGATCTCGCGCGATTGGCTCGCCTCGCCCATGAAGCGCGAGGCGGCCTTGACCGGATGGCTGATCCGCAGTCCGTCGATGCTCGCGGCGGGGATTGTCAGGTTCACGACCCCCTTGAAACCCTCGCCCGGGGCCAGCAGCGGAGTCTGGTTAATGGCCTGGTCGGGTGCGCCGGCAGGGGCGAAGCCGGTGTTGAATTCCTTTGGGAAGTCCGATTCGAGATAGAAGGTGTCACTGCCGTTACCACGGTTGACGATTTCGAACGGGAGGCTGATGCGGCGGGCTACATCGTAGGCCTGCGGCTTGGCCAGCAGCTTGAATTCGAGGCCGGCGTACTGGGCGACCTCAAGCCGCAGCACCTGGGCGTTTTCCGGCTGCTCCGCGGGCTTCTGAACGACTTCCGGCCGCTTGGGCGTAAGCGCCACGGCAATGCCCAGTTCCTGGAGCTTGGCAACAGCAACGGCGGCAGCCTTGCTGCCCGGATAGTTCTCTATGATCGACTTGTACTGGGCAATGGCCTTCTCACGCATGGCCGCCTTTTCGGCGCGGCCCTTCTCCTCGGCTATTCTTTGTCCTTCCTGCCGAAGCCTTTCCGCCTGTACGGCCTTGAGACGCTCCTCTTCCTTCCCGGCGACAGCCATGCGTGCCGCTTCGGCCTCAGTTGCCGCCTTCTCGGCGGCAACGCGTTCCTCTTCCGCCTTTCGGGCGGCTGTGCGTTCCAGTTCGGCCTTTTCAGCAAGCCTGCGCTCTTCCACGCCCTTGAGGACGGCCTTCTCCTGTGCGCTGCGTTCCTTGTCTGCCTTCGCCTGCCGGTCGTCCTGTTTTTCCGCAACCGTGGCGACGGGCGCAGCCGCCGGCAGCTTCTCCCCCTTGTCGTAGCGCGCCGCCAGGTCAAGGAGCTCCTCCTCCACGGTGCTTTTGAGGGGGTTATCGGGATATTCCCTGGAGAACTGCGACATGAAGCGGGCCGCCTCCTGCTGGTTCCCTGCCTTGAAGTGCGAGCGGGAGAGCCAGAAGATGGTCATGTCACGCAGAGGGGTGTCGGGGTACTTTTGCAGTACCTCGTTCATCCTCTCGATGGCGGTGGGGTAATCTTTCTGCTGGTAGGCGTTGAAGCCGGAGATGAATATCTGGAAATCTTCCGTTTCCTGGCAGAACCCCGGCGGGACCAGCCAGGCTGAAATTATTACCACTGCGACGAGAAGCCGGATCAGGATGGTGCGGCATAATTTCATTGGTATCACGGTTGAGGACCTCTTCTTGGCCGGCACTGAATAAAAACGGGCGCACGGAGAGCGGAAAAACGACAGGATAAATGCGCTTTAAATAGCACCTCTGTGCGCCATTGTCAACGAAAGAAAAGGTTTTTAAAGGTGTTAGGGCCTCGCTGGACTACCTCCCCCCGTGCCGTGCACCCCCTGCTCAGCGGACATGATCCTCGGGATAGGCGCCGATCTTGTGAATGGCCAGGTCGGCCCCGGCGTATTCATCCTCCTCGCTGAGGCGGATGCCCATCGTCTTTGCGAGGATGCCGTAGACCACGAAGCCGCTGACCAGGGCAAACACGATGGCCGCAACGCTTCCCGCCAACTGGGAGACGAAGGTGACCCCGCCCATGCCGCCCAGCGCCTTCTGGCCGAAGATGCCGGCGGCTACGCCGCCCCACGAGCCGATCACCCCGTGCAGCGGCCAGACCCCCAGCACGTCGTCGATCTTAAGGACTTCCTGCTCGTAGTGGAAGCCGTAGACGAAGATCAGCGAGGCGATGCATCCCACCACGAAGGATGCCAGCGGGTGCATGATGTCGCTGCCGGCGCAGACGGCGATCAGGCCGGCCAGGGCGCCGTTGTGGACGAAGCCGGGGTCGTTCCTGCCGGCAAGCAGCGCCGCCAGCACCCCCCCCACCATGGCCAGCAACGAGTTGACCGCCACCAGGCCGGAGATCTTCTCCAGGTTGGCGGCACTCATCACGTTGAAGCCGAACCACCCCACCGCCAGTATCCAGGAGCCGAGCGCCAGGAAGGGGATGCTGCTGATCGGAATCGGATGGGACTTGCCGCGGGCATAGCGGCCGTTGCGGGCGCCCAGCAGGATCACGGCCGGCAGGGCGATCCAGCCGCCGATTGAGTGCACCACCACCGAACCGGCGTAGTCGTGAAACTCGGCCCCGCCGATGGACTTGATCGCCCCCTGCAGCAGGGACATGTTCTGCCCCCAGATGAGCGACTCGAACAGGGGGTAGCAGAGGCCGGCGAAGATGGCGCCGGCGATGACCTGTGGCCAGAACTTGGCCCGCTCGGCTATGCCGCCGGAGATGATGGCCGGGATGCAGGCCGCGAAACAGAGCAGGAAGAAGTAGTGCACCAGGTCGTAGCCTTGCGTCTTGCCGAGGAGCTCTTCAGCCGGCTTCAGGAAGGAGATGCCGTAGGCGATCGGAAAGCCGATCACGAAATAAACGACCGTCGAAACGGACCAGTCGGTGAGGATCTTGACAAAGGCGTTGACCTGGTTCTTCTTGCGAACCGTGCCCACCTCGAGAAAGGCGAAACCGGCGTGCATGGCAAATACCATCACCGCCCCCAGCATCAGAAAAAGGACATCACCACTGCTCTTCAGGCCAGTCATCGTTGACATGGTCTCCATCACTACCCCCGTTGGTATTCGTGATTCGGATTCGCCTTCAAGCGGACAGCTTCGTTGCTTCGTCGGCCCCTTCTCGGCGCCTTGCTCTCCGCTCGAAATCGAATCCTTCTTAATATTTTATTATGCCGCCGTTGGGCAAAACCACTTTTAGCAAGCAATTTTTCTGCCAACTGCCTATTTTTTAACAATATTGCATAATTGGTGATCAAATGGCCGCGCTGGCAGGCAAAGTGGTGCCCTCCTATTAGGCACTATGCCTTATTTATGCGCACGCGTTGCCCAAAAGAGAGGCTTTGAATTCGGCTGGCAAGCGGTTAGTATAGGGGGCATGAGCCTGGACGACAAAATACGGCAACTGCCCGCCTCGCCCGGCGTGTACCTGATGCGCGACGCCGCCGGGACGATCATCTACGTCGGCAAGGCCCGCAACCTGCGGCAGCGGGTACGCAGCTACTTCGGCGCTTCGGGCGACTCGCGCTACCACGTGCGCTTCCTGATGGCCAAGGTAGCCGACATCGAGGTGATGCTGACCGATACCGAGAAGGAGGCGCTGCTGCTGGAGAACACACTCATCAAGCAGCACCACCCCCGCTACAACCTCGACCTGAAGGACGACAAGACCTACTTCTCCCTGCGCCTCGATCCCAAGGAGGAATTCCCCCGTTTCAGCATCGTGCGCAAGATCCCCCGCGACGGCGCCCGCTACTTCGGCCCCTATTCATCCGCGTCCGCGGCCCGTGAGGTGCTGCGCCAGATCACCCGCATGTTCCCCCTGCGCCACTATCCGCTCAAGAGCTGCCGGGCGCGCAAACGCCCCTGTCTCTACCACCAGATCGGACAGTGCAGCGCCCCCTGCTTTGGTCTGATCTCCCCCGGAGAGTACGCAACGCTGGTGGAGGCGGCGGTACTGTTTCTGGAGGGAAAGAGCCGGCAACTGGTGACGGAGTTCAAGCGGCGCATGACCGAGGCGGCGGAGGCGCTGCGCTACGAGGAGGCCGTGCGCTGGCGCAACCTGCTGCGTTCCATAGAGGTTACGCTGGAGAAGCAGAAGATGGTCATGGCCGGCGGCGACAGCGACGTGGTCGGCTTCCAGCGCGACGGGGCGCGGCTGGAGCTGGCGCTTCTGTTCATCCGCGGCGGCGTGCTGAGCGGCAGCCGCCTGTTCGGCCTGGCCTGGGAACTGGACGACGCCGAGGGGGTGGCCGCGTTTCTCCGTCAGTACTACACCGACGGCAACTTCATCCCGGAGGAGATCCTGCTGCCGCTGGAGATCGAGGGGGGTACGGCCTTGGCCGAGCTTTTGGGCGAGGCCAGGGGGAGGAAGGTCGCCATCAGCCGACCGCTGCGGGGCACCAAGCGCGAACTGGTGGAACTGGCCTGCAAGAACGCCGCGGCCGCCCTGCGCGAAAGGGACGCGGCAGCGGCCTCGGCCGAAGCGGTGCTGGAGGAGCTCCGCCAAAGGTTGCACCTGGCACGCCCGCCGCGCCTCATCGAGTGCTACGACATCTCCACCATCCAGGGGCGCTTCTCCGTGGGGAGCGGCGTGGCCTTCGGCGACGGCCGTCCGGACAAGGGGCGTTACCGCCGCTACCGCATCCGCGGCGTCGCCGGGCAGGACGATTTCGCCATGCTGGCCAAGGTCTTCACGCGCCGCTTCCGGCCTGAAAAGGTGGACAAGGAGGGGCTGCCGGACCTGGTGGTGGTAGACGGCGGCATCGGCCAGTTGAACGCCGCCCTGGAGATCGTCAACGGACTGGGCCTCGCCGGAAGCTTCGACCTGGTCTCCCTGGCCAAGAGCCGCACGGCCCGGGATGCGGAGTCCGCCACGGTCGAGAAGAGCGCCGAGCGGGTCTTCCTGCCGGGGCGCCGCAATCCTGTGGTGCTGCGGCAGAACTCGGCCCCGCTCCTGCTCCTGGCCGCCATCCGCGACGAGGCGCACCGCTTCGCCATCGAGTACCACCGCAAGCTGCGCGGCAAGGAGGGGATCGCCTCGGGGATCGAGCAGGTCCCCGGTATCGGCGCTAAGCGTCGCACGGCGCTGTTGCGCCACTTCGGCAGCCTGCAGCGGCTGAAGGAGGCGGGCGTGGAGGAGATCGCCGGCGTGGAGGGGATGAACGGCGCGGCGGCGCGAAAGCTCTACGAGTGGTTGCACGGAGTCGAGATGCGGGGTTCACTGAAGGGTATTGATACTACAAACGGCAGTTAGGCCACAGAGTCACAGAGACACAGAGAAAATCTCAGAGTTTATTGAGCCTCATAAAACCCCGTCCTGTGGGCGGGGTCAGCGTCCGTTGGCTTTGCCTGTAAATTGCCCATCTGCTACACCTAGGCTTGAGTTGTCCCCACAATTCAAGTTGAAAGGAGCAGCAGATGAGCAGGTTTCA
>JACPFJ010000013.1 GCA_016182975.1 Deltaproteobacteria bacterium
CGCATACCCCCCGCGCCTATCCCGCCGCAAGGCCTCAAAGCCGGCGCCGGTCAGGTAGAACACATTACCCTGCATGTCGAGCAGGCCGCGTTCGAGAAGCTGCACCACGCCGGTGCTGAAATCGACGGTGTTGAACCCCCGCTGCTCGACTTCGTATTGCGCCAGGATGATGTTGATGGAATCGCCGGGGCGCATGTCGCGCGACTGCAACAGATCCAGAATGACCTGATCGATGGCGCCGCTGCGCGGATGGGGTTTGCCGATCTCTGCAAATTGGCCTTTCTGATGTTTCATTTACGTATCCTCCTGTGTGCATAAAGGTGTAAGCCGCCTGCTCGAACCGGATGGCCCGGGGGGCGGTTTCCGGCAGTGGAAAACCGTTGTGTCCCCGGCGGCGAATCCGCCCGCCAGGGGCTATATAACAATTTCCGTGCCATGCCGTGTAAACGCCCGTTTCATGGGCACTTGCCGAGCATTGTTTTTTGGGGGGGCGATTTTGGGGCAAAAATGGGGCAAAAAGGGGGGAAATTCGGGAGGTGCCAACGTAAAGCTTCTTTACACTTGCGGCAAAAGCGCATGTAACCGGCTGTTATTTATGTACTCATTAAAACGTAAAGAAAATTTACTCTTTTTGAAAAACAGCCCGCAACCCCGCCATTGACAAGGCATTTCAAAAACGTAAAGAAACTTTACGTCTCTCAAGCCGCTCCGGAAAAGGGTTTGAAACGTGAATGCCCTATTATGACGGCTTGACGAGGGTAGCTCGGAGAGGCTTTTGGGCGTTGGAAATGGCGGACGGGTCCCGCCCGACAGGCCGAATCCGTCCGCACATAGATGTGGAAAGGGGGGCTAGGCGCGCGAGATGAACCTGCCGTCGCGGGTGTCGACCTTGATCCGGTCGCCCGACTCCAGGTAGGGAGGGACCTGGAGCCTGAGGCCGGTCTCCAGGACCGCCTCCTTGGTCTGGGCCGTGGCGGTGGCGTTGCGCAGCACCGGCGCGGTTTCGGTCACGGTCAGCTCCACGGTCATCGGCAGCTCCACGTTGACCATGCGCCCCTCGAACAGCCCCAGCACCACCTCGGTGCCGTCCAGCAGAAAGGGGGCCAACGCCTCGAAGGTCTCCTCCTCCATCTCGAACTGGTCGTAGGTTTCCAGGTCCATGAAGATCCCCCGGCCGCCGTCGGCGTAGAGGAACTGTCCCTTGTTGCGGCCGTAGTCGGCCTCGTCCACCTTGTCGCCGGAACGGAAGGTCTTTTCCAGGACCTGCGCGGTGATCAGGTTGCGGTACTTGGTCTTGACCATGGTGTTGGCCCCGCGCGCCGTGGGGGAGCTGACGGTGACATCGACGATCACGCAGGGCGCCCCGTCCAATTGGATGACGAGCCCTTTTTTGAAATCGGAAGTGGTGAACATGGGTTCTCCTTTTTTTAAATCATGGGAGTTATGCGAATCATGAGAAATATGAAAATAATTGATCCCATTATTCCCATAGCTCCCATCGGCTTTCATTTTTTCCGGTATTCGGCCGTGGGCCAGAAGGGGATGCCGCCGCGCGGGGTGAATTCGCCGCGCACCGTCAGCCAGACCGGGTCGAGAAGCGCAACCAGGTCGTTGCAGATGCGGTTGACGCTCGCCTCGTGGAACTCGCCGTGCATGCGGAACGACCCCAGGTAAAGCTTGAGGCTCTTGCTCTCCACGCAGAGCCGGTCCGGCTGGTAGTCGATCACGATCCTGGCGAAGTCCGGCTGGCCGGTCATGGGGCAGAGGCAGGTGAACTCGGGGCATTCGATATGCAGGGTCCCGACCGCGGCGGCCGGGTTCAGCTCCGGCCTGGCGAACGGGCTGGGGAACGCCTCCAGCAGCCCGGCGTCCGGGTTGTCGTAACGGTAGCCCGTACTGCCCGCGCCGAGGGATTTCAGGTGGTCATGCAGCGCCATGGCGCATCTCCTGTGTGGGCGGAAAATGAATCTTTACATACTAGCATCATTGGCAGGCCACATTCAAACCCTAAGTTTCCAATGCCTGCCTCAGGGCGGCCCCCAGTGCGGCCAGGTTGTAGGGTTTTTGGACGAAGCCGGCCAGGCCCTTGCCGATGAACCGCTGACTGACCTCCTGCTCGTTGTAGCCGCTGGACATGATCACGCGCACGTCCGGCCTGATCCGGCGCAGCTCGCGAAAGGTCTCCTCGCCGTCCATTCTGGGCATGGTCAGGTCGAGGATCACCGCCGCGATCTCCCCGCCGCGCGCCTGGTAGACGTCCAGCGCCTCGCGCCCGTTTCCGGCGGTCAGCACGTTGAACCCCAGCATCTCCAGCATTTCGCACCCCAGGGCGCGGATGGTTTCCTCGTCGTCCACCAGGAGGAGCGTGCCGTTGCCGCGCCAGTTCGATTCCGGAGCGGCATCCCGGCGAATCCTCTCGGCATGGCCCGGGGCCGCGGGCAAAAGCACCTTGAAGGTCGTGCCCTTGCCCGGTTCGCTGTAGATCTTGACGGCGCCCCGGTGGCCGCGGACGATACCCAGCACGGCGGCCATCCCCAGGCCACGTCCGGTGAACTTGGTGGTGAAGAACGGGTCGAAGATCCTGGAGAGGGTGTCCCGGTCCATGCCGCAGCCGGTATCGGCCACCTCCACGAACACGTAGAGCCCCTCGGGGAGCTGCTCGTCGAAGCGGATGTCGGACAGGTAGCCGCTTTCGCAGCGCATGGCGCCGGTGGTGATGGCGATCACCCCGCTCTTGTCGCCGATGGCCTCGGAGGCGTTGATGACCAGGTTCATCAGCACCTGGCGTATCTGGGTGGCGTCCACCTCCACCGGAGGGAGGTTCGCCGCCAGGTTGAAGCGCAGGATCGCCTTCTTGGAGATGGACACCTCCAGCATGTGGGTCATCTCCGTGACCAGGTCGCCCAGTTCGACCACCTCCACGACAAACTTTCCCTTGCCGGAGTAGGCCAGCATCTGGCGGGAGAGGTCGGCCGCGCGCTGGGCGGCCTGCTCGATGCTGAGCAGGTTGTCGCGGGCCGGCGAGGCGGGGTTCAGGCGTAACATGGCCAGTTCGGCGTGGCCGAGGATGGTCATCAGGATGTTGTTGAAGTCGTGGGCGATCCCGCCGGCCAGCACCCCCAGGCTCTCCAGCTTCTGGGCGTGCAGCACCTGGGCCTCCAGCTTGCGGCGCTCCGCCTCGATCAGCTTGCGTTCGGTAATGTCCTGGATGGTCCCGAACATCTTCAGCAAGCGGCCGTCGGCGCCGAACTCCAGGTGGCCGAGCCCGTGCACCCAGCGCACGGACCGGTCGCAGGCCCGCTCTATCCGGTACTCCCTGTTGAAGTCCTCCTGCCGATGCAGGATGTGCCCCGCCAGGTAGGCGGACATCTCCTCGCGCTGCTCGGGATGCACGATCTGCAACCACCCCAGGGTGTCCCGCCGATAGTCGTCGGCGATGCCGAAAATGGCGTCCAGTTCCTCCGAGTTCGTCCATCGGTCGGCTGCGATGTCAAACTCGTAGTGGCCGATATGGGCCACCCGCTGGGACTCCTTCAGCCTGGCTTCGTTATGGCGCAGCGCCTCTTCGACCCGCCTGCGCTCCTCCATCTCGGCAAGCAGCTTGTGATTGGACTCGGAAAGCTGCCGCGTGCGTTCATCCACCATCCGGTGCAGTACGAGCGGTTGCTTGAAGAGGGTGTGCATCAGCAGCGCGGCCAGTGCGCTGATCAAGAGCACCAGGGCGGCTTCGCCGGCGATGAGCGGCGCGGAATACCACCCCTTCACCGGCTCCACGGAGAGGGTCCATGTGCCGTTGGGCACTTCGATGGTGCGATGCAGCGGGGAGCGGAGCGTCGTCCCGCCTGAGCGCGCGAAGACCTCCCGGCTGCCGGTGTCGGGATGGACGCGGGAGAGCTCGAAGTTATAGCCGGCCGCGACGATCTTCTGCGTGTTGGCGGCCTTCATGATCTCCGGAATGCGGATCAGGGCCGTACTGAAGCCCCAGAATCGGTCCGTGCCTTCCGCAGCGGGGAGAAAAACGGGCAGGCGGCCGACGACCGCCTGGCCACCCTGGACAAGCTCGAAGGGACCGGCCAGGGTCAGCTTGCGCGTTTTCAGGGCGAGCAGGGCCTCTCGGTTGCGTTTCGTGTCTTCCAGGAGGTTGTGGCCGATGGCCTTTTCGTTGCCCGCCAGGGGAACGATTATGGAGATGATCCCCTGCGGCGCCAGTTGCAGGCTGCTGATCCCCTCGTACAGTCCGAGCATTTCGGTTGCCAATGGCTCGAAGTTCCGTATGCGGCCCTCGTTCTGGCGGATGACCGCGGCCAATGCGTAGGTAGCCGAGAGGGCACGGTTCAGATGGTCCTGGATGTTTTCGGCACTGCTGCCCGAGATGTCGCCGACCGCCTGTTTCCTGTCCTTTAGCCGGCTGTTTTCCGTGATCACCACGAGAGCGGCGCCGAGCAGCGCCGTAACGAAAAAGGCCAGCGTTGTGACCAACCAGATCCTGATCTTCGGGGGATGGAAATCCGGGGAGGGGGCCGGGGAAGGGGCGGCCGTGTCTTGAACCGCGTGCTGTCCGGAAGATGAGTCTGGCATGGCTAACCTCTCATTGCAGCGGGACGGGTGACGGCCGTGAGGGAACAACCCCACGCCGGCAAACGGAATTTGAGCTGAAAATACACATTTGCGCTGTGAATGTAAAACGATATGTCCATCCCTGCAAACTGCATGTATACTTTGGTCTGAATCCGTGACCCCTGCATGGCCGCTCTCGCCTGGAATGCGGCACTTCCGGCGTTTCGCCCGATCCGCCGATCAGGCCGGATTCAGTTTTTGATCTCCCGACCCACATGGAGCTTGCGTCATGAATTTCTGCGTCTCGCCATTGATCGAAAAGGTACATTTCCCCCCGATCTCCGAGGTGAAGGAATGGCTGGCGGCCCGCCCGGCCGAGGGCCCTGAGCTGATCGACCTCTGCCAGGCCGTGCCGGACTACCCCCCGGCACCGGAGCTGACCGCCCATCTGGGCGAACTGCTGGCCGATCCGCTGACCTCCAGGTATTCCCCGGACGAGGGGCTCCCCGAGGCACGCGCCGCCCTCTGCGGCTATTACGAACGGAAATACGGCGCCCTCATCGCCCCCTCCGAGCTCTGCCTGACCATCGGCGCCAGCCAGGCCTTCTGGCTGGCCGTCGTCACCCTCTGCCGCGCCGGGGACGAGATGGTGGTGCAGGCGCCCTACTACTTCGACCATGCCATGGCCCTGGAGATGCTGGGCATCCGCGGCGTCTACGCCCCCTTTGACGAGGAGAGCGGCGGGCTCCCCTCTCCGGCGCGGATCGAGGCGCTGATCGGCGCCAGGACACGCGCCATCCTGCTGGTCACCCCCAGCAACCCCACCGGCGCCATCACCCCGCCGGAGCTCCTGGCAGAGCTGTACGAGCTGGCCAGGCGGCGCAACATCGCCCTGATCCTGGACGAGACCTACAACGAGTTCATCCCCGCGGGGGGGCGGCCCCACGAGCTGTTCGCCCGGCCGGGGTGGGGGGGGCACCTGGTCCATATCGCCTCCTTCGGCAAGACCCTGGCCCTGACCGGCTACCGCGCCGGGATGCTGGCCGCGTCGCGGCAGTTCATCCGCCACGCGCTCAAGGCCCAGGACACCATGGCGGTCTGCCAGCCACGCATCACCCAGCATGCCGTGCGCTTCGGGGTGGAGCGCCTGGAGGGGTGGGTGGCGGCCAACCGCGAGCAGATGACCCGGCGCCACGACCTGTTCCGGCACGAGTTCCTCAAGCCGGGCAATCCGTTCCACCTGGCGGCCAGCGGCGCTTTCTTCGCCTGGGTGCGGCACCCGTTTCCCGGCCTTTCTGGCCGGCAGGCGGCCAGGCGGATGCTGGACGAGGCCGGCATCCTCTGCCTGCCGGGCGAGGTCTTCGGCCCCGGAATGGAGGGGTACCTGCGGCTCGCCTTCGGCAACATCCATGCGGAGATGATTCCGGAGGCGGTCAGGCGCTTCCGGGGGATGGGGTGGTGATGGACGTCATCACCACCCACGTCAACGCGGACTTCGACTGCCTCGGCTCGATGGTGGCCGCGGCGCGGCTCTACCCCGGCAGCCTGCTCTCCTTTCCCGGTTCCCAGGAAAAGGGGGTGCGCGACTTCTTCGCCCGCCATCCCGACTACTTCCCCCCAGTCACCCGCGCCAAGGATATCGACCTCGCGGCCGTGACCCGCCTGATCGTGGTGGACTGCCAGGACGGAGCCCGCATCGGGCGCTTCGCCGAGATCACCGACCGCCCCGGCCTGGAGATCCACATCTACGACCACCACCCGGTCACCGAGCGCAGCCTCCGGCCGACCGGCGGCGTCATCCGCCCCTGCGGCTCGTCCTCCGCCATCCTGGCCGGGATCATGATGGAACACGGCCTGTCGCTCACGCCGGAGGAGGCCACCCTGGTCATGCTCGGCATCTACGAGGACACCGGCCGGCTGCTCTTCCCCTCCACCACGCGTGACGACTATCTGGCGGCGGCCTGGCTGCTGGGGCAGGGGGGGCGGCTCAACATCGTCTCCGATTTCGTCTCCCAGGAGCTGACCGTGCAGCAGGTGGAGCTCCTGAACACGCTCCTGAAGACCCTCAAGACCACCACGGTCAACGGCGTCAACGTCTCCATCGCCCATGCCACCTGCGACACCTACGTCGGCGATATCGCCGCCCTGGCCCACATGATGCGCGACATGGAGAACCTGGATGCCCTCTTCCTGGTGGTGGAGATGGAGAACCGCATCCATATGGTGGCCCGCAGCCGGGTGCCGGAGGTCAACGTGGGGGAGATCCTGCGGCGCTTCAACGGAGGTGGGCATGCCACGGCCGCCTCGGCCGCGCTCCGCGACCAGCCGCTGAAGCGGGTGCTGGAGCGGCTGGAGGAGCTCTTGCGGGTGGTGGTGAGCCCGCGGGTCTGCGCCCGGGACATCATGTCCTCGCCGGTCAAGACCATGGCGGCCGGAACCAGCATCGCCGAGGCCAGGGACTTCCTGACCCGTTACAACTGCAACGCCATGCCGGTCATGGAGGGGGAGCGGATGATCGGCATCATCTCGCGCAAGATCGTCGAAAAGGCGATCTACCACGACCTGGGGGCCTCGCCGGTGGAGGACTTCATGCACTCCGAGTTCATGCGCGCCGTCCCGGCCACCCTGCTCTCCGATATCCAGGAGTACATGGTGGAGGGGAACCGCCGCTTCGTGCCGGTTTTCGACGGCGAGCGCCTGGCGGGTGCGGTGACGCGCACCGACCTCTTGCGCCACATGTACGGCGGCCGGCGCGGGGAGCCCGAGGCGCTCTACGACGTCGAGTCGCTGGCGTACGTCCCCAAGAGCCGCTCCATCGCCGGCCTGATCGCGAAACATCTCCCCGCCGCGGCCATCGGGCTCCTGCGCGAGCTGGGAAGGAGCGGCGACGAGCTGGGGCTGGCCGTCTACGCGGTAGGGGGCTTCGTGCGCGACCTGCTCCTGGGGGTGCGCAACCTGGACATGGACGTGACCGTCGAGGGGGACGGCATCTTCTTTGCCGAGCGCTTTGCCGCGGCCAACGGCTGCCGGGTGCGCAGCCACCACAAGTTTGGCACGGCGGTGGTGATCTTTCCGGACGGGCGCAAGATCGACGTGGCCAGCACCCGCCTGGAGTATTACGAATCGCCCGGCGTGCTCCCCATCGTGGAGCGCTCCTCGCTCAGGCACGATCTCTACCGCCGCGACTTCACCATCAATACCCTGGCGTTCTGCCTCAACAGCGGCTCTTTCGGCCGTCTGACCGACTACTTCGGCGGCCAGCAGGACATCCAGGAGGGGGTGGTCAGGGTGCTGCACAACCTCTCCTTCGTGGAGGACCCGACCCGCGTCTTCCGCGCCATACGCTTCGAACAGCGCCTGGGATTCCGCATCGCCCCCCACACGGAAAACCTGATCCGCAGCGCCGTGCGGATGAACGTGCTCGACCGGGTGGGCGGCAAGCGCCTGTGCAACGAGCTGGTGCTGATCCTGGAGGAGCGGGAACCGGTCGGGGCGATCGGGCGGATGTCCGCCCTGGGGCTTTTGCGCTTCGTCCACCCCGCCCTGAAGGTGGTGCCCGAGACGGAGCGGGTCATCCACGAGACGACCCAGGTCCTGGCCTGGTTCCGCCTGCTCTACCTGGACGATCCCTGCGAGCAGTGGCAGGTCTATTTCCTGGCCCTGTGCGACGGGCTCAGGCACGAGGAATTCCTGGACGCCTGCCGCCGCCTGACGCTGCCGGGGCGCGCCATGACCAGGGTCTTTGCGGGGCGGCGCCATGCCCTGGGGATCCTGGACGCCATCCAGCGCCGGCTGAAGCGCGGCCATGAGATCCGCATGAGCGAGATCCACGCCTGGTTCCACGGGCTGCCGCTGGAGATGCTCCTCTACCTGGCGGCAAAGGCCGCCCGCGACGAGGTCAGGCGCTTCGTCTCGCTCTACCTGACCCGGCTGCGCCAGGTGCGCCGCGGGCTTGACGGCGAGGCCCTCAAGGCCCTGGGGCTGACGGACGGCCCGCGTTTCCGCGGCATCATGGAGCGGCTGCTGGCGGCGCGGCTCGACGGCGAGATCACCAGCGACGCAGAGGAGCGGGCCATGGCCGCGGCGCTGATCCTGTCAAATAACCGGGCAGATGTGTCGAAAATGCAACATTAACGCGTGACAGCCGGCCGCGATGATGGCCCCCCCGTTGCCCCTCGTCTTCCGCCAAGGCCCATGAAAGGGGGCATTGCAGACATTGCGGCCTTTTATTGCAACTTGGCCCCGTGATTGCATTACAAAAATACATGGACACCACTCGGCCAGGAGGCACCATGAAAAGGATCACGCGCATAATCTCCCTGCTGACGATCATCTCGCTGCTGGGCTCGGCGACATCCGTATTCGCCGACGACAACGCCTTCCGCGAGGTCTTCCAGGACGCCTTTTACGGCGGGGCCGCCGGGGCCCTTGTCGGGGCGGCGCTGATGGCCTTCACCAAGAAGCCGGCCGACCACCTGGACTACATGGCCTACGGCGCGGCCTCCGGCATCCTGGCCGGCACCGGCTACGGGCTCGCCAAATCGGCCCGCGCCCTGGCCGAGATCAACAACGGCCGGGTCCGGATCGCCATGCCGACGGTTACCCCCGATCTGGTGGAATCTCCGCTCACCCGCCAGAGTACGATCACCTGGCGGGCCGAAATCCTGCGCGGGACGTTCAACTAGGCCCCCCCCTATTCACAACAGTCATGGCTTCACCACCACCCGCCCGTCGCGGTATTTTTCGCGACGGGCTTTTTTATTTGCTGCATCCGCCGGTTTGCCGCTATACAATAAACCTGAATCCGGGACTTAGGCATTCTAAGCGAGAGGAGCCCGGAAGACGTTACGGATTCAGGAATAAAGGAAAACAATCAAAAATCTGAGGAGGGTATCATGTCGGAATTCGCAAACGTTACGGTGATCAAAAAGGCCAACATCTACTTCGAGGGGAAGGTGGTCAGCAGGACGGTGCTCTTTCCCGACGGGGCCAGGAAGACCCTGGGGATCATGCAGCCGGGCGAGTACGAGTTCTCCACCGCCGCGGCCGAGAACATGGAGATCATCTCCGGTGAGCTGGAGTGGCAGCTGAAGGGAGAGGGGAGCTGGAAGCGGGCCGCGGGGGGCGAATCCTTCGACGTGCCGGCCGATTCGACCTTTGTGATGAGGGTAAGCCGGGTGACGGACTACTGTTGCTCGTTTATCCCCTGATTTCCGCATGAAGCCCCCGAAATCCCCCATCGCGGCCGCGCGCGTCTCGGCCCTGTTCGCGCTGGCCGGCAGCGCCTGGTTCCTGGCCTGCGATCTGATGGCGCGCCGGCCGCCGGGCGACTGGCCCCTTTCCCGGCTCCCGGCGTACGGCGGGGGTTGGGTCTTCGTCGTCGTCGCCTCGCTGCTCCTGTATTACCTGCTCCGCGGGCAGGCGCGGGCCCATGAACAGTCGATCAGCCGCGACATCTCCGAGCTGAAGAGGACGGAAGACGCGCTGCGCGCCAGCGAGGCCATGTTGAAGGAGGCCCAGAAGATCGCCCACATCGGTCACTGGGAACTGAACTTCCTCACCAACAAGCTGACCTGGTCCGAGGAGGTCTACAACATCTACGAGGTAGATCCCGAAAAGTTCGAGGCATCCTTCGACGCCTTCTTCAACCTGCTCTCGCCCAAGGACAAGGACAAGATAGACCGGTCATTCACCCAGGCGGCGCAGAACGGAACCGGCCTGGACAACATCCACCGCTTCACCTTCCCGGACGGGCGCATCAAGTACGTTCACGAGGTCTGCCGGAACTTCTACGATCAGGAGGGCAAGCTGACGCGCCTGGTGGGGACGGTCCAGGACGTAACCGCGCGCTGGTTGACCGAGGAGAGGCTCAGGCAACTGTCGCTCGCCGTCGAGCAGAGCCCCGCCTGCGTCGTGATCACGGACGTAAGCGGCAAGATCACCTACGTAAACCCCAAATTCTCGGAATTGACCGGTTACGCCCCGGACGAGGCGATCGGACAGAACCCGAGGATGCTCAAGACCGAGCTGACACCCCCGGAGACCTACGAGGATCTCTGGAGCTCGCTCCTCTCCGGGCGCGAGTGGCGTGGCGAGTTCTGCAACCGGAAGAAGAGCGGCGAGTATTACTGGGAGCTGGCCTCCATCTCCCCGGTAGCGAACGCACTGGGGGAGATCACCCACTTTGTCGCCGTCAAGGAGGATATAACCGCCAGGAAGGTCGCCGAGGAGAGGTTGCGCGAGCTGTCCGTCTCCGACGAGCTGACCGGTCTTGCCAACCGCCGGGGGTTCATGCTGCTGGCGCGGCAGCAGATCAAGGCCGCCGGGCGCAGCGGGAGAGCGCTCGTGCTCCTTTTCGCGGACCTCGACCGCCTGAAGTGGATCAACGACAACCTGGGACACGGCGAAGGCGACCGGGCCATACGGGACACCGCCGCCATCCTGCGGGACACCTTCCGCGCCTCCGACATCCTCGCCCGCCTGGGGGGGGACGAGTTCGTGGTCCTCTCGCCCGAGGCAACGGAACAATCGGAACGGCTCATCATGGAGCGGCTGCAACGGAACCTGCGGGCGCACAATCGGGACGCGGAGCGCCCTTTCGAGCTGTCGGTCAGCTTCGGCATCAGCGTGTACGACCCCGCTGCCCCCTGCACCCTTGAGGAACTGCTGGAGCGGGGGGACCGTCTGATGTACGAGCAGAAGCAGAGACGAAAACTGGAACGGCAGGAATAAACATAAAAACTGCAATTATCCACGAAAAGCACGAAAGACACGAAATAAAACAATAAGATACGATTGAATGTTGATTCACCTCAACGGTGAGGAGACCATTTGTTATTGGTGTTTTGAATTTGTTCGCGATTTTCGCGTATTTCGTGGACCAGATGTTTTTTGTAGGATAAGCCCACTTGATCTTGACATGACATCACCTCCGCTCACATCCCCTGTCGGCCGTTTCGCCCCCTCCCCGACCGGCGCGCTCCATACCGGCTCCCTGGCCACCGCCGTGGGGAGCTGGCTCCTGGCGAGGCGCGCCGGCGGGCGCTGGCTCGTGCGTATGGACGACCTGGACACGCCGCGCCAGGTGGCCGGCATGGCCGACGACATCCGGCGGACCCTGGAGGAGTTCGGCCTGTGGTGGGACAGGGAGATCACCCGGCAGAGCGATAATCAGGAGGCCTACCGCGACGCCTTCGAACGGCTGCTCGGGCTGGGGCTGGTCTACCCCTGCGGCTGCTCGCGCCGCGAGATCGCCCAGGCCGCCTCGGCGCCGCATCCCGATGACGACACTCTCCCCTATCCCGCCACCTGCCGTGGCGGGATGCGGGGCGGGGCCGTTGTCCGTTCCTGGCGGGTAAGGGCGGCCGACGGTGAGATCTGCTTCGACGACCTGCGGCGCGGGCGCGTCTGCCAGGTCCTCGCGCTGCGCTGCGGGGACTTTGTCGTGCGGCGGGGTGACGGCGGTTTCGCCTACCAACTGGCGGTGGTGCTGGACGACCACCTGAGCGGGGTGACCCAGGTGGTGCGCGGCGACGACCTGCTCGCCTCGACGCCGCGCCAGATCTACCTCCAGCAACTGCTCGGCCTGCCGCGGCCCCGGTACTGCCACCTGCCGCTGGTGAGCGGGCCGGGCGGGGCCAAGCTGAGCAAGCGCGACAACCTGGTGTCGCATCACCTGGGGAACTGGAAGGGGAGGGAAGGGGCGCTCCTGCTGGCGCTGCTGCGCTTCCTGGGGCAGGAGCCGCCAGGGGGGCTGGCGGGCGCCGCTTGCGGCGAGATCCTGCAATGGGGGGTCGACAACTTCGAGGTGGGGCGGATACCGGCCCTGGGGGGAGAACTGAAACCCTGACGGTCCCCTTGTGATCCCGCCGGCCGGCCCTTCTTTAGTCTAACATCCCCAACTCCATAAACGCCTTGACGCCACAACTCCTCAACGTCCACCGGACCCGAGATCCTAAACGCTTTTCCCCCAACCCGCCGGTGATGGCCTGCTGAAGCGGTTTCCCCCCTGAAGACAAGCTTCGCTCAACCTGGAAAGGCGGAGTTTCGATTTGACGTGCACCAATAAAGGGCCTAATATGATGCTGAATATAATGTCAAAAAACGTGAGGTGACAGCCATGCCCATCAGCCTTGCAGAAGATATCCGCTCGGTTACCGACCTCAAGCGGCATACCCGTGAAATCCTCGACCAGGTACACCAGACCGGCCGTCCGGTGGTGCTGACCGTGAACGGCCGGGCCGATTCGGTCATTATTGACGCCAAGGTCTACGAGAAACAGCTCAAGGCGGTGAACCTCGCCAGACTGCTCTCCGAAGCCGAGGCCCAGGTGGCGGCCGGCCAGTCCCGCCCGGCACGGGCGTTTCTGAAAGAATTCAAGAATGCCCGCAACATATAGCGTTGAGATCGCCCAGGCTGCCGAGCGGGACGTTGAGGCCATCTGGGATTATATTGCCGACGACAGCCCCGAGAACGCTACAGCCTTCATTCTGCGGCTGGAGGAACAGATCGGGATGCTCGAACAGTTCCCCGAACGCTGCCCGCTGATCCCGGAGAACGAACTGCTCGGGACCGCCTATCGCCACCTCCTCCACGGCGCCTACCGCACCATCTTTCGCATCACCGGCAGAACGGTCATTATCCTTCGCATCATCCACGGCTCCCGCCTGCTCGATTCGTCCTTTTTCGAGCCGGGCTGATCCAGGGATGATGAGGATGAGGAGACGAAGCGATGACTACCATGACGTTACGCGGCATAGACGAAACCATCGCGGCGGTATTGAAGGAAAAGGCCCGGCGCGAGGATACCAGCGTGAATACCGTGATGCTCAGGATTCTCAAGGAAGGCCTGGGTATCGAAAAAAAGAAACGTAATGTGGTCTACGATGACCTGGACCACCTGGCCGGCACCTGGAGCGCGGAGGACGCCGCCGAGTTCGAGCGAGCAACGGCGGTGTTTGAAAAGGTGGATGAGGATATGTGGAAATGAGGCGGGATGGGTGCTCGGGAGTTGGGTTGAATTTCAGCAATTGTTGGTTTTTTGTATTATTGCCTGTATGTTTGAAGCAAGCGGCTATTACTTTTATCGAGGTGAATAATGGGAGGCTATGAAATATTCGAGCCTATCTCTTTAGCTTGCGTACTGCCCGAGGTATTTCCCCGTGTGGCGCTGTATACCGAAACTAATGGAAAACACGTCCTTTACAAGGAGGAATCCCTCCCATTCACGGAGGTTGACCGTGACAGGTTACTGAACAGCAAGACTCATACGTTGTTTGTCCGGTCCGGCGACTTTGAAGAGGTCTCTCGTTTTACCGAAGAAAACCTGTCTCAAATCCTTCAAATGTGTGAAGAAGATCAATCGGCAAAATGCGCCGCGTTGACACAGGCCACAACGACGTATCTGAAAAACATATTTACAGACCCAGAGACGGCACAAGATGTTGAACGTTGCAGGAAATTGTCCGGCCATCTGGCTCAGCATATATCGGAGACTCAAAGCATAGCAAACCTGATCCGGACATTGGGGGAGGCATCCCCATTTGCCATCAAGCACTCAATGCAGGTTGCGGTTATGTCCATGCTGGTATGGTCAAAGCTTTTTCCGGAAAAGGGTGATGATCTGGTAGATATCGGAGTTGCCGGAATGCTCCACGATATTGGCATGTCTCTTATCTTGAAGGATGTCCTGGAAGATACCGATTACTGGACAACGCCCGGCATGGATGAGATCAAGCGTCATCCTTTTGAAGGATATGTATTTCTGAGAAAGAATGGTCATTACAAGGAACTGGTACTCGATGCCGTACGTCATCACCATGAGAGATATTTTGGTGGCGGGTATCCTGGCGGCCTCAAGGGAGATGAAATCAAGCTTTCCACCCAGGTTATAGGTTTGGCTGACATGTACTGTACATTGATAACCGAAAGGCCTACCCGCAAGGCCTCGACGCCGGAAGAGGCATTCAGGATCATTGGTGATGAAACCCATAAATGTTTTTCAACGATATTGTTTTATGCCTTTCAGGCCGCCATTTAGTTATTCCAAACACGTATTGTGGAATATCAAATGATCTCTGTTTCTGAACAACTAAATCAATTTGGATGGGATGAATGGTTTGATGCAAAGGCACACGAAAAGGGCTTGGCAGAACACCGTCTTGCACGTGTTGTTGCTGTGGATCGTGACCAACTTCTTGTAATAGATGAGTCTGGTGAATTTCGCGCAAAGCTTGCCGGCCGTTTTCTATATATGACCGAACAACCAATTGATTTTCCTTGCGTTGGAGACTGGGTATGCCTTCAATACAGCGGCTCTGACATGTTTGGAATAATTCATGACGTCATTCCGAGAAAGTCGTTTCTTCGCCGTAAGGCTGCAGGAGATAACATTGAATACCAGATGATTGCTTCGAATATTGACGTAGCCTTAATAGTCCAGTCCTGTCAATTCGACTTCAATGTTAACAGGCTTGAGCGTTACTTGGTAATGGTTAGAAATGGGCATATACATCCTGTCGTCTTACTGACAAAAACTGACCTGGTCAGTCCTGAAGCTCTCCAACAACTAATAGATAAAATTAGAAGTGCTGGGATAAATACGGAGGTAGTCGCGCTTAGTAACGTCACCGGCGAAGGTGTTGACAATGTGCGCGAAATTCTGCAATCCGGAAAAACCTACTGTCTTTTGGGTTCATCTGGAGTTGGCAAGAGTACATTGATCAACCGGTTGATTGGCCGTCACATACTTGAGACCAAAGTGGTAAGTTGTACAGGAGAGGGACGACATACGACGGTGCGCCGCGAACTCATAATATTGAATAGTGGTGCAATGCTGATAGATAACCCAGGAATGCGCGAGTTTGGAATTTTGGGAGCTGAGGAAGGAATGGGCGACAGCTTTGCCGATATCTATGAGTTAGCATCGAAATGCAAATATGGTGATTGCTCTCACTCTAATGAACCAGGTTGTGCCGTTTTGAGTGCAATAGAGGGAAAGAGTCTCAATCGCGCGCACTATCAGAACTTTATCAAACTCAGAAATGAATCAGAGTTTCATGATCTGTCGTATCTTGAGAAGCGAAAAAAGGATAAGGCATTTGGTCGCTACATTAAGACAGCCAAGAAAGATCTGGGAAAAAAGTAGGACACTCCCCATATCCCCCTGGCCACGTTTCACTCACCGCAAACACCGGTTCCGCTTCGCTTGAACCGGCCTACAGGAATTGACTAACCATGCAGCTGCTGCGAATGATTTAATGAATTGCCGAGTATGCCAATCCAGACAAGCCGGAACCAAAATCCCGTTACACGCAACGACGCAGCGCCTTAAAACATGAATCAATGATCTGTTTAAAAGACTTTCGCTGCGCCGTTTGATAATCACAGCACCCGCGCCAGGTGCCGCCTGATCATCTCCTCGAAATCCGTGTCCCGGCTGGCGGTATAGACCAGCGACGAGCCGATCTCGGCCGCCAGGATGGCGCACAGGTACTTCCCGGGCAGGTTCCCGATACGCCGCCGGAAGGCCGGCGTCTCCCGCAGCATGGCCGGCAGATGGCTGAGGATCGCCTGGCGGAAGGGGGATTGCAGGCAGAGTTCCGGCCGGGCCGAGAAGAACTCGAACAGCCGGGTGTAATAGCTGTTGATGTTCTGGCTGATCTGGTCGGAGATCTCGGTGCAGAGCAGGCTGTTGCCCGACTCCTTCCTGCGCCGCAGGATCAGCATGGCCTCGTCGGCGGCCCGCTTCTCCAGGATCGCCAGCACATCCCTGACGTAGCGCTCCTTGTGCTCCAGGAACTCCTCTTCCGAGAGGAGCAGATTGGCGATGATCTCGTAGGAGGAGGAGATCACGCCGCACTTGTTGGCCGAGGCGTCGCGCATGATCACGGCTCCCGCCTTCTGGAGCAGCACCCTGGCCTCGGGGGTGATGAAGGAGTTTGCCCCCTCCACGATCACCCTGGCCGTCGGGGCCCTCCGCTCGTCCAGGAAAGCACGCCAATTCTGGCCGTCGATGGTCTCGGGCCGTCCCCCGGCCGGGATGAACAGATCGCTCTTGACCTTGAAGACCAGGCCGTTGTACTCGCGGAAGAACTCGTCGATGTCCAGCCACTCCTCCACCAGGCCGTCCATAGTTCTGCTCACCTTGCGGTGGGTCTCCTTGAGCCCCTCTATCCGCCGGCCGGTGCGATAGATGATGAAGCCCCCCACCCCCAGTTGTTCGGTGTCGAAGGCATCCAGATCGTGCTTGAGCACGAGGCGCCTCAGCTCTTCGTGCCGGATGCCGCTCGGATCATAGAGGGCCGCGCTGCCGTCCAGGATCAGGCGCAGTTGCATCAGCGGGCAGCGCTCAAGCAGTATGCGGAGGGAGTTGCCGGCCACGTCGCCGTTGGGCCCGCCGGTCATCTTGAGCGTGAAGGGGTCGCGGGTGATGTCGATGCCGACCGCCTCGGCCATGGTGGTCTCGGCGAACTTCACCACCCCGGTGGAGGTGACCCCGTACTCCTTGTGGTTGATGCCGACCCGTTTGCTGGACATGATCCCGATGCCGAGGATATAGCCCCGTTTCCGCGACAGGCGGGCGATGGTCTCGATCATGGCGTCGTGCATGTTCTCGTCCGGGCCGATCTCGATCGGCTCGTCGTCGCCGTAGTAATCGACCACCCGCGGATTCTTCACCTTCCCGCCTTCGGTCACGAAGATGTCCAGGAAGGCGTTGGTGATGCCGTACTGCAACTTGTAAAGCCGCCTGGTTTCGAGCTCGCCGCCGGGCTGGTCCATATCGGAGGCATCCAGGACCATGGCCATCTTGGAGCCCCCCTCGTAGATATCCTTGTTCTTGAGGTGCTGGGTATGGGCCAGTACGTACACCTCGCGAAAGATGGTGTTGGTTGCGGTGATGAAATCGTCGGCGCTGCGGGCGATCACGGTGCGCCAGCCGCCCCGGGCGATGTCCGAGAAGCCGATATGATAGCCATAACCTGCGCGGCTGAAGAAGAAGGTCACCCGGAAGGGGAGCGTCTCGGGCAGGTCGCTGGTGAACTCCTGCCCCATGTCGCGCAGGTAGGCGGGATCGAGCCGGAAGGCCAGGGCCTGCTTTTCCACCACGAAGAAATTGGTCTTGAGGGTATGCATGATCATCAGCAGGCAGCAGCGATAGACGGCGCGGCGGATGTCGTCCAGCCAGCGGTGGCCGGTGTTGTACCCTTCCACAGTCTCCAGCGTCTCGATCAAAAGGGCGCTGTAGACCTCCTCCCGGTCCTCCAGGTCGGGATCGAAGCGTGTCCTGAAAAATCTGATCAGGAGCTGGGCCATCTCGGGATGGTCGTAGAAGGCCTTCTGGACGTCCTCAAGCCCGAAGCGCTCCGGCTGGCCGTGGGCCAGGCTGGTGTGACAGAAGGCGATGAAGGCATTGACCAGGGAGGCGTCCTCGCCCGACATGAGCCCCGCGGTGACGAACTCGCGGTAGACGGGGGAGGAGGTGGCCAGGATCTGGGTGCTGCAGAGCTCGCGCTTGAGCAGGTCGGCCAGGGGGCTGTCCGGCGCAAGCTCCTCATTCCAGCGCTTCTGGACGTAGAACGAGCCGAGGAAATAGGGATGGATGCCGTTGGAGATGGTCTGGCAGTAGGCCCGGCGGATGCCGACGTTCAGACGGTTGAATACCTCCAGCAGTTGGAGGAGAAACTCCTCCTGGGGGGGATTGCCGACGGCGAACAGTACCCTGGTCTCCAGGCGTCCTTCGCGCTCCACCCGGGAGATATCGAGGAACAGCCCCCCGGAGGCATTGGAGCGCTCGAAGAGCCAGACCAGGTAGGCGGTCCGCACCGGGGGCGACATGCGCACATAGTTCGCGTCGTTGAGCCAGAGGATCTTCAGCAGGCGATCGAGCCTCTTCAGATCGAACTGCGGGAAGGAGGCGCGCAACTCGGCGCGGATGCGCCGCACGAGGCCGGCCGGGATCACCACCGGCTGATCAGGGTCGATCTCGCGGTCCGGCCGGCGGTCAAATTCGAAACGCTGCACCTCCAGTTCCTCCTCCATGCCCGGCAGGGGGGCGTTGGAGTGGGAAAACATGGCGTAGGAGATCTCCCGCTCGCCGATGTTCCGCAGGGTGTCGTAGAGCGAGCCGGCACGGTTGACGCAGGCCAGTATGAGACGCTTCTCCCGGTCCACCAGCATCAGGCGCCGGCTGGAGCGCAGGCTCCCCATGGCCCGCGCCAGCGACACCAGGGCCTCCTCCTCATCGGCCATGGCCTGGAAGAAGAACGGGCTCATGTGACGCTGGAGCCAGGCGGCGTTCTCCTCGCTGGCCTTGCGTGCCGCATTGGCCGTTCTCCGGATGATGGCGGTCAGGTTCATGGTGCGCCTCCTTTTACCGGGTTTTCTAAACCCGGCGGGTTTCAGCATACTATACCGCCCCTGCCACTCCCGGCAACGCCAAAATACGTTGACGTATTCGTAAAGCTTTGCTTGACCCTGGCCGGCTGAATTGCTATAGTCGCCCCGCCGTTTTATTCCAGCGTATTCAGGAATTATGCCCGTGCCCAACAGGCTTTGCACGATAACCGCCGATCCGGGCGGAATAGCCGACCTGGCCATAGCCGGGGGCGCCGCCACGCAACGCCAGCTACTCGAGGCCGTGCAGCGCCAGATCGCCTCCTTGAGCGCTAACCAGGCCGTGAAAGGCGTCATCGTCCGCGGCCAGGGAGAGGGTTTCTGCCGCTGCTGCGGCGTCGATACCCACACCAACCCCTACGGCGCGGGGGAGCTGGCCGCGTTCGGCCAGCAGGTCATGTTCAGCCTGGAAAAGATCGGCAAGCCCTGCATCGCGGCCATCTCCGGCGAGTGCTGCGGAGTGGGGCTGGAGCTGGCGCTCTCCTGCGACTTCATCATCGCCTCCCGCCGCGCCCGTTTCGGTTTCCCCGACATTGCGCAGGGGCGGCTCCCCTTCTGCGGCGGCACCCAGCGCCTGGCCCGGCTGGTTGGGAAGTCCAAGGCCAAGGAGATGATCTTCGGCGGCGAGCTTCTGGCCGCGGAGGAGGCCTATCGCATCGGACTGGTCAACCGCCTCTACGACGACAACGAACTGCTCCCCCGCACCCGTGAGCTGCTGGAGCGGATCTGCAGCCGCAGCCCCTTTGCCGTGCGCATCGGCGGAGAGGTGATCAACGCCGGCTATGACATCGACCTGCAGACCGCCTGCCTGCTGGAGCGGGACGCCTTTGCCCTGATCTTCGCCAGCCATGATCGCCGCGAGGGGATGCAGGCCTTCCTGGACAAGCGCGAGCCGGAGTTCAAAGGGGAATAGTTGAAAGGGGGCACCATGCTGGAACTAGGCTGCGTCCAGGTATACACCGGCAACGGCAAGGGGAAGACGACCGCGGCCCTCGGATTGGCCTTGCGGGCCGCCGGGAGAGGGCTGCGGGTCTGCGTCTTCCAGTTCATCAAGGGGGGCGGCCCCTATGGCGAGCACCTTATCGCGGAGAAGCTGGCCCCCCTCTTTACCATCATCCAGACCGGCCGGCCGGGGTGGGTCAACACCCGCGACATCACCGAGGACCGCCGCCTGGCCCAGGAGGCGCTGGAACGGGCAAGGAATCTCTTGACCTCGGGCGAGTACGACCTGCTGGTGCTGGACGAGATCAACGGCGCCGTCGGCTTCGGCCTGATCGACGTGGAGCAGGTGCTGGAGCTGATCAGCCTCAGGCCGCCGCGGGTGGAACTGGTGCTGACCGGCCGCAACGCCCACGAGCGGGTGATCGAGGCCGCCGACCTGGTGACCGAAATGCGGGAGCTCAAGCACTACTACAAGGCGGGCGTGCCGGCCAGGACCGGCATAGAGAGTTGAATCCCCATTCCGAAGTTGATTGACCATACAAAGAAGGAGGAAGTTCCCATGGCAGAAAGAACACTACGCGTACTCGTCGGCAAGCCGGGGCTGGACGGGCACGACCGGGGGGCCAAGATCATCGCCCGCGCCTTTCGCGACGCCGGCTTCGAGGTGATCTACACCGGTCTGCACCAGACACCGGAGCAGATCGTCTCCGCGGCCATCCAGGAGGACGTTGACTGCGTCGGGGTGTCGATCCTCTCCGGCGCCCACAACACCCTCCTCCCCCGTATCTGCCAGCTCTTCAGGGAGAAGGGCGCCGACGACATCAAGGTCTTCGGCGGCGGCGTGATCCCCGAGGACGACATCCCCGGTCTGAAGAGCGCCGGCATCTGCGAGATCTTCACCCCGGGCACCTCCACCGACGATATCGTGGCCTGGGTGAGGAATAACGTACGGCCGAGGGCGTAAAAACTGGGACTGGGGACTGGGGATCGGGAGAACGGGAAAGTCAAAAGCCTTTTCCAGTCCCCAGTCCCCAGTCACCAGTCCCTGATTCCACCACCATGCCATACAAGAAACTCCGCATCGAGACCCTGAACCGGGTCGGTTATATCCTGCTCGACGCCGGCTCCCGGTTCAACAAGCTCTCCATCACCACCATCCGCGAGCTGAAACGGGCCCTGGCCCAGGTGGAGGCCGACGGGGAGGTGGCCGCCATCGTCCTCACCGGCCATCCGGGCGAGTCCTTTGCCGTGGGGGCGGACATAGGCCAGATGCTGCACTTCGACTCCGGCGACGCCTTCCACTTCGCCGAACTGGGTCAGTCGCTCTTCGCACAGATCGAGGCCTGCCCCAAACCGGTGATCGGGGCCCTGAACGGCATTGCCATGGGAGGCGGCTGCGACCTGGCCCTGGCCTGCGACATCCGTATCGCCAGCGAGGCGGTGCGGATCGCCCACCCCGGCGCCAGGCTGGGGATCATCACCGGCTTCTGCGGCACGCGCAAGCTGCCGCGCCTGGTGGGCAAGAACCTTGCCCGCGAGATCTTCATGACCTCAGACCCCTACAGCGCACAGGAGGCCCTGGCCATGGGGCTGGTGGACAGCGTTTACTCCGCGGCCGAGTTCTGGCCGCGGGTGAGGGCCTTTGCCGAGCGGGTTGCTGCCCACCCCTTGCTGGCGCTCTCCGGCGCCAAGCGTCTGCTCAACGCCGCCGAGGACACCGACCTGCGTACCGGCTGCCTGCTGGAGCGCGAGACCGCCGCCATGGTCAACTTCCGCCCCCCTGCCGCATAATCCCCGCTTCTCCTCCCTGCTCGCTGCCCGGCTGTTTCTTAACTCGACGACACAGCGTAAAATCACAAAGACTCTTAACGGATTGGTTCGTAGTTACATTCTTTCGGACTTATAACCCAAAAGAAGGTAATCAACAAAAACATGAAACGCATTAACGCAAAGGCGCAAGGGCTCAAAGCCGCAAAGCTATATCCTGGAAAAACCATCTTCTTTGCATCCTTGCGTCTTTGCGTTAAAAAGCAGCCTTTGTTTTGGTTATAGTTCCGCATTCTTTTAATAATTTGAATTTCGTTGCGTCGTCGCGTGAGTAACCGCCGTTTTAGGTTAAATGTATTATTGGTGGCATTACACCGAAGAACGAAAGCAAGAGGGCTTCGGCAGGGTTGTGCTACAATTGGACGAAGAAGAATGCTGTACAGGGAAAGGAGAACCCGGTCATGAAACGTTTCCTGCTGTCACCGATGATAGCGGCCTGGCTGCTGCTGGCGCTGCTGCCCGCCAACGGCGCGGCCGCTGCCGCGAAAACGGAGACGGCGACCCTTGCCGGTGGCTGCTTCTGGTGCATGGAGCCCCCCTTCGACAGGCTGGAGGGGGTAATCTCGGTCACAGCCGGCTATACCGGCGGCCGGGTGCGGAATCCGACCTACGAACAGGTCTCCGCGGGGGGGACCGGCCACGCCGAAGCGGTGCGGATCGTCTACGACCCCTCCCGCATCGGCTACGGCAAGCTGCTGGACATCTTCTGGCGCAACATCGACCCGACCGTCAAGGACCGCCAGTTTTGCGACGTGGGTCACCAGTACCGTGCCGCCATTTTCTTCCATGGCGAAGAGCAGCGCCGGGTGGCCATGCAGTCAAGGGAGGCGCTGGAGAGGAGCAAGCCCTTCCGCGAAGCGATCGTCACCGAGATCGTCGCGGCAGGCGAGTTCTACGCTGCCGAGGAATATCACCAGCATTACTACAAGAAGAATCCGCTACGGTACAAGTACTACCGCGCGGGGTGCGGCCGCGATAAACGGCTGAAGGAGTTGTGGGGGAGTGCTGCGGGGCATTAACGATACGACAGAATACATCCTAAGAGACTACAGCAGTTGCACCTCGCTCACCCGCACGATCAGCATGTCCTGGCGATAGCGTGTCGAGAGCTCTTGCCGGTAACTCCGCCACCAGGCGCGGTCGAGCTGTTCCGTCATCACCTCGTAGATGACGATGTCGTCACGAACCGTGGTTGTCGGGGTTTCCCGCCACAGCCCCTCGGCTGGGGAGCGGAGGTAGGTGGTGATGCCGCCGAAACGCTCCGTCAGTTCGTCGCGTACACGCACGTATTCCGGCTGCGGAAACGGACCGCCGCTATTATCGTAGAGTGGCAACAGGATCTGGACGAGATACATGATATCCTTTCCGTTCGGGCCTCTTCAGGTTGGCTTTTTCAGCAAAAGGTATCCTGAATCCGGCTGAACTCCTCCTCGAGGCTGAGAAACGCCTTGACGATCTCGGGGTCGAAATGGGTTCCGGACCCCTCCAGGATCATCGCCTTCACCCGTTCGTGATCAAGCCCTCTCCGGTAGCAGCGATCCGAGCGGAGCGCATCGTAGCAGTCGGCCAGCGCCATGATGCGCGCCGGGAGCGGGATGTTCCTTCCGGTGAGTCCGTCGGGATACCCCGAGCCGTCCCACCGTTCGTGGTGATACAGGGCGATCTCAATTCCCATGCCGATGAAGACGTTTCCGGAGTAGTGGTTATATACCAGTTGCATGTTCTCCGCGCCGATGACGGCATGCGTCTTCATTACCTCGAACTCGGGGGAGGTCAGCTTGTGCGGCTTCAGGAGTATGCTGTCCGGTATGGCCACCTTGCCAATGTCGTGGAGCGGTGAGGCGTGCTGTATGCATTCGACGAACTCCGCCGTGATGTATGCCGCATAGGGCGAATCCTCGCCGAGCCTTTCCGCCAGTAGCCGGCAGTACTCCCGCACCCGCTCCAGATGCGCTCCAGTGTCCTCGTCGCGCTGTTCGGCCAGCTTTGCAATGGCAAAGATCGTCGCCTGCTGCGCCTCCGACAGCTCCCTGATCTTCTCTTCCATCCGCTTCTGGAACTCCAGCTTGCTTTCGAGCGTGCACCGGCTGAGGTGTACCGCGACCCTCGCCCGCAACTCCGCGAAGTGGATCGGCTTGGTGATGTAATCCACCCCGCCCATTTCGAATGCCCTGACCTTGCTCTCGGTGTCGTTCGTGTCGCTCAGGAAAATGACCGGTACGTCCTTGAGTCCGGGGTTTTGCTTGATCCGTTTGCAGACTTCGAAACCGTCCATGTCGGGGATCTTAACGGCCAGCAGGACCAGGTCGGGGGTGTGGTTCTCAGCCGCCATCAGGGCGATGGCGCCGCTGGGGTAGAAAAGCATCTCGCTGCCGTGCAAGACCAGCATTTCAGTGAGCAAGGCATGGGTTGCCGGGTCGTCGTCAACGACCATGATCCTTGCCTTCTTCTGTTGCGGATCGGTCTCAATCATGCTGCATCCTCAGACAAAGCAGGCGATATCGACGATGCCGGAACCGCTGCGTTTGTTCCGGCCTGCGAAGAAATACATGTTACATGGTACCCGCCTCACGTCCGCTTCCCCCGTTTCTCCTCACGCAGCATGTCGAGCGCCAGCAGGAACACCCCGACGCAGATCAGGGAATCGGCCACGTTGAAGGCAGGCCAGTGGTGGCGGTACCAATGGACGTCGAGGAAGTCGATCACCTCCCCCAGCCGCACCCGGTCGATCAGGTTGCCAAGCGCGCCGGAGAAGATCATGGCCAGCGAGACCTGGGCCAGCCGCTGGTGGTCGGCCAGCCTGCGGAATGCCACCAGGATCACGATAGCGGCAACCAGTGAGACGCAGATGAAGAACGGCAGCCGCCAGCTGGCCTGGGAGAGGAAGCTGAAGGCGGCCCCCTTGTTCCTGACGTAGGTGATGTGGAAGAAGTTGTCCAGGAGCGGGATAGAATCGTAGAGCCGCATGCTGGCGTCGATGTACAGCTTGGTGGCCTGGTCAACGATCAGGCCGATGGCGGCGATAAGAGAGAATAAAAACCAGCGGTTCTTCAAAAGACAACTCCCGGAATAAATATGAACCTGAAAATATTTAACGCAACAACACCAGGTTGCAATACCTTGATTCTAACCCACTGTTTTCACTTTGCACCTTGGCGTCTTTGCGTTAAACAAGCTTTTACTGTGATTATCCCTTCACCGCCGCGGTGCACTTCGGACATATCCCAGGATGCGACGTATCCTGTCCCAGCTCCTCGCTGTAGCACCAGCAGCGCTCGCACTTTGCGCCGGGGGCGGCCGTTACCAGCACCCCGAGTCCCTCGATGTTGTCCGAGGACCAGAGCTCGCCCGGCGCTTCTTCCGCCAACTCCACCCTGGAGACGATCAGTATCCCCTGCAGCTCGTCCCGGTACCCGCGCAGGAAGGCCAGCAGCTCGGGCGGGGCGACGATGGTCACGCCGGCGTCCAGCGAGTGGCCGATGACCTTCTGTACCCGCGCCTGCTCCAGCGCCTTGGAGATCTCGGCGCGCACCCGCATGATCCGCTCCCAGCGCTCCACCAGTTGTTCGTCCTTCAGTTCCGGTTGCAGAGCGGGGAACTGGGCCAGGTGTACGCTAGCCTCGCGCTCTCCGGGCAGGTAGCCCCAGGCCTCGTCGGCGGTGAAGGAGAGCACCGGCGCGATCAGGCGCAGCAGGGTGTCCAGGATGCGGTACATGACGGTCTGGGCGCTGCGGCGCTCCGGGGAGTCCTTGCGGCTGGTGTAGACCCGGTCCTTGAGGATGTCCAGGTAAAAGGCGCTCATCTCCACGGTGCAGAAGCCGTTCACGGCATGGTAGAGCACGTGGAACTCGTACTCGCCGTAGCAGGCCAGCACCTTCTCCTTTAGCAGCTCCATCTGGTGCAGGGCCCAGCGGTCGATCTCCGGCATGCGGGCGGGCTCGACGCCGTCCTTGGCCGGGTCGAAGTCGCTGATGTTGCCGAGGATGTAGCGGCAGGTGTTGCGGATGCGGCGGTAGGCCTCGGAGAGCCGGGTCAGGATCTCCCCGGAGATGCGGATGTCGTCCCGGTAATCCTGGGCCGCCACCCAGAGGCGCAGGATCTCGGCGCCGTATTTCTTGATCACCTCTTCCGGGGCCACCACGTTGCCCACCGACTTGCTCATCTTGCGCCCGGCCCCGTCCACCACGAAGCCGTGGGTGAGGACGCTCCGGTACGGGGCGCGGCCCCGGGTGCCGACGCTCTCCAGCAGCGAGGAGTGGAACCAGCCGCGGTGCTGGTCGCTCCCCTCCAGGTACATGTCCGCCGGCGAGGAGAGATTGGAGTCGGGCTCCAGCACGGCGGCATGGGAGACGCCCGAGTCGAACCAGACGTCGAGGATGTCCATCTCCTTCTCGAAGGAGGCGGCACCGCACTTAAGGCATGTCGTCCCGGCCGGGAGCAGCCTTTCGGCCTCCCAATCGAACCAGATATCGGAGCTGTGCTCCCTGAAGTGCGCCGCCACGTGGTCCATGACGGCCCCGTCGGCCAGGTATTCGCCGCAGGCGGTACAGGAGAAGGCGGTGATCGGCACCCCCCAGGAGCGCTGGCGCGAGATGCACCAGTCGGGGCGGTTCTCGATCATGCCGTAGATGCGTTCCTTGCCCCACCTGGGGATCCACTGCACGTCGTCGATCGCCTCCAGCGACCTTTTCCTCAGATCGTTGGCCTTCATGGAGATGAACCACTGTTCGGTGGCGCGGAAGATGATCGGCTTCTTGCAGCGCCAGCAATGGGGGTAGGAATGGCTGATCTTCGATGTCTGCAGGAGCGCCCCGACCTCGGTCAGTTTGTCGATCACCCCCTGGTTGGCGTCGAAGACGAACTGTCCGCCGAAGAACTCAAGGTTCTGGATATACCGGCCGTGGTTGTCCACCGGGTTGTAGATCTCCAGCCCCTCCCTGAGGGCCAGTTCGTAGTCCTCCTGGCCGTGGCCGGGGGCGGTGTGGACGCAGCCGGTGCCGGCCTCAAGCGTGACGTGCTCCCCCAGCAGGATGATCGAGTCGCGATCGTAGAAGGGGTGCTTGCAGCGCTTGTGCTCCAGCAGGCCGGCCTTGAAGGTGGCGATGACCGCGCCCGTCAGGCCGACCGCCCGGAGAAAACCCTCCTTGAGACCCTCCGCCACGATCAGCACCCCCTTGGCCGTATCGATGGCTACGTAGTCGAACTCCGGGTGCAGGGCCACGGCCAGGTTGGCGGGGATGGTCCAGGGGGTGGTCGTCCATATCACTACGGATGCCTCCCTTCCGGCCAGGCCGGGAATCGTCTGCGACATGCCGTCATCAAGGGCAAACTTGACGTAGATCGAAGGCGAGGTATGATCGGCGTACTCCACCTCGGCCTCGGCCAGGGCGGTGACGCAGGAGGAACACCAGTGCACCGGCTTCCTGCCGCGGTAGAGCCCGCCGTTGTGGGCGAACTTGGCCAGTTCGGCGGCCGTGATCCCCTCGTACTCGTAGTTCATGGTCAGGTAGGGGCGCTCCCAGTCTCCCAGCACCCCCAGGCGCTGGAACTCCTCCTTCTGGATGGCGATGAACTTTTCAGCGTACTTGCGGCACTCGCGGCGCATCTCCAGCTTGCCGATCTGGTGCTTCCTGGAGCCGAGGTTCTTCTCCACCTGCAACTCGATGGGGAGGCCGTGACAGTCCCAGCCCGGCACGTAGGGGGCGTGGAAGCCCTCCATCCGCTTTCCCTTGAGGATGACGTCCTTGAGGATCTTGTTCAGGGCATGGCCGATGTGGATGTGGCCGTTGGCGTAGGGTGGACCGTCGTGCAGGACATAGCGCGGCCTGTCCGCAGCATCCGCCTCCATCCGGGCATAGAGCCCGATCTCCTGCCAGCGGGCCAGGATCTCCGGCTCGCGCTGGTTCAGGTTGGCCTTCATCGGGAAGGATGTGAGCGGGAGATTGAGGGTGTCTTTATAGTCCATGGGGAATTCCTCCGGATGCATCTGCTGCAAAATTCACTAAAAGTACAAACAACCGCCGCAAAAGTCAAGGAAAGCAAGCGCCCGCAATTACCCGGCAATGACGGGCCGATTTTATTCTTTTTGTAGCGAATCGACGCCGAGTTGTGGTATTTTTCCATTCCTCCAAGGAGGAACTGCATGTCCTGTATCCCCTCCCTTTTCATCGGCGCCCTTCTCTGCCTGCTCGCCGCACCGGCGACGCGGGCGGAGACTCCCCTGCCTGTCGTCCGCAAGGAGATCGCCGCCGTTCCGGCCGATATCCATCCTGCCAACTTCAAAAACCCGACAACCGGAAAGCCCAGCGTGTTCTGGACGACCCAAAAGGTCGCCGGGACCGTGGCCGTGACGCTGCTTTTCAGCGGTCTGGTCATGGGATGCTGGCGCCATGCGACCGTGCTGCGCCTGAACCGTGAACTGCGGCAGACGCTGGGAGACCTGGAACGCTCGCGCCAGGAGCTCGTCCGGAGCGAGGAACGCTCCCGGCGCCTGGCGCGGGAGGCCGAGCAGGAGCGGGCGCGCGGCCAGGCCATCCTGGAGGGCATCCAGGACGGCATCAGCATCCAGGACCGGGAATACCGGATACTGTACCAGAACCCGTACTTCATAAAGATGGTGGGGGCGCATCAGGGTAAATTCTGCTACCGGGCATATCACCAGCAGAATGCGGTCTGTAAGGATTGCCCGGTGGAGATGACCTTCCGCGATACAACCCCCAAAACCGCAGTAAGGATGTTTAAAAGACCGAACGGGCCGCTGTATGTCGAGATCCACTGCTCGCCGCTGCGCGATGAACAGGGCGAGGTCTTTGCCGTCATCGAGAGCATTCGCGACATCACCGAACGCAAACGGATGGAGGAGGCCCTGCACGAACAGACGGCAAGGCTCGAACAGGAGATCGCCGAACGCCAGCAGGCGCAAGAGGCGCTGGCCGTCAAACAGCTCCAGTTGGAGGAGATCAACGATGCGCTCGCGAGCGGGATCAACGAGGCCGTGTCCGAACTGCGCCGCAAGGACCAGATGCTGATCCAGCAAAACCGCCTGGCCGCCATGGGCGAGATGATCAACAACATCGCCCACCAGTGGCGTCAGCCGCTGAACAACATAGGGTTGATCGTGCAGAACCTGCACCTTTCCTACGAGTCCGGCGAGATGACCATCGGGGAGATGAACAGGGAAGTCGGCAAAGCCATGGACGTGATCATGCATATGTCGCGCACCATAGACGATTTCCGCAACTTCTTCCGTCCGGACAAGCAGAAGTGCGGCTTCGTGGTCAACAAGGTGGTGGCCGACTCCCTCGACTTCGTCGCCGCCAGCATCGAGAGCAGCAACATCCGCGTGGAGGTGACTGCCGATACCGAAGTCGGCGCCTTCGGCTATCCGAACGAGTATGCCCAGGTACTGCTCAACATCCTCTCCAACGCCCGCGAGGCGCTCATCGAAAAGGCGGTTGCGAAAAGGCTCATCTCCATCCGCGTAACCAGCGAGAACAACCGCTCGGTGGTGGCCATCCGCGACAACGGCGGCGGCATCCCCGAGGGTTTCCTGCCCAAGATATTCGACCCGTACTTTACCACCAAGGAACCGGGCAAGGGGACCGGTATCGGGCTGTACATGTCCAAGGTGATCATCGAGCAGCACATGGGCGGCCGTCTCAGCGCCCGCAATGTCGAGCGGGGCGCGGAATTCAGGATCGAGCTCTGAAGGCCGCGTTTGCGTTGACTTTCCCGCTTGCATTTACCCCCCCGCTCTGTTAATGTTTTTAGTCTTTTTACAGATCCATTTTCCGACTTTTAACTGAGTTGCCGAAAGGACCGCACAACGATGCTGAAGATATTCGATTACCTGTTCGGCCTGTTTTCCAATGACCTGGCCATCGATCTGGGGACCGCCAACACCCTGGTCTACCTGAAAGGCAAGGGGATCGTGGTACGCGAACCGTCGGTGGTCGCCGTGCAGAAGATGCCCACCGGCCAGCAGAAGGTGCTCAAGGTCGGTATGGAGGCCAAGCAGATGCTGGGACGCACGCCCGGCTCCATCACCGCCATCCGCCCCATGAAGGACGGCGTCATCGCCGACTTCGACATCACCGATGAGATGCTGCGCTATTTCATCCACAAGGTCCACAACCGCAAGACCCTGGTGCGGCCGCGCATCGTGATCTGCGTCCCCTCCGGCATCACCCAGGTGGAGAAACGCGCGGTCAAGGAGTCGGCCGAATCGGCCGGCGCGCGCGAGGTCTACCTGATCGAGGAGCCGATGGCGGCCGCCATCGGGGCCGGCCTCCCCATTACCGAGGCATCGGGCAACATGATCGTAGACATCGGCGGCGGCACCACGGAGGTGGCGGTCATCTCCCTGGCAGGCATCGTCTACGCCCAGTCCACCCGCATGGGGGGCGACAAGATGGACGAGGCCATAGTCCAGTACATCCGCAAGAAATACAACCTGCAGATCGGCGAGCGCATGGCAGAGGCGATCAAGATCGATATCGGCGAGGCATATCCCGGCTCCGAGGTTTTGACGAAGTCGGTCAAGGGGCGCGACCTGGTCTCCGGCATCCCCAAGACCATCGAGGTCAACTCCGACGAGATCCGCGACGCACTCAAGGAGGCTGTCAACGCCATTGTGGACACGGTGCGCATCTGCCTGGAAAAGACCCCGCCCGAGCTTGCGGCCGACATCGTCGACAAGGGGATCTTCCTGGCCGGCGGCGGCGCCCTGCTGCGCAACCTGGACATGCTGTTGCGCGAGGTGACCAAGGTTCCGGTGCTGATCGCCGAAGACCCGCTGGACTGCGTAGTGCTCGGCTCCGGCAAGGTGCTGGACGAACTGAACCTGCTGCGGCGCGTCGCGATTACGTCGTAATATGCCGCGATTTTTAACGCAAGGACGCAAGGACGCAAGGAAAGAAACAAGGACTACGAGACAGACAACCAAGAAAAAGCCGGCATTCCCGAGTCAAGCCAGGAAAATACCTGATCGCCTTGTTCCGCTTTTTCAGTTCTTACGGTTTTCCCCGCGTCGTTGCCTCCTTGCGTCTTTGCGTTAAAAAACTTATGCCCCCCCCCTCCGTAGACATAATCGTCCCTGTCTGGAACAACACCTTTGAAACCCGCGCCTGCCTGGCCTCCATACTCCAGCACTCTCCGGAGGCGCGCCTGATCGTAGTCGACAACGGCAGCAGCCGTGAAACCGAACTGATGCTGGAGGAGTTCTCCGAGCCGCTGGGGAACGAGGGTTTGTTTATCAAGTCCGAACGCAACCTCGGGTTGGTCCCGGCCATCAACATCGGACTGGCCAGGTCGGATGGCGACTGCGCCGTCATCCTGCGCCCTCACGTGCGGGTGACCGGCGGCTGGCTCGGCGGCCTGCTGGCCGCCTGCCAGGCCCCCCATGCCGGCATCGTGTCGCCGCTGTTCTGCGGCAGCGGCGCCCCCGATTTCATCCCGATCACCTCCGGCTGCTCGTTGATGGAAACATTCGATGTCTCCTTTTCCGCCCTGGCGCTCATGGGGGAGATGCACCGGCTGCTCGGCGGCTTCGACGAAGGGATGGACAACGGCGAGTGGTGTCTCAAGGACTATGTTCGCCGCGCCTGGAGCAAGGGCTACCACACCTGCATCACCTCACGTTCGTTGGTAGTCTGCGGGGAGGAAACCGTTTTCGGCTCGGATGAGCGCCGCCGGCAACAGTCCACTTTCAGCCGCGACAGTTTCATGGAACGTTGGGGCATCGGCCGCCACTACGCCATCTACTTCGGCCGCGATTCCGCTGCCGCCGCCCTTTCCGACAGCATCGAGACCATCGTGGAGAGCGCCCGGCAGGGGTATCGCTTCACCTTGCTGCTTCACCGCCGCCAGGCAGCAGATTTCCAGCGCCTGGGGTGGAACGCCCGCCATACCGGCATCGAGTTGGTACGTCTTTCGCCGCTGATGCCGCAACGCGATCTGCTGCGCCGCCTGGCGGCCCTGCAGGCAGCCGTGCCGGAGGTCATCGCCGTGCGTGGTCCCGACGGAAGCCCCTTTCCCGGCGCGGAGACGGCGATCCCTTTCGAGGAGCTGGCGGCCGCTATCGGGCAAAATACCATCTCAAATTTAAACTAAAACATATTTACGGACTTATAACCCAAAAGAAGGTAATCAACAAAAATCTGAAACGCATTAACGCAAAGACGCAAGGGCTCAAAGCCGCAAAGTTATATCCTGGAAAAAAACCATCTTCTTTGCATCCTTGCGTCTTTGCGTTAAATATCAGCTTGCTGCGTGCAGGATTACGGAGGCATCATGATCGCAGAGGTGCAAAAGCAGCTGCAGGACCATCGGGCGCTGTTCAAGCTGATCGAGCTGGAGATGTCGGCACAGATCGCCGCCACGGCGCAGCTCTTGACGGAGACGTTCCGGAGCGGCGGCAAGCTGCTGGTGATGGGCAACGGCGGTTCGGCGGCCGACGCCCAGCACTTCGCGGCCGAGATCGTTGGTCGCTTCAAGCTGGAGCGCGCGGCTCTGCCGGCCGTTGCGCTTTCCACGGACACCTCCATCCTGACCGCCATCGGTAACGACTACGGCTTCGACCTGGTCTTCAAACGCCAGGTGGAGGCGCTGGCGGCTGCCGGCGACGCGGTGGTCGGCATATCCACCAGCGGCAACTCCCCCAACGTGCTCGCCGCGCTGGCGCTGGCGCGGGAGCGGGGCTGCCGCACCGTCGGCCTGTTGGGCAAGGACGGCGGCAGCATCAAGTCCGCCTGTGACCTGGCACTGATCGTACCCTCGACCGACACGCCCCGCATCCAGGAGGGGCATATCACCATCATCCACATCGTCTGCGACCTGGTGGAGCGAACACTGTTCGGGTGATGGATTCTGGTTGCGCATCCCCCTTTGAAAAGGGGGGAACCCTTGAGCATTGAAAGGCCCTATCATGAAGATCCAGCCCATCGACCTCGCCGGGGTAAAGACCTACCCCCTGGCCTCGCGGAAAAACAAGGTCTCCCTCGAGCGCGACTTCGCAGGCGAGATCGGCGCCGGAATGAGCGTCTCGGCCCTGCTGGCCGCCCTGCCCAACCAACTGGGGGGCGAGAGTTTCAACGCGGTAATAGACGCCGTTGTCAAGGCCCGCACCAAGGGAAAACCGGTGGTGGTCGCTATCGGCGGGCATGTCGTCAAGTGCGGCCTCCAGCCGGTGCTTAAGCGGCTGATCGACGCCGATGTCATCACGGCGATAGCCATGAACGGTTCGGCCACGATCCACGATTACGAGATCTCCCTGATCGGCGAGACCAGCGAGGATGTGGGGGCGGCGCTGCACTGCGGCGCCTTCGGCATGGCCGAGGAGACCGGCCGCGACATCAACGCCGCGCTCAAGGCCGGCGTGGCAGAAGGATTGGGCTACGGGGAGGCGCTGGGCCGCTTCATCGTGGAGAACGGAAATCCCCACCGTGAGTTCAGCCTTCTGGCCGCCTGCCTCGACAAGGGAATCCCGGCCACGGTGCATGTGGCCATCGGCACCGACATCATCCACCAGCACCCCGGGGCCGACGGCGCCGTGCTCGGCCAGGCCAGCTTCACCGACTTCCGCCTGTTCACCTCGGTGGTCGCCGGCCTGGGAGAGGGGGGGGTCTTCATCAACATCGGCAGCGCCGTGATCATGCCGGAGGTGTTCCTCAAGGCGCTCTCCATTGCCCAGAACATGGGCTTCCACGTGGACCACTTCACCACCGCCAACTTCGACATGACCCAGCACTACCGCCCGTTGCAGAACGTGGTCAGGCGCCCCACGGCCGGCGACAGCCGCGGCCTGACCATAACCGGCCACCACGAGATCATGATCCCGCTGCTGGCGGCGGGTATCCTTGATAGAATCGGTTCAAAGTTCTAGGTTCAAGGTTCTACGCTTTTTCCGCGACTACGCGCGGAAAAAGAGGCCCCTTCGGGGCAACCAAGTATTAACGTGTTCTCTGAAAAATTGCTATAATCCTTACAGAAGTCTCTGATTTCATGCAAGGAGGATGTGTCATGCTCGCCTGC
>JACPFJ010000014.1 GCA_016182975.1 Deltaproteobacteria bacterium
ATCAAGGGGGCACTGCGTCATGAATTGAGAAAGAACGGCTCGCCGAGCTGAAAAACAAGCTTCAGCAGATGTCTGACAGCGGGTGACCCCGCTGCTGTCCCCCTCGTCACTTCAAAACGAGGGTTTCCGGATGGACACTATTTAGGCAAATGAGAGCAAATTTCCAACCAGGAAGATGCACCTGACCCAAAAAACCGTCAGGGAAACTCTTGGGGACGGGGAAACTCTTGGGGACGTCATTCATATCTCTACATTTGCTATGAATACGGAAATATGAAGGACGTCCCCAAAGATACCCCCCAAAGATACCCCCGTCCCCAAAGATACCCCCCGAGCCGGAGGTTATGACCTCCATAGTTTCCGGCCTGAGCCGGTTGCTGGCCGGGTTTATGGGAGGGCGCACGCGGGGGGGAATAAGAGGGGGTCAAGTCTCAACAATCAACAATGTCAAGTATTGAGACCTGACCCTTCTGGCATGACCAAAACTTTTGCAGTTCTCTGAGATAGCTCATAAATCACCGTTGGAATATTGAAAAAGCATAACAAAGCGTAACAGCGGGCAAGCCGCTGTACTCTCGCACGTTGAAAAAATCAGGAGACCAGCTTGAATAAGAACGAAGAGTGGCTAGCTGCCAAGAGAAGGTATAGACTTTCCGATGCACACATCCAAATGGCCAAAGAACTTGGAATGAACCCCAGGAAATTTGGCAGTATCGCCAATCATAAACAGGAGAGGTGGAAGCTGCCGCTACCTGATTTCATCGAAGAGCTTTATTTCAAGAGGTTCAGAAAGGAAAGGCCCGATGGCTATACCTTTATCCAGAGGGGAGCATGACACCATGGTTTTTTCCCGCGACGAACAATCGCAATCAATAATCGCCGGCATACTCGACGGCCAAAATGCAGAACGGTATGAATGCGCGTTGTCGGCCTGCGCCAGTCCGGTTTGCGGGTGCCGGGTCATCTACCTGGACCTTACGCGAATTGACGCCGGAGACAATGACCCCCAATGTCCTCCCAGACATGTGAAGATCAATCTTGCGGACAATTCACTTGATTCCAACTACACAAAAAAGCTGCCGCGTGAAGAACTCCGGTTTGCCGAACTGTTTCTCGACAGCCTGACCGAGGACGATTTTGATTTCTTATTCAAAAAACATTATGAAATCAAACATCTTCTTACTAAGGCGGCAAAGCCGGATGAGATAGACGCTCATTTCGATTACAAGGAAATCGAGCGGGACGGCATGATGTCGGGTTACAATGAAGTGCTCCCCTTTGCCGACCGGCTGCATGTGACCGTGGCAGGGAAAAAATGCATGGTTGTTGATCAGTACTGTCTCCTCCCGAAATGTTCCTGCACCGACACGAACCTCACCCTTGTTCACTTTGATCAGGTCACCCGCAAAGGAGAAGAGATTTGTTACGTGGAAATAAACTACAAGAAAAGGGTCTGGAAGTTGCTCGCGGACAGCCCTGTCCAGTTAGCCACGGACACTCTGCGCACCGCCACGGAGAAAGAGATTCCCGGTTTTTACGATATCCTCTACAAACGGCATGTACGGCTAAAGGCAATTTATGCCTTCTGCAAAAAGAAGCATTTCGCCGCCAAGCAGCCGCTCATCATGCCAAAGGTCTCCAGGAACGATCCATGTCCATGCGGAAGCGGGAAGAAGTTCAAGAAGTGCTGTGCCAATCCGCAAATATGACCATTGCACCCCTTCGGGGATGTCCAACGAAAGAACAACCATGACTATTCTTTATCTCGACTGCCAGGCCGGCATCTCCGGCGACATGACCGTGGGGGCGCTCATCGACCTGGGGGTGCCGCTGGAGCACCTCCGGGCCGAGCTGGCCAAGCTGGCGCTTCCGGCTGACTCCTACGCCCTCTCCGCCGAGCGTACCGAACGGCGCCACGTGACTGCCCTCAAGTTCGACGTGGCGGTGCACGACCACCATACCCACCGCCACTACGCCGGGATCGACGCCATGATCGCCGGAAGCTCCCTGTCCGATCCGGTCAAGGAAACCTCCCGCCGGATCTTCCGCCGCCTGGCCGAGGCCGAGGCCAGGGTGCACGGGGTCCCGGTTGAAGAGGTGCATTTCCACGAGGTGGGGGCGGTCGATTCCATCGTGGATATCGTCGGCACTGCCATCTGTCTCGATTATCTTGGGGTGGAAGAGGTTCGTGTCTCGGCGCTGCCGCTGGGAGGCGGATTCATCGAGACGGCCCACGGCCGCTTGCCGGTGCCGGCCCCTGCCACGGCCGAGCTTCTGCAAGGCCTGCCGGTGCATGGCGCGTGCGGCGAAGGTGAGCGGGTCACCCCCACCGGCGCTGCCATCGTGGCGGCCCTGGCGACAGGTTTCGGCAGGCAGCCGGCCATGCGCCTGGAGCGGATCGGCTCCGGCGCGGGAGGCAGGGATTTCCCCGACTGCCCCAACATCCTGCGGGCCTTCCTCGGCACGGCCGAAACGCGCTGCGAGGGGGACGAGGAGGTGATTGTGGCCGAGACCAACATCGACGACTCCACCCCGGAACTGCTCGGCTACGTCATGGAGCGGCTCCTGGATGAGGGGGCGCTGGACGTGTTCTTTACGCCGGTCCAGATGAAGAAGAACCGCCCCGGCGTGCTGCTCTCCTTCCTCTGTCCGCCGGAGCGGCTCGGGTCCCTGGCGCGCCTGGTGCTGGCAGAGACCTCGGCCATCGGCCTGCGCCACTATACCGCCTCCCGGATCACGCTTGAGCGCTGTGTCGAGGAGCGGGAGACACCGTTCGGAGCGGTGCGTTTCAAGCTGGTCTTCGACGGCGGGCGGCTTTTGCGGGCCGCCCCGGAGTACGAGGACTGCCGCCGCATCGCCCGCGAGCGGGGAATCCCCTGCCGCGAGGTGATGGAGCGGCTGTCGGCCATGGGATCTCCTGCGGGGGTTGCATGAGGATTTCCACCCTGAGCATCGGCGACGAACTGATCTGCGGCGAGGTCATTGATACGAACGCCGCGCACATCGCGAAATCCCTTCTGGAACGCGGCCTGCGCGTGCGGCGCCATATGACCGTGGGAGATGTGGAAACGGACATCGCCGCCGCCCTGAACGAGCTGGCGCCGCAGAACGACGCCCTGATCGTGACCGGCGGGCTGGGACCCACCGTGGATGACGTGACCGCCATGGCCGCCGCCCGTGCGACCGGCCTGCCTCTCGTTGTCAACGAGGAGGCCAGGGAGCATCTCCACCGTTTCCTCGCCGAACGGGGGACGCTCGCCGGCGGTCCCCCCTCCGACAAACAGGCCATGATCCCCGCCGAAGCCGCCATAATTCCCAACCGGGTCGGAACCGCCAGTGGTTTTCGGGTCAGCCACGAGGGGTGCCTCGTATTCTTCCTTCCCGGCGTGCCGGTGGAGATGAAGCCGATGCTCGGCGAGACGGTGCTCCCTTGCCTTCTGGAGAGGCTCACGCTCAAGCGGAGCGTGCTCAGCGCATACCTGAACCTCTTCGGTCTCTCCGAGCCGCAAACGGACAGACTGCTGGACGGTGTTGCCGATGAGCGCCGGGGGGTACGGATGAGCATCTGCGTGACGTTCCCCTGGATCAGGGTCACGCTGCGGGCCGAGGCGGATACGGAGGCGGTCGCCAGGGCCTCTCTCCATGAGGCGCTCGATCTCGCGCGGGAACGGCTCGGCGGTTACGTCTTCTCCGAGGGTACGGAGTGCATGGACGAGGTGGTGGCGGGACTCTTCCGGCAGCGGGGAATGACCCTGGCCCTGGCGGAGTCGTGCACCGGCGGGATGATCGCCCGGCGGATCACCGACGTTCCGGGGAGCTCGGCCTACTTCCTGGAGGGTCTGGTGACCTACAGCAACAGCGCCAAGACCCGCCTGCTGGGGGTGCCGGCCGAACTCATCGAGACGAAGGGGGCGGTCAGCGCCGAGGTAGCCGCGGCCATGGCCGCGGGGGTGCGCGCCGCCGCGGGGAGCGACCTGGGGCTGGCGGTGACCGGCATCGCCGGGCCGGACGGCGGCAGCGCGGAGAAGCCGGTGGGGACGGTCTTCATCTCACTGGCCGCCCCGGACGGCTGCCGGACCGAACGTTTCCGCTTCGGCGGCAGCCGCAGCGAGGTACGCATCATCACCGCCTGGACGGCTATGGATTGGCTGCGAAGATACCTGGGATCGGTCGGATCCGACCGATCCGACCGATCCGACCGAACAGCAACCGAAAAAACCTTGCTGTAAAACCGCCGGATATGGTACTTTTGTGCCCCCTAATCCCCACATTCCACCCATTCAGGAGACAGACCCACATGCAGGAAAAAAGCAACACGCAGGAGAGGAACAAGGCGATCGACCTTGCCCTGAGCCAGATCGAGAAGCAGTTCGGCAAGGGCGCCATCATGCGCCTGGGCAATGACGAGGCCCTTCCGGGCGTGGACGCCATCTCCACAGGTTCCATCTCCCTGGACATGGCGCTGGGGGTGGGTGGGGTGCCGCGCGGCAGGATCGTGGAGATCTACGGCCCGGAATCGTCCGGCAAGACCACCCTGGCGCTGCACATCGTGGCCGAGGCCATGAAACTGGGCGGCATCGCCGCCTTCGTGGACGCGGAGCACGCCCTGGATATCGGCTATGCCCGCAAGCTGGGGGTCAAGACCGACGACCTCCTGGTCTCCCAGCCGGATACCGGCGAACAGGCCCTGGAGATCGCCGAGACCCTGGTGCGCAGCGGCGCCATCGACGTGCTGGTGGTGGATTCCGTGGCCGCCCTGGTCCCCAAGGCGGAGATCGAGGGGGAGATGGGTGACTCCCACATGGGGTTGCAGGCGCGGCTGATGTCCCAGGCCCTGCGCAAGCTGACCGGCATCATCAGCAAGTCCAACTGCTGCGTGATCTTCATCAACCAGATCCGCATGAAGATCGGCGTCATGTTCGGCAACACCGAGACCACCACCGGCGGCAACGCCCTCAAATTCTACGCCTCGGTGCGCATGGACATCCGCAAGATCGCCACCCTCAAGCAGGGTGACAACGTGATCGGCTCCCGCACCAGGGTCAAGGTGGTCAAGAACAAGGTCGCGCCCCCCTTCAAGGAGGTCGAGTTCGACATCCTCTACGGCGAGGGTATCTCCCGCACCGGTGACGTGCTCGACCTGGCCGTGGACAAGGGGATCGTCGACAAGAGCGGCGCCTGGTTCTCCTACGGCAAGGAGCGCATCGGCCAGGGTCGCGAGAATTCCCGCACCTGGCTGACCGAGCACCCCGAAACCCTGGCCGAGATCGAGGGCAAGCTCATGGATCTGCTCAAGGCGCCTGCTGCCGGCAAGGCAGCCGGAGCCGCCAAGGCGTAACCGGAGGAAACCATGGAACTGAACGAGATCCTGACCATCGCCGTCAAGGCCAAGGGTTCCGATATCCATATCAAGACCGGCCTCCCCCCCATCGTCCGCATCGACGGCCGGCTGCACCCCATTCCCAACGCCCAGCGGCTTTCGCCCGATGCGGTCGACAGCATGGCCAAGTCCATGATGAACGACCGCCAGCGGCAGATCTTCGAACAAAACTGGGAGGTGGACCTGGCCTATGCCGTGCCCGGTCTGGGGCGTTTCAGGGTCAGCGTCTATCACCAGCGCGGCACGGTGGCCATGGTCTTTCGCGCCATCTCCATCGTGATACCGTCCCTGGAGAACCTGAACCTCCCGCCTGTCCTGAAGAAGATCTGCGCCGAGGAGCGCGGCCTGATCCTGGTGACCGGCACCACCGGCTCCGGCAAGTCCAGCACGCTGGCGGCCATGATCGACTACATCAACCAGAACCGCACCTGCAACATCATCACGGTCGAGGACCCGGTGGAATTCCTGCACCGCGACAACAAGAGCATCATCAGCCAGCGCGAGGTGGGGTGCGATACCCAGTCATTCGCCAGCGCCCTCAAGGGGGCCTTGCGCCAGGACCCCGACGTCATCCTCGTCGGCGAGATGCGCGACCTGGAGACCATCGAGACGGCCATGACCGCCGCCGAGACCGGCCACCTGGTCATGTCCACCCTGCACACCATGGACGCCGGCGAGACCGTCAACCGGATCATCGGCGTCTTCCCACCCTACCACCAGCGACAGGTCAGGATCCAACTGTCCGGAATCATCAAGGGGGTCGTCTCCCAGCGCCTGGTCCCCAAGGCGGACGGCAAGGGGCGCGTCCCGGCGGTGGAGATCATGCTCGGCACGGCCCGTGTCCGGGAGTGCATCGACGACGAGAACAAGACCAAGGAGCTCCACGACGCCATTGCCCAGGGTTTCGTCAGCTACGGCATGCAGACCTTCGATCAGTCGCTGATGAAGCTCTACACCGCAAAGATGATCACCTACGATGAGGCGTTGCGCCAGAGTTCCAATCCGGATGACTTCGCCCTCAAGATCTCCGGCATCTCCTCGACCTCCGACGCCTCATGGGAGGGTTTCGAGCACAAGGAAGAAGCGGCTGCGGAGCCCGAACAGCTTGAAATCGAGAAATACTGAACCCGACGCCTCGCAGGCCTACGGCTGCGCCCTGAAGCTCCTTGCCGGCCGCGATTACACGGCGCGGAAGCTGGGGGAAAAGCTCCGCTCCAGGGGGTACGCCGAGGCGGATAGCGAGACCGTCGTGCTGCGGCTGACAACGGAAGGGTGGCTCAACGACCGCCGCTTCGCCGAGCGCTTTGCCGATTCGGCCCTTGCCACGGGGCGTTTCTTCGGCCCGCGCCTCAGGCTGGAGCTGCGCCGCAGGGGTGTTCCGGATGAGCTCATCGGCGAGGTTCTGGGACGGATTCACGATGAGCACGAGGAGTGCGGCGAGGTGCGCTCTCTGCTGGAACGGCGCTTTCCCGATTTTTCCTTTGCAGCGGCCGACGACAGGGAGAAGCGCAGGGTGATCGGGTTCCTGCAGCGGCGCGGATTCGGGCTGGGTTCCATCTATGATGCTATGCGCGATTAATGGGGGAGTCAATGGCACCTCGGGAAGAAAGACCGGTGAAATACCGCAGCTTGCAGCTTGTCGGCTGCCTGATCGTATTCATGTGTCTTTCCACGGATCTCTTTGCCGCGGGGCAGACACCGGTGACCGTCGAGGTAGAGGGCTATGCCGCCATTGTTGGGGGAAGGAAGGATGCCGCCCGCGAAGGCGCCCTGAATAACGCCTTCCGCCGCGCCATCGAGCAGGTGCTCGGTGTGATGGTCAACTCGAAGACGGTGGTACAGAATTCCGAGCTGATCAACGACAAGATCCTTTCGAAAAGCAGTGGGTTCATCAAGACATACAGGATCACCGGCGAATCCTTCGATGCCGACAGCTGCCGTGTCGGCGTCAGGGCCATCGTTTCCACGGTCCGCCTGGAGAAGGGGCTGAACGACGTCGGCCTGTTATCCAAAAAACTGGGCAAGCCGCGTATAGCCGTGATCATGACCGAGCAGAACATCGGCAACGATTCCCCCTCTTCCACCCTGGCGGCCTCCACGGTGGACGCCTCGATTGCCGCATCGGTCATCCACGATGTTTTCGCAAAGAAGGGGTACAACCTGGTGGACAGGGAAACGCTGGTCGCCCTGGCCAGGAATGAAGGGACGCTTTCCACCGCCGACGCCATGCAGCCGCTCGACGCAGCCATTCAGGTGGCGGCGGGAGGGGGCGCCGAGGTCGTCATCATCGGCCAGGCCGTTGCCAAGGCCGGCGCGGCGGCGCTCTCCGGGACAAACATGCGCGCCTCACAGGCAAACGTCACCGCCCGGGCGGTGGACGCCGACACCGGTCAACTCATCACCTCGTGCGCGGCGACAGCCAACGCCGTTCACGTCAATCCGACCGCCGGCGGCGCCCAGGCGATCAAAAAGGCGGCGCAGGAACTGGCCGACACACTGAACCGCCAGATCGTGGCCAAGTGGAGCCGCAAGGTTGCCGGGACACGCACCGCCAGGGTCGTCGTCAAGGGGATCGAGTTCTGCGACATCTCCAAACTGCGCGACCTGATGCGGGAACGTCTCAACCACGTGGAAGAGACCGTGGAACGCGGCTACAAGGACGGTACCCTCAGCCTCGATGCCGAGATCAACGGTTCGCCGCGGGAACTCGCCGAGGAGATTACGAACAGCGGGTTGAACGGCTTTAAATGCAAGGTGCTGTCCTATACCGGCAACACGCTGAATCTGCAATTACTCAAGTAGCCAGAGGAGGTAATTTTATGCTCAGACGGGACCTTCTGTTAGCCGGCATTGCCGCGTGCGTGATCGCCGGGTGCGCAACGGCCGGCAAAGAGAGTTTCGATATCGCCAGGGAGCTGGAGAAACAGCAGCGCTTCGAGGATGCCCTCCCCATGTACGAGGACGCCATTGCCAAGGACGCCTCGAACCCGGAATACAGGGGGGCGCTTAACGGCATCCGCGCGCGTCTTGCGCGTCAGTTGCTCGCAAGCGCCCGTGAACAGCTCGACACCTCCCCCCTGAAGCATGACAACCTCCGTAACGCCCAGGGGTATGTGGACAAGGCCCTGAAGGTAGATCGCGACAATGTCGAGGCCCGCACCATGGCGGATTCGCTCAAGGGGCAACTGGATGCGATGGCGAAGAAGGCTGAGACCTCCTATGCCGCGGCCGTGAAGGCCCTGGAGGCAAGGGAGTGGCTGGTCGCCCTGGAGAGATTCAGGGAGATCCGCCCCTATTATCCCAGCTACCTGGACCTGGGTGTCAAGATCGCAACCACGGAGAATGCCGCAATCGCATTTTTCCTGAAGGAGGCGGACAGGCACAAGGCCAGTGACGATGTCGACGCCCTTATCAGGAGCCTCGAAGCCGCCCTGGCCGTCCAACCCGGAAATCAGCAGATCGCTGCGGTGCTCAAGGATGTCAGGAACAAAAATACCGCTGTCGTGAACATCGAAAAGGCGGAGAAGTCCGCCGTCGAGAACAGGTGGGACCGGGTGCGCTTTTACCTGAAGAAGGCGCAGGGGATGAGCCCGGACAAGGCGCAGGGCGACCGGATCGGGAAGCTGTACGCCGAGGGGGGGGCGAAACTGCTGGAAAAGGCCTCGGCGGACCTCGACAAAAAGGCGCTCTACAGTGCTTATGTGGATATGATGATCGCCTTTGATTTCAGCCCGGCGGCCTTCAAGTCCCCCGGCGCCGACGAGTTGCGGAGCCAGTTGATCGCCCAGATGATCGCCAGGGCAGACGAGCTGGATGCGGCCGGTTACATCGGCCTGGCCCTCTACTGGAGCGAGTGCGCCTACAGGGTCTCCGGCTCGCAGAAGGATGTCTACCAGAAGATCCAGGGGCTAAAGGACAAGGTCAGGCAGCGGGTCGTCAAGAAGATCGCCATCATGGACTTCAACCCCCCCGCCAGCAATCCGGATGCCGCCAGGCTCGTAACCGACAGCCTGCTTTCCTACATGACCAGGAACGCCAGCGGCGACGTGAAGATCCTGGCGCGTGACGTCCTGGGCGCCCTGATCAAGGAGATCGAGCTGGGGCAGGCCGGGCTGTACGACATCGAATCCGCCAAGAAATCGGGCAAGCTGAAGGGGACGGACGTCTTTATCTTCGGCAGCCTGCTGCAGTACGCCGTGGAGAAGAACGCCGAGGAAGGGCAGAAGATGGTGATCGCCAAGGTCGGCATAGACAGGGAGCCGAACCCGCAGTATATCGCCTGGCTGAACGCCAACCCCAAGGCGTCGGACGAGGAGCGGCGCAATGCCCCACCTCCCTTCATCGAGAAGGACAGGACCGAGACCATCAGGTACAAGGTTGCCACCCACCGCAAGACCGCCAACGTCACCATTTCGTTTCGGGTGATAGATGTCGAGTCGGGGGAGGTGGTGATCACCAAGACGTTGAAAAGCAGAAAAGAGGCGGTCGGCACCTATTCCGAAGGCGTCGATATCGCCGGAATATCCTACCAGAAACTCGATCTTCCCCCCGATTCCGACCTTCTGGAAAGGGCGGTTGACGAAGCCATCGCCGATCTGGGTCATCAGGTGCTCTCGCGTTTCCAGAACCTGCAGGAAAGCTACCTGAATGCCGCCGAGGTTCTGAAGAAAAAAGGGGAAACCGAGCCGGTCGCAGAGAAATATATGGATGCGGTGGTCACCGAGGAGGTCAAGAACATCAAGTCTCCGATCACCGAAAACGCCAGGCGCGAACTCGATCTCCTGATGAAGCGGGTTGAAAACTACCCGACGTAAGATTTTCATGTAATTCCATGATGATTTGCTGTTTGGGGGCGCATTTATGCTGACGAGGCTGTTGAATTGCATTGCGGTGATGATGTTTGTTTTGGTCGGCTCGGCGTTTGCCAATGAGGCCAATTTCAGGCCAAAGCTCGGCTGCATACCGTTCCTGGCGACCAGCCTGCAGGCCATGGCCTTTACCGAGAACATCTCCTCGTCGCTTCTCAACAGCATTGACAGGAGCAGCTATTTCGAGATCGTGGAACGCAAGAAGATCGAGCAGTTCATTGAGCTCGAAGGGCTGCGTCTGGACAACCTGAATCCGGAAAGTATCGTCCGGATGGGCTCCAAGGCGGGTCTCGACTATGTCGTGCACGGCAACGTCGGCATGACCGAGACCGGTGCGCTGCTTGAGGTCAACCTGGTCCACATCCGTTCCCGGAAGCTGGTGATGAAGGAAAGCTTCCGCATGTCGGAGTCCGATTTCTCCCGCAGGCTGCTGGAGGTCGCCGACAGCATCCTGGGGCAGGTCAAGAATGCTGGGGCCACTAATACGGCGGCTGCCGCCGAGGTTGTCGCGGTTGCCGTTCCCATACCGAAGAACCTCACGGTAAGCGGCACCTCGAACAGCATCCGGCTGGCATGGCAGTGCGACGACCTGAATCAGGTGGCCGGTTTCAACATCTACCGCTGCAACACCCCGGATGGCCAGTACAGTCTGCACGCCACCGCCACCGAGCCCTCTTTTACGGACGAAAACCTGAAGCTCAACGAGGTGTTCTACTACCGCGTCGCAGCGATGGGACGGACCGGCAGCAGCAGCGCGAAGACGGCGGCGGTGAGGGGAGGGACCGCCGTAGCGCCCCCTGCTCCGATCTTCATGAACGTGGAGGCCGACATCAAGGGGGCCAGGCTCTCCTGGCGCCCGCGCCCGGGTGCGGGTGGCGATCCGCGGACGGTACCCCATGGGTACAGGATCTATCGCCGCCAGGGGGACAACGGCGCCTTTGCCCTGGTGTCACGCCTTCCCGCCGAAGCCACGGCATACGCCGACAGCGGGCTTTCCGATGGCGTCAAATATGTCTATACCATCACCGCGCACAACGGAGAGGGAGCGGAGAGCGAGTATTCGGCCAAGTTGAGCGCGACGCCGCTTGCACCGCCGATCCCGGTCAGGGCAAGCAGCGGCAGGATACGGCAGATCGAGCTTTCATGGGACCAGTATCCCGGCGGGACGGCCGAAGGATACGTCATCTACCGCTCCGACGCCAGGGACGGCCGCTATGAGGTGATCAGGAGGATTGATGGCCTGAGCGGAAACGCCTATAACGACTCCGGTCTGGCGGATAACAAGACCTACTGGTACCGCCTGAGCGTCTACAAGAAGGGGGGGGGCGAGACCGACCCTTCCGAGCCGGTCTCGGCGATTACCAGGGATGTCCCTCCGGCGCCGCGCAACCTCTCGGCAACCGGGGGGGAGCCGCGCAGGATCAGGCTGGGTTGGCAGCTTGCGGGGGGGGCGGAAGACCAGATCAGGCGCGTGATCATCTACAGAACCATGGACGAGAGGTCACGGACCATGGAGAAGGTGGGAGAGGTCTCCAGCGAACGGAATGAATTCATCGATGAGAAACCGCCGCTTCACGACAAGACCACCTATCACTACCGTGTATGCGCACTGAATTCCGGTGGCGCCGTAAGCCCGCAGAGCGAAGGGGTCTCGGCGACGACCAAGGCTCCGCCGGCTCCGCCGGCAAACGTTGCGGCCGCCTCGGGCGAGGTACGGAAGGTCGCCCTGCGCTGGGACAGGAACCGGGAAGCGGATGTCATGCAGTACCAACTCTTCAGAAAACGTCCTGCCGATGCCGACTTCAGGCAGCTCAGGGAACTAGCCGTCAACCTGTACGAGGATGCCGGCCTTGACGACGGCACGGAGTTTTCCTACAAAATCAGGGCGATCGACCGGGATGGGCTGATAAGCGCCTTCTCGGATACGGTTACGGCGCGGACCAAGCCGTTGCCGGCAAGGGTGAGCGGCTTGAGGGTCGCCGACCCGGTCAAGCGGGTGCTGACCTGGCAACAGAACCAGGAAAAGGACCTGCGCGGCTACCATGTTTACAGGAAAGGCTTTTTGGGAAATAATCAAAAACTCGCAACCATCAGGGAAAACCACTGGAGCCTCAACGAAGGCAAGGGGAAAATCGAGCTTTACGTGACCGCGGTCGATGATGCCGGCCTGGAAAGCGATCCTTCGGAGACGTTGGTATTCGAACAATGAGACAGAAACGGAGGGTGACATGAAACGTATCATTGCGGGCATGGCATGGAGCCTTTTTCTGATATCCAATCTTGAAGCGAGCGAGACGGCAGGAGCGAAGGATTCGGCAAAGGTTGGCCAGGATGTCGGCAGATATCAACTTTTCCAGGGACAATACACCACCTATGACCTGAAGAAGCAGCAGACATATACCCATCTCGGCGTGTTTCACCTCGACACCGCGACCGGCCAGGTAAAGCGATACGTCAACAAGATCGACGAGGACGGGAAGTACACCGAGTCGTGGGTCCCCACTGATTTTTCGCCGGCGGACAAGAAGAAGTGACGGTCAATTCCATTTGAAAAGGGCAGATATGACAGGTAAAGAGATTCGCGCGCGCTTTCTGAAGTTTTTTGCCGATCGGGGACATACGGTGGTGCCCAGCTCGGGCATCATCCCCAAGAACGACCCCACCCTGATGTTCACCAATGCCGGGATGAACCAGTTCAAGGACTGTTTTCTCGGGCTGGAAAAGAGGGAGTACACCAGGGCCTGCAGCTCGCAGAAGTGCGTCCGGGCTGGCGGCAAGCACAACGACCTGGAGAACGTCGGCCGCACGGCGCGGCACCATACCTTTTTCGAGATGCTCGGCAACTTCTCGTTCGGCGACTATTTCAAGAAGGAGGCCATCTCCTACGCCTGGGAGTTCCTGACCGAGGACCTGAGGCTGGACAAGAGCCGCCTGTACGTCTCGGTCTTCACCGACGACGACGAGGCCGCCGATATCTGGCACCTCCAGGAGGGGATACCGCGCGAACGGATCTTCCGTTTCGGCGAGAAGGACAACTTCTGGTCCATGGGGGATACCGGCCCCTGCGGCCCCTGCACGGAGATCTTCTACGACCAGGGACCCGAGGTGGGGTGCGGCAAGCCGGGCTGCACCGTGGGGTGCGACTGCGACCGCTACATGGAGATCTGGAACAACGTCTTCATGCAGTTCAACCGATCAAGCGACGGCGTGCTGACCCCGCTCCCCAAGCCGTCGGTGGACACCGGCATGGGGCTGGAGCGCATCACCGCAGTTATGCAGGGGGTCGGCTCCAACTACGACACCGACCTCCTGCAGGGGATCATCAGGCAGGTGGAGCGTCTCTCCGGCAAGAGCTACCGCGCCGACGCAAAGGACGACGTCTCCATGCGGGTCATCGCCGACCACTCCCGGGCGGTGACCTTCCTGATCTGCGACGGGGCGCTCCCCAGCAACGAGGGGCGCGGTTACGTGCTGCGCCGCATCATGCGCCGCGCCGCGCGCCATGCCAAGATGCTCGGTTTTGCCGAACCGATGCTCTACCACACGGTGGATGCGGTGCGCGACATGATGGCCGAGGCATTCCCGGAACTGCTGGAGCGCGAGGCCTACATCAAGAAGGTCATCCTGGCCGAGGAACAGCGTTTCGCCGAGACCCTCGACCGCGGCCTGGCGATCCTCAACGACGAGACCGCGCGCCTGCGGGCGGCCGGCCGGACGACCATCCCCGGCGACGTGCTCTTCAAACTGTACGACACCTTCGGATTCCCCACCGACCTGACCGCCGACATCGTGGAGGGCGAGGGCTTCAGCATCGACGAGGCCGGCTTCGAGGCCTGCATGGAGCGGCAGCGCGAGCAGGCGCGCGAGCATTGGAAGGGGTCGGGCGAGGAGGGGATCGCCCAGGTCTGGAAGGAGTTGCACAACAGCGGCGTGCGAAGCCGCTTCGTGGGGTATGACGAGATGACGGTCTACGCCCCTGTGACCGCCATCGTCAGGGAGGGCGTGGAGGTCGAATCCGCCCTGGCCGGCGAGACGGTCGATGTGCTCACCGAAACGACCCCCTTCTACGGAGAATCGGGTGGTCAGAAGGGGGATTGCGGCACGATCTCCACCGGCAACGCCCACCTGGAGGTGTTCGCATCCAGCCGCCCCTATCCCGACCTGATCGTGCACCATGCGGTGGTCCGCGAAGGGAAGCTCGCCAAGGGGGATGCCGCCGACCTGAAGGTGGCCCTTCCCTTGCGGAGTTCCACGGCCCGCAATCACACCGCCACCCACCTGCTCCAGACCGCCCTGCGCCGGGTGCTGGGGGACCACGTCAAGCAGGCCGGCTCGCTGGTCGCCGCCGACCGACTGCGTTTCGACTTCACCCACTTCTCGGCCATGACCTTCGAGGAGATCCGCCGGGTGGAGGATATGGTCAACGGATTCATCATGGCCAACGACCCGGTCACAACCACCCAGATGCGGATCAACGAGGCCATCGAGGCCGGCGCCACCGCGCTCTTCGATGAGAAATACGGCGACACGGTGCGCGTGGTCAGGGTGGGCGACGTCAGCATGGACCATGGGGCCGGCGAGATCGGCCTGTTCAAGATCGTCACCGAAACCGGCATCGCCGCCGGTGTGCGCCGCATCGAGGCGCTGACCGGCAGCGGGGCGCTCGCCTTCGTGCAGCGCATGGAGGACGAGCAGCGGGCCATTGCGGCCATGCTCAAGGCGGAGGGGGGCAACCCCCTCGACCGGCTGGAGCGGCTCTTGGCCCGGCAGAAGGAGATGCAGCGCGAGATCGATGCGCTCCAGGGCAAGCTCAACGCGGTTGCGTCGGGAGACCTGCTCTCGCGGGCCGTCGAGGTGGGGGGCGTGAGGCTCCTGGCGGCACAGGTGCAGGTCGAGGACGTTAAGGCGCTGCGCGACCTCTCCGACACCCTCAAGGAACGTATCGGCGAGGGGGTCGTCTGCCTCGGCGCCGTGATCGGCGACAAGGTCAACCTCCTCGTGGCGGTGAGCAAGGGGCTGACGGCAAGGATCAAGGCCGGTGACATGATCAGGCAACTGGCTCCGATCATCGGCGGCAGCGGCGGCGGCAAGCCGGAACTGGCGCAGGCAGGAGGCTCCAGGCCGGAGAAGCTGGCTGAGGCGCTGGCGGCCGCGGCGCAGGCGCTCTCCGGCATGTGACGGCGATAAAGCCGGGATGGCCGGGGCAGGGAACCATGGTCACGGTTACGCTGCCGTTGCAATAACCCTTTGAGATTTTGCCTGTTTTACGGTAAACTGCCGACTTTAGGGTTGGCAGTTTATTTTTTCTACTGAGGATACGCCATGGAGCATCTGATCGAGAAGGCCAAAACCCTGATGGAGGCCTTGCCGTACATCCGGCGCTTTTCCGGAAAGACCTTCGTCATCAAGTACGGCGGACACGCCATGGCGGACGAGCGGCTCAAGGAATCGTTCGCCCTGGATGTGATCATGCTCAAGTCCCTGGGGATCAATACGGTCATCGTCCATGGCGGCGGCCCGCAGATCAACCAGACCCTCGAGCGTTACGGCATCGTCTCCCGGTTCGTAAAGGGGATGCGGGTGACCGACGAGGAGACCATGTCCGTGGTGGAGATGGTGCTGGTCGGCCAGGTCAACAAGGAGGTGGTCGGCTACCTCAATCAGCACGGCGGCCGTGCCGTAGGGCTTTCCGGCAAGGACGGGACCCTGCTTTTGTCAAAAAAACTGCTCCAGGAGATCGGTACTGAAGACGGCGGGATCGAAGAGGTGGATATCGGTTATGTGGGTGACGTGGTCAAGGTCAACACCGATCTGATCGCGACCCTCGAACAGGGGAGGTATATCCCGGTCATCGCGCCGGTGGGTGTCGGTCCGCAGGGGGAGAGCTACAACATCAACGCCGATCTGGTGGCCGGCCGGGTGGCGGCGGCCCTGGGCGCCGAGAAGCTGATCCTGCTGACCGACATCGAGGGGGTCAAGGACAAGGAGGGAAGGCTCCTCACCAGCATCGCCGTGGCCGACATGCACCGCCTGATCGAGGAAGAGGCCATTACCGGCGGCATGATCCCCAAGGTGGTCTGCTGCGCCGACGCCCTCAATCAGGGTGTCAGGAAGGCCCACATCATCGACGGCCGGGTGGAGCACGCCGTACTGCTGGAGATCTTCACCGACATCGGCATCGGCACGGAGATCGTTCGCTAGGGGGGGGCGATGGATATCAGCACGCGTGAATACTCGAAATATTTTCGCGTCGGAGAGATGGCGACGCTGAAGATCGAGGAAGGGCAGGGTGTCTTCCTGGAGTTGTCCTGCATCATCGCCCAGCTCTCCGATATCGCCTGCGAGCTTGTGGTCATGTACGACCAACTCCCGGCCCACTCGCTCGGCACGGAGTTTCCGGCGACCCTGACGACCATGATCGGCTATCTTTACGGCGAATGTCCGGTCATCATCGGCAGGAATTCGTTCGAGCAGACGGTATTCGTCCGCTTCGACGGGGAGGCGTCGATCCGGATCATGCGGAACTACATCCGCCAGGATGTCCTGATTCCCTTCCTCTATGAGGACGCCCGCACTTTTGACAAGGCGAAGGAACTGGTTGTTGCCAGGCGGGCCGACCCCCGCTCGGCCGGTTTCTCCCCCCAGCCGTACGGCGAGAGCTTCAAGGCCGCCTCGCGTCAAGGGGAGGAAGACCTCCTGCCGGTGCGGGTCAACCTAGGGGGGGGCGGGGTGCGCTTCACCAGCGTGGAGCCGTTCCAAAGGAACAGCCATCTGGCGTTGCAGATGTTCCTAGAGTGGCCCAGCCCCAGGGTAGTCCATGCGGTGCTCGTGGTCACCAGGTCCAAGCCCTTCGAGCAGACCCCCGAGGACAGGACCTTCTACAACTGGGCCAGGATCAGGCTCAAGTCCCGAACCATCAGCATCACGGCCGGAAGTTACGAGTACATCGAGGATGAGGACCGCCAGGTCCTGATCGATTATATCAAGGAGATGCAGTCGCGGGGTTCCGCGGCTTCATCGGGGGGAGGGACCGGCGAGCCATGACATCCGAACAATGGATTGCAAAATCCGACCAGTACATCATGAAGACCTACGGCCGTTACCCGATCGTGCCGGTGCGGGGTGAAGGCAGCCGCCTGTGGGATGCGGACGGCAAGGAGTATCTGGACTTTCTGGGCGGCGTGGCGGTCAACAACCTGGGACACTGCCACCCGCGGGTGGTCAAGGCGTTGCAGGAACAGGCCGCGGAGCTGATCCACTGCTCCAACTACTACCAGATACCGCAGCAGATCGAACTGGCCGAACTGCTCTGCTCGCACTGCTTTGCCGACAAGGCCTTCTTCTGCAACAGCGGGGCCGAGGCCAACGAGGCGGCCATCAAGCTGGCCAGAAAATACAGCCGCGACAAGTTCGGCCCCGAGCGCTACGAGATCATCACCGCCGCCGAATCGTTCCACGGCCGCACCATGGCCACGGTCTCGGCCACCGGCCAGGAGAAGGTGCAGCGCTTCTTCGACCCGCTCCTGCACGGTTTCACGCACGTCCCGTTCAACGACGCGGCCGCCCTGGCGGCGGCCGTCACCCCCAACACCTGCGCCGTGATGCTGGAACCGATCCAGGGGGAAGGGGGGGTGAACGTGCCTTCGCCGGACTATTTCCACGAGGTGCGCGGCATCTGCGACCGACACGGGCTGCTTTTGATCTTCGACGAGGTCCAGGTGGGGATGGGCAGGACCGGCCGGCTCTTCGCCCACGAGCATTTCGGCGTTACCCCGGACATCATGACCCTGGCCAAGGCCCTGGCCGGAGGGGCGCCCATCGGCGCCATGCTGGCCAGGGACGAGTTCGCCGCCTCCTTTACCCCCGGCACCCACGGCTCCACCTTCGGCGGCAACCCGCTGGTCTGCGCGGCCGCCATCGCCACGCTGCGGACCATCATGGAGGAGGGGATCCTCAACCGTACCGAGGAGATCGGCGAATACCTGATGGGAGAGCTGGAGATCCTGGGCAGGCGGTATCCCTTCGTGCAAGGGGTGCGCGGCATCGGCCTGATGATCGGCATGAGCCTGGCCGTTCCCGGCGCGGAGATCGTCAAGAAGGGGCATGACCGCGGAGTGCTGCTCAACGTGACCCACGATACGGTGCTCCGTTTCGTGCCGCCGCTGGTGGTGACCAGGCAGGAGATCGACCGGATGATTGCAATCCTCGACGGCATATTCGCCGAGGTCGAGGCATAATGGAGGGAACTATGACGCGACATTTCCTGGCGCTGCACGATTACGGCAAGGCGGAACTGGACGGTCTGCTGGTCCTGGCAAACGATCTGAAGGGGAAGCAGAAACAGGGCGTACCACACAGGCTGCTGGACGGCAAGACCGTGGCACTGATCTTCGAGAAGTCATCCACCAGGACGAGGGTCTCCTTCGAGGTTGGGGTCTTTCAACTGGGGGGGCACGGCCTGTTCATGTCATCCGGGACCTCCCAGATGGGGCGCGGCGAGCCGATCAGGGACACCGCCCGGGTCATGGCCCGCTATTGCGACGGGGTGATGATCCGCACCTTCGGCCAGGAGATCGTGGACGAGTTTGCACGCCACTCCTCCGTGCCGGTGATCAACGGCCTGACCGACCTGTTCCATCCATGCCAGATCATGGCAGACCTGCAGACGGTCATCGAACAGAAGGGGAGCTACGCAGGGAAGAGGTTCGCCTGGGTGGGGGACGGCAACAACATGGCCAATACCTGGATCGAGGCGGCCGCCATCCTCGGCTTCGATCTGGCCCTGGCCTGCCCGCAGGGGTACGAACCGGACGCCGGGGTGCTGGAGTGGGCCAATGCCATGGCTCCGGGGAGAATAACCCTTACGAACGATCCGGAAGCGGCGGTGAAAGACGCCGACGTGCTCAACACCGACGTCTGGGCCAGCATGGGGCAGGAGGCAGAGCAGAAGGAACGCGAGCAGGCCTTCAGGGGCTACTGTCTGGACGATGCGCTGGTTGCGCTGGCCAGGCCCGACTGCATCGTGATGCACTGCCTCCCCGCCCACCGCGGCGAAGAGATCAGCGACAGCGTCATAGAGGGGAAAAACTCGGTGGTCTGGGACGAGGCCGAAAACCGGCTGCATATACAGAAGGCGATCATGGCAACTTTGATCAAATAATATCTGCTGTTAAAGGAGAGATACGCATGGCAAAACCGCAGAAACATGAAATCAAGAAGATCGTCCTGGCCTATTCGGGCGGTCTGGACACCTCGATCATACTCAAGTGGCTCAAGAACGAGTACGGCTGCAAGGTGGTCGCCTTCTCGGCCGACCTGGGGCAGGGGGACGAACTGACACCGATCCGCGACAAGGCCCTGGCCACCGGCGCGGACAAGGTCTACATCGATGACCTGAAAGAGGAGTTCGTCAGCGACTTCGTCTTCCCCATGTTTCGCGCCAACGCCATCTACGAGGGGCACTACCTGCTGGGCACCTCCATCGCCCGGCCGCTGATCGCCAAACGCCAGATGGAGATCGCCGCCAAGGAGAAGTGCGACGCCGTCTCCCACGGGGCAACCGGCAAGGGGAACGACCAGGTGCGTTTCGAACTGGCCTACTACCACTTCAACCCCTCCATCAAGGTGGTGGCCCCCTGGCGCGAGTGGACGCTCAACAGCCGCCAGGCCCTGATCGAATACGCCAAAAAGAACGGCATCCCCATCCCGGTCACCAAGAAGCGCCCCTGGTCCTCCGACAGGAACCTCCTGCACATCTCCTTCGAGGGGGGCATCCTGGAGGACACCTGGGCCGAGGCGCCCGAGGAGATGTACGTACTGACCAAGTCGCCGGAGAAGGCCCCCAACAAGCCGCAGTACGTGGAGATCGAGTTCAGAAACGGCAATGCCGTGGCCGTGGACGGGGAGAGGATGACCCCGGCCCAGCTTCTGGCGCACCTCAACTACATCGGCGGACAGCACGGCATCGGCAGGGTGGACCTCCTGGAGAACCGCTCGGTGGGGATGAAGTCGCGCGGTGTGTACGAGACCCCCGGCGGCACGATCCTGCGCGAGGCCCATTCGGCGGTGGAGCAGATCACCATGGACCGCGAGGTGATGCGCATCCGCGACGGCCTGATCCCCGAGTACGCCCGCCTGGTCTACGCCGGCTACTGGTTCTCGCCGGAACGCCTCATGCTGCAGACCCTGGTGGACGACTCCCAGAGGTGCGTCAACGGCGTGGCCCGCGTCAAGCTCTACAAGGGGCTCTGCCGCACCGTGGGGCGCAAGTCGGAGAGCGACTCGCTCTTCAACCTGGACTTCGCCACCTTCGAGAAGGACCAGGTCTACAACCAGGCCGATGCCGAAGGGTTCATCAAGATCAACTCGCTCAGGTTGAGGATCAGATCGCTGATGCAGGCCTCGAAAAAGAAGTGACGAAGAAGCGTTTCAAGGAAGAGCGCATCGTCACCTCGGTGGTGGCGGTGATCGTGGACGGCGATGAACGGGTGCTCCTGACCAGGCGGAGCATCCAGCCGTTCCAGGATATGTGGGTCATGCCGGGTGGGAAGATCGACCTGGGGGAGCCGATCATGGAGGCTCTGAAGCGGGAGGTGCACGAAGAGGTCGGCCTGGAGATCGAGGTCGAGGGGCTGATCGACGTGTTCGAGCATCTCACCCCTGGTGAGGACAATTATCATTTCGTCATCCTCTACTACCGCTGCCGCCCGCTGTTCTGCGACATCACGCACAACGAGGCCGAGGTGGCCGAGGTGGCCTGGGTGCCGCGCCGCGATCTGGCCGGTTTCCCCATGGCGGACGGGGCGCGTTACATCCTGGGGCGGGTCTTTCCCGAGCTTTGCTCGTGCGAAACCCTGTAAAAGAGCCATGCCGGAGATAATCGACAAAAAGGTCAACCTCGAATTCCCCCTTGGCCACCATATGCACTGCATGCTCGCACAGATCCCCAACCGGCTGAAACGTTGCGAGACCGGTTTCTGCATGGTGGATCCCGAAGGGCAGTGGGCAACGGTGCGCTCGGTCCTCGACCTGGTGGCCGCCGGTGAAGGGAACCTGAAGAAACTCCACTTTCTGCTCTTTCCCGAGGCCATACTGCCGGTCTCCCATTTCGACGACATGCTGACGCTGATCGAGCGCGCCTTCCGCAGCAACACCGTAACCATATTCGGGGTGGAACCGGTGCGGCTGTGCGATTACCGGGCCATGCTGGGGCGTTTCAGCGAGGACAACGCCGAGGCGGTCGAGATGGTTGACCGGGACATCGATTCCGGCGACATACTCGACGTGCCGGTCAACTGGTGCTGCATCGCGGTCAAGGAGGCCGACGGCCGGCTGCGGGTCTTCCTGGAGGCAAAGAGCCATCCCTTCCACGGAGAGGAAGACATCGACAAGTTTCATGATCTCTACCGGGGCAAGCACTTCTACCTCTTGCGCAGCCGGCCGTCGTGTTTCAACTTCATGGCCATCATCTGCCTGGACTATCTCTACCGCGACCTGTACACGTCGAACATCCGGCAGATTATAGATCACGCCGACGACCTCTTTTTTTCAACCCGGCAAGGTCTGGACGCGCTGTTCGTGATCCAGTGCAACCCCAAGCCGGAGCACCGTGCCTATCGTGACGTGATCTGCGGATTCTACGGCGAATATCTGGAGGACATGCCGGGGGTGCGCGAAACGGTTACGGTTTTCGGCAATGCCTCGGACGAGACCACTCTGGAGGATGTGCCGGTCCAGCAGGGATTCGGACATTCCTACATAGCCATCAACCGTGGCCACCGGCTGTCACACGTCCAGTTCAGCGAGTTCTCCACCGACGATTTCCACGGCGCGCCGATCTGCCGCTTGCGCTTCGGCGCCGGCACGCGCCTTTTGTATTTCAACCTGCCGCCACATCACGATCTCGACCCGCGCACAACGCGGGTGCCGCTCAAGGTGCATGCCATCATGAGCCTCGACGAGGGCGGGGCATGGCGGAAGATCAATGCCGACGGCCTGTCGATCGGCTACAAGATAACGCGGGAGAACAAGGTATGACCATTCAGGAGACAAATTTGTCCATGGACAAGCTCTGGGGCGGGCGCTTCACCCAACCCACCGATAGATTCGTGGAGGAGTTCACCGCCTCCATCGAGTTCGACAAGCGCCTGTATCGCCAGGATATCCGCGGTTCGATGGCGCATGCCCGCATGCTCGGCAGGCAGGGGATAATCCCGCTCGAGGACGTGGAGGCCATCGTCCATGGCCTGCAGCAGGTCCTTGAGCAGATAGAGCGCGGTGAGTTCGACTTCTCCATCAGCCTGGAAGACATCCACATGAACATCGAGGCGCGCCTCTCGGCGAAGATCGGCGAGGCGGGCAAACGCCTGCACACCGGCCGCTCGCGCAACGATCAGGTGGCCCTGGATATCCGCCTCTACCTGCGGGACGAGATCGTGGAGATCGTCACCTTCCTCGACCTGCTGCTAGATGCGCTCCTGACCAAGGCCGAGGCCAACCTGGACGTGATCATGCCCGGTTTCACCCATCTGCAGACCGCGCAGCCGATACTCTTCAGCCACCACCTGATGGCCTACGTGGAGATGTTCAAGCGCGACCGGGCGCGCCAGGAGGACTGCCTCAAGCGGGTCAATGTGATGCCCCTGGGTGCCGGGGCGCTGGCCGGGACGACCTTTCCCATCGACCGGGAGTACGTGGCCGAGCAGCTGGACTTCCCGGCCATCAGCCGCAACTCGCTCGATTCCGTATCGGACCGCGACTTTGCCCTGGAGTTCCTGGCGGCCTCCTCGATCCTGATGATGCACCTCTCCCGATTCTCCGAGGAGTTGATCCTCTGGTCGACCAGCGAATTCAGGTTTATCGAGCTTTCGGACTCCTTCTGCACCGGGTCGTCGATCATGCCGCAGAAGAAGAACCCGGATGTTCCGGAACTGGTGCGGGGCAAGACCGGCCGGGTGTACGGCAACCTGATGGCGCTCCTGACGGTGATGAAATCGCTGCCGCTGGCCTACAACAAGGACATGCAGGAGGATAAGGAACCGCTCTTCGATACCATAGACACGGTCAAGGGGAGCCTGAAGATATTCGCCGACATGATAGGCGAGATGCGCGTCAATGAGGTAAACATGCGCCGGGCCGCCGGGCTCGGCTTCTCCACCGCGACCGACGTGGCCGACTACCTGGTGCGCAAGGGGCTGCCGTTCCGCGACGCCCACGAGGCAGTGGGCAATGCCGTCAAATACTGCATAGAGAACGAGATGGACGTGACCGAATTGTCCCTGGCCGAGTGGCAGCTCTTTTCCCCCTACATTGCCGACGACATCTTTGCGGCCATAACCGTCGAGGCCAGCGTCAATGCCCGCAACGTGCCGGGAGGGACGGCGCGGGAGCGGGTGTGGAGCGAGATCGAACGCTGCCGGGAAGGGAAGTAGGGACCGATGTACTGCGAGTTTTTCGGTTTCAGGGAAAAGCCGTTCACCATCACGCCCAATCCGAATTTCATCTACCTGAGCGCTATCCATCGCGAGGCGTTTGCCCATCTGCTCTACGGCATCGACAGCCACGCCGGCTTCATCGCCCTGACCGGCGAGGTGGGGACCGGCAAGACCACCGTGCTGCGCACGCTGCTCTCCCAACTCGACCCCGAAAGATACCGCTGCGCCCTGATCTTCAATCCCTGCCTGTCCGGCGAGCAACTGCTGGCCAACATCTGCCGCGAGTTCGGCGTGGCTGCCGCCGAGCGGGACTGTTTCGGCTATCTCGATGCCCTCAACCGCTACCTGCTGGAGCAGAACGCCGCCGGCAGGACTGTGGCGCTGGTGATAGATGAGGCGCAGAACCTGACGCCCGACGTGCTGGAACAGGTGCGCCTGATCTCCAACCTGGAGACGGAGCGCGACAAGCTCATCCAGATCGTTCTGGCCGGTCAGCCGGAGCTCAATGACGTACTGGGCCGGCACGACCTGCGACAGCTCAACCAGCGCATCACTGTCCGCTGCCGCCTCGCTCCCATGAAGCTGCACGACACCGGCGATTACATCAGCCACCGGCTCAAGGTTTCCGGCAGCCGCATACCCGGGCTGTTCTCCAGCGGCGCCGTCAAGCGGATCTACCGCTTCTCCGGGGGGGTTCCCAGGCTGATCAACCTGGCCTGCGAGCAGGCGCTGGTCATGGCCTGGACACGGGAGAGCCTCGCCGTGACCACGGCAATCGCCGCCCAGGTGATTGCCGGATCGGAGGCCGGTTGCGGCGGTCGAAGCGCGTGGGGCCGCATCCGCAGTTGGCTTTTTGCCGGAAAGAGAAGGCAGATATGAGCTATATCCTGGACGCATTGAAAAAACTGGAAAGCGAGAAGGGGAAAAAGGCACGCGGCGACGGGATGCTGAACATCTCCGGCGAACTGTTCAGGGACGAGCCCAGACGAAGCCCCGGCGGGAACGCCTGGAAGGTCGCCGCGGTTGTCGCGGCCGCATCGCTGATCACGTTCGGCGCCACCTGGTATCTCCTCAAGGACGACAAGGGCGCCGGCAACCTCAAGCCTGCGGCGCCGTCCGTCGTGAAGTCCTCTCCTGTGGATACGCCCCCCCAGCCCCCTCTCCAACCACCCGTCCCCTCAGCTCCGGCTGCGGCTCCCATTGCCACGCCGCAGGCGGTGCCGGTTGTGCCGCCAGCTCCGGTCGCGCCGCAGGTCGCTGCTCCTACTGACGGGGATGCAGAGGATGCCGCACCATCGGTCACCAGGCGGGCACGGGGCAAGCGGCCGAAAGAGCGCCGGGAAGCGGCCGCTCCATCCGCGTCGCCGGATCGCCCCGCTGCCGGGGCAGCCACACCACCGCCGGTCGATATCAAGGTGTCCGGCATTGCCTGGCAGGATGATCGCAGAGCCCGGCGGGCCGTGGTGAACGGTTTTCTCATGCACGAGGGTGGCGTCGTCGCCGGCGCCGCGATAACCGAGATCCTGCAGGACCGGGTACGCTTCTCCCTGGCCGGCAGCGTCTTCGAGGTCCCGCTGATGACTACCGTGCCCGGCACGGGAAAATAACCTGAAGGGGGGAATATCTCCCATGCGCCGTCTCTCCCTGTTGCTTGTCATCCCCCTGCTGCTGGCCGCCTGCGGAAAAAAGGGGCCGCTGATCTACCCAGACATGCTGGTGCCGGAAGCGCCGTCCGCGGTCACTGTCCGCCAGGCGGGAGTCGGCATGAGGCTCTCCTTTGTCCTGCCGCGCAAGGACCTGGCGGAACAGAGCCTCACCGATCTGGCCGGGGTCAGGATACTCAAGCGTGAGAGCATGCCGAGCCCGCCCCAGGATTGCCCCGCCTGCACGGACTCCTTCCGTCTCTTCCGGACGTTGTACGTCGATGTTCAGGACGGGAGCGTCCGGCGCTACGGCAGCCTGATGGTTCTCCTGGACAGTGACGTGAGAGCGGCGGGCGTCTATACCTACCGGGTCGTGCCGTTCACGAAGAAAGGAGTGGATGGTGCGGCATCGGCTCCGGTCACGGCGACCATGGTCCCCCCCCCGATCCCCCCGGTTCTCCATATATTCCCCTCTCCAACGGACATCCGGCTGGAGTTCGTCGGGTTGCTTCCCGTGATAGGGTCCCTGGTGGGGTATGACCTGTATCGTGCGGTCAAGGGTGAGGATCTGCCGTTTCTGCCGCTGAACAAGGCGCCTCTTTCGGGCAGCAGTTTTACCGACAGCGGCCTAAATCGCGGCGTGACGTACAGCTATGCAGCCAGGTTGATTGTACGTATGCCGACTGGGGAGCTGGTGGAGAGCATCCTCTCCAACCAGGTGGAAGGGGCGTTGCGGGAAGACGAGTAGGGGGCATCCGTTGTATTGATCAAAACAAAAAGGGCGTCCGTTTCCGGGCGCCCTTTGTTCGTCTGCCGCAATGCACGCGGAGATTACTTGGCAACGGTTTCCAGGGCCTTCTTTGCAATTTCGGCGTAGGGGTTGGCGAACAGGATGATCAGGCAGATAACCAGGGCGTAGATGGCCAGGGACTCGATCATGGCCAGACCGATCATCATGGTGGTCAGGATCTTGCCGGAAGCGCCGGGATTGCGGGAAACGCCCTCTACGGCGCTCTTGACCGCGAGACCCTGACCGATGCCGGTCCCTACGGTGCCCAGTGCCATGCCGATACCAGCTGCCAGAACGCACATCGTGAAAAAGCTCATCTTTACTTCTCCTCTCTTCTTGGTTGGATTATCCTAAACAATATAGGATTGAAAAACGGTGAATGGGGATTAGGAACTGGGGACTGGTGAAATGCTTTAAACAATCCCCAGTTCCCAGTCCCCGGTTCCTGATGTTAGTGCGCCTCTTCCAGCGAGCCCTGGATATAGATCATCGCCAGCAGCATGAAGACGAAGGCCTGGATGAAGGAGACCAGCACCCCCATCAGCATCATCGGCAGCGGCACCAGGAAGGGGGCCAGGCCGAAAAAGATCATCAGCACCAGTTCGTGGCCGTTCATGTTGCCGAAGAGACGCAGGGTGAGAGAAACCGGGCGGCTCAGGTGGCCGATGACCTCGATGAAGAACATGATCGGCGCCAGCCAGGCGATTGGCCCGCAGAAATGCTTCAGGTAGTGCAGGCCGTGGTGCTTGATCCCCACGACGTGCGTGGAGAAAAAGACGACGATGGCGCAGGCCGCTGTGGTGTTGATGTTGGCCGTCGGAGGAAAGAATCCGGGGACCAGTCCGATCAGGTTGGAGACCAGGATGAAGAGCGCCAGGGTGGCGATCAGCGGGAAGAAGGGGCGGCCGTGCTCGCCCATGGTCTCGACGATCATGTTCTCGATGCCGCCGATGACCACTTCCATGAAGTTCTGCAGCTTGCCGGGAACGGACTTGAGCGTGCTGGTGGCCAGCACGGAGAGCACCAGAAGCAGGACGATCACCAGCCAGGTGTAGGCGATGGCGTCGGCGCTGGCCTCGTTGATGTGGAGCGGCATCAGCAGCTTGCGGAAGAACTCGAGAAACAGTAAAGGGTGAACCATGAAGCTAACCTCCCGTGCGCAGGGCACCGTATATTGAAAGTGCGATTATGTTGGCAACGATTACGGACAGACCCACCAGCAGCCCGGCCAGCGAGAACCACCCCGACGTGATGACCACGTAAAGGACCAGGGCGGTGACGGTGAGGCGGGCAACGAACCGCATCAGGGCATACTGGGTCGGTTTCGCGGTGAGCAGGCCGAGTATCCTCTGCAGGACGTTGCGCAGCCAGATGAAGTTGACGATGGCGATGATGCCGCCCGCCAGGACACCCAGTCCCGTCTCGACCGAGAAGATGGCGAAACCGCCGATGGCCAGGACCGCCAGGAGCGCCAGGCTCCCCTTGATGATGACGGCGAAGAGGTTATCCTCTGTGATCCTTGTCATCATCCTTGTGGATCTCCCTGCCGGCTATCACGTAGATATTCTTGAAGCCGGCTGCGATTCCGATAAGCAGAAAGATATAAAAGAACCATGGTTTCGTGCCGAACCAGCGATCCAGCGTCAGGCCGAACCAGACGCCGATCCCGATGGCCAGCGCAACGGAGATCCCCATGCTGGAGACCATGGCCAGGCTGCGCAGCAGGTCTCTCTTCTCATTGCTCATGGCCGGACATCCGCATAGGGCTGATCGAGTGTGCGCGAAAAACCTGTATTCTTTATCACGGGCGACAGGTGTCTGTCAAATCGAAAATGGTATACGGTATACACGAGGGACGGATTTCGGGAGAGACGCCGGGTCATGGGATGGGTAGGCGTTTAGCGCCTAAGAGGGGTCTCTGTGGTCGGACCAGGCTGACTTGCGCAACGGAGTCGTTCTTTCCGGTGCGCCCAGAGATCGATGTAGGTCTTGAGCAGCAGCAGGAGGCAGAGAGCGGGAAGTGGACTTTTCAGCAGCATGACGATCCAGCCGCCAAAGACTATGGTTATGTGAAGGATCAGGACCCTTTTGTAGGGTTCGTTCATCAGGTCCGCGACCTTGCGCCTGGTATACTCCCTTCGACCTATGAAATTGACCGCGAACGAAATCCCATGACTTATGAACATCATTAAAATTGCGGGCCAAAGGGGTATGAACAGCGTCAGCAACGCCTCGCGGACAGCAGGCTCATGCGTTGTGAAGTGACCGCCGATGAACATGTAATACACAAACAGGAAATGCGCAGACATGAAGGCTCCGAAATGCGCGATAAATACCGGTATCTCAAGCAGCGCCGCCAATTTTCCCACTACCGCCAGCTTGAGTACGTTGTAAAAGCCTATTACAGCGTTCTGGCACCAGAATAACACCATCAGGTCTCCCACATCCCAGCCCAGAAAGAGGACCCCGGCAAGCGGCGCCAGGTTTGCGCAGATCAATGCAAGGGAGGAAACGGGGGCCTGCGTGCGGGGCGCCTCATGGTCCTTTGCCGGCGGGCTGCACGCTATGACGGGCGTTGGCGGAGCAGAAAGGCCTTTATCCCGTAGCTGCCAGGCAAAGGGGCCAATCTGGATGGTGCAGAACTCTGGCTTCTTCACCGCCCCTTCCTCGCCAATCGCCGTTCTCCCGGCCACTGCTCCGGACAGCAGCTTTTGCAGCTGGCAGGCCCTGACGCGGGTCATGGAATCACCGAGGTTGCAGCTGCTTTCGCAATAATTAAAGCGGAGATGCACGATATCCGCCGGCCGAATCCCTGGCGGCTCCACGCGGACGTCGCTTATCCTCGAAAGGGGATATGCGCTGCGGATCTTTAACAGGCCGATACGGGCGACAATGTAGAGGTGCTCCCCCTCGATGCGCGCCGATTCCCCGAAAAACAGCAGCAGCATCGTGACAGCGCCAAGAAACAGGACAGCGAAAGACCAGCCCAGGAGCCAGAACCCCCTGAAAAGAAAAGTGGACAGGTCGAAAACGGTTTTCACCCTGTCTCCGCTGAGCGAGACGAACTGGATTACTCCAATTGCCGCAAAAATGGAGAAGAATATTCCGACCACAATACCCGCCGCCCTCATTTTCCGAGAGGGAAGCGGAAGCAGCGTCGCTCCACGCGGCCGATCAAAAAAGGTAAACCTGACGCTTTCAGGCGGTGAATTTCTCATGGGAGTCACACCAAAAACCTGCCCTTTGATCCGTTAAACAGGTTGCCCTACATATGAAGGAGCGGCTCCAATATATCAGGAGATGAGATCGCCAGGGGATTTTTTTAAGGTTCGGTTGTGGGAGTGCAGGAAGTGCCGCTCCAGATATTATGTCTATTGATATCCATTCTTAAAGCCCGTATTATCTGTGCATTTATATGATTATCAAATTTCAGCTCTTGGCCCCAATCAAAAAGCAAGGAGCAACATCATGCCAACCATTATCGTTCTCGCAATACTTGCCGTCGTCATCCTCTGGCTTATCTCGGCGTACAACCGCCTCATTTCCCTGAAGGGGCAGACGGAGAACGCCTGGAAGCAAATAGACGTACAGCTGAAACGCCGCCACGACCTGATCCCCAACCTGATTAATGCCGTCAAGGGGGCAATGCAGTTCGAACGGGAGACCCTCGAAGCGGTCATCGCCGCCCGCAACTCGGCGGTGAGCGCCTGCGCCGGTGCGACGCCCGCCACCGCCTCCCAGGTGGCCAATGCCGAGGGGGTGCTTTCGGCGGCCCTCACGCGGTTCATGGCGGTGGTGGAGGCGTATCCCGACCTGAAGGCAACCGGCAATATCGGTCAGTTCCAGGAGGAACTCTCCTCTACCGAGAACAAGGTGGCCTTCGCACGCCAAGCCTACAACGATACGGCAACGGAATACAACGTCAGCCAGCGGCAGTTCCCAACGATGCTTGCAGCCGGGATTGCCGGCGCCACCCCCGCCCAGCTGTGGGAGATCACCGACGGGGCGGACCGCGCCGTACCGACGGTCAATCTCTCCATGAGCTAGGGACGGGTCATGGCGACCTTTTTCGAACTGCAAGAGAAAAACCGGAAACGGACCAAGCTCATCGTCGTCTGTTTCGTCCTCTTCTTCATCTGGCTCGGAGCGGGACTCGACCTGACGATCTATTTTTGGGGCGACGGCAGTGTCCGGACGAAAAGCCACGGATACAGCCGGGACCTTTCCCCCTCATCGGTCGTGAGCGGCGCCCCGAAACGGGAAAAGAGATTCCGCCCCATCTTCACCGTGATCATCGGACTTGCGGGGGTTGGTGTCGCCTGGTGGAGCATGACCAACGCCGCGGCGAACGTTTTGAGCGCCATGCACGCCAAACCGGCCGACCGGAACCGGTCGCCGGAGGAGTTGGCCCTTGTGAACGTGGTGGAAGAGATGGCGATATCCTCGTCCATCATTCCTCCCAAAGTCTGGATCATTCCCGACCCCGATCCCAATGCCCTGGCGGTCGGCCTCACGAGTGACGATTACCACATCGCGGTGACCCAGGGGCTGTTGCGGACGCTCACCCGCGACGAACTGCAGGGGGTGGTGGCACACGAGATAGCCCACCTGAAGAATCAGGACACCCGTCTCATGACCACCCTGACAGTGCTCGTCGGGCTGTCGGCGCTCATTTCGGAGTTCGTGGCACGCTCACGCCTCCTGAATCTTGCCGGAGAAGGAGGGGACAGTGAGGAGAGCAAAATCGGCGTGGCACTCTTCGTCCTCTGGCTTGTTTCGGTGTTAGTCGCCCCCCTCGCCACCCAGCTCATGGCGCTTATGGTGAGCCGCGAGCGGGAATTCCTGGCCGACGCCTCGGCGGCGCAATTCACCCGCAATCCCGAGGCCCTGGCGCATGCACTGGAAAAGATTGCCGCCGCCACCGCCCGCACGGCCTTCGTCAAGCCTGCCAGTGCTCATCTCTGTATCGCGTCTCCTCTCTCAGACGACCTTGATTACCAGGCGGCAGACAGCTGGTTCGCAACGCATCCTCCCATCAAAACCCGCATCCACCGGCTGCTGACCATCGGCAAGAGGATGGCAGTGCAGGGAAGTCATTGAGGCCTGAAGGAATGAAGGGGCGCAAAAAGAGTTTGCCATGGCCATGGCAACTGGGGGTTGGCGGGAAGTTCTTGTCGGAGAACATGAGGGGGCAAGCCTTTGACATCCCCAATCAACTGATCTAGACTTAATATGTAGGGTACCAAGGAAGAGGAGGTGCCATATGGCATACACAACAGGCAATGAAACGGAACGAGGCGGTCTCGAAAACAGGGAAGGTTTCCGCCCTGATCAAGGTTCCGCTAAGGCCCCGACAGAAGGGAAGGGACATGGTCATTTCGGCATGAGCCCCTTTTGGGAGTTGACAAGGAGCAAATGGATTTCCGGGCCGTAGCTGGCATATCCGGCGTTAGCTGGACGGCTTCGGGGCGGGGGAAATGATTCACCGGAGTTGGGGTATGATGAGAAAATTTGCTTAGTCTGCGTAATGAAAAAGCGGCCAAACGGCCGCCTTTTCGTTTTCGGGACAATGATTCGGAACCTGGGCGCCACGCCAGGTGGATCATTACGCGATCATTTTAAAGCACTTGGCCGCGGCGGCGATGGTCTTCTCGATGGCCGCGTCGTCGTGGGCCGCGGAGACAAAGGCGGTCTCGAACTGGGACGGCGCCAGGTAGATCCCCTCGTTCAGCATGGCCAGGAAGTATCTGGCAAAGGCCTTGGTGTCGCAGGCCGCGGCGCTCGGCCAGTCGTGGACCTCTCCCCTGGTGAAGAAGGCGCAGAACATGCTCCCCACCCGGGTCGAGTAGAGCGGGTAACCGGCTGCCCTGGCCGCGTTGGCGATCCCCTCGGCCACCTGGCGGCTCTTCTCCTCCAGTTTGTCGTAGAAGCCCGGCTCCTTCAGCAGCGTGAGTGTCTCGATGCCGGCGGTCATGGCCAGCGGGTTGCCGGAGAGGGTGCCGGCCTGGTAGACGCCGCCGGAGGGGGAGAGCTTCTCCATGATCTCGCGACTGCCGCCGAAGGCGCCCACCGGCAGGCCGCCGCCGATGATCTTGCCCAGGGTGGTCATGTCCGGGGTGACGCCGTAGAGCTCCTGGGCGCCGCCGTAGGCGACGCGAAAGCCGGACATGACCTCGTCGAAGATCAGCACGATCCCCTCGTTGCTGCATATCTCGCGCAGACCCTCCAGGAAGCCCTCCCTGGGAGGGACTGTCCCCATGTTGCCTGCCACCGGTTCCACGATGATGCAGGCGATGTTGTCCCTGTTCTCGGCAACCAGTTGTCCGACCGATTCGAGCGAGTTGTATTCCGCCGTCAGGGTGTGCCTGGCGAAATCGGCCGGAACGCCGGGTGAATCGGGCACGCCGAAGGTGGCGGCCCCGGAGCCGGCCTTGACCAGCAGGGCGTCGGCGTGGCCGTGGTAGCAGCCGGAGAACTTGAGGATCTTGTCGCGGCCGGTATGGCCGCGGGCCAGCCGGATGGCGCTCATGGTGGCCTCGGTGCCGGAGCTGACCATGCGCACCATCTCGATGGAGGGGACCGCCGCGATGACCATGTCGGCCAGGGTGATCTCCAACTCGGTCGGGGCGCCGAAGCTGGCGCCGTTGTCCATGGCCCTTTTAACCGCCTCGACCACACGCGGGTGACAGTGCCCGACGATCATCGGTCCCCAGGAACCGACGTAGTCGATGAAGCTGTTGCCGTCCTCGTCGTAGATAGTGCAGCCGGCGGCCCTTTTGATGAAGAGCGGATCGGCTCCAACGGATTTGAACGCCCTGACCGGGCTGTTGACACCGCCGGGGATGGATGTCCTGGCCTGCTGGAAGAGCGCGCTGGAACGTTCGTGATTCATGACGGAAAACCTCGCTGACGTGGTGGCGGGAATGCCCGCGGTAATGTGGCGTTTGTTAGCATGATGCACGCAGTCGTGTCAAGTGTAATAAGCCAATTTTATTATAAAAATAAGAGGTTGCGGGGTCGGCGGAGCTCTTTTGCAGGGCCGAAAAGAAACGGAAAAACTGCTTGACAAAAAAACCCAAATACCTTATTTTCTCTCTGTTTTGTATACAGTATACCGATTCAGGTTGGTAAGGAGGCTTTAGATGCTCGGTGCATATCTACCCATACTTCTGCTGGTGCTCGTGGCGATCGGATTCGGACTGGTCTCGCTGGTCATGTCCTCGCTCATCGGCCAGAAAAAGAGTACCCCCCTCAAGCTGTCTCCTTACGAGTCCGGCTGCGAGCCGGTCGGGACGGCGCGTGAGCGCTTCTCCATCAAGTTCTACCTGATCGCCATGCTGTTCATCCTGTTCGACATCGAGGCGGTGTTCCTCTATCCCTGGGCGATCCTCTACAAGAAGCTGGGCGTGTTCGGACTGGTCGAGATGGGGGTCTTCATCGTCATCCTCTTTGTCGGTTATATTTATGTCTGGAAAAAAGGAGCATTGGAATGGGAGTAGACAATCCGCTTGGCGACAATATTATAACCACATCGCTTGACAAGCTCGTAAACTGGTCCCGGAAATCCTCCATCTGGCCGATGACGTTTGGTCTGGCATGTTGCGCCATCGAGATGATGGCGACGGGCGCCGCCCATAACGACCTTGACCGTTTCGGCATCATCTTCCGCGCATCTCCCCGCCAGTCCGACTGCATCATAATCGCCGGCACGGTCACCAAGAAGATGCTGCCGGTCATCAAGACCGTCTATGAGCAGATGCCCGAGCCGAAATGGGTCATCGCCATGGGCGCCTGCGCCTGTTCCGGCGGGATATTCGACACCTACAGCGTGGTGCAGGGGATCGACGAGGCGCTGCCGGTCGACGTCTATATCCCAGGATGCCCGCCGCGTCCCGAGGCGCTGCTCTACGGCATCATGAAGCTGCAGGACAAGATCTGGGACGAGAAGAACTCCTTCGGTTCCGCCATCGGCATGGGCGAGAGGATCGAGCCGGCCGCCGCCTGATACCAGCATTCACGAATTCTATTTCCCAAAAAAAGGGTTGGATACCATGGCTGAAAACAATCGCGCAGTACTCAAGCTGAAGGAAAAATTCGCCGCTTCGATTATTGACGTGGTCGAGTTTCGCGGTGAGGTGACGGTTACCGTCAACAAGGATGACATCATCGCCATTCTCTCATACCTCAAACAGTCCCTCCAGTATAACCTGCTCACCGACGTAACCGCGGTAGATTATCTGGGCAAGAGGGCGGACCGTTTCATGGTGGTCTATCAGCTCTACTCGATCCCCCAAAAGGACCGTTTGCGCATCAAGGCGCCGGTTGCGGAAGCCGACAGCCGTATCCAGAGCGCCACACAGGTGTGGAAAACCGCCAACTGGCTTGAGCGCGAGGTGTACGACCTGTTTGGCATCACCTTCGAAAACCACCCCGATCTGCGCCGCATCCTGATGACGCCCGACTGGGAAGGTCACCCGCTCCGTAAGGACTACCCGCTTCAGGGACCTGGTCGCGAGCCTTACAAGGGGCGGCTGTCATAGCGCATTCAAACACGATCCGTATCTCGATATAGAAGAGGCGATACATGGCAACTACGGAAAAAATGACACTGAATATGGGGCCGCAGCATCCCAGTACCCACGGGGTTCTCAGGCTCGTCCTCGAACTGGACGGCGAGGTTATCACCAAGATTACCCCCGACATCGGATACCTGCACCGTGGCGTGGAGAAGCTCTCCGAGCACCGGACCTATCATCAGACTATACCGCTGACCGACCGTCTGGACTACCTGGCGCCGATGAGCAACAATCTGGGCTATGTCCTCGCCGTCGAGAAGCTCCTCGCCATCGAGGTCCCCGAGCGGGCCCAGACCATCCGGGTAATCATGGCCGAGATGACCCGACTCCAGTCGCACCTGGTCTGGCTGGCCTGCCATGCGCTGGATATCGGCGCCATGACGGTCTTCATCTACGCCTTCCGCGAACGAGAGGTCGTCATGGAGACCTACGAGCTGATCTCCGGCGCCCGTATGACCAGCAACTTCTTCCGTGTCGGCGGCCTTTCCATGGATGTCCCTGCCGAATTTGAAAAAAAGGTGCGCGACTTCGTGGAGTCAATGCCCGCTTATCTGGACCAGTACGAGGGGCTCTTGACCACAAACCCGATCTGGGTCAAGCGGACCGTCGGCAACGGCGTGATCTCCGCAGAGGATGCCATCGACTTCGGTATCACCGGTCCGGCCCTGCGCGGTTCCGGCGTTGATTGGGACCTGCGTCGCGACAACCCGTACAGCGGTTATGAAAAATACAAGTTCAAGGTCCCGGTGGGCGAGAATTGCGACACCTTCGACCGTTACAAGGTGCGTCTCGTCGAGATGCGTGAAGCCTGCAAGATCATCACCCAGGCATTGAACAGCCTCAAGCCCGGCCCGGTGCTGGCCGACTGCCCGCAGGTCTGCTATCCGCCCAAGGAAAACGTCTACAACTCCATCGAAGGGCTGATCCACCACTTCAAGATCGCCTCGGAGGGTTTCCCTGTTCCCGAAGGGGAGGTCTACCAAGGTGTTGAGGCGACAAAGGGCGAGCTGGGTTATTACATAGTGAGCGATGGCGGCAACAAACCCTACCGCATGAGGATTCGCCCCCCCTCATTCGTGAACCTCCAGGCCATAGAGAAGATGAGCGTGGGAAGCATGATCGCCGACCTGGTGGCGATTATCGGAACGCTGGACATCGTCCTTGGCGAAATAGACAGATAACTCCCGTACGATTCAAAGGAGATGGCGCGCATGAGCGACGCGGTTGCGCAACAGGCAGCAGAGCAGGAACCGGTAGTAGACCTTTCCCTGGCTCACAAGATTATCGACAAATACATTGATATGCCGGGGAACCTGATGCCGGTTCTCCAGGCTGCCCAGGACGAGTACGGCTATATCCCCCGCGTGGTGGCTGACCTGATCGCCGAACGGCTGAACGTCTACCCCAGCCAGATCTACGGGGTGCTCACCTTTTACGCCCAGTTCCATCTCAAGCCCCGCGGACGTTTCATTATTCGTGTTTGCGTGGGTACCGCCTGCCACGTTCAGGGGGCTCCGCGCATCGTGGAAACCTTCTTCGACAAGCTGGGCATCGGCCACGCCGAGACCACCCCCGACCTTCGCTTCACCTTCGAGAAGGTTGCCTGCCTGGGGGCCTGCGGTATGGCGCCGCTGGCAATGGTCAACGACGCCACCTACGGCTCCATGACGGTGCAGAAGGTCGAGGAAATAATAACCGACTACAACCAGAGGCCATTGAAATAGTAAGTAGCTCGAAACTATTCAGCAGGGGACAACTCAGTCATGAGCGAAAACGCAGCAATACAAATTCTGATCTGCCAGGGTACCGGCGGTATTTCGATGGGCGCCAAAGAGGTTGAGGCGGCATTCGTAAGGCATATCGGCGAAAAGGGTATCAGCGCCGTTGTCGGCAAACGCTGCGACGTCATCAAGACCGGCTGCCGCGGCCTCTGTGCCAACGACGTCCTGGTTGACATCATCACCCCCGAGCAGGGGCGTGTCACCTACGACTTCGTCAAGCCGGACGAGGTCGAGAAGATCATTGAAGAACACATCGTCAACAAGACGACGATGGAGAAGAGGAAGGCCAAACCCTATTACAATCAGTTCGTTGACGCCCAGATGCGCGTTGTCATGACCGGATGCGGCCAGATCGATCCGGACAGCATCGATGCCTACAAGGCAGAGGACGGATTCAAGGCGATCGAGAAGTGCATCAAGACCATGAAACCGGAAGAGGTCATCGAGGAGGTCAAGAAGTCCGGTCTGCGTGGTCGTGGGGGGGGCGGTTTTCCCACCGGCATGAAGTGGTCCTTCTGCAAGGCCTCTCCCGGTGACCACAAGTACCTGATCTGCAATGCCGACGAGGGCGACCCGGGCGCATTCATGGACCGCTCCCTGCTGGAAGGCGACCCCTACTGCATCATCGAGGGGATGATGATCGCCGCCTACGCCATCGGCTGCGACTTCGGCTATGTCTATGTCCGCGCCGAGTACCCGCTGGCCGTGCAGCGTCTGCAGCACGCCATCGACGTCTGCTACGAGCAGGGCTGGCTGGGCAAGAATATCCAGGGGTGGGGCCTCAATTTCGACATGCGCATCAAGATGGGCGCCGGCGCCTTTGTCTGCGGCGAGGAAACCGCTCTGATGGCCTCCATCGAGGGTGAGCGCGGCATGAGCCGTCCCCGTCCCCCGTTCCCGGCGGTGCGCGGCCTGTGGGGCAAGCCGACCAACATCAACAACGTCGAGACCTTCGGCAACGTCCGCCACATAATCAACAAGGGGGCCGACTGGTACGCCTCGCTCGGCACCGAGACCACCAAGGGGACCAAGATCTTCGCCGTGACTGGCAAGGTCAAGCACACCGGCCTGGTAGAGGTGCCGGCCGGCATGAAGATCCGCGAGGTCATCTACGATGTCTGCGGCGGCATCGCCAACAATCGCAAGTTCAAGGCGGTTCAGGCCGGCGGCCCGTCCGGTGGCTGTATCCCGGCTGAGATCCTGGACACCCCGGTCGACTACGACTCCCTGATCAAGGCCGGCGCCATGATGGGTTCCGGCGGTCTGGTGGTCATGGACGAGACCACCTGCATGGTGGATGTTTCCCGCTTCTTCCTTGCCTTCACCAGGATGGAGTCGTGCGGCAAATGCGTCCCCTGCCGGATCGGGCTGAAGGTCATGCTCGACATCCTCGAACGCATCACGGAGGGTCGCGGCGAGCCTTCCGACCTTGCCACCCTTCAGGACCTGGGGGTTGCCATCAAGAAGGCATCGCTGTGCGGCCTCGGCCAGACGGCCCCCAATCCGATTCTCTCCACGATCAACTACTTCCGCGACGAGTACGAGGCGCACATCAACGACAAGCGCTGCCCCTCCAACTGCTGCAAGGAACTGCTTCTCTGGCAGGTCGTGGAAGAGAAGTGCGTCAAGTGCGGCGCCTGCAAGAAGGCCTGCCCGGTGGACGCCATTGTCTGGGAAAAGGGGCAGATCGCCTTCCTGGACAAGGAAAAATGCACCAAGTGCAAATCCTGCTACGACGCCTGCCGTTTCATGGCGATAGAATAACGACTCCACACGAACGAACGGTCAAACTCATTGACAGAGGTTGAGATGGTTAATCTGACGATAGACGACAAGCAGGTCACGGCCCCCAAAAACGCCACCATTTACGAGGCCGCCAAGGCCAACGGGATCAAGATTCCGATCCTGTGTCACGACAAGAAGCTTAAGCCGTTCGGCGCCTGCCGCATGTGCCTGGTCGAGGTGGAGCAGATGAAGGGACGCCAGATCCCGGCCTGCACAACACCGGCAACAGAGGGTATGATCATCCGTACCTCCACCCCGGAGATCGTCAAGGCGCGCAAGATGGTGCTGGAACTCCTGTTGCTCAACCATCCCATCGACTGCCCGGTCTGCGACAAGGGCGGCGACTGCGACCTGCAGAACCTGACCTATGAGTACAAGGTGGATGCCAACCGTTTTGTCGATGAAAAGTTCCATCTGGATATCGACTACGCCAACCCGTTGATCGAGCGTGACATGAACCGCTGCGTGCTGTGCGGCAAGTGTGCGCGCATATGCGACGAGATCGTCTCCTTCGGCGCCTACACCTTCATCAATCGCGGCATCGAGACCAAGATGGGGTGTGAGTTCGACGAGGCGCTCAACTGCGAGTTCTGCGGCTCATGCGTCTCCGTCTGCCCCGTAGGATCGCTCCTGGCCAGGCCGTTCAAGTTCAAGGCGCGCTGGTGGGCCCTGACCAAACAGAAGTCCGTCTGCAGCTACTGCGGCACCGGCTGCAACCTGACCCTGGGGGTCAAGGACAACAAGGTCCTGACCACGGTCTACGACGAGAATCAGGGTTTCCATAACGGCCAGCTCTGCTGCCGCGGCCGCTTCGGCTACCAGTTCATCAATTCCGACAAGCGTCTGACCGCGCCGCTGGTGCGCAAAAACGGCGTCCTGGTGGAGACCGGCTGGGACGAGGCGCTGGAGATCGTCGTCGGACGCCTCAAGGGGGGCATTGCCGTGGCCGCGCTGGCCACGCCGCGTATGACCAATGAGGAGTTGGTCCTCTTCAAGCGGTTGATGGAGACGGTCGGTTCGCCCAATTACGACCATTCCGCCGGTTACGCCCACGCCGCCCTGACCAAGGGCTTCGCCAGAAGCTTCGGGACATCGGCTTCGCCGTCCACGATCCTCGACATCCAGAAGAGCGACCTGCTGCTGGTCATCAAGACCGATGCCTACGAGACCCACCCGGTGGTCGGCTTCGAGATCAACCTGGCGGTCAAAAACAGGGGTGTCAAACTCAATCTCCTGTCCGACAAGCGCGGCAAGCTCTCCAAACTGCCCGGCGCCAAGACCCTGGTGCACACGCCCGGCAGCGAGATTGCCGTCATCAACGCCATCGCCAAGTCGATCCTGGACGCAAAACTGGCTGACGGCTCGGCCGTCGCAGTTCCGGGTTATGCCGACCTGGAGCAGGCCCTGGCCGGTTTCACGCCGGAGGCGGTCGCCGCCCAGAGCGGCCTCTCCGCCGCGCAGATCAAGGAACTGGCCGCCGATTACGCCCAGGCGGAGAAGGCCCTGATCATATTCCCCATCGGTCTGGCGTATGCCGGTCACGATAGCGAGTTCGCCAGCGCCGTTGCCAACCTGGCCATCCTGACCGGCAAGCTCGGCAGGGAGGGGTGCGGCGTGCTCTGCATGGCCGAGAAGAACAACAGCCAGGGCGCGGTCGATATGGGCTTTTACGCGCCACTGGGGGGGATGGACGCCGGCCGGATCATCGACGGCTGCGCTAGTGGGGCCGTCAAAACGCTTTTCATCGCCGGCGAGAACCCGGCGGTATCCTATCCCGACCATGCCAGGGTCCAGGCGGCCCTGTACAAGGTGGAATGCCTGATCGTCTCCGACCTGTTCCTGACCGAGACCGCAGCCCAGGCCGACGTGGTCCTGCCGGCCTGCTCCTTCGCCGAGAAGGAGGGCACCTTCACCAGCGTGGACCGCCGCGTGCAGTACTTCAAGCCGGCCATCCGCAAGATCGGCCAGAGCCGTTCCGACTTCGAGATCTTCGCGGCGCTCATCGCCAGGCTGGGCGGCCAGGCGCCCGCTTCTCCGGCCGCGGCATTCGCCGAGATCACGGCCGCAACGCCCGCTTACACGGGCATGAGCTACGCCTCGCTCGGCGAGCAGGGGGCCTTTGCGGCGGTAACGGTCAAGCCGGCCCTGATCGCTCCGCAGGCGCCCGCGCCGGCCGGCGCGCCCGGCAAGCTGGCCCTGGTCGTTGGCAGCGCCCTCTACCACAACGGGACCATGTCCCAGCATGGGGAAGGTCCGATGTACGTCTGCCCCGAGGGGTATGTCGAGCTCTCCCGCGGCGATGCCGCAAGACTCGGGATTGCGGATAACGACCTGCTGACCGTTGCCTCCGCCACGGGAAGCGTGAAGCTCAAGGCCAAGGTCAGCCTGCGCATGCCCGAGGGCGTGCTGTTTACCCCCTACCATTTCGGCGCCACGCCGGTCAATCAGGTATGGAGCGGCGCAGCGGTCACCTGGGTGACGCTGGACAAGTAGACTAACGCGATACGTTTACGGACTATTTCATAAATCACGGAAAGAGGGTCAGATGGGAATCGAGATTTTAGGACTGCCGATGATGTACTACATCGCCATGGTTGCCAAGGTCCTGGTAGCTTTTGTCTTCGTGCTGCTGACCGTGGCCTACGCCACCTATGCCGAGCGCAAGATCATCGGTCACATGCAGGTCCGCCTGGGACCGATGCGGACCGGCTGGCACGGCCTGCTGCAGCCGATCGCCGACGGGGTCAAGCTCTTCTTCAAGGAGGAGATCATCCCCTCACAGGCCAGCAAGTTCGCCTTCCTGATTGCGCCGTTGATCGCCCTCATCCCCGCCTTCATCACCTTCGCGGTCATCCCCTTCGGCGGAATCATCGAGGTGGCGGGCTATAAGATCCCGCTCCAGATTGCCGCCTACTTTGATACCGCCAGCGGCCGGGTCTACGACCTCAATGTCGGTGTGCTCTACATCCTGGCCATGTCCTCCCTGGGCGTGTACGGCATCGTGCTGGCCGGTTGGGCCTCCAACAGCAAGTACTCCCTGATGGGCGGCCTGCGCGCCTCTGCCCAGATGATCTCCTACGAGCTGTCGGCCGGCCTGGCCATCGTATCGGTCTTCATGCTCTCGCAAACCCTTTCGCTCAACGAGATCGTCACGCAGCAATCCGCCTTCAACGGCTTGGGTTGGTACGTCTTCAAGCAGCCGCTGGCGGCCTTCATGTTCTTCATCTGCTCCCTGGCCGAGATAAACCGCACCCCCTTCGACCTTCCCGAGGCCGAGACCGAGCTGGTTTCCGGTTTCTGCACCGAGTACTCCAGCATGAAGTACGCCATGTTCTTCATGGCCGAATATGCCAACATGGTCACCGTCTGCGCCCTGACCGCCACCCTGTTCCTGGGCGGCTGGAATGGCCCGCTGGCCACCGCGATCCCCCTGCTCGGGCCGGTATATTTCGTCGCCAAGGTGTACTTCCTGATGTTCGTCTGCATGTGGATCCGCGCAACACTGCCCCGCTATCGCTACGACCAGCTCATGCACCTGGGGTGGAAGGTACTCCTGCCGCTCTCGCTGCTGAACATCGTGGTCACGGGTATCATCGGCTACTTCATATAGCAAGGCACCAACGAGACACGCAACTCCAAGAACGAGGATGGAAACATGAATCCGATTACCCCGATTATAAACGGCCTGAAAATCACCCTGGCTCACCTCTTCAAGAAGCCGGTCACCCTGCAGTACCCGGATGAGAGGCCCAAGGTGGCCGAGCGCTTCAGGGGGTTGCATGCCCTCAAGGTGTCTCACAGCAAGGCCAAGTGTGTGGCTTGCTATCTCTGCCCCACCGTGTGTCCGGCCAAGTGCATCACGGTCGAGGCGGGCGAGGATGCCAGCCACGACAAGTTTGCGGCCAGGTATGAGATAGATATGCTGCGCTGCATCTTCTGCGGCTACTGCGTCGAGGCCTGTCCGGTGGACGCCCTCAAGATGACCGGAGAGTTCGAGCTGGCCAACTACCGCCGCGAGGACTTCATCTACACCAAGGAACGACTCTTAGAAAAGAAATAAAGGAGCAGTGCATGGAAACCCTTTTCTTCGCATTCATCACGCTGGTGGCCATTGTGTCGGCGATCTTGGTGATCACCTGCAAGAACCCGATCAACAGCGCCCTGTCGCTGGTGCTGACCTTCTTCTGCCTGGCCACCTACTACGTCATGCTGGACGCCCCCTTCATGGCCGCCGTTCAGGTGATGGTCTACGCAGGCGCCATCATGGTCCTGATCGTGTTCACCATCATGCTGCTCAATATCCGGGTAGACGCCACCAAGGCGCATTCGCACAAGGTGGTTCTGGGGTGCATAATCGGCTTCTTTACCCTGATCAACATAGTAATTCTTCTGATGAAGAGCCGCGTCGCTCTCCCCACCGGACCTTACAGCGGCAACATGATCAAGCAGATCGGCCACACCGAGTTGATCGGCAGGGAGATGTTCACCAACTTCCTGCTCCCCTTCGAGATCACCTCGATCCTGCTGCTGGTCGCCATTGTGGGCGCGGTTATCCTGGCCAAGAAAAAACTCTAGACAGAGGGAACTATACATGGAAAACCTGAACAGCTATCTGATCGTCAGCGCCATCCTCTTCTCGATAGGGACAATCGGCGTACTCACCCGTAAGAACGCCATCGTCATCTTCATGTGCATCGAGCTGATGCTGAATGCCGTCAATCTGACCTTCATCGCATTTTCCCGTCACCTCGGCAACCTCGACGGTCAGGTGTTCGTCTTCTTCGTCATGACAGTCGCCGCCGCCGAGGCCGCCGTAGGTCTGGCGCTGATGATCGCCTTCTTCAACAACAAGGAATCCATCGACGTTGAAGATGTGAACATCATGAAGTGGTAGCCTGCCCCGGCGGTGCAAATTTTACAGCAGACAACGTTTAATGATTGAATAAAGGAGTCTTACATGTTTGACAACGTATGGCTGATCCCGCTCTTCCCGTTCATCGGCTTCCTGATCAACGGCCTGCTGGGGAAAAAGATCAAGAACGAGACAGTGATCGGCGGCATCGGTGCTGTTACCGTGCTCGGCTCGTTCATCGTCTCCTGCATGACCATACTCAAACTCCTGTCCCTGCCGGGCGAAGAACGGCTGGCCGAGGTGAAGGTGTTCACCTGGATTACATCCGGTAACTTTAACGCCGACATCGCCTTCCTGATCGACCCGCTCTCCTGCATCATGCTCATGGTAGTTACCGGGGTCGGTTTCCTGATCCACGTCTACTCGATCGGCTATATGCACGGAGAAGAAGGATTCTACCGTTTCTTTGCCTACCTGAACCTGTTTACCTTTTCCATGCTGCTGCTGGTGATGGGCAACAATCTGCTGCTGATGTTCGTGGGCTGGGAGGGTGTCGGCCTCTGCTCCTACCTGCTGATCGGCTACTACTTCCACAAGAAATCGGCAGGCGACGCCGGCAAGAAGGCCTTTGTCATGAACCGTGTCGGCGATTTCGGTTTCCTCCTGGGCGCCTTCACGCTGTACTGGTTCATGGGGCAGAACCACAACGTCTGGACCATCCAGTTCACCGAGATGGCAAAGAGCTCGCATCTGCTCCCCACCGGCGGCATCGTGACCATCATCACCCTCTGCTTCTTTGTGGGCGCAACCGGCAAGTCGGCCCAAATCCCGCTCTATACGTGGCTGCCGGACGCCATGGAGGGCCCGACCCCGGTTTCGGCCCTGATCCACGCCGCCACCATGGTCACCGCCGGTGTCTACATGATAGCCCGCATGAACTACCTGTTCATCCGTTCCCCCGAGACCTTGATGGTCGTAGCCGTGATCGGCGCATGTACCGCCCTGTTCGCCGCCACCATCGGCACGGCCCAGAATGACATCAAACGCGTACTGGCGTACTCGACCGTCTCCCAGCTCGGCTACATGTTCCTGGCCATGGGCGCCGGCGCGTTCGCGGCCGGTATCTTCCACCTGATGACCCACGCCTTCTTCAAGGCCTGTCTGTTCCTTGGTTCGGGCGCGGTGATACACTCCATGCACCACGCATTGCACCATGTCCACTCGCATGACGACGCTCAGGACATGCGCAACATGGGCGGTCTCAAGTCCAAGATGCCGCTCACGTTCCTTACCTTCCTGCTGGCAACCATCGCCATTGCAGGTATCCCCGGCTTTTCCGGTTTCTTCTCCAAGGACGAGATCCTCTGGCAGGCGTTCTCCAACCCCCACCATGGCGGCCTCAACCTGCTGCTGTGGGGCTTTGGCGCCGTTGCGGCCGGACTGACCGCCTTCTACATGTTCCGCCTGGTCTTCATGACGTTTTACGGAGAGTGCCGCATCACCCCCAAGGCCAAGGATCACCTGCACGAGTCGCCGATGGTGATCGTGTTTCCGCTGATCGTACTGGCGGCCCTCTCGGTAGTCGGCGGCTATATCGGCATTCCCAAGGTGATCGGCGATACATTGGGGGGGATCCCCAACTATTTCGAGCATTACCTGGAGCCGGTCTTCAAGTACTCCCACGAGTATATGGCGCAGCATGCGGCCCACGGCGGTCACCACAGCGTCGCCCTGGAGTGGGGCCTGATGGGCCTCTCCGTCCTGATCGCCCTGGCAGGGATCACCGTTGCCTTTACGATGTATGTGAAAAATACCGAACTCCCGGCCAGATTCACCGCCGCATTCCCCGCACTGCACCGCGCCGTGTTCAACAAATGGTTCATCGACGAACTGTATGATTTCGTATTCGTAAACCCCTGCAAGGCCTTTGGCCGCTTCCTCTGGAAGGGCTTCGACGTGGTGGTGGTGGATGGCATCGTCAACGGCGTGGCCAAGGTGGTGATGGGCTTCAGCGGTGTCTTCCGCTACATGCAGTCCGGCCTGATCCATAACTATGCCTGGACAATGGCCTTCGGCGTGGTGGTGATCCTGGGCTACTATGTCTTCAAGTAAACCAGACTTAAGCAATTTGCATAAAGGAGCAAGAATTCATGAGTAACCTACTGAGCCTGACGACATTCCTGCCGATACTGGGTGTGCTGCTGCTGCTGTTCATCCCCAAGGACAGCAAGGCGGTGCTGCGGGGCGTGGCCTTTGTAGTGACCGTAGTGACCTTTCTGGTGTCGCTGCCGATCCTGACCGGGTTCCGGACCAACGCCGAGTTCCAGTTCGTGGAAAATGTGCCCTGGATCGCGGCGGGTCCCTTCTTTATGCGCTACAATATCGGCATAGACGGCATCAGTCTCTGGCTCGTCATCCTGACCACCTTCATCATGCCGCTCGCGGTACTCTCCACATGGACGGCCGTAGAGGAGAAGGTCAAGGAGTACATGATCTGCCTGCTCCTGCTGGAAACAGGCATGCTGGGCGCCTTCATCTCCCTGGACCTGTTCCTGTTCTACATCTTCTGGGAGGTCATGCTGATCCCGATGTACTTCATCATCGGTATCTGGGGCGGTAAAAACAAGATCTACGCCGCCGTCAAGTTTTTCATCTTCACCATGGTCGGCTCGCTCCTGATGCTGGTGGCGCTGATCTTCCTCTACTTCAAGGGGATCAATGCCGGCATCACCGATTTCAGCCTGCTGCACTTCTTTGATCTGAAGCTCGATCTCGCCACCCAGACCTGGCTGTTCCTCGCCTTTGCCCTTGCCTTCGCCATCAAGGTCCCCATGTTCCCGCTGCACACCTGGTTGCCGGACGCCCATACCGAGGCCCCCACGGCCGGTTCGGTGATCCTGGCCGCCATCCTGCTCAAGATGGGCACCTACGGCTACGTGCGCTTTGCCATGCCGCTCTTCCCCGAGGCTGCTTACAAGTTTGCCCCGCTGATAGCCACCCTGGCGGTGATCGGCATCATCTACGCCGCGCTGGTCGCCATGGTGCAGGAAGACGTCAAGAAACTGGTGGCCTATTCGTCGGTGGCCCACCTGGGCTTTGTCATGCTGGGGGTGTTTGCCTTCAATGAGCAGGGAATCACCGGCGGCCTGCTGCAGATGCTCAACCACGGCGTCTCCACCGGCGCGCTGTTCCTTATCGTCGGCTTCATCTATGAACGCCGGCACACACGTCTGATCACCGACTTCGGCGGTCTCTCCAAGCAGATGCCGGTATTCGCCACCATCTTCATGATAGTCACCCTCTCCTCCATCGGGCTGCCCGGCACCAACGGCTTTGTCGGCGAGTTCCTGGTCCTTTTGGGAGGCTTTGAGAGCGAGCTGCGCTGGTGGACCGTGGTTGCCGCCAGCGGCGTGATCCTCTCTGCCGTGTACATGCTCTGGATGTTTCAGCGGGTCATGTTCGGCGAGCTGGACAACCCCAAGAACCAGAAACTTACCGACCTGAACGCCCGCGAGATCGCCATCATGGTGCCGCTCATAGCGCTTATCTTCATCATGGGGGTCTATCCCAACCCGTTCATCGAGAAGATGGACCCGGCCGTCAAGAAGCTGGTTTCCCAGGTAAGGCCAGCCGCCATGACGGCCCGGCAGATGCCGTCAGCGCCCGCCCTGCCGGCCGGTCATCCGATGGTGGCCCCGACTGCCGAACATGGCTCGGCAGCACCCGCGGCAGTCGTCAACCCGCACTAAGCAAGTTTAAGACACGAGTCAATCAGACCGGAGGATATATTAGATGGACATCATTACCATACCAGCCGTCAACCTGACCCCGATCCTGCCGGAGATATTCCTCTCCGTGCTCGCCATGGCCCTGCTGCTGATAAACGTCTTTGTCCCCAGCGGTCAGAAGTCCTACCTGGGGTACATCAGCTTTTTCGGCGTCGTGGCCGCTGCGGTGCTGGTGGGGGCCGGCTGGGGCGGACATATCGAGAGCTTCAACGGCTCGGTAGTCCTTGACAACTTCGCCTCCTTCTTCAAGATCATCTTCCTGGTCTCGGCTGGGCTGGCGATCCTGATCTCCGATCAGTACATGGAGCGCGAAGGGTGCAATCAGGGCGAGCTGTACCCGTTGATCCTCTTTACCGTAGTGGGGATGATGCTGATGGCCGCAGGCACCGACCTGATGACCATCTTCCTCGGGCTGGAGGTCATGTCCGTGTCGCTCTACGTGCTGGCCGGTTTCAACCGTGCCAACCTCAAGTCGAATGAGGCCGGTCTGAAGTATTTCCTGCTGGGCGCATTTTCCACCGGTTTCCTGCTCTACGGCATGGCCCTGATCTACGGCGCCACCGGAACCACCCGCATCGCCAAGATCGCCGCCGTAGTGGGTCAGGCGGGCCTCCCGTCGGGCAACATCATGCTGTTGGCCGGCATGCTGCTGATGCTGACCGGTTTTGCCTTCAAGATTGCCGCGGCGCCGTTTCACATGTGGACGCCTGACGTCTACGAGGGGGCGCCGACACCCATGACTGCCTTCATGTCCGCCGGCCCCAAGGCCGCAGGTTTCGCGGCCGCCCTGCGCATCCTGCTGGTGGCGTTCCCCACGATGCAGGCAGACTGGAGCCAGCTGCTCTGGATCCTGGCGGTGCTGACCATGACCGTCGGCAACATTACCGCCCTGCGCCAGGACAACATCAAGCGCATGCTGGCCTACTCCTCCATCGCCCACGCCGGCTATGCACTGGTCGGTTTTGCCGCCGGAAACGCCACCGGCACCGCCGGTATCCTCTTCTACATGCTTTCCTACGCCTTCATGAACATCGGCGCCTTTGCCATCATCGTACTGGTGGCCAAGAAGGGCGAAACCAACGGTAACGTCGCGGACTTCGCCGGCTTCGGCTTCAAGCACCCGGTGCTGGCGGTTGCCATGTCGGTTTTTCTCTTCTCCCTGGCCGGCATGCCTCCTACGGCCGGATTCATCGGCAAGTTCTACCTCTTCTCCGGCGCCATCCAGAAGGGGTACATCTGGCTGGCCGTGATCGGCGTCCTCAACAGCGCCGCCTCGGTCTACTACTATCTGCGGGTGATGGTCTACATGTACATGAAGGAGCCGACCGAGGAGTTCGACTGGATGCAGGTAACGGCGCCGGTTGCGCTCTGCGTGGCCATCTCCGTGCTCGGTTCGCTGGTACCTGGAATCGTGCCGTCGCTGCTCCTGCAGTTTGCCCAGCAGGCGGCGCGGCTGATTTAGCGGCCAATTGCCATACAGACGAAAAGGGCGGCCTCCTGCGGGGTCGCCCTTCTTTATTTTGGGGGGTGTGCTTGCCAGGGATCAGTGAAACGTCGGTATCTTCTCCTGGATGAGCACATAGGGGCTGACGATCAACATGGCGAACCTCTTGTGCTGCTCGCCGTCCCAGTGCCGGATCTGCGCCAGGGATGGCTTGCCGATCCTGCCGGTATTGATCCACATATCGATGGTCTCCGCGTCGTCCCCGGCCACCTTCAGCGCCGCCTCGGCCAGGTCGAGGCTGTCTTCGACAAGGATCAGGCCGCCCCGTTCCAGATGGGCCCGCAACCAACTCCAATCCGCCTCGTCAATGGCCAGCGCCAGATCCTCTTTGCTCGGGGTCATTTGAAAAAACCTTTCTCGACGCACCGTTCACGCGGCGCGATGATCGTGTCCCACGTCTCGTTGCTATTATGCTCGATAGCATGATAGCCCAGTTTGACCCTTGGTGTCAGCAAGTGTTTATCAGGAAACGCAGATAAAGTCGAACCCTTCGCGAAGTCCCAGGGAGCGGGCCGTAAGCCTGAACTCCTCCCGCCCCTTCCGCAGGCCGATTGCCACCAGCATTTTGCCGTGCTCCCACGCGAGCTCTTCCGTACGGATAACCGGCGCGCCGTGCAGGCATCTTCCCAGCTTGGCCGGGTCCACATCCAGCCAGCACGTCACGCGGATACCCTCGGCCGCCAGCAGGCGCTGCCAGGCGCGTCCTTCCGGGCCGGCTCCGGCAATCACCACCTCGGAAACGCCCTTGAGAAAGCCGTGACGCAGGAAGTGGGACTTGCAGGCCCGGAAGGCCTTGATGGCATATGCGTCCATGGTGCGCGTGGCGCGACCGGGGTGGTCGCGCCAGAAGAAGAGTTGCTGCGGCAGCCGCGCAAAAACCACACCGGCTGCCGCCATGCGCAGCCAGAGGTCGTAGTCCTCCGCCCAGCCGCAGTCGCGGTAGCCGCCGAGCATATCCGGAACCACCCTGCGCATCATCACGCTGGGGTGCACGAAGGGGGATTCGACGAACAGGTCGCGGATGATCAGGCTGTGCCCGCCGAGTCCGTTCTGCCAGGTCTCGTAGGCCAACATCCCGCGATTAAGCCCTGAACGGGGAAAGTGCCTGAAGGCGCAGGCCACAAGCCCGGCATCGGGATTAGCGTCGAGGTAAGCCGCCTGAAGCTCCAGGCGGCGGGGATGGCAGATGTCGTCGCCGTCCATGCGTGCCAGAAGTGGCGCGCGGCAGCTGGCCAGCCCTGCGTTGAGCGCCGCCACCAGGCCGCCCCCCTCGCGGCGGATCACGCGCACCCGCGGGTCGCGCCGGGACGCCTCCGTGAGGATGAGCGGCGTGGCGTCGTCGGAGCCGTCGTCAACAACGACCAGCTCCCACTCCTGAAGCGTCTGCCTGTAGAGGGAGTCGAGCGCGGCCAGCAGGTAAGGCGCCTCGTTGCGCACCGGCATCAGGATGGAGACGCGGGGTTGCTCCATCAGCGAGACGGGCGCCTCAATTCTTCCAGCCTGGCCGCGGCCTCCCTGGCCGCCGGAGAGTTCGGGTAGGCGCGGGTGATCTCCTCGTAGAGCTTGACGGCGTGTTCGCGGTTGTTCTGCTTCTCCTCGAAGCGGGCCGTCTCCAGCAGCTCGGCCGCCTTCTTCTCGCCGGAGCAGCCCGCGCCGGTCAGGACCAGGAAGATAAGCGTGATGATGGTAAGCCTTCTCATGTTCGTGTCTCCCCTGCGGTAATAAACAAGGCATAATGAAAAGAGGGGCTACAGATTGATCTGTAACCCCTCTAGTTGTATTGGCGCGCTTGGAGAGATTCGAACTCCCGACCTACGGATTCGTAGTCCGTTGCTCTATCCAGCTGAGCTACAAGCGCATGTGTGATAGCAATTCGTGAAGATTGAAATAAATAACAAAAGATGGCGTGCAGTGCAAGTGAAATTTTAGGGCATTCGCAAAAAATATCTCGAAAAACAGACTATTCGAACTGTGCCTTGAATTCCTGCACCATCAGCCGCAACGCCGCCACCTCCTCGCGCAGGAGAGACATCTCCCGCTCCAGTTGCGCAATCCGCTCATCCCCGGCCATGACCCGCAGTCGCGCGGCCTCCGGCGGCGGAGCGCCCTCTTCCGCAACCGGCTCCTGCTCACCGGTGAAAAGCTGGGCGTAGCGCGGCTCCTTCCGGCCGGGCTGACGCGCAAGACGGGTGACTAGCGGCTGTTCGCGCTCCATCAGTTCCCGCAGGACCTCCTCCACGCCAGCCGCGTCAGGAAAAGGGTGCATTCGTTCCGCTCGGGCGCGCAACTCGCCCACGGTCTGCGGGCCGCGCAGCAGCAACTCGCACGTCACGGCCAGCTCCGCCGGCAGCAGGCCCAGTCTCTCGGCCAGGATATGGCGGTATTTCGGCACCCGTCCCCCATCGGCCGAGAGCACCGCCACCTGCTTGAAGCGCAGGGAGTCGAGGGCGCGCACCACAGCCTCCTCCTCCAATGACATCGCCGGTTCGCGGTTCGATTTCTGGTTGCAGGCGTTGGTAAGGGCGTTGAGTGAGAGCGGGTAATACTCGGGAGTGGTCAGCTCCTTCTCGACCAGGCAGCCGAGGACCCGGGCCTCGATGTCGTTCAGGATAATCTCCATGCGACCTCCTTTGTCTGGGAGACGCCAGTATAGCAGCATCCGGCTGCGGATGCATGCGGTTTGTCGCGGTGGAAATATTTGCGCTATTGTTTTCAGCGCTTGGGCGGCACTCGGGGAAAAGGTATACATGTATACAGGTATACATGTTTGGCGCCGCCGGCTATAGCCGGTATAATGACGTAAACGCGGCATCTTCTCCCAGGGGGCAGTATGTGCAAAAAGCTTTTCATCGCCGCCACCGGTCAGCATTGCGGCAAGACCACCATCAGCCTCTCGCTGATACACCTGGCGCGGCAGCGCTACGGCAGGGTCGGCTACATCAAGCCGCTCGGCCCCAAGTGCCAGGAGTTCCGCGGGGTGACGGCCGACAAGGACGCGGTCCTCATGGCCCAGGTGTTCGGCCTGGAGGGGGAGATCGCCCTGATGTCCCCGCTGGTCCTCGGCAAGGGCTCGACCAAGAGGTTCCTCGATGGCGAGCTCTGCCGGGAATGGGCCGCGGAGAGGATCGCAGCCGCCTGCCGCGGGCTTGAGTCGCGCTGCGACCTGCTGCTGGTGGAAGGGGCCGGGCATGGCGGCGTCGGTTCGGTCGTCGGCCTCAACAACGCCGACGTTGCCAGGCTGGTGCAGGCGCCGGTCGTCATGGTGGCCGGCGGCGGCATCGGCAGCGTCATCGATTCGGTGCGGCTCAATCTGCCGCTCTACGAGAAGGAAGGGGTGGACGTCCGCATGCTGCTGGTCAACAAGCTGCAGCCGGATAAGCGCGACACCTCGCTGGCCTATCTCTCCAGGTACTTCGCCGGCAGCGGCATCCGGGTCTGCGGCGCCTTCGACTATTCGCCGGTACTGGCCGACCCGACCCTGCAAGGGGTCTCCAAGCTGCTCGGCCACCCGCTCCGGGGGGACCTGGGCCAGAAACAGCGCATCATACACCACATCCAGCTGGGGGCCGCCTCCTCACAGAAGGTGATCGACCACCTGCTGGAATCGAGCCTGCTCATCACCACCAGCTCGCGGGACGAACTGCTGGTCACGCTCTCCTCGCTGTACAACATCCCCGCCTACCGTCCCAGGATCGCCGGCATCGTCATCCCCGGCCATGCGCCGGTCTCGGCCATCACCCAGCGGATCATCGACGACAGCGGCATACCCTACATCCGCATCGAGCAGACCACGGCCGAGGTCTTCAGCGCCCTCAACGGCCACGTATCCAAGATCTCGGCCGAGGACAGCGAGAAGATCTCCCTGATCACCAGCCAGGCCGAGCAGGTCATCGATTTCGGCGCCATCGAGGAGTTGCTGGATGGAGCCGCATAAATCCCGCTCGACCGGAAACCTCGCCCCGCAATATTCAGAATTCGGCCCACCAACCTTTTTTTAGATAACCGCAAGGCTTCTTGACAGCGGCGCAAAGAGAAGGCATTAACTTAAGGGTGAAATCATTCGTTACTGCGGAAGGGGTCCGGGATGATCAGGAAGGTTTTGCTCCTGTCGGCCGTCTGTCTGGCCGTGATTGTGGCGGCGTTGGTCATGCTGCGCCGAACGCCGAAGAAGGCGGGCGAACTCAAGGTGTCCGGCGCCGTCGAGGTCACCTCGGTGGAACTGTCGTTCAAGGTTGCCGGCCGGCTGGGTGAGCGACTGGTGGACGAAGGGGAGCAGGTGCGTTCCGGGCAACTGGTGGCGCGGCTGGAGGACGACGAGTTGCGGGAGGAACGCAGAGCCCGCGCCGCCGAGGAACGCGCCGCCCGGGCGGCCCTGGCCGACCTGGAGGCCGGGAGCCGGGCCGAGGAGATCGCTCAGGCCGAGGCGGCCGTTTCCAGGATGAAGGCCGACGCCGACCGGCTTGCCAGGGACGCCGCCAGGATGGAGGCGCTCTACCGGCGCGAGGTGATCCCCCTGAAGGACCTGGAGGCGGCCCGCGCCGGGCGGGACGCCTCGGCCGCGGCGCTGCGCGAGGCCGAGGAGCGCCTCGGGCTCTTGAGGCGCGGTTCCCGGCCGGATGCCGTGCGCCAGGCCAGGGCCAGGGCCGAGGCCGCCGGCGCGGCCCTGGCCCTGGCCGAGACGCGCCTCTCCCATGGCGTGCTGCACGCCCCCCTGGCAGGTCTGGTGCTCGCCAAGCACGCCGAGGCGGGGGAAATGCTGGCGCCGGGCGCACCGGTGGTCACCGTGGGGAGGCTGGAGGAGGTCTGGCTGCGGGCCTACATCCCCGAGACGGAGCTGGGGAGGGTCCGGGTCGGCCAGCGGGCGCGGGTCACGACGGACACCTGGCCGGGTCGGGTCTTCGAGGGGCGGATCGGCTTTATCTCCTCCGAGGCGGAATTCACACCAAAGAACGTGCAGACCGAGAAGGAGCGGGTCAAGCTGGTCTACCGGATCAAGATCACCCTGGCCAACCCGCGGATGGAGCTGAAGCCGGGCATGCCGGCCGACGCGGTGATCGAGACCGATGAACGCCATTCAGGCCGATAGTCTCACCAAACGCTTCGGCGACCTGACCGCGGTGGACTCCCTCTCGCTCTCCGTCCCCGAGGGGGAGCTGTTCGGGCTGGTCGGCTCGGACGGGGCCGGCAAGACCACCACCCTGCGGATGCTGGCAGGGGTGCTCGACCCGAGCGGAGGCGCACTTGCCGTGCTGGGGCGGCCCTTCCCGGCCGGGTCCGAGGGGGTGCGGGGGCATATCGGCTACATGAGCCAGCGCTTCGGGCTCTACCCCGACCTGACCGTGGCGGAGAACATCCGCTTCTACGCCGACGTCTTCGGCGTGGCTGCGGCCGAGCGGAAGAGCCGCGGCGAGCGGCTGCTGGCCTTCAGCGGGTTGGCGCCGTTCAGCGGGCGCCAGGCGGGCAGGCTCTCGGGGGGAATGAAACAGAAGCTGGGGCTCTGCTGCGCCCTGATCCACAAGCCGCGACTGCTCCTTCTGGACGAACCGACCAACGGTGTGGACCCGCTCTCGCGCCGCGATTTCTGGCGCATCCTGCGGGATCTGCACAGCGAGGGGGTCACCGTGGTGGTGGCCACCGCCTACCTGGACGAGGCCGAGCGTTGCGACCGGGTCGGCCTGATCCACCATGGCCGCCTGATCGCCTGCGGTACTCCGGCGGAACTGACCGGCGGGGGGACGACCTCCCTGGAGGAGTTGGTCATCGAGCGAATCAGCGGGGAGACCTCACCTGCTTCTGCAATAGTGGGATTTCACCGCATCCCCCACCCTCTCCCTGAGGGCGAGGGGGCTCACCCCGCAGTTTCCCTCGACAGGCTCACCAAGCGCTTCGACCACTTCACCGCCGTGGACGCCATCAGCCTGACGGTGCCCAAAGGCCAGGTCTTCGGCTTCCTGGGACCGAACGGCGCCGGCAAGTCCACCACCATCCGCATGCTCTGCGGTATCCTCTCCCCCACCTCCGGGAGCGGCTCGGTGGCCGGGTTCGATATCTCCAGGGAGCCGGAGCGGATCAAGGAGAACATCGGCTACATGAGCCAGCGTTTCTCGCTCTACGAGGACCTGACCGTGGAGGAGAACATCGCCTTCTACGCCGGTGTCTACCGTCTGCCGGCGGCCAGGCGGCGCGCGCGGAGCGAATGGGTGATCGCGATGGCCGGATTGAGCGAGCGGCGCACGTCCCTGGCGGGCGAGCTCTCCGGCGGCTGGCGCCAGCGGCTGGCCCTGGGGTGCGCCATCCTGCACGAACCCCCGATCGTCTTCCTCGACGAGCCGACCTCGGGGGTCGATCCGCTCTCGCGCCGCCGTTTCTGGGAGTTGATCTATACCCTGGCCGAGGGGGGGGTGACGGTCTTCGTCACCACCCACTACATGGACGAGGCAGACTACTGTGACCGGCTGGCCATGATCTACCGCGGTGAGCTGGTGGCGGTGGGGACCCCGGAGGAGCTGAAGCGTTCGCGCGCGGCAGCGGGGGGGGAGCTGCCGACGCTGGAGGAGGTTTTCATCGGCCTGATCGAGGAGCGGGACCGGCAGGGCGATTAGCAGACGTTCCGGCCATTGGAACCAATTCCGGGGATCAACCTTCCAGGTTTACCCCCGGAAACCGGCGGCAGACATGCCTTGCAGCCTGTTTTTTTGCGTATGGGCGGGGTTAAAATGGTGGCGCGGGTGGCGGGGGGTGGTGTATATATGGTAGGAGATTTGAAGGGTTGGATTAATTGAACGTATCCCATATCAAAACCCGGAAGAACTATACTATTGGCGAGGTGCACAATGAGTTCAATCGCTAAGGACATCCTCAGTCTAAGTGTTTCGGAACGAATTTTGTTGGTTGAGGACATCTGGGACAGTATCGCTGAAATCCCCGAGGAAGTCCCTCTCAGTGCGGCCCAGAAGCAGGAGTTGGAACTCCGACTGGATGCCTACCACCGGAACCTGAATGCGGGGTCGCCCTGGTCGGAAGTCCGGGAGCGAATTCGAAATCGGACATGAAGCGCGACTTTATGTTTCATCTTTCTTGCATGTGACGGGATGCGGCCCTCGGTAGCATCCCATTTTCGTATTTTTGGCGGTAAGGAGTTGTAGAGCGGGATGTGGGGGCGGATGTCGAAAGGGGGCGGCGACGCAGGTTTTACCGAAATGAGGACAATACCATAATCTACCTGTAAATCATGATTTTCCCATTGCGCTCGCGACGTTACGACTGTATAAAAGCTGTTTATAAAAGCTCCACTTGATCAATCGTAGTTTTATGAGATCAGTGCCAATGGATGATCGCATGGCTAATAGAATTGAATTTAATGCAATCGACATCTACTGCGGCTCCGGGGCCGTCACAGAAGGCCTGAAAGCCGAGGGCATAGCTGTTCTCGCGGCAATAGACAATGATCCCATCGCTTGTGAAACCTACCGGCTCAACCACCCTGAAGTTCATCTCTTCCCATCCGACATCCGCACACTGAATCCGGCTACCTTGCGGAAAGATATTGGTTTCACGGGACGACTCGATTTGTTGGTTGTCTGTGCTCCCTGCCAACCGTTCAGCAGCCAGAACCGGAAACGTTCAACTGGTGATCACCGAGCTGATTTGGTTCTTGAAAGCCTCAAATTCATTAAAGAATTCGAGCCCGAGGTTGTGTTTTTCGAGAACGTCCCAGGCATAGCAATCTTCGGTCCGTTACACAGTCTGCGTCATAAACTGGCTGAACTCGGCTATGCCCTCGCGGAACCCATGACCCTGAACGCAGCTGATTGCGAGGTACCCCAACGTCGAGAACGCTGCATCATGGTCGCGGCCCGAAACCGGGAATGTATCACTACATTTTATGAGTCCATCAATTCCCGTCCCACGGTTACCGTTCGTCAGGCCATCGGCGGATTGAGGCAGCTTTGTTCCGGTGAACGCGATCCCGACGATCCGCTGCATTTTGCCCGGAATCATCAGCCGATTGTCCTTCAGCGTTTACAGCACATTCCGAAAGATGGTGGGAGCCGTCTGTCATTACCGCCGGAGTTGGAGCTTGAATGTCACAAAGGGCGGAAGAACGATTTCCCGGATGTGTACGGCCGTATGAGATGGGATGATGTTGCACCTACTTTGACTACCGGCTGTACGGACGTCACGAAAGGGCGCTTTGCCCATCCCCGGGATAACCGGGCCATTACGCTCAGAGAGGCGGCCCTGCTCCAATCCTTTCCCCTCCAGTATCGTTTTTTCGGCAACTCCGGCCAGATTGCCCGCCAGATCGGCAACGCCGTGCCCGTGAACATGATCCGGACCCTTGCACCATCGCTCAAGCATTGTTTGCGGAAAACTCGAACTCCCGAAATAAAAGCCGTTTCCGGCCAATGACCGCTAAATGAAGGGGCGTCCGGCGGCCATATCCAAAACAGTTTCGGGGGCCATGCGCAGCATGCCGGAGCACTCCACCGGACCGGAAATGGCGGTGCGTCGATTGCTTTACGAAAAGGGCCTGCGTTATCGGGTTCAGTATCCGGTTCCGGGAGCACCAAGGCGTTCCATCGACATCGCTTTTCCCCGCAAGAAAGTGGCCGTCTTTATTGATGGGTGTTTTTGGCACGGTTGCTCAGAGCATCGGAACATTCCTGCACATAACCGCGATTGGTGGCAGAACAAGATTGATCAGAACCGGTCACGGGATCGGGATACGGATGAAAAACTCCGCGATGCCGGGTGGCATGTTCTCAGGTATTGGGAGCATGATCTGGCGGAGCGGATAGTTATTGAAGTGCATGAAGTAATTGGAACGAGAGAGAAACGCAGGAGTAAACATGGCTAAGCTTCGGGTTAGAGCCCGTGCAGTGGACATGCTGGGGCGTCAGCAGATAGCCGGTATTCCCACTGCTATACACGAGCTTTTTAAGAACGCCCATGACGCCTATGCGGAACGGGCGGAAGTCGACTATTTTCGACGAACGCGGGTCCTGGTCCTTCGTGATGATGGATATGGCATGACCCGCGACGATGTGGAAAATCGTTGGCTGACACTGGGAACCGAAAGCCGCATCAAGGCCAACCGGCCGGATTCCATTGAAAACTGGACCGGTCCCAAGAATCTCCCACGCCGCGTTATCATGGGCGAAAAAGGTATCGGTCGTCTAGCTATCGCCGTTATCGCCCCAATTACATTGCTTCTCACCCGTGCGGTACGCCTTGATGGGCTGCATGACCTCGTTGTTGCTTTGGTGCATTGGGGGTTATTTGAACAGCCCGGCCTCGAAATCGGGATGATTGACGTACCTATTTTGGAGATATCAAGCGGAAATCTCCCCACTCGTGAAAACGTTCAAGAACTCATAAGTCGTGTTCGACTGAATATCAGAGAGTTGCAAGATGAACTGGATGAGACGGAATTCGTTCGACTCAATAGTGAATTGGACAAAGTTAAAGTCATCGCACCTGACAAATTTGATGTCACGCTCCGCAAATTATTAAAAAAAGATGAAGCCCCTTTGTCTCTGAGCGGGGATGGATATGGCACTCACTTTATCCTGTTACCCACAGCGGAAGAATTGAATGATGATATCGATGGTCGCAAAGCCAAAGACCCATCAAATATTGACCGGTTTCTATTGGGGTTCTCCAACACGATGACTGGTGAGGCACCCGTCATCCGGACGGAATTTCGTGATCACCACCTCGATGAAGAACCGAACGAACTTATCGGCCCGGCAAATTTTTTCACTCCTCAAGAATTCAATAACTCCGACCATCACATATCCGGAGTGTTTGACGAATATGGCCAATTTAATGGCACGGTTCGGATTTACGGTGAGTCGCACCCTTTTGTATGTAATTGGCCCGAAGGTCGAGGAAAGACAATTGCATGTGGTCCTTTCTCTCTCGAATTTTCCTATGTTATGGGGCGCCCAACCGAGACCCGTTTAAAGCTTGATGACTTCAAAGCGGTTACGGATAAATTGGATCGTATCGGGGGATTGTACATTTACAGAAACGGTATTCGAATTCTTCCTTACGGAAATACTGACTACGATTTTCTTGAAATCGAGAAGAGGCGGACCAAGAGTGCAGCTGATTGGTTTTTCTCTTATCGTCGCATGATGGGATATATCGCTATCAGCCATGAAGATAATGGGAAATTGCATGAGAAGGCCGGGCGGGAAGGGTTCAGACAAAATCAAGCGTACCGTGAATTCAGGTATGCCTTGATCAATCTGTTCGAGCGCCTAGCCCTAGAGTTTTTCAGAGAAACTGCACCGCAAAGTGATGCGTATTTGGAAAAACGGAACGAACTCATATCGCAATCCATCCTATTGAAAAAACAAAAGAAAAAGGCCGACGAACGCAGAAAAGAATTCAAAAAACTAATTGACGCTTTTTTTAAGGCATACGAGGCAAGCGAATTCGAGCGTAGGGCTGAAAAAATCAAAACGAGGGTTGAAAGAAAGCTGGAGCGTTTGCTCACTCTGGAAGATGATGGTGCACTAGCTCTTGGGGTGCGGGAGCTTGAAGCCGATACGGGAGGAAGACTGCGCGAGCTAGAAGATGATGTCACAATTACCAAACCTCGTGGATTGGCATTAACCACCAGACTTGAAAAAGACTGGGCTTCCTATCAGCGTGTTTCCAACGACGTGCGTGAGAAAATCAGTACTCCTCTTCGCAAAGAAATAAACGGGCTAATTCGCGATGCAACCTCAAGCAGAATTACTGATGCGCAGCGCCGCGAGACCGTAATGGAGCTACTGGAAAAACAGAAATCCGAAATTGTCCGGGATTTATCAGCTTTGAGAAACGATACATACTCTGCCCAGGAAAAGTTGCGTACTACTCTTAAAGAAGTTGTTCGGGAAGAATTCGGCCAATTTCGTGAAACCGTGGAGAAATTACTGATTGATTTCACGCGGCAAAGTGCTCAGGACCCATCTAGTATGGAAGAGGCTCGAACCACATTGGAGCAGGAACTGGTACGCATCCGTGAGCGGGAGACATCTCTACTTGAAGCTATTAAGCGGCAAATGATCGAATTCGCCGAAGGACTGAGAGAGCGGGAAACCGTGGATGACCGAGTGGGCGCTTTGGAACAACGTGCCCAGCGGCTCGAAGAGCAACTAGAATTTTATTCCGACTTCGCACAAATGGGCATAGCCGTGGGTATTCTGCAACACGAATTTGAAAAGACCGCACGCAATATGCGTGTTGCCGTGAAGGACTTGAAACCGTGGGCTGATGGAACCCCCGATCTGAAAAAAGTTTACGTCAGACTACGCAATTCATTTGACCACTTGGATGATTATCTGAAGCTGCTTGACCCACTTGGCCGCCGGCTCAACCGGACAAAGATCGAGTTGTCAGGTGACGAGATTCGCCTGCATCTCCGCCGAATTTTCCGCAGAATGCTCGAAGAGAACAGCATCGAATTGGTTGCAACGGATGAGTTTCTGTTGCGTAAAGTCAAATGTATCTCCTCATCAATTTTGGCGGCGTTTGTCAATGTGGTGGATAATGCCATTTACTGGGTTATTAATGGCGCAAAAGGCGAGAAAGTCATCCGCCTGGGGGTCGATAACGATGGATACCTGATTTCGAATAGCGGCCCCGGTATTGAGGAGCGTTTGCGGGAGAGAATTTTTGAATTCGGTGAATCTTCTAAGCCGGGAGGGCGTGGAATGGGGCTTGCTATATCCCGCGATACCCTCCAACGAGAAGGCTTCGACTTGGAGTTGCTACAAGCAGGGGCAAATATTGAGCCGGTATTTCGTATAAAAACCACATTATCCGAAAATGGGGAGGAGTCTTAGAGATGCCTGAGCCTCAACCAGTTGATATGAATGCCATGTGGCATGAACATTGTCTCAAGGCTGTTCGGAAATTCGTTATGAATGCAGTTGTGGTTGATAATCAACCAGTACTCAATAATAAATTGGTTGCTAGAGTTGCAGCAGCTGTTGACGAAGGTATGGGTGAACCAGTGACAGAAGAGGTTGCCGACAAGCCGATGGCCGACACAATAAACGACCATGAACTTAATATACAAAAAGTGTCAGATGCCTTTGCAGAACAAGATATTGCCTGCGCTTTTGTGTTTCCTGACGACAGAGAAACAGATGATGAACTGAAACATAAGCGGATAATAGCTGCTGCCGTTCCGTCGGATATTGTTATTCTGGACTGGTTTCTGAAAGATGGAGACTCAAGTTTAACCAAAAGGGCGCTAAAGAGCATTGCCGAGAGAGATTCGTCAGAAAAAGGTCGCATGCGCTTGATCTGTATTTATACCGGTCAGCCGGACATCGTAGAGGTTACACGCGATGCAATAAGGGCGTTACGGGAAGGTGGCCTCGATTTTTGTGAAGTCAACGAGGCGGAAGGTACAGCCAAAGGAAACCACCACAGTTTGCTCGTGCTCAACAAGCAAGCTGTTACCGGCGTTGAACTGCCCAGGAAAATCCTTGAAGCATTCACAGGGTTAGCCGATGGCCTTCTTCCTTCATTTGCTTTAGCTGCTGTAGCCGCGGTACGTAGAAACATGCATCACATCATTTCACGCTTTCCATCATCTCTTGACGACTCATTTGTCGCAAATCTGCTAATCACCGATCCGCCCGAGGACGTAACGGAATTGATTCGGGAGCTATTCATTTCTGAATGTGATACGGCACTCGGTCTTGAAAGGGTCGCAGATGACTATCTCAACAAAAAAAGAATTAACGACTGGCTTATTGTCAAAAAGAAGCCTGATAAAGTTGAAGAATATGAACTTGATAACAAAGAAAAAACTAAGATAAAAATTAACAAGGATTTTGTTTTGGCTCTACTTGAGCATGGGCTTACTGAAGATAAAGTCCGTTTTTTCGATGGAATGCTACATGACTTTAAAGACAAAAAACGCAATAAGGTTTCACAAGCTCTCCATGGGGGGAAAGCAAAGGCAAAGGAAGGTGAGGGGCAATTTGCACGGTTTGTTTCCTTGAAACGAGATACTTCCGCTACCACTAAATTTACAGAAGAGTGGAAACCTTCTTTAACATTGGGAACTATTGTAAGAAATCTTTCCAGCAAAAAATATTTTTACTGTATTACGCCTGCATGCGACACTATTCGTCTTAAAGGGAAAAAACGCTCGTTTGTTATGATTGCGCTTGAAAAACCAGAAGGAAAACCAAGTCTTCTTGTGCCGGTTAAAGGTGGTGTAGAAAAATTCAAAATAAATACAAAGCCTTATTGCGTAAGAACATTTGAATTTTCAGGTGATGAGTCAAATGGCCGAATAATGGCCCAGCTAATTACTGATGAAGAACAAAAAAAGACCTTTATTTTTGAAGCATCAGGGATTGGCAAAGGTAAAACCATTAAATTTGAATGGCTCGGTGAAGTTAGGCGAAACAGAGCAAATAGAGATATGGCCGAATTGAACAGAGAATGGCTCAGGTTGGGCATTAAAGATTCGGAGTATTTGAGACTTGCGGCCAAAGGGTATGCTGAGCTTTAAGCTTGGTTCGGAAGTCCCATGCCCATAGAAACCCATTTCGACATCCCCTTCATCTCCTCCCTGGCCCTGCGTGAAAAACAGATCCAGCAGAACTACCGGCCCATCATCGCCGTGCACAAGTGGTTCGCCCGGCGGCCGGGGACCCTGTTCCGTGGCCTGATCCTTTCCGAATACGGCGACCGGCCGCTTAAAGAGGCATTCTTCTCCGCCAACGACTTCAAAGGGATCACCATTGCCGACCCCTTCATGGGGGGCGGCACCCCGCTGATCGAGGCCAACCGGATGGGGTGCGACGTGCTGGGGTACGACATCAACCCCATGGCGTGGTGGATCGTCAACCGCGAGATCGAACACCTGGACCTGGACGCCTACCGCACGGCCGCCACGGGCCTGATGACGGCGCTGGAAAAGCAGGTCGGCGACCTCTATCGTACCACCTGCCTGAAGTGCGGCTCGGACCAGGCCCACGTGAAATACTTTCTCTGGGTGAAACAAAAAGAATGCCCCCACTGCGACAAGGAGTTCGACCTCTTCCCCGGCTACCTGCTGTCCGAGGACAAGCGCCACCCCCTGAACGTGCTGGTATGCGCCGCCTGCGGCGACCTGAACGAGGTTAAGGACCGCAAACACCCCGGCCACTGCGCCTCATGCGCGGCGGAACTGCGCCTGGAAGGGCCGGCCAAACGGAACAAATGCGCCTGCCCCCATTGCAGTAAAATCTCAGCCTATCCCAGCCCGGATGCCGGTCCGCCCCAGCACCGCATGTTCGCCATGGAGTATTACTGCCGCGCCTGCAAACCCAACCACAGCGGCCGCTTCTTCAAACGGCCCGACACCAGCGACCTGGCCCGCTACGAACAGGCTGCGGCCATGCTAAGGACAGCTGAAGCCCACTTCGTGCCGGAGGACGCGATCCCCCCCGGTGACGAGACCGGCAGGCTCCTGCGCTGGGGGTACCGCCGCTACCGGGAGATGTTCAACGAACGGCAACTGCTGGGCTTGGAACTGAGCTGCCGGGCCATCACGGCCGAACGGGACGAGCGGGTCCGAAACGCCCTGATCACCAACCTATCGGACCTGCTGCGCTACCAGAACATGGTCTGCCGCTACGACACCATGGCCCTCAAGTCGCTTGATATCTTCTCGGTGCACGGCTTCCCGGTGGGGCTGGTGCAGTGCGAATCCAACCTGCTGGGCATTGCCAACGGCGGCGGGGTGAGTGTGGGAAGCGGCGGCTGGTCCAACATCATCGAGAAGTACATGAAGGCCAAGCAGTACTGCGACACCCCCTTCGAGACCCGCCACGACGGCGCCCGCAAGGTGCAGGTGCCGATCAGGGGGGAGTGGATCGGCGACAGCAGGGGTGATGAAAACGGTCGTACAGTCCGCATCCTCTGCCAGAGCGCCACCACAACCGACCTGCCGCCTGACAGCCTGGACGGCGTGTTCACCGACCCACCCTACTTCGGCAACGTGCAGTACGCGGAACTGATGGACTTCTGCTACGTCTGGCTGCGAAAATTGGCGGATGGGGCCATCCCGGCCCTTCAATCCCATACCACCCGCAACCGGGACGAACTGACCGGCAACGTCACCATGGAGCGGGGGTTGGCGCACTTCACCGAGGGGCTGGCGGCGGTCTTCGGCAACATGGCCCGCGGTCTGAAACCGGGCCGTCCCCTGGCCTTCACCTACCACCACAACCGCCTCGATGCCTACCACCCGGTGGCGGTGGCGATCCTGGATGCCGGTCTGGCCTGTACCGCCTCGCTCCCCTGCCCGGCCGAGATGGGCGCCTCGATCCACATCAGCGGCACCGCCTCGTCTGTGGTGGATACGGTCTTCGTCTGCCGTTCCACCGGCGTCATCTCCCGGCGGACTCTGGCCAAGACAGCCGGAGAATTCGCACAGCTCGTGACGGAAGATCTGGACAAGCTTCGATTGGGTGGCCTCAAGCCGACGCAAGGGGATACCCGCTGCATCATCTTCGGACATCTGGTGCGGATGACCGTCTGGGAGTTGAGGGCATCGTGGAATCCGGCTCTTTCCGCACAGCAGAAACTGGCGGCTATGTGCCGCCACATGATCGCGCTGCCCCGACCGGAGGAGATTGAGACTGCGCTTTCCGCCGCGGATCTGCCGGCATTACGTTATGCAGTGAATGAAGGTCCGGCCGCCTATGGGGTCGGGGCCGATGAGATTTCATTTTAGGGGGATGATATGCCGGATAAACGCCCGTTTGAACTGAGTCAGGAAGAACTGGAAACACGCATCGAGGAGATGGTCGATATCACCTTCGCCGATCTCTCTTCGGAATTCCTGCTCATGCCCACCGGAACCGGCCTGGTGCGTTATCCGGACTTTCAGGCCGCCTACGAGGTTTTGAAGAGGAATACAGCGGGGTTCCGGAACCTCTCCCCCGAATCGGTGAAGAGCGCATTGCAGGAAAACAGCCTTGTCATGGGTGTGCTGCGTTCGGTCTTAGGAATGACCGCCCCGGAGTGGGCCGAACTGGCGCGGACCGAGTTGGACAGCGACATCACCCAGGGGGCGGCGCGGAATATCGACAAGGATTGCAAGACTAGCGACTACTATCAAAAGATGATTGCCCGGAACTCGGCTGTCAAGACGATTGAGCGGATAGACGCCTTGATAGAGGTGGCCATCCTGTACCTCGAAAAAGGCGCACCGCCCGAGCAGGACGGTGTCCTCCATCGTCTGGCCAAGTTCGACACCACCTTCGGGCTGGAGTCGCTGGAGCATGCCGCCAGGGAGAATGTTCCCTATGCCGTGCTCCTCTACGAACGCTACCTGGGACGCCCATTTGCAACTCACCGCGATGCGGTTTCCGAACTGGTGGGAGAGGTCATGGAGAACGCGGTTGAGCAACGTTTGCGCGAGGCGGGCGTCTCCTATCGCAAGACGCGACGGGCCGAGCGGATTCCCGGCTTCGGCCAGGCTCCAGATTTCTGCATCCCCGACGAGATCAATCCCACTGTGATCATCGAGGCCAAGATCACCAGCGACGACGGCACCGCCAGGGACAAGGTTACCAGGATAAAGGAGCTGGAGACCCAGCGAAACAAGCATGTCGGCGAGGGGAGGCCACGCTATGAGGTGGTGGCCTGCATCGACGGAAGGGGATTCCGCCAGCGGAGGGCCGACATGCGCGACCTGTTGCTGCGCCTGGGCGGCAAGGTTTTCACCGCCGCGTCCCTGGACCGTCTTATCTCACACACCGGAATCAAAGAGTTTGTGAGTCGGTAACATGATTTTGCGCTGACCTTTATTTGCCATTCGTGGCACGAACGGTTTCCCATGAACCCACGCCGCCTGAAAGCCGTCGCCAAAAAGGAATTCCTCCACGTGCTGCGCGACCCGCGCAGCCTGATGATGGGGATCGGCATCCCCATGCTGCTCCTGTTCCTGTTCGGCTTTGCCCTGACCCTGGACGTGGATCGGGTGCCGCTCGTGGTGTGGGACCAGTGCGAAAGCGCCCAGAGCCGCGACTTCATCAGCCGCTTCAGCGGCTCGCGCTACTTCGACCTGCGCATCCGCAGCGACAACTATCGCCGTATCGAGCAGGCCATCGACCGCCGCGAGGCCCTGATCGCCCTGGTGGTGCCGCCCGACTTCGATCGGCGCCTGTCGCTGGGAGAGGCGGCCGTGGTGCAGGCCGTGGTGGACGGCAGCGACCCCAACACCGCCACCATCGCCCTGGGGTACGCCGAGGCCACGGCGCTCGGCTTCTCGCGGCAGGTGGCCATGAAACAGATGCAGCGGACCACCCCCCTTCCCCCTCCTGATTCAGGAGGGGGTGCCCGTCAGGGCGGGGGTGGTAAGATTCCGGCCCTGGAGCTGCGCCCCAGGGTCTGGTTCAACCCCGAGATGGTCTCGGGCCACTTCATCTTTCCCGGCCTGATCGCGGTGGTGATGATGATCATGTCCGGCATCCTCACCTCGCTCTGCATGGCCCGCGAGTGGGAGACCGGCACCATGGAGCAGCTCATGGCCACGCCGCTTACCGGGCCGGAGCTGATCTTCGGCAAGCTGGTCCCCTACTTCTGCATCGGCGTGCTGGACCTGGCCCTCTCCATTGCCCTTGGGGAGTTCGTTTTCGGCGTGCCGCTCAGGGGGAGCCTCTGGCTTTTGACCGCAATGTCGCTGCTGTTCCTCTTCGGGGCGCTCTCGCTGGGGATCCTGATCAGCATCATCGCCAAGAGCCAGCTCCTGGCCAGCCAACTGGGGCTCGTCGCCACCATGCTCCCCTCCTTTCTCCTCTCCGGCTTCATCTTCCCGATCGAGAACATGCCGCTGCCGATCCAGGCCGTGACCCACCTGATCACGGCGCGCTGGTTCGTCTTCATCCTGCGGGGGATCTACCTCAAGGACGTGGGGCTGGGGGTGCTCTGGCCGGAGGCGCTCTTCCTGGCGATCTTCGGGGTGGTGGTGCTGGCGGTGGCGATAAAGAAGTTCAAAAAGAGGATCGCGTAGATGTTCGAACGCTTGAAAGCCATGCTGATCAAGGAGTTCATCCAGGTCTTCCGCGACCCGCGCATGCGGATCGTGCTCTTCCTGCTCCCCGCGTTGCAGACGGTGATCTTCGGCTACGCGGTCAACATGGACGTGAAGAACATCCCCACGGCGCTCCTGGACCGGGACAACAGCGCCGAGAGCCGGGAACTGGCGGCGATCATGACCTCCTCGGGGCACTTCCGTCTCAAGGAGCGCATCGGCCATGACGACGAGGCGCGCGCGCTGCTGGATCGGGGCAAGGTGCGGGTGGTGCTGGTGATCGAGCACGGTTTCGCCGCGAAGCTGCGCCGGGGCGAGGCCGCGCCGGTACAGGCGCTCCTGGACGGCAGCGACTCCAACACGGCCGGGGTGGTCATGGGTTTTCTGGCGCGGCTCTCCGCCGACTACAACACTCGCCTGCAGGCGCAGTACGCCACCCGCCATATGGGGACGCCGCCCCGCATCGGGCGGGTGGAACTGGCAGGAAGGGCCTGGTTCAACGCCAACCTGGAGAGCCCCCCCTTCTACGTCCCGGCGGTGATCACCAACATCCTCTTTGTGATCACCATGCTCCTCTCCTCCATGGCCATCGTGCGCGAAAAGGAGATCGGCACCATCGAACAGGTGATCGTCACCCCGATCCGCAAGGGGGAGTTCATTCTGGGGAAGACGCTCCCCTTCGTGCTGATCGGCTACATCGACGTGGCCCTGATAAGCCTGGTGGGAGCCCTGGTGTTCGACGTGCCGCTGCGGGGAAGCCTGGGCCTGCTCTTCCTGGCGACCACCCTGTTCCTGATGAGCTCGCTCGGGATCGGGCTGTTGATCTCCACCGTGAGCCATACCCAGCAGCAGGCGATGATGAGCGCTTTTTTCATCATCTTCCCGGCCATGCTCCTCTCCGGCTTCGCCTTCCCGATCGAGAACATGCCGGAGCCGGTGCAGTGGCTGACGCTGCTCAATCCGCTGCGCTACTACATGGTGGTCATCCGCGGGATCTTTCTCAAGGGGGTGGGGATCGGCGCACTCTGGGAGCAGTTGGCGGCGCTGGCCGCCATCGGCCTGGGGGTGCTGCTGGTGGCGGTGGGAAGGTTCAGGAAGACGGTGGGATAGAGGCAGAAAAATATCAAAACCACATCATGATAATAGAACGCGGATGACGCGGATTGAACGGATTTTCGCGGATTACTGCAAAAATATTACCGGTTCTTGGCCTTATCCGCGCCAATCCGCTCAAATCGGATTTGATCCGCGTTCTTTAGGCCCTTCGGGTCCATTGCCTTTTTTGGTTATGCTTGTTGCGTTGTAACCAGTTCATTTACAGTTCCAAACTGCGCCCCGGTCTGTCTCATCTCCTCCAGCGCCTTGGCCGAGTCGCCGGGGGCGACCTCCACCCCTGCCACCGCGTCGGTCAGCACCGTCACCGCGAAGCCGGCCCGCAGGGCGTCCAGAACCGAGGAGCGGACGCAGTAGTCGGTGGCCAGGCCCCCCACGTAGAGGTGTCGCACCCCTTTTGATGTCAGGAATTCCTCCAGAGATCTCCCCTCCACGGTTGCCGCCTCGAAGGCCGAGTAGGAGTCCCGTTCCGGATCGCTCCCCTTGGATATGACCACGCTCCCCTCCGGCAGGCGCAGAGCGGGGTGGAAGGCGGCCCCTTCGCTACCCTGCACGCAGTGGGGGGGCCAGAGCCCGCCGTACTCCCTGAAATGCCTGGTCACGGGCGGGTGCCAGTCGCGGCTGGCCACCACCGGCAGGCCCGCCGCCGCGAAACACTGCGCCGCGCGGTTGAGCGGCTCCACCACCAGGTCCCCCTCCGGCACCGGGAGCGCGCCGCCGGGGCAGAAATCGTTCTGCAGGTCCACGATCAGAAGCGCGGCATCCCTCTCCATGATCACCCCACCTTTCTCCTCAGTTCGTCGATCAGCCCGCTCCGCAGCGCGTTCAGCCGGTCGGAGATGGATACCTTGTAGCGGTGCGGATTGATGAAGCGCAGGCACCCCTGGGGGAGCAGCGCCAGCTCCCGCGAACAGCGCTCAGCCATGGTTGCCAGCGTCTCGCTGTTGTCCGTGCGCCGGCCGTTCTCCATCACCACGCCCCGCAGGTCCGTCAGCCGCGACCCCTCCGGTAATGTCGTATGCTGGAGCGGGTTGGCGGGGTCGAAGACCGTGTCGCCCCCCTGCACCTCGTCCGCATCCAGGCAGATCACGTCCTGGATGAAGCGGCCATCCGCTCCCAGGGCGCGCAGGAGGCGCTTTTTGCCCGGCAGGGTCGCCTTGGCGATGTCGCTGGTCACCTTCAGCTTCGGCGCCCCGTCGATCTCCACCAGCTTGTAGACCCCTCCCAGCGCACCGCCACCCTGGCCGGCGGCGGTCGCCAGCCTGGTGCCGACGCCGTAGATATCCACCCGCCCCCCTCCGTTGCGCACCGACTCGATCACCTGCTCGTCCAGCTCGTTGGAGGCCACGATGCGGGCCTTGCCGAAGCCGGCCTCGTCCAGCATCCGCCTGGCCTCGCGGGAGAGGTAGGCCAGGTCGCCCGAATCGATGCGGATGCCGCGCAGTTCAAACCCCTTATCCCGCAGCTCCTGTCCCACGGTGATGGCGTTGGGAACGCCGCTCTTCAGGGTGTCGTAGGTGTCCGTCAGCAGGATGCAGCTGTCCGGGAAGGCGTCGGCATAGGCGCGGAAGGCGGTCAACTCGTCCGGGAAGGCCTGCACCCAGCTGTGGGCATGGGTGCCCCGCACCGGCAGGCCGAAGGTCATCCCCGCCAGCACGTTGCTGGTGCCGTTGGCGCCACCCACGCAGGCCGCCCGCGAAGCGGAGAGCCCACCGTCCGGCCCCTGGGCCCGGCGCAGGCCGAACTCGATCACCTCGGCCCCGTCCGCGGCGTGGCGGACACGGGCCGCCTTGGTGGCCACCAGGGTCTGGAAGTTGATGGTGGTCAGGAGCGCGGTCTCCACGAACTGCGCCTCGGCCAGGCTCCCCTCCACCGTCAGGAGCGGCTCGTTGGCAAAGACCACCGTCCCCTCCGGCGGCGCGGTCACCCGGCCGCGGAAACGGAAGGCGCGCAGGAATTCGATGAAGCGGGGACGGAACAGCCCCAGACCCCGCAGGTAGTCCAGATCCTCCGGCGCGAAGCAGAGCCCTTCCAGGTACTCCAGGGCCGGCTCCAACCCGGCGAAGACGGCGTAGCCCCCCTCGAATGGGTTGTTGCGGAAGAAGAGGTCGAACACGGCCGGCTTCTCCGCCATCCCCTCTTCCAGGTAGCCGGCCAGCATGGTCAGTTCGTACAGGTCCGTCAAAAGCGGCGAGTAGCGCATGGTGTCTCCCCGGGGTTACGTGTCAGCGCCTGTGGTAGGTCCCCATCAACTCCCCTTGGGCAAGGATGTGTCCCTGCATGGCCCGTACTAATTCGGCCTTGGTGGCGGACGAAGCGAGGTTCAGAGTGGCGTCGAGCGCGTAGAACTTGAAGAAGTAGCGGTGCGTACCCGAGGGGGGGCAGGGGCCGCCGTAGCTGTTGCGCTTCCAGTCGTTCCTCCCCTGGCTCGCGCCGGCCGGCACGCTGTTTTCAGGAATCTCCCGCGTCTGCGCCGGGATGTTCCAGGCCACCCAGTGCACCCAGGTTCCCATCGGGGCATCCGGGTCGTCCATGATCAGCGCCAGCGACACCGTTCCAGCCGGGACCTGGCCGATCACGAGCGGCGGGCTGACATCCGGCCCGTCGCAGGTATACCTTGCCGGAATCGTGCCCCCGCCGGCAAAGGCCGGACTCGTAATCGTCAATGTATCCATCCGTGCTACCCCCTTTCCTATGGTTGCGGCCGGCAACAGGCCGGACTGCGCAACCAGCAGCAACAATACGAACCAGCGGCCCATGGACCACCTCCCCGGCCGTCAGTAATGCGGCGGCGGCTCCTCCGCCTCCTCCACGGCCGAGGGGGCCAGCATGCAGAGCTGGTCGCGGAGCATGGTCAGCTCGCGCTCGATCCGCTCGATGGCCAGCTCCTGCCGGCAGACCGTGTCGTTCAGTTCCTGGATGGTGTTCTCCTGCTGCATGTAGCGCAGCTCCAACTCGGTGATCCGCTCTTCCATGTCGTCCTCCGTTTGTAACTGCAGGTAATAAGGCTGAAGACCGAAGGCTGAAGTAAAACGAATGCGTTTTTCCCCTTCAGTCTTCAGCCTTCAGTCTATCAACCTGTACCTGTTCATTGCAACTCCCAGACCGTCATCTCCGCCACGCTGTGCTGGAACTTGCGCCTGGTCTCGCGGATTACGAAGGGGATGTCGGCCGGCTCGCCCAGCAGACGGAAACGGTCGGAAAGCGCCCCCTTCAGCCCGTCCAGGGTCCAGACCGGCTCCCCGGAGTCGCGGTAGCCGCCAAGCCACTCCTCTCTCTTGGTGAACTCCTCCGACCAGCTGTAGGGGGAGGTGAGCACCAGCGGGCCGCCGGGGTTCATGTGGCGGTGGATGGTCGCGAGGAAGCGGCGCGGCGCGTAGAGCCGGTCGATCAGGTTGGCCGCCAGCACCAGGTCAAAGCCGCAGAACTTGTCCGGCAGGTTGCAGGCGTCGGCCTGGTAGAACTCCACCCGCTCGCGGATGCCCGCCAGCCCCAGTTCATGCAGGCCGATCTCGTGGAACGAGCAGATCTCCCCCTCCTCGGGAAAGGCGTAGCGCAGGAACCCTTCCTCCTGCATCCTGGTCGCCAGGCGGAAGAAGCGGCTGGAGAAGTCCAGGCCGGTCACCCGTTCAAAACCGCCCCGCGCCAGCTCGAAGGCGGCCCGCCCCACGGCGCACCCCAGGTCGAGGGCGTGTCCCTTGCTGCGCCCCTCCATCAGCTCCAGACAGATCCGGGCGCAGGCGCCGGGGAAGTTGGGGACGCCGAACTGCTCCCCGCCATAGTGGGCGTCGCAGTACTGGGCCGCCAGGGTGTCGGTCTCGTATTGGTCCTGGTGGACCTCGACCTTCGCGGCGCTCGCCACGTAGCGGAATCCGGCGTGCTGGAAGAAGTGGCGCCGGAATGCGTAGCGCGAGTCGCGGGTGGCCTCGTTGCCGGTGGATATCCAAGATCCCCCCTTGATCAGGTTGTGACGGGTGTCGAAGGTGGGGGTGGAGAAGTCGTCGTACCAGGGATGGATCTCGAAGCCGTGGAAAGGGTAGATGGGGGTCTCGGTCCACTGCCAGGCGTTGCCGATCACGTCGTAGAAATCGCCGAAGCGGAAGCGATCCACCGGGCAGGACGATGCCCACTGCTCCAGGTTGATGTTGCCGGGGGCCTTTGCCCAGTACGGCTGGTCCGGGATGGCGCAGAGGTCGCGCAGCCGGTTCCACTCGTCCTCGGTCGGCAGGCGGATCGGGAGGCCGCTCTCCTGCGCCTTCCAGTTGCAGAAGGCCTTGGCCTCCAGCTGGTTGACCTCTACCGGCCAGTTCCAGGGAAGGTCGATCTCCTCGACCATTGTCCGCAGCCGCCAGCCGCTGCCGGTCTTGATCCAGAAGAGGGGGTGTTCGGCCTGTTTGAACTCGCGCCAGTTCCACCCCTCCTCTGTCCACCAGCGCTGCTCGCGGTAGCCGCCCGCCACGACGAACGCCAGGAACTCGCGGTTGGATACCAGGCACTGGGCCGCCTGGAAACCGGGCACATCGGCCTCGTGGCGGCCGTACTCGTTGTCCCAGCCGTAGAGGGGGTGTTCTCTGGGTTTGCCGAGCACGACCCTCCCCCCCGCCACCGGCAGGAGTTTGTTTGCCGGCGGTTCGCCCGCCTCGCGGCAGATCTCCCAGAAGGGGAGTTGCAGCACCTGGTCGATGGGGAGCTGGCGGATCAGCACCGAGGAGGTCTCCAGGTGGATGCGTTCGTGCTCGATCCCCATCATGATCGCCCACCAGGGGGAATCCCAGGTGATCGGGAGCTTGAGCGGCAGGCGGCGGATCAGACCGTCCACCAGCTCGCGGGCCTTGTCGCGGTACTCCTTGACCTGTTGGCGGGTGGGCCAGTCGTAGTGGGTCGAGTCCAGGTCGTCCCAGGACATCTCGTCCACCCCGACGGCGAACATCGCCTCGTACCTCGGGTTGATGCGGCTCTCGATCACACGGGCGATGGTCAGCTTGTTGATGAAGAAGGTGGCGGTATGGCCGAAGTAGAAGATCAGCGGATGACGCAGCCGGTCGGCCCGCAGGTAGAAGGTCCCGTCGTGATTCAGGGTGTCGTAGAGCCGCTCGTCGATGTCGTAGGTCGCGTGGAAGTATTCCAGGATCTCGGCCCGCTTCTGCTCTGGATCGCCCTCGTTGAGGATGGTGGTACGGGTGTTGCGCAGCTCCATGGCGCTGCACCTCCTCCGTGGATTGTCATCGGAAACCACAGAGGCAAGTATACCCGAACCTGACGAAACGGCAATCACGAGCCGGGCGCAAGTTCGGAGCCACTCAACCCCGCGTCAGCACGCCGGCATCCCGGAGAAATGAGGCGATGATCCGGTAGAACTCCTGCCAGTCCGGGGGGAAGTCGTTGTGGCCGCAGGGTAGCTCCACCAGCCTGGCGTGCGGCGCGATCCGCGCCAGCTCGCGGCTGTGCTCCGGCGGGATAATGGTATCGTCTGTGCCGTGGAACAGAAGGAGCGGCTGGCGGTAGGCGGCCAGGACCCTGGCGTTGTCGAACACGTCCCTGACGAGAAAGCCCGGGAGCAGGAAGCTCCGTGCGAACGGCCTGGTGGAGGTGAACGCCGACTGGAGGATCAGGGCCGCGCTCGGCCGGCGGGCGGCAAGCGCGCAGGCCGCGCCGCACCCCAGTGAACGGCCGAAGATGACGATCCGCGCCGGATCGACCTCCCCGGACGTAGTCACGGCATCATAGGCGGCTACCGCGGCGTCCGTGATGCTCCTCTCGCCGGGTTTCCCCGCTGAACGGCCATAGCCGGGAAACTCCACCAGCAGCACCCCCATCCCCAAGGCACGGAACCCCTCGACCTGCTCCGGCAGGTAGTCGATCACCTCGCCGTTGCCGTGAAAGAAGATCACCAGGGGGCGTCGCTCTCCAGGGTTGCGCTTGAGTGGCGGCATGAACCAGGCCTCGCCCCGCCCCGCGGCGGTGATGACCGCAATCGGCAGGATGCCGGCGGGGGGCGGGCCTCCGGCGCGGATAAGCCGGCCGGGATAGAGGATCTGGCGCTGCATCAGAAAGATGAGCAGGGCGTACGCCGCATAGGCGATGAAGGCGAGAACGGAAAATCGCAGCAAGGTCTGGAAGGGCATGGCAGGTATCCCCTGGTCTTTTCCAAGATTATAACACCCGCAACTCCGTCAAGCCAGGGATGGGGGATGGGCCCATGCCGGGCGTTTGCATTTTGCTGCGAAGATTGCTACCATGCGCGGAAATCACCCCAGGTGCGGAATTCAGGCATCGTCCGCCGGAGGATACCAGCATGACGTTATTCAGGATAGCGGTTTGCGTGACAGGTGTGGCGCTGGCCCTTACCGCGGCGGAGATCCACCCTTCGGCCGCCATTGCGGCGGAGGATGCTCCAAAGGCGCCCGAGAGCACGGAGGCGGTAGCTCCGCACCCGTCGGGGGAGGCCGGTGACAAGAAGAAGGTGGCCGTGAAGCGGAAGAAGGGGCACAGGAAGGCCTCTGCAAAAAAGGAGGCGGCAGCCGCGGCCGTGGCCACCCCCGGCGAGAAGCTGACGGTCAATCAGGTGCTGGATGTACTCAAGACGACCCGCAACCTATCCGGCAAGAACCTGAGCGGCCTGCAACTGGTCGGCGTCAACCTGGGAAGGAGCAACCTGAAGGGAGTTGACCTGAGCCATGCCAACCTGGAGCGGGCCGATCTGGAGGAGGCGAACCTGGAACGGGCCGACCTCACCGGCGCGAACCTCAGGATGGCCACCCTGCGGCTCAGCGGCATGACCGCTACGAACCTGGAAGGCGCCATCCTCGACGGCGCCATCTGGCAGGACGGCAGGGTCTGTGCTGCCGGCTCGGTCGGTCACTGCAGGGAGTTCGCCCCCCCGCCCGCCGTGAAATGAACCCGCCAAATCATCCGGAGGGGAGATGAGGAAGGTAGCCAGAAAACCGGCCGTACCGCGCAAGGCGGAGGAGACGGTCCGCCACGCCGTCATCGCCCTCCTCGGCGAGGGGGCGCTCTCGGCCAGGGACATCTCCATGGCGGTCCGCATCGCGGAAAAGGAGGTCTACGCTCACCTGGAGCACATCCGCCGCAGCATCCACGCCGCAGGCTCCGTGCTGGAGGTCACCCCGGCCGAGTGCCGAGACTGCGGCTTCGTCTTTGCCAAGCGCGAGCGCCTGACGCCACCCGGCAGGTGCCCGGTCTGCCGCAGCGAGACCATCCTCGAACCGCTTTACGGCATCAAACGACAACAGGGGCACGAGACGGGGTAACCGCTTGGCAACATGGAGAAACCGTGTCCGCGACACCGGAACATCATCTGTTTCGCATCAGAGCAGGTCATATCAGGATGCCCGGGCATCGCCGGCAACGCCAAGCGACGGGAGAGAGGCGATCAGATCGGCGAAACGCTCGCTCTGGATGGTGATATGTTTCCTGAGCAGGTCGCCAGCCAACTCCCCGTCACCGGCGATTATCGCCTCGATAATGCCTGAATGCTCGGAAAAAGAGGAGCGCAGCCGGTCCCGCACACGCAGCTGCAAGCGTCGATAGGCGCTTAGCCGCCTATGCAGGGCGATTACCTCCTCAATCAGGAATTTGTTGTGGCTGGCGAAATAGATGGCGAAATGAAACTGCTCATTCTTTCGGTAATAATCGTCCAAATTTGCCCTGTCGCGCGCCTCTTCACAGGCTTTATGCGCCTCCAGCAGCGTCTGCTGTTCGTCTTCGGTCATACGGCGTGCCGCCAATCGACCGCACATCGCCTCCAGTTCTGCCATCACCTCAAACATCTCGCATAGTTGTTGCGGACTTATCTCCGCAACCGTCGCGCCGCGGCGCGGCCGCATGTCGATCAACCCCCTGGAGGCAAGCTGCATCAGGGCCTCGCGGATCGGCGTGCGCGACACCTCGAATTCGTTGGCCAATTCCGTCTCGTCGAGCCTCATCCCCGGCGCGTATTGACCGGTTGCAATCCGCTCCTCGATTATCTCACGCAACTGCTCAGACCTTCGCGAGTGGTTAAAGCCGCTCTCCATCCCGTCCTCCATATCTTGTTTCTAACCTGAAACCCATTAACGCAAAGGCGCAAAGGTTCAAAGCCGCAAAGTAATATTCTGTAAAAAATGCTCTTCTTTGCGCCCCTGCGTCTTTGCGTTAAAAATCAGCCGTTGTTTTGTCCGTAAAAATCATACAAAATTTTGTTGACAAAATATACAAAATAAATATTCTTGTATACAAGAACGCTGTTTTAGTGTACAAGAGCCTTGCCGTCCAATCCGCGATCACTCATCCGGATCGAAGCAATGACCGGATCAGACTGTCACTCTTACCCAGGAAAAGGAGTATGCACATGTCGATCTCAAAGCGCAGTTTCCTCGTTGGCCTGCTCGCGGCACTGCCGCTGGCAATGCCCGTCCACGAAGTACTGGCCGCTCCGGCCCAGGAGCTCAAGATCTCCCATCAGTTCCCCGGCGGAACGATCGCGGTGGGTGACTTCCGCGACCGGCTCTGTCGCAAGTTCGCCGTCGAGGTTGAAAAGCGGACCAACGGCGCGTTGAAGGGGACCGTCTATCCCGGCTCGTCCCTGATGAAGACGAACGCCCAGTTCAGCGCGGTGAGCAAGGGCGCCCTTGAGATGTCGCTCTTCCCGGTCTCCTATGCCGGCGGCGAGGTCCCCGAGCTCAACATTGCGCTGATGCCGGGTGTCGTGACCTCATACGAGCAGGGGCTGGCATGGAAAAATTCCGAGGCCGGCAAGCTGCTGTCCGACGTGCTCTACGAAAAAGGGATCGTCATTGTGAGCTGGGTCTGGCAGGCCGGCGGTGTCGCCAGTCGCGTCAAACCGATCGTCGAACCTGAGGATGCCAAGGGGCTGAAGGTCCGTGGGGGGAGCCGCGAGATGGACATGGTGCTCAAGGCTACCGGCGCATCAGTGCTTTCCCTGCCGTCCAACGAGATCTACCAGGCGGTGCAGACCGGCGCACTGGACGCCGCAATGACCTCTTCCACGAGCCTGATCTCATTCCGCCTCGAAGAGGTCGCCAAACACCTCACCACGGGGCGGGGCAAGGCATACTGGTTCATGTTCGAGCCGCTGATCATGTCGCGCCTGGTATTCGAGAAGCTGCCCAAGGATCAGCAGGCGACGATCATGGCGATAGGCGCGGAGATGGAGAAGTTCGGGCTGGAGGCCGCCAAGGCCGATGATCAGGCCGTCGCCAAGGTTTACCAGAAGGCCGGCGCCAAGGTCTATGACCTGACCGATGCGACGGTGAAGAAATGGCAGGCCATTGCACGTGACACAGCGTGGAAGGATTACGCCAAGAAGAATGCGCGCTGCGCCCAGCTGATTCAGTTGGCGGAGAAGGTGGTGCCCGAGACCCCGGCTGAAGCGAGGCCGAAGGTGAAAGCGGAGAAAAAGGGGAAAAAGAGATGAGCCACGGTTTCGAGTCCGATTCAATCGCCAAGGTTTCAGAAGAGGCCTCCAGCGGCCTGCTGGTCGGGGTTGTGCGGCTCATCGAGCGTTGTAACGAGGGGGTGATGGGACTGTCGACCATCGCCATCCTCGCGGCGTCGTGCATCCTGACGCTGAGCGTGGTTTCCCGCTACTTCCTGAAGGTGTCGACCGACTGGCAGGATGAGGCCTCGGTCTTCCTGCTGGTGGGCGCAACCTTCATGTGCTGCGCCTACGTCCAGTCCAATCGCGGGCACATCGGCATCGATGCCTTGGCGAGCATCCTGCCGGCGTCGGTGAACCGTGTCCGCAAGGGGGTCGTCGATATCGCCTCGTTAGCCTTTTGCACCTTCTTCACCTGGAAGTCGTGGACGCTGTTTCATGAAGCGCTCGTTGGCGGGCATACGACCTCGTCGTCCTTTGCCCCGCCGCTCTGGATACCCTATGGGCTCATGGCGGTCGGCATGACGAACCTGACGCTGCAGCTGCTCATGCAGGTCCTGGCATATTTCGGAAAACGGGAGGTGGTCTCATGAGCGTGGCGGCCATTGGTATCCTCTACGGCCTCGGCACACTGGTGGTCATGTTCTCGGGCATGCCGATCGCCTTTGCGCTCGGCGCCATCGCCACCGTCTTCATGTACTTCTTCATGCCCGGGGCGGCGCTCGACATGGTTACCCAGAACGTGTACGAGGAGATGGCGAGCATCACCCTGCTCTCCATCCCGCTCTTCATCCTCAAGGGGGCCTGCATCGGCAAGTCCCGCGCCGGCGCCGACCTGTACGCGGCGATCCACGCCTGGCTGCACAAGATACCGGGCGGACTGGGGATCGCCAACGTCTTTGCCTGCGCGCTCTTTGCCGCCATGGCGGGGTCCAGCCCGGCGACCTGCTCGGCCATCGGCAGCGCCGGCATCCCCGAGATGCGGCAGCGCGGCTACTCCCCCGGCTTCGCCGCCGGCATCATCGCCGCCGGTGGTACGCTCGGCATCCTGCTGCCGCCTTCGATCACCATGATCCTCTTCGCCGTTGCCGCAGAGCAGTCCCTCGGCCGGCTGTTCCTGGCCGGCCTCGGCCCGTGGCTGCTGCTGGTCGTTCTCTTCTCGGGCTATGCGGCATGGCGCTACAAGCGTGAGTACAAGACGGCCCTCGACGTATACCATGGGGGTGGCGTCAAGTCGGCCTATCTCGATGAGATGCTCCTGACGTTCTCCGACAAGACGCGGATGCTGCCGCGGGTACTCCCCTTCGTCATCCTGCTCACCGGCGTCATGGTCGCCCTCTATGGCGGCTACGCGACACCATCGGAAACGGCCGGCCTGGGCGCGATCCTGGCGCTGGTGCTGATTGCCGTGGTCTACAAGGTCTGGCGCCCGCGGGACCTCAAGCCGATCTTCACCAGCACCCTGAAGGAATCGACCATGCTGATGCTGATCATCGGCATGTCGCTGCTCTACTCGTACGTGATGAGCTCGCTGCACATCAGCCAGTCCACGGCCGAGTGGATCGTTGCGCTGCATCTCTCCAAGTGGGTGCTGCTCTCGACCATCCTGTTCATGGTCATGGTGCTCGGTTTCTTCCTGCCGCCGGTATCGATCATCCTGATGACGGCGCCGATCATCCTGCCGCCGCTGAAGGCAGCCGGTTTCGATCTGATATGGTTCGGGGTGGTCATGACCATCATCATGGAGATGGGACTGATCCATCCGCCGGTCGGGCTGAACATCTTCGTCATCAAGAATATCGCGCCGGACATCCCCCTGAAGGACGTGATCTGGGGGGTGATGCCCTTTGTCGGGCTGATGATGATCGCCGTGCTGCTGCTCTGCCTCATGCCCGGTATTGCCACCTGGTTTCCGGACATGGTCATGGGGGTCTCCAGCAAATGAATGACGTCAAGAACGAAAACCTATACGAGCTGCTCAGCTCGCGTTTTCCCGTTGACCCGGCAGCGCCCTGCCTGATCCTGCCCGACGGCGACGAGGTGAGTTATGCCGGGCTGGAGCGGGAAGCGGCCCGCTATGCAAATCTGCTGGCCGTTCTCGGGGTCCGGCCGGGGGACCGCGTCGCAGTGCAGGTGGAGAAGACACCGCAGGCGATCTTTCTCTACCTCGGCTGTCTGCGCGCCGGCGCCGTGTTTCTGCCGATGAACACGGCCTACCAGCGCCACGAGATCGGCCACTTCCTGGGCGATGCCACCCCCCGTCTCTTTGTCTGCCGGCCCGAGATCCGCGGGCTGGCAGACGAACTGGCGGCCAAGGCCGGCGTCGCTCACGTGCTCGAACTCGACAGCAACGGCAGGGGCAGCCTGGCCGAGGCTGCGGCGACCCAGGCGGATTTCTTCGCCACCATCGCACGGAAAGCCGACGACCTGGCGGTGATCCTCTATACCTCCGGCACCACGGGACGTTCCAAGGGGGCAATGCTGTCCCACGGCAACCTCAGCGCAAATGCCCGCGTGCTGCACCGCTACTGGGGCTTCCGGCCCGGTGACGTCCTTTTGCACATGCTGCCGATCTTCCATGCCCACGGTCTGCTTGTCGCCATCCACTGCGCGCTGATGAACGGCAGCCCGATATTTTTCGAGCCGCGCTTCGACGCCGGCAGGGCCTTGGCGCTGCTCCCGCGGGCAACGGTGTTCATGGGGGTTCCCACCTATTACGTGCGCCTGCTGGCGGAGGATGCCTTCGACAGGGGGCTGTGCGCCAACATGCGCCTGTTCATATCCGGTTCGGCGCCGCTGTTGAAGGAGACCTTCGACGATTTCAGGACGCGCAGCGGCCACACCATCCTGGAGCGTTACGGCATGACCGAAGGGGGGATGTTCACCTCCAACCCGTACGCAGGCGAGCGGCGCGGCGGGACGGTCGGTTTTCCGCTGCCGGGCACGGAGATCCGGATCGTGGAAGAAAACGACGCACCGGTAACAGGCGGCGGGGTCGGGCAGCTCCTGGTCAAGGGGCCCCAGGTCTTTGTCGGCTACTGGCGGATGCCGGAGAAGACCGCGGAGGAGTTCACCGGCGACGGTTTCTTCAGGACCGGCGACATGGGACAGTGGGATAGCGACGGCTATATCACCATCATCGGACGTTCCAAGGACCTGGTCATCACCGGGGGGCTCAACGTCTATCCGAAAGAGATCGAGGAGATGATCGACGGCCTGCCCGGTGTGCTCGAAAGCGCCGTGTTCGGGCTGTCCGACCCGGATTTCGGCGAAGCGCTCACGGCCGTGGTGGTGCGCCGGAAGAACGCGGCCGGCGGAGACGTGACCGAGGCCGGCATCGTTGCCGCGCTGAGGGGCAACCTCGCCAATTTCAAGATCCCGAAACAGGTGTTCCTTGTCGAGGACCTGCCGCGCAACGCCATGGGCAAGGTGCAGAAAAACGTGCTGCGGCAGCAGTTCGGGTAACTTTTCCCCCTCACCCTAACCCTCTCCCTCAGGGAGAGGGAACTGTTAGAAGCCATACGGAAAGGCACCCCATGAATGCACCTTCAACCCCGCCTGCCAGTTGGGACGGGCAGAAACGCAACCAGCAGGCGCGGATCGAACGCGGAGCGGCCCTGGCAAAAGGCCGCGAGGTTGCCGGAGCGGATATCGTGCGCCTGCTCGAAGCGGTCATCGAGCCGGGCGACCGGGTCTGCATCGAGGGGAACAACCAGAAGCAGGCCGATTTCCTGGCCAGGAGCCTGGTCAGGACCGATCCGGCCCTTGTGCGCGACCTGCACCTGGTGCAGTCGGTCCTGGCGCTGCCCGAGCATGTGGACCTGATCGAACAGGGGCAGGTGAGGCGCATCGACTTCTCCTTCTCCGGGCCGCAGGCCGGGCGCCTGGCGAACCTGGTGGAACAGGGGCGCATCGAGATCGGCGCGATCCACACCTACCTGGAACTCTTTGGCCGCTACTTCATCGACCTTACCCCGAAAGTGGCGCTGATCGCGGCCCAGGCCGCGGACCGGGAGGGTAACCTCTACACCGGCCCCAACACCGAGGATACACCGGCCATCGTCGAGGCCACCGCGTTCAGGAACGGCATCGTCATCGCCCAGGTGAACGAGGTGGTGGACAGGCTGCCGCGGGTGGACATCCCGGCCGACTGGGTCGATTTCTTCGTCAAGGCCCCCACCCCGCACTACATCGAACCGCTCTTCACCCGCGACCCGGCCCAGATCACCGAGATCCAGATCCTGATGGCCATGATCGCGATCAAGGGGCTCTACGCCGAATACGGCATCACCCGCCTCAACCACGGCATCGGCTTCGACACGGCTGCCATCGAACTGCTGCTCCCCACCTATGCCGCGGAGCTGGGCCTCAAGGGGAAGATCTGCACCAACTGGGCGCTGAACCCGCATCCAACGCTGATTCCCGCCATAGAGGCCGGTTTTGTCCACTCCGTGCATTGCTTCGGTTCCGAGGTCGGCATGGAGCGCTACATCGCGGCCCGCCCAGACGTCTTCTTCGTCGGCCGCGACGGCTCGCTGCGCTCCAACCGCGCCTTCAGCCAGGCTGCCGGGCACTACGCCTGCGACCTCTTCATCGGCTCGACCCTGCAGATAGATCTGGAGGGGAACAGTTCGACCGCCACCAAGGGGCGCATCGCCGGCTTCGGGGGGGCGCCGAACATGGGTTCCGACGCCCGCGGGCGGCGCCATCCTTCGCCGGCGTGGCTGCGCGCCGGACGCGAGGCCAGCCCCAATGCCGCCATGCCGCGCGGCCGCAAGCTGGTGGCGCAGATCGTGGAGAGCTCCCGCGAGCACATGCAGCCGGCCTTCGTGGAACGTCTCGATGCCTGGGAACTGGCGGAGACGGCCGGGATGGAGCTGCCGCCGGTGATGATCTACGCCGAGGACGTCACCCATGTCATCACCGAGGAGGGGAGCGCCCATCTCCTGCGCTGCACGACCCCCGAGGAGCGTGAGCAGGCGATCCGCGGCGTGGCCGGCTATACGCAGGTGGGGCTGGGCCGCGACCGGCGGATGGTGGAGAACCTGCGCGACCGCGGCATCGTGCGCTACCCGCAGGACCTCGGCATCGACAAGCGCCTGGCAACGCGGGACCTGCTGGCGGCGCGCAACATCAAGGACCTGGTGCACGCCTCCGGCGGTCTCTACAACCCGCCCGTGCATTTCCGCAACTGGTAAAAGGGAGAATCCATGGAACAGTTCGTCATGACCTTTCCGGCCGCCTGCCGTCTAGCGGAAGCCCATCCGCCGCGGCTGTGCGGCGTGGTTTCCTCCGGCAACCTGGAGGTGCTCGTCGAAAGCGGCGATCCGGGCGACGCATGCCGGATCGAGGTCAGCACGCCGGCAACGGGTTTCCGCGATATCTGGGCCGCGGTGTTGCGCGACTTCGTCGAGCGCCAGCCGGTCGGCGGCCTGCGCATCACCATCAACGACGCCGGGGCAACACCGGCAGTGGTGAGCCTGCGTCTCGATCAGGCCATGGATACATTCAGGAGCGAGAAATCATGAGCGTGAAAAAGACCAGTTTTTTCGAGGCATCGGCGCGCACGCGCATCGCCAGGCTCGTCGATCCCGGCTCGTTCAGCGAATTCTGCCCGCCGCAATTAAGGCATACCAGCCCCCATCTCGCCAGGCTCCACGCGCCGGTGGCCTTTGACGACGGCGTGGCCGTGGGGTGCGCCCGATTGGCCGGTCACCCGGTGCTGATAGCCGCCCAGGAGGGGAGATTCAACGGCGGCGCCGTCGGCGAGGTGCATGGCGCCAAGCTAGCCGGCCTGCTCGACAAGGCCGTGAGCGAGCGGCCCGCGGCGGTGCTCCTGCTCGTGGATTCCGGCGGGGTGCGCCTGCACGAGGCGAACGCCGGCCTGATCGCCATATCGGAGCTGATGCGCGCCGTGCTGCGCACCCAGGCGGCGGGCATCCCGGTCTTCGCCCTGATCGGTGGCTCCTGCGGCGCTTTCGGCGGGATGGGGATCGTGGCCCGGCTCTGCGCGGAGGTGGTCATGTCGGAGCAGGGGAGGATGGGACTCTCCGGTCCCGAGGTGATCGAAACGGTGATGGGTGTCGAGGAATTCGATTCCCGCGACCGGGCGCTGGTATGGCGCGTCACCGGCGGCAAGGTGCGGCGCGCCCTGGGTGAGGCGACGCGGCTGGTCGAGGACGACGTCGCCGCCTTCCGCGCGGTAACCGCCGATCTGCTCGCCGAATACGGCGCCAGGCCGCTGAAGCCGTCCAGCCTGGACACCCTCTTCGACGCCCACGCCCGTTTGACTGCCAGGACCCGGCGTTTTTCCGCGGCGCGTGACGGCCGCGAGATCTTCGCGGCGTCCGGTTTCAGCGACATCGACGGCGTCCCGCTTATGGCGGTCGACGCATTCAACCGCCACCTCATGGAGACAGCATGACCACGGACGCCCTTTTCAACAGTCTGTTCGGCCCCGGCCGCCATACCATCATCATCGACGGGGCCTTCATGCACGGCACGGCGGTTGTCGCAGGCCGTGAGGCGGTGGTCATCGGCACCCGTGACCATGCCGAGATCGACTGTGAACTGGCGCTCAAGGTTGCCGGGACGCTCCTGGCAGCCGTGGCCGAAGACGGCAACGGTTCGCGTCCACCCCGCACGATTGTCATCCTGGTGGACACCAGGGGGCAGGCGCTCTCCCGCCATGATGAGCTCATCGGCCTGAACGGCTGCTTCGCCCACACGGCCGGTTGTGCGGATCTTGCCCGGCGGTGCGGGCATCGCCTGGTGACGCTGGTCCATGGCGACGCGGTCAGCGGCGGCTTTCTCGCCTTCGGGCTGATGGCCGACCGGATCTGCGCGCTTCCCCATGCCCAGGTGCGGGTGATGGACCTGCGCGCCATGGCGAGGGTGACCAAGATCCCTTACGACAGGCTGGTCGTGCTGGCGGAGGAGTCCCCGGTCTTTGCGCCGGGCGCGGAGAACTACTGGCGCATGGGCGCGGTGCATGAACTGTGGAGCGCCGACGACGACTGGTGCGCACGCCTTGAGGCGGCGGTCAACTGCGCCGAGGCCGGTGACACCCGTGCGGCCCTCGGCCTGGAGAGGGACGGGCGCCGGCTGGCCTCGCCGCTGGCGCAACTGGTTGCGGCCGCGTCATGAACCGAATGGTCCAACGACATGACCTGGTCTGGCTCGACCCCTTCGTTGACCTGGAGATATATGCCGATGCCTCGGACCTCGGGAGGTTCTCACGGAACTGGGTCGGGCAATCCCGCCCGTTTGTCGTTACCCGGCAGCCGAAACCATCGATCACGGGCGAGAGCCGCATCTCGCTCGGCCTCACACTGCCCCCGCCGCTCACACGCCAACGCGTAACCCTGCACGCGCCCCGGGAAGCGGTCATACGCCACACCGCCCCTTTGGGGCTGGCCGAGGCGCTGCCCCACGCCCCCCCTGCCTGGCACGATGCCATTGAGCGGATTCTGCTCTTCTGCCAAGAGGCCGGAGCGACCCCTTACGTATATGGTTCTCTGTCATGGCAGGCGGTCACCGGCCACGGCTACCTGACGGAAAACAGCGACCTCGACGTACTGTTCGTCTGCGATGAGGGGACGGACATGCAACGGCTGCTCGGCGCCCTTTCCGGCTTCAAGGACAGCACCCCGCGTCTGGACGGCGAAATAGTCGTTCCGACCGGCTGGGGCGCGGCCTGGCGCGAGTTCGCGGCGGCGTATCGTTCCGGAGGCGCAATCAAGCTGCTGGCAAAGTCCCGCGACGAGGTGCGGCTCCTGGCCGCAGATGAATTTCTCGGCCCGATGGCCGCCAAGGACGTCTGAACATGGACGCGCCCGGCGCCACAATGTCCGACTCTCCGAACGAAACCGCCCTGCATGCCGATCATCACCTCCTTGATCGGCTGTGCCTCGACGCGCTTCGACGCGAGGCCCTGGCCTGGCCGAAACCCGGCCTGGTCACGCCGGTCGATGCGGGAAGCCATCGCGACATGCACATCGGCACCTTTCTGACCGGCATCGCCGCCCTGGAGGGGACGTTCGCGCGCTTGGCGTCATCCGCGGCATGCGGAGAGGGGCTTCCGGCCCTGCGGGCCATCGGCCGCGAGGCGGAACAGCGCATGCTCGCCGCAACCGGCGGCGTCAACACCCATCGCGGGGCGATCCATAACCTGGGATTTCTGGCCGTCGCCGCCGTGAGGCGCAGGGGCGATCCCGCACTCGCCGGCCTCACCTGCGGCGGCGTGGTTGCGCGGGAGTGGGGAGAGCGGATCTCGGACTCACGGACCGGCTCGTCGGATACCCATGGCAACCGGGTATTCCGCCGCTTCGCCGCTGCAGGGGCCCGCGGCGAGGCTGCCGCAGGATTTCCGACGGTGTATCGCATCGGCATCCCCACCCTGCGCCGCCTGCTCCAAGCCGGGCGCGACCACGAGACGGCCCTGATCGGTACGCTGCTGGCGTTGATCGAACATCTGGACGACACCAACCTGTTGTGGCGCGGCGGTGAGGCCGGACTGGCCTTTGCACGGGAGTCTGCCGGGACGTTCAACGCCAACGGCGGCGTCGGGCAGCCATGCTGGCGCGAACAGCTCGTCGCCATGCACCGGGAGTTCGTGGCGCGCAACCTGAGCCCCGGCGGCAGCGCCGATCTCGTGGCGGCAACATTGGTCGCCCATCACCTCGACCTGGATGGGTTTATCTGATGGGCAATGTCAGGCTCGCCATCGTCTGCCCGGGCCAGGCCGGACAGCGCCGCGACATGCTCGACAACCTGTTTGTTGACCATGATCTGTATGATCTGCGTTGCGCGGCCAGCGACATCCTGGGGAAGGATGTCGAAGCCTGGTGGCGTGACCTCGGCGAGGATGCGATCTTCGTCAGCGCGCACGCCCAGTTCGCGATTGCACTCCATCAGATTGCGGCCTGGACGCGCATCAGCCGCCTCGTCTCCCAGGTTTCACTGGTCGCCGGCTACTCTATCGGTGAGCTGTCGGCATACCATGTGGCGGGCGCGATCGACGGCCGGACAACGTTAGGGCTCGTGCAGCAGCGGGCCCGACTGATGGACAGGGCAGCGGCGGGCCTTGGCGGCGTCGGTGGCTGCATGCTGCTCTGGCGCGGCAGGTGCTCGCCCGACGAGCTTGCCGCCCGCGACCGCATCATGGCCTCCAGCGGCATCGATACCGCCATCATCCGGAGCCGGTCCGAGCAGGTCCTGGCCGGACCCGCGCACATGATCGACTCTCTCCTGGCGAATCCCGCCATCACCAACCCTAACCACGTCCGCCTGGCGATCACGGTCCCGTCGCACAGCCGCTACCTCATGCCGGCCGTCGAGCCGTTCAGGGCCGCTCTCAGGAAATCCGGGCTCGCGGCGCCGGCTGTCCCCGTGCTGGCCGGCATCGACGCAATGAGGGTCAGGACGCGCGAACAGGCGGTTGATACGCTTTCGCGGCAGATCGCCACAACCGTGCGCTGGGACCGCTGCATGGCAACACTTGCCGAGTCGGGAATAGATACGGTGATCGAGCTGGGCCCGGGAAACGACCTTTCAAGGCTTATCGAGACGGAGCATCCCCGCATCGCTGCCCGCTCCGTCGACGAATTCCGTGATTGGCGATCGCTCGGGGATTGGCTTGATTCCCGCTGATTGTTTCCGGTGTACGTTGCCTCCTCGCCGCCGGCGACGATGATGGCGCAAGATTTTTGTAGACTGCCGACCGCATTCTCCCGTACCATGTCCAAATGAAAAAAACCGGCTTCACGGCCGGACCACACAGCGAAAGGTACGGCAATGGCACAGGCAAAAAAGGGCGATAAGGTCAAAATCAACTACACCGGCACACTTCCGGACGGCACGGTCTTCGATTCCACACTTGAGGATGAGTGCGATCACGACGAGTGCGAGACGGACGACTGCGGGGATGACGAATGCGGCTGCGGCTGCGAGAGCGGTCCCATGGAATTGACCATCGGCGGGGGTGAGCTGTTTCCCCAGATCGACGATGCGCTGACCGGCATGTCGCCAGGCGAAAAAAGGACGGTCGTCATCCCGGCGGCGGACGCCTTCGGCGAGTACGACCAGGAAAAGGTATTTACCGTGCCGCGCAGCGATCTGCCAGAGGACCTCAAGCCCGAGGTAGGCGATGAACTGGTGCTTGGCAACGACGATGACGAGGAGCTGGGGGTAGCCGTGGTCGAAGTGAGCGCCGACAGTGTCACCTTCGACGCCAATCACCCCCTGGCGGGTGAAGACCTCACCTTCGAGGTCGAGCTGCTGGAGATCCTCTAGCGAGGTTCTGCAACCGCTCCAATACCGAGGTTGGCATCCACGAAAGACCTCCGGGGTTTTTGAAACCTCGGAGGTCTTTGCGTCTATTTTTCCCTGCCGCGGCTGCGCCAGAGATGGACGTAGATCGCGAGGTTGATGAGAAGTACCGCCAGGCCGATGTAGAGTTGTGACCTTCGTGTCAGGCCGAGCGGGTAGATGAGCGGCGTCAGGTACTGCTCGATGAAGCTCCCGCTGTAGCCGGCCTCCCCCCCAAGCCGCCGGAAACGGTTTTCCAGGAAGGTCAGCGGGCAGGCCCACCCCCCCAGCTCGATCGCCGCCCCCCAGAGCGCGGCCGGCAGGTGCAGCCACGCCAGCCTGCGCCGGCGCAGCACCGCCACCCCGCCGAAGACGACGAAGAGAACGAACAGGGCGTGTACGAGCAGTACCAGATCGGCCAGAACAGCGAAACGCATCCGCTACTCCTGCAAGGTTTTGGCGGTGATGATCATTGCATCATCCTAGGGTATGACGGCGGAATCCGGCACAATTTGACATAATACACGGATAATTTATTTAATAAAAGCCTGTATTATTCGCTTTTCTGGTGTATAGTTCAATCAGGTAGCGCTACCTGGTAACTGACTCCAGACCAAAGGGGGGTAACGGTATAGAGGAAGTTGTTCCCGAGAAAAACCCATTCAGGCAGTATCCGTCCGGCGGCATTTCCGAGCCGGAATGACCCTTGAAAAGGGTGCAACGGAAAGAGCTTAAAAACAGAGGCCCGCGAAACTCGCGGGCCTTTCATTTTGCTCCAAAAAAAGGACGGCCACCGGCCGCCCTCGATTTGCAATCCTCTCCTGATGCCGATCTACACGCCTTTGTTCATCGTGGCGTTAATGTTTCGCTGTGGCAGGTGTTTCACACCAACGATGCTGAACCGCCTTGAAGCCGAACGTAAAGCCGCCGATTTCATACAGGGCGCTCAAACCAACCAGAGCATAAATCAAACGGCTCCATACGGTAGCTTCGCCAAATAAAGTGGCTATGAGATTATACCCGAAGAACCCCATCAGGCCCAAGTTAAGGCCGCCTATCACTAGCAGGACCGTAACAACTACGTCTAATATTTTCATACATTCACCCCCTCTTCACCCCTGAAGGCGAAGCGGCATCAGTGAAGATCTTCTGTATGTGCCCTTCTTAGATTATTTTACTACCTTAGGGCCTGTTACGGAATAACAAAGCCATTGCCGAGATCATCCCCCCGCCAACGCCGCCCGCATGCGCCCGAGCGCCTCGGCCAGCAGCCTGCGCGGGCAGCCGAAGTTGAGCCGGACGAAGCCGGGGGCGTCGAAATCGGCCCCGGCGGAGAGCCCCACCCCCGCGTCCTCGAAGAAGCGCGCCGGGTTCTCGATGCCGCTCGGGCGGGCATCGATCCAGGCCAGGTAGGTCGCCTCCACCGGGGCCATGGAGAGGCCCGGCATCCCGTTGATCTCCTCCGTCACCAGATCGCGGTTGGCGGCCAGGTAGGCGACCAGTTCCCGGCGCCATTCTTCTCCTTCCCGGTAGGCCGCCAGGGCGGCGGTGTAGCCGAGTGCGTTCACGTGCGGCACGATCCTCCCCATGGCCTTGCGGAAGGCCCGGCGCAGGCCGGGATCGGAGATGAGGGCAAAGGAGCACCCCAGCCCCGGGATGTTGAAGGTCTTGCTGGGGGCCTGGAGGGTGATGGTGCGGCGGGCCGTTTCCGGCGCGAGGGTGGCGATGGGGATGTGGTGCTTGTCCTCATCCAGGATAAGGCCGGAGTGGATCTCGTCGGAGCAGATCACCAGGTCGTGGCGTTCGGCCAGTTCCGCGATTTGGGTAAGTTCAGCCTCCGACCAGACCCGGCCGACCGGGTTGTGGGGGTTGCAGAGCAGAAGGAGCCGCGTCCGCGGCGTGACCGCCCGCTCCAGCTCCGCCGGGTCCCACTGCCAGCGCCCGGAACTCAGCCGCAGCGGCACCTTGATCAACGAGCGCCGCGAGAGGGGCGGGGCGGACATGAAGGGGGGATAGACCGGGGTAAGGGTAAGCACCCCGTCGTCCGGCTCCCCCACGGCGCGGCAGGCCACGTTCAGCCCGCAGACCAGGCCGGGGAGCCAGACGAGCCACTCCTCCCCGACACCCCAGCCGGACTCCCCGGCCAGCATGGCGACTACCGCCTCCACCAGCGCCTCCGGGGTGCGGGTATAGCCGAAGATGCCGTGAGAGACCCGTTCGTGGAGCGCCTCGATCACGGCGGGAGGGGAGCGGAAGTCCATGTCCGCCACCCAGAGCGGGATGATTGCGCGCCCCCGGTATTTGTCCCACTTCTCGCTGGCGGTGTTGCTGCGGTCGATAATGGTGTCGAAGTCGAATCGGGATTCACTCATGGTTCCTGGCTCCAGTTGTTGTCGGAATATCGGTGGAACAATAAGCTCATAATCCGGTGGTTGCAGCTCTTTTACGATATCGGCGAATTAGACCGCGAGTTCCTGGACAAGGGGGTCGGCAAATAAATGGACCTCATTCAGCACACCGACAGTCCCCCCCATTACTTGAAGGTCTCAAAAATATATACGGCTATCGCCGTTGCATCCCTGTCCGGGATGGTCGTCTCATCGAACCTGATCATGCGTGAGATGGGATTGCGCATGATTCTGACTATATCCTCGGGCCTGGTAATGTGATTCGCCTTCAACCGCGAGCCGCGCAGGGTCCTTCGCGGGTCGGTGACATTGCCGCCATCCGGATGGCAGGGGGCGCAGTACTGCTTGAACAGCGCCTCTCCCGCCTGCAACTGCTCCCGTAGCGTTTGCGCCGCATGAGGCGTCTGTGCCGTTCGAGGTGTTTCCGCTTTTCGGGGCGCCTCTTTCCTGCATCCCCCGAGGAGGACCCCGGCGACCGCCAGAAACGCACCTGCCCTTGCCGTTGGTCTGTTCACTGGTTTTTTTTTCCTTCATACGAATTCGCAATCAATTGGGTACGGAAAAGGCGGCAGTCCGCCGCCTTTTCATACCTCTCCATGGTCAAAAAAATCAAGAAGGGGGCGATTAATGTTATGGCACCTCTTAAGTTTTTGGGTCGGCTTTCTATCTGGCGTGAAAGGTCTTGCAGTCGGGGTGGTTCTGGTGCCAGCCGACCTTGATCATGCCGGCGTTGCACTCCAGCGAATCATTGTGCGAGCAGCTCGATACCTTGCAGGCCCCGACCCCGGCTTTCATGTCCGGAATCCCTCCGGAGTGTGCGCTGACAACATACGTATCGCAGTGCGGACATTCCTCAGGCCCGCCGACCGTGATCGCCATGGTGTGACATGAATTGTGTTTGTTGTACGCGCAGTCGGTAACATCGCATTCAGTGATCTTTGCCATTTCCTTTGTCATAGTATTCTCCTTTCCATGTTGAATGCCCCTTCTTGGATTAGATGATCATGGGGTAACTATACCGCGGAGCGGGGAGAGGTCAAATTTCGGCGTTGAAAAATGGTGGCGGAGAAATGCGGACGGACTCCAAAAAAAATCCATGATTTTCGTGCTACACTTTCCCTGCCTGCCGACGCATCGGGAGGCGGGGTTTATGTCGAACCGCTTACGGAGGGGCGCAGCATGCTGGAGATCGACGGCAGCCACGGCGAGGGGGGCGGGCAGATCCTGCGCACCGCGCTCTCGCTCTCCTCACTGAGCGGGACCCCGTTTCGCATCGTCAACATCCGCCGGGGGCGACGCAAGCCGGGTCTCATGCCGCAGCACATGGCCGCTGTCCGTGCGGCCCAGGCCATCTCGGCCGCAACGGTCGAGGGGGCCGAGCACGGTTCCACCGTACTTGCTTTCACACCCCATGCGCTCTCCGGGGGAAGCTTCGCATTCGACATAGGAACGGCGGGCGCCGTCACCCTCGTGCTGCAGACCCTGATCCCCCCCTTGCTCCGCGCCGACCGACCCAGCAGGGTGCTCCTCAGCGGCGGCACCCATGTCCCCTTCAGCCCCTCGGTCAACTACCTGGCCGAGGTCTTTGCGCCGATGCTGAAACGCCTCGGCGGGGAGCTCAGGCTCTCCATCGAGGCGTACGGTTTTTATCCCCGCGGCGGGGGGAGGATTCGCGCGGAAATTATCCCGGCCCGTGAGTTGCGGCCACTCAGTTTCTCCGCACCGGACGAACCGCGCCGCGCCACTGTCACGGGCTGTTCAGGGGTCTGCCGCCTGCCGCTCTCCATTGCGGAGCGCCAGCGGACGGCCTCCCTGGCGGCACTCGGCGCAATGCCCGCCGATTCGTTCCCTCCGCCGCAGATCGAGCTTCTCGAAGCCCCAGGACCGGGCCAGGGAACCTTCCTCTTTCTCCGCGCGGAGACGGGAAATGGCCTGGCAGGCTCCACCGCGCTCGGCGCGCGCGGCAAACGGGCCGAAACGGTCGGCAGCGAGGCGGCCGACGAACTCTGCCGACACCTTGCAACCGGAGCCGCCCTTGATCCCCATCTGGCTGATCAACTCGTCCCATTTCTCGCCCTCAGCCGGGGGGAATCCGACTTCACTACCTCCCGCATCACCCCTCATCTCCTCACCAATCTATGGGTGGCCGGCCTCTTCCTCCCGCTGCGTGTCCGGGTGGCGGGTGAAGAGGGTGGTGCGGGCCGGGTGACGATAACCCCTTGCTGATCGTTCATCACCCCGTTTCTCCTTTCCAATCCCCTTTCCACCCTCCGTCAGAAGCGCCTCCTCGATCCGACTAATTTCAACGGTATCGAGGCGGCATCTCCCCAGAACCCACCGGGAGCGATCGCCGCATAATGAGTCACCAGCCGCATCAACTCACGCATGAACGCCGGCAGGTCTTCCGGCTGCCGTGAGGTGACCAACTGGCCGTCCACAACTACCTCGCGGTCTTCGTACAGCGCGCCGGCCGCTTCCAACTCCTTTGCCACCGTCCGGTAACAGGTGGCGCGCCGCCCCTCCAGCAATCCCGCCGATATCAACGTCTGCGGACCGTGGCAGATGGCGCCGACCGGTTTGTCGCATGCAAAAAAATGACGTGCGATCTCCTGTGCCTGGGGGTCGTCGCGAATCGCCGCTGGCGCCTTACCCCCCGGCAGGATCAGGACGCCGTAATCCGCCGGGTCGACCTCGGTGAAACTCTTCCCTACGCGCACCTCGTAGCCGTGTTTGCCGTGTATCGTGCCATGCCTGCCAGCCGCGACCTCCACCTCATAACCGGCCTCCTGCAACCGATAGAGGGGAACCAGCAGCTCGGAATCCTCAAAGTTATCCGCACTCAGTATCAGCGCTTTCATCGTTTGCCTCCCCCGGCCGGTACTCTCAGCCGCCCATCCGGCCGGCGATACCCCGACAGATCATCTTTATTTTTATTATATCACGGACGCCCGCATGTCCGGATGACTCAAGACAAGCACGGCGAGCAGGCCTCATCGGGCAGTATTGTGTTCGGAGAAATAGCGGCTACTATTGAGGAAAGGTGAAAGACAACGGGACAAGGGGGGATGCATGCGCGTCGAAACCGATCTGAAGCTGGGATTCAGGGATGTGTTGATCAGGCCCAAGAGATCGAATCTGAAGAGCCGCTCCCAGGTCGCTCTGCAACGGACCTTTACGTTTCTGCACAGCCGCAGGCAGTGGAGCGGCGTGCCGGTCATCGCCGCGAACATGGATACGGTCGGCACCTTCGAGGTGGCCGAGGTGCTGGCCGGCCATGAGATGCTGACCACCATCCACAAGCACTACAGTACGGCCCAGTGGGACCAGTTTCTCGATGGCCGCGATGATGGGATCTACGCCCGGATCATGGTCAGCACCGGCACCTCCGACGATGACTTCGACAAGCTGGGCCTGATCCTGGCGAACCACCCGAAGCTGGAATTCATCTGCATCGATGTGGCCAACGGCTATGCCGAGTCCTTTGTGGAGCATGTCGGCAAGGTTCGCGCCGCCTTTTCCGATAAGACCATCGTGGCCGGCAACGTGGTCACCGGGGAGATGGTGGAGGAACTGCTGCTGTCCGGCGCCGATATCGTCAAGGTGGGGATCGGCCCCGGATCGGTCTGTACCACCCGAACCAAGGCCGGTGTCGGCTACCCCCAGCTGTCGGCGGTGATCGAGTGCGCCGACGCCGCCCACGGCCTGGGGGGGAGGATCATCTCCGACGGCGGCTGCACCTGTCCCGGCGACGTGGCCAAGGCATTCGGCGGCGGCGCCGATTTCGTCATGCTCGGCGGCATGTTTGCCGGCCACGACGAGAGTGGCGGGGAGTTGGTGGATCGCGGCGGGCAACAGTACAAGCTGTTCTATGGCATGAGTTCGGCAACCGCCATGACCAAACACTCCGGCGAGATAGCCGCGTACCGCGCATCGGAGGGGAAGACGGTGGAGGTGCCCTATCGCGGGCCGATCAGGGAAACGGTCAGGGACATCCTCGGCGGGGTGAGATCGACCTGTACCTATGTCGGCGCCGCGTCGCTGAAGGAGTTGACCAAGCGCACGACCTTCATCCGTGTCCAGGAGCAGGAGAACCGGATCTTCTCCTGATCCGTGGACGGATGCGGGTCGATTGGCGCGGCGTTCCCGCTCACTCCTTCAACTGGAAGGCCACCTTGAGCAGCACCTGGTATTCGGCAATCTTGCCGTCGTCACCGATGTGGCCGCGGATATCCTTCACCTCGAACCAGGAGAGCTTGTCCAGGGAGGTGCGGGCCTTGGTCACGGCCGTCTCTATGGCCGCCTCGATCCCCTTGCTGGAAACGCCGATAATCTCGACCTTCTTGTAGATCCTGTCCTTGCCGTACATGGGATTCTCCTTTCAGCTCTGGAATAGGTCCATGAATAAAGATAACACGGCTCGGCCCCCCCGCAAGTTCTCCCCTCGAAGGCTATTGCCCGGAACAACAAAAGGCGGCCATGTGGCCGCCTTGCGGGTATTTAGTTGGTTAACGGGGCAGGTACGCGGTAGCTTTAGGGGCGCCCTCCGGCAAAAAGCGCGTCCAGGGCGTCGAAGTCGAGGTTCCGCTCGGCCAGAGATTCTATCAACTCCAGCTTCTCGGTGTCCTCGGCGGTGATCTTGGAGACGTCCTCGGTGATGATGCGGTAGAGCTCGGCGGTGGTCTGGGCCTCGGCGCGCAGGTAGGGGATATTGCTGCGGTCGATGATGCGCTGGGTGATGGTGCTGATCGGCATGATACCGGGAATGACCAGGCCGGCGATTCGGGAGCGGTATTCCGGCATCTGGTACAGGTTGGCCAGGGTCACCAGCAGTTCGTCGCGGCTGCTGGTGACGAGCAGCAGCGTCGAATCCTTGAGCAACTCGGTTATGCGCTGGGTCGAGGCGGCGCCGATCTGCACATGGTGGATGATCCGTCCCATCTCCCGGCGGTTGCCGTGCAGGGGGATATCCAGCAGCCGCGAGATGCGGCGCAGTGTAGGGTTGGCCAGGACCGGCTGGAAGTCGAAGCCGCCGATCAGGGTGAAGGGCTCGTCCGCCAGGGCCCGTCCCAGGTAGTCCAGCACCCGTTCGCGCTTTTCGGGGATCAGCTTGTTGACCAGCACCGCCCGCACCTCGGCCCCCTCCTGCCGGAAGAGCGCCAGGTTCATGCAGACCGTATCGACCACGTTCCCCACACCTCCTCCGGTCACCATCAGCACCGGAGCATCCAGCAGGCGGGCGATGCGGGCGTTGGAGAGCTTCATCACCGAGCCGACCCCGGAATGGCCGGCGCCTTCGATGACGATGAAGTCGCACATCTTCTCCAACTCGGCATGGGCGTGCAGTATGCGCTCCTGCAACTCCGCCACTTCGATCTCGCCGTCGATCACCCGGCGGGTGGTGTCGGGATAGACCACCACCGGCGACATGAAGCGCAGATCCCGCTGCAGGTCGAAGACCTGCGCGATCAGGGCGGCGTCCTTGTCGACGGCGCGCCCCCGCAGCGTGGCCGGCTTGGGGCCGAGCGGCTTGATGAAGCCGACCCGCTCATATTTCTTCCGGGCCAGGTGCAAAAGCGAGATACTGGTGGTGGTCTTCCCGCTGTTTTGTCCCGTGGCTGCTATGAAGATCTTTCGCGTCATGGGGTGACCCTCGCATCGGCAGTGGCCGTCTACTCGGTCCGGCTGGTGACCTCGATCAGGTGGTAGCCGAACTGGGTCTGTACCGGGCCGAGGACCTTGCCCACCTCACCGCTGAATACGACCTCGTCGAACTCCCTGACCATCTGACCGGGACCGAATGTGCCCAGAGCGCCACCCTGCTTCCCCGAGGGGCAGAGGGAATGCTCCCTGGCAACGGCGGCAAAATCGGCGCCTCCTTCGATCTGCGTCTTGAGGTTTTCGCATTCTTCCCTGCTCTTGACCAAAATGTGCCGTGCGCTAGCTTTAGCCATTACGTTCTCCTTGTGTCGGTTAATTGTTTTCGCCTTAAAGGCCGTGCAAGCATATCACAGGGGATAAAAAAGAACAGCCGCTTTTCACGCCCGGTCCAACCATTCCTGCTGGTCATCCCAGCTCCAGCGGCGGTTCCGCCAGCGCCGCCAGTTGCTCGCGCAGCTCCAGGATATGCTCGCCCCAGTAGCGCACGGTGTTGAACCAGGGGAAGGTGAGGGGGAATACCGGGTCCTTCCAGCGGTTGGCCAGCCAGGCGCTGTAGTGGATCATGCGCAGGGTGCGCAGGGGCTCGATCAGGCGCAGTTCGGCCGGGTCGAATGCGTTGAACTCGCTGTACCCCTCGACCAGCGCGTCCAGTTGGGCGATCCGGCGCGGACGGTCGCCGGAGAGCATCATCCAGAGATCCTGCACCGCAGGGGCCATGCGGCTGTCGTCGAAATCCACGAAATGCGGCGCGTCGTCGCGCCAGAGGATGTTGCCGCCATGGCAGTCGCCATGGGTCCGGATTGAGCGCACCGGCGGGGCGCCGGCAAAGCAGGCGTCGATCGCCTCCAGCAACTGGTCGGTCACCGCGCTGTAGCTCGCCCGGTATTCGTCCGGTATGAAGCGCTCCCGGATCAGGGCCACGCAGTCATAGCCGAAGCTTTGGCTGTCCAGGGTCGGCCGGTGCGCAAACGGAGTCACGGCGCCGATGCGGTGGATACGGCCGAGCATGCGGCCGAGGATCAGCAGGTTGTCGAGGTTGTCGAACTCCGGGGCGTGGCCGCCCTGGCGCGGGTAGAGGGCGAAGCGGAACCCGTGATGGCGAAAGAGGCTCTCGCCGGCGGCGTTGCTCCATGGCGCCACCACCGGCAGCTCGTGTTCGGCCAGCTCGAAGCAGAAACGGTGCTCCTCGATGATCTGGGCGTCGCTCCAGCGTCCGGGGCGGTAAAACTTGGCGATCAGCGGCTGCCCCTCATCGATGCCGACCTGGTAGACGCGGTTCTCGTAGCTGTTCAGCGCCAGGGTGCGGCAGTCGCAGCGGAACCCCTGGCTCTCGACGGCGTCCATGATGAAAGCGGGGGTGAGGGTATGAAAGGGGTGCGGGCTTTCTGGCATTATTGTTCCCGTTAATGGTGATAATCTCGAATTATATGCATACTCGCAGGCGATCATGTCCCAAGGCTTGATCAATCATGGCGCAGGCACGACAATTATTGCCTGGTTCAATGTCGCCGGTTCACATTTGATGAAAAAAAGGGTATACGTTAGGCGCTTAGCGCCTATCGTCTGACAACATGTTGGTAGTAGAAATCATGTTGCAACGAGATGCAACTCGGTTAGAAGATTGAACATTTCGTTGCATATGTTGTCGTATTTTGCGTCGATGGGGCGCATTGTTTTCGGC
>JACPFJ010000003.1 GCA_016182975.1 Deltaproteobacteria bacterium
CGTTCAACTTTTGGCTGGCCGTACATTGGAATGTTGTCAATTCTAGTTCCGTGGTTTGTTGCACAACCACTCGATAGCAACATCAGACATATCAGACAAGCAGCCAAGTAATTTATCCGCATATTCATTCTCATCTCCTGCATTGCTCAACGCATAAGCCTGACCGGCTGTATTTGGCCGGTCTTGGCGCGAGTTAGACCGCATGATTACCCATGCGACAGTTCAAATGTGCCCAAAGGCTTGGTGTGTCCGTTAATCAGAATATCCACTTTGTGCGTTCCTGCATAATGTTTACGCGTCGTCATTTTAGCTAATGAAACGAACTTTTCTAATTTTACGGTTTCTCGGGGGGCGAGATCAATAGTTCTTAACTTGAAAACTTTTGGGCTGGTTTTCCCGCTGGACTTCATGAAGTGGATGCGGAAATCCACCAGAACACGTTGGCGACACGAATCAGTGTTTGTAACCTGAAAAGCGATTTTCACTGTGCCACCAACGATGGCGCGTTGGGGAGTGATGCGTACATCTCCAACTGATACATTTGCCTTTTCGCCAAAGCCCATTATCTCAAGCGCCCTGGGTTCGGCGCGCTTCACGGCTGAACGTAGCGCATGGTTAACAAGCCGGCGTCTTTCATCCGTTGCATCGTTCATCCACCGGCGTGCCGTCTCAACAAGCAGCGCCGGATGATCTTTGCCGATATCATTCAGGTTGTTCGCTACTGAACGCCTTACATAGAGTTCTGGATCGTCCTTTAACAATTCAAGCAATGCCAACACCGGTCGAGGATCTTTCTGGAACTCACGCAAACGCGGTGCCCACGGCAGACGGGGGCGCGTTCCCTCCGATACAAGACGGCGTACATGCGGGCTTGGGTCTTTCGCCCAACCTTTGAGGTAAGCGAGTGTTGCTTCGGTGTGATGCACCAAGAATGGCCGGATACTAAACTCGGCGGAAAATCGTTGAGTTATTTCATATAGGGCACGCATCGAAACTTCGAAGTGATCAAGCCCAAATTCGGCAACAAAACAATCGTGCGGGAGATACAGGAAGGGAGCCATTCCATGGCCTTCGGTCTTGTCGAGCTTCGGGCCGAGCGACTCAATCAGAATTTCGACCGCCTCAGGGTAGTTGAAAGGCAAGTAGCCGCGCAGTGTTCGCGCAATCTTCCAGCCTCGCGGCATCAGATCAAGAGCCTCGTATCCGTCAAGAGCATCTTTGACGAAGGCATCTTGTGCAAATGCGGGAAACACTCGGGAGATCATCCGGGCAATGTTGCCGGGGATCTCGACTCCAAATTGGTTTTTGAGCGGTTCTGCCATACAGCTACTCCTGTGTTCAACGTAGCTGCGGATCACGAGCTTGACTCGTGTATTCGCATGTTAGCTCTTCAGTTCTTTCTGTACGCTACAAATATATGCAAAATCTTTAAGCTCTCGCGGCAATCCATTAACTCGCGGGGCTGTTGAAAGCTCGACCTTTATAACGCCACCAACTGCACCGAGCGCTGCTCCTAATGAAATTGGCGCCCCCATCATCGCAGCAACTCCTGCTCCCTTGACAGCATTGTCTAAAATGTTAGGGACGTTCAGCTCTATTTTGAATCCCGAAAGCAGTTTCGTCGCCCAGCTTTCTTCAGCGGCATTGTTCAGATCGCGAAGCGCTCGCTCCAGTTTCTCTATTGTGACGGTTTTTGCTCGTGGTAAATCACCAGAACTTGAAATATCCAGGTAAATAGTGTCCATGTAGCTTCTGAAGGCTACAAGTTCGTCATGTCGTTTTTCTTTGAATTTGATGATACTATCAAGGGGGATATCTGCGCTAGGGGAAGGTAAGACATTGAAAAGTTCAATTTCCAATGAAGCCACATTTGTAGACAAAGTAGAAGGGAGCACTAATTGAGGCCCACATTGGGCTACAGTCCAATTGCCGGCAGCAGATTGATTAAGTTTTTGAGCTGCCATAGCTTGACTTATTATGTATGCAGATCCGATATTGCCACTGAAACCAGGAAGCTCCACCACGGTCCTTTGAAGTAAACCAGCTTGCTCAAGTGCTGCAATTTCGGGGGAAGATGCGATGTGGATAAAACGATTATTCGGGTATTCGATCTTGTCCCAGTACAGTAAATAATGCCTGAGATGGTGAGGTTCAATTCCCACAAGGCCGGGGAAATGTAAGGAGTGGCCATCATACGTGAAATAGGGGGATATTATTACTCCTCGTTCCATGTCAATTCCTTTTTTTGCTCTTTAGTGACGGTATTCACGGGGTCGGAAACGGTATTCATGGGGTCGGACCAAACTAACCTACTGATCTCGCACACAAAACATCCAAATAATAGCTGTTATTCGGGCTTAAAGGCCCATTTTGGGGGGCAAAAACAGCACTATAAGGTTCAAATCCCCACATCAAGGGCTAATCCCTGTGATTTCCAGGTGTTTGCCGGCGGCAGGGGCCGCACGGTTGTCAATTAAGACGCAATATATAGCGGACGTTCATGTATGTCAAAAGATGAATTTACCAGAAAAATTGGCGGTTCAAAATCGGCGGGCAGGGTATTGACAACAAAAAAACGCCCCGCATTCCATCAGGAGTACGGGGCGCTTTTCCGTCTATTCGACAGCAGCTTCAGGAGAGCAGGTGCACGAACAGGCCGCTTCTCAGTTTGGGCTCGAACCAGGTCGACTTGGGGGGCATGATCTGGTCCTGGTCGGCCAACTCGGTCAGCTCGCGGATCGTGGTGGGGTGGAGCGAGAAGGCCACGGCGTACTGGCCGGAATCGACCAGCCTGACCAGCTCCTGGATTCCCCTGATGCCGCCGACGAAGTGGATGCGCTGATCGGTGCGCGGGTTTTCGATGCCGAGCAGCGGGTCGAGCAGGTGGTTTTGCAGTATGGAGACGTCCAGCCGGCCGACTGTGTCGGACTCATCGACGATCCCCGGCCGGGCGTGCAGGTGATACCATCTTCCATCCAAGTACATCCCGAAGTGGTGGCGCGCGGCGGGCGCGACCGGCACGGTGGAGGGGACGACCTCGAAGGCAGCCTCCAGCCGGGCGATGAGTCCGGCGACGCTATGGCCGTTCAGGTCCTTGACCACGCGGTTGTAGGGCATGATGTTGAGTTGGTTCTCGGGGAAGATCACGGTCAGGAAGTAGTTGTACTCCTCCTCCCCTCCGTGGGTCGGGTTCTGCGCGCGGCGCAGCTCGCGCACCCTGCCGGCGGCGGCGCTGCGGTGGTGGCCGTCGGCCACGTACAGCCTGGGGATGGCGGCGAAGAGCTCGATCAGGCGCCCGATCAGCGCCTGGTCGCCGATGGTCCAGAGGGTGTGGCCAATCCCGTCGTCCGCTGTGAAGTCGTACTCGGGCGGGGCGTTTGTGACACCTTCGATGATCCCCTCTACCTCTGCGCATGAGCGGGAGAGGTAGAAGACCGGTTCGTCGTTGGCGTCCAAGAGGTCGATGTGCCTGACCCGGTCCTCCTCCTTGTCGGCCCTGGTGAGCTCGTGCTTCTTGATCACGCCGGACTGGTAGTCGTCCACGCCGGCGCAGACCACCAGGCCGGTCTGGGTGATCCCCCCCATGCGCTGGCGGTAGACGTAGAAGCACTCCTGCCCGTCCTGGACGAGCACGCCGCGGCGGATGAACTCCTCCAGATTCCGCCTTCCCTGGACGTATACCGGTTCGGCGTGCGGGTCGATCTCGGGCGGCAGGTCGATCTCCGGTCGGGAGACGTGCAGGAAGCTCTCCGGGTTGCCGGCCGCCATGGCGCGGGCCTCCTCGACGTTCATCACGTCGTAGGGGAGCGCGGCAACCTTTGCGGCCAGTTCTCTGGGGGGGCGCAACGCTTTGAATGGTCTGATTATCGCCATGTCACTATTCTCCTAAGATCATTCCCTCCTTTACAAAAGGGGGGTTAGGGGGATTTGGTCTGCACCGGAAAGGCAAATCCCCCTCAATCCCCCTTTCATAAAGGGGGAAGAAAGACGATTACTGAAAATACCGCCTGGCGCCGACGAAGCGCCTCTCGAAGTAGCTCTCGTCCACCGTAGAGACCTTGATCTCCTCGCCCTGCCGCGGCGCGTGCACGAACCTGCCGCTGCCCACGTAGATGCCGACGTGGTTGATCTTCTCCTGCGACGAGCCGAAGAAGACCAGGTCGCCGTCACGCAACTCGTCCCTGGTTACCGCCTCGCCGGCGCTGAACTGCTCCCTGGACGTGCGCGGGATGCTGACTCCGCACAGGTTGTAGACCGCGCGGACGAAGCCGCTGCAGTCCATGCCGTCCACGACGTTGTTGCCTCCCCAGCGGTAGGGGATGCCAACGAAGCGTTCGGCGGTACGGGCGGCGATGGCGCCCATGTCCCTGTCTCCCCTGGCTGTTTTCTGCCGGGGCTTGTCTTTGACATCGCCGCTTTTGTCTTTGACAACGTCCGCCGGCCCCTTGCCCGCGTCGGCAGGCGCACTCTCGCGCGGCGCACGGATCTCCTCCTGCGGCGACTTTTGCCATCCCGGTTCCCTGGGGCGGCTGAAGACGACCTCGTTGGGGGGGGCGATGTAATAGCTGCCGATCAGGCGGTCGCTAACCAGCTTTTCGGCGATGACGCGGGCCTTGTCCCTGGTGGGGAAGTCGCCGAAACGCACGGCGTAGACGCCGTTGTCCTTGCGGAAGTAGAAGGCCTCGATCCCCTTGGACTGGAGCCTGGCCGTAAAGCGTTCGGCGTTTTTGACCTCTGCGAATGCCCCCATCTGGATGGCAAAGCCGAGTCGGGTGATGCCCGGAGCGGGCGCCGCGCTCCCCGCTGCCGTGGCGAACAGAAGGATGATGCCGCAGAAAATGGGTATGGCCGGTCTGATGATGGAGTGCATTGTCAAAGGCGATCTTCTCTTGGGTTATTCCAATTCCAAATCAAGGCGCAATCTTCGTTGGAGCGGGTTTTGGATGACGACAGTATCCATAATTGGGCTCCGTGAGTAAAGAACTTTTTACCCCGTCTCCCATGGCGACAAGTCCGCGTCGATTCGGGCAAGCAGCACGAATCGATATCCCCGTGAGAACCATGTTTCCGGTGCACCCCGGTAGAGGATAATTTATTGCAGAAAATATAGAACCGCGTTAATATAAAATGGAAATAGGGTTATAAAACAAACGTGCCGACATCGCTTGGAAAGGGGGGCGGTCATGACACAAGACGGGATATCAATAACGGCAGACGCCGCATCTCCACTGCCCCCTGCAAGTGGGGTACGTTTGCCGGCCCAGAAGGCGGATGAGACTCCCCGGGGCGCAAGCGAGCAGGTGAAAAAGACGGAGCAATCCGGCGTTGTCGACAGGGTCACGATCATGAACAAGACCCTGGAGTTGAAGCAGGAAGCGCGCAAGGAAGAGGCTGAAAGGGAAGAGGGGAGTAGGGAACAGCCGTCCAGGACGATGAACAATATACTCTTCGCCTACAATTTCAGGGGCGATCTGCGGATCAGATTCATGGACAGCGCCAGCAAGCTGGTCTACCAGATGCCGCCGGTATTGGTCGCGCGGTTGTCCGACATCATGATGCGCCCCGACTCATCCGTGAACACGAAGGCTTAGAGAGGGATTAGACTGATAACAGCGTTTGTCAGTCCGAATCCTTCACCTCGCGCCGTACCCCCATCAGGTAAGCCACCACAAAATCCTCCAGAGCCCCGTCCAGAACGGCGTCCGGGTTGCCCGATTCCACCCCGGTCCTCAAATCCTTGACCATCTTGTAGGGATGCAGCACATAGGAACGGATCTGGCTCCCCCAGCCGATCTCCTTCTTCTCTCCGGCGATCTCCGATGCCTTGGCGGTGCGCTCAGCCATCTCCCGTTCGTAGAGCTTTGCCCGCAGCACCTTCATGGCGGTGGCCTTGTTGAGGTGCTGACTGCGCTCGGTCTGGCAGGCAACGACGATGTTGGTCGGCAGGTGGGTGATGCGCACGGCCGAGTCGGTGGTGTTTACGTGCTGGCCGCCAGCGCCGCTGGAGCGGTAGGTGTCCACCCGCAGGTCCGATTCGGAAATGCGGATGTCGATGTCCTCTTCCTCGATTTCGGGGAAGACGAAGGCCGAGGCAAAGGAGGTGTGGCGACGGGCATTGCTGTCGAAGGGGGATATCCGCACCAGGCGGTGGATGCCGGCCTCGGCCTTCAGGTAGCCATAGGCGTACTCCCCGGTGACGTTGAAGGTCACCGACTTGATCCCGGCCTCGTCGCCGGGCTGGATCTCGGTGATGGCGGTCCGCCACCCCTTTTTCTCGCAGTAGCGCAGGTACATGCGCAGCAGCATCTCGGCCCAGTCCTGGGACTCGGTGCCCCCCGCGCCGGAGTTGATGGAGACGAAGCAGGAGTTGCGGTCATGGGCGCCGGAGAGCATGCGCTGGAACTCGGCCGCCTCCACCTCCCGCTGCAGCCGGCCGTTCATCTCGTGAACGTCCGCCAGTGCCGCCTCGTCGTCGGCCTCCTCGCCCAGCTCGATCATCACCCGGATGTCCTCCAACTGGCGGGTGAGGGCGTCCCACATCTGGACGATCTTTTCCAGGGCGGTGCGCCTTTTCAGGATCTCCTGCGACCTTCCGGCATCGTCCCAGAAGCCTGGGACGGCGATGGCGGCCTCGATCTCCTGGATCGCTTCCCGTTTGTCATCTATGTCAAAGAGACCCCCGAAGCTTGGCGATGCGCTCTTCCAGGTCGTTCATAAGGGCAATTTCTTCACGGTACATGGGTAACTCCTTTGGCATGGTTTCTTAATACTACATTTAATTAACGCAAAGACGCAAAGGTGCAATGAAGGTCAAGATATGATTCGTTTTTGGATACTTAGCAAACAAATGATTATGCTGTGTTCAACATATTGTTTTTACTTTGCCTCTTGGCGTCTTTGCGTTAAGGATTTTATGTTTTATTTATCAAAGGCCTTCTTCTGTTTGATCCACGTCAGCAATACAATCCCTGCGGTCAGCAGCACGCAGAGCCAGGCCGGTGCGTCGCCGATCCGCAGGTAGATGGAATCAGCGCTGCCCGGCCTGACTTCCCCGGTTTGGTACCCCTCGACAAACAGGCCGGTCATGTTGCGGATGTGGCCGTTCTGGTCGATGATGGCCGTTATGCCGGTATTGGCGGCGCGCAGCAGGGGGGTGCGGGTCTCCACGGCCCGGAAGGCGGCGATGGAAAGGTGCTGGTAGGGGGCCGAGGAACGGCCGTACCAGGCATCATTGGTGATGTTCACCAGCATGCGCGCCCCATTGCGGACATACTCTCTCGACAGCTCCGGGAAGATCCCCTCGTAGCAGACCAGCAGGCCGGCCGTTGCCCGGCCGACGCGCAACGGGGAGGCGTGCTCGCCGGGGGAGAAGTCGCCGATCCCCACCACCAGCTTGTTGACGAAGGGGAGGAGGCGCTTCAATGGCACGTATTCACCAAACGGGACCAGATGCAGCTTGTCCCCCCTGCCGACCGTCTCCCCGTCGGGGGCGATGACGAAGGCGCTGTTGAGGTAGGTCGGCCTGCCGTTGCGCAGTTCATGGGCCGGGCTGCCGATCAGCAGGTGCGCGCCGAGTTCTCGCGCCAGGTTCCTGATCCGTCCCGCGTGGAGCGGTTCGTCCTGGAAAAAGAACGGTACGGCGCTCTCCGGCCAGACAACCAGATCCACACCCCCCCTGCCCGCCTCGCGGGTGAGCCGTTCGTAGATGGCGATGGTCTGCTCCTGGAAGGAAGGGCTCCACTTCACGTCCTGGGGGATATTGCCCTGGATCAGGGCCGCCCGCAGGGGCGCACCGTCGATTTTTTCCTGTCCGTTCAGCCGGCTGAATCCGTAGAAGAGCGTTGCGATCAGGGCGAGGAGCAGGACCAGCGCGCTCTTGGCCGGATAAGGCACCCCTTTCCCCGACACGGCGCCAAGGACGCGGTAGAGCACCATGTTGGCCAGCACGATCAGCCAGGTGATGCCGTAGACACCCCCTATGTCCGCAATCTGGATCAGCGGCAGGATACGGTACTGCGAATGCCCGAGCATACCCCAAGGGAAACCGGTCAGCAGGAATGAGCGTATCAGGTCGAAGGCCACCCAGGCTACCGGCAGGGTAAAGACCGCCTTTATCCCGCCACACTCCCCAACTCGGGCCGCCAGCGTGCTCAGTCCGTAGAAGATGGCCAGCCACGCCACCAGCATGAGATAGATCGGTATGCTGACGGCCCATGGCAGGTGGCCGTAACGGGTGACAACGATGTTGATCCAGTACAGGATGATGGCGTAGGCGCTGAGACCGCAGGTGAAGCCGATGCGGAAGGCGGTGCGTGTGGACGCCCCTTCGAGTGCGATCAGCAGGGGGATCAGGGCGATCCAGGCCAGAAAGGAAAGTCCGGTGTTCGGGAAGGAGAGGGCGATCAGCACGCCGGAGGCGATGGCCAGCACTCCCGCCCGGTCGAACAGCGCCGCCAGATGCAGCCGCAGGGAGTAGCTCGTCACTCGGCGTCCCGTGCTTCGCCGCTGTTGGCGCCCAGGCGCGCTACACGGACCCTCTTGATCTTGCGTTCGTCGGCATCGAGGATGGTCAGTTGCAGCCCCGCGCCGTCAACGACGTCGCCTGTGGCGGGGATCTTCCCGGTCAGGTGGAAGATGAGGCCACCGATGGTATCGAACTTCTCGCGCTCGATCTCGATCTCGAAGTGCTCCTCCAGGTCCTCGACCGGCATGCGCGCATCGGCGGTGATCGAGCCGTCGGCGTTGATCTCGAAGAGCGCCTCCTCGCGGTCGTACTCGTCCTGGATGTCGCCCACGATCTCCTCCAGCAGGTCTTCGATGGTGATCAGGCCCGAGGTGCCGCCGTACTCGTCGATGACGATGGCGAGGTGGACCCGTTTGCGCTTGAACTCCTGGAGCAGTTGCTCCAGGTTTTTTGTCTCGGGGATGAAATAGGGGGGCCGCATGATCGCCCGCACCCGCACCCGCTCCTGGTCCTCGCCCCAGTATTTGAGCAGGTCCTTGGCGTAGAGCAGGCCGATGATGTTGTCGATGCTGGTGTCGTAGACCGGGAGGCGGGAGTGGCCGCAGGCGATGATGGTATCCAGCAGCTCACGCACCGTGGCTTCGGCTGAGACGCAGGCCATGTCGGTGCGCGGAACCATGACCTCGCGCACCACCGTGTTGCCCAGGGTGAAGATCGAGCGGATCATCTCGCTCTCTTCCTCGTTCACCAGCCCCTCTTCCTCGCTCGCCTCGATGAACTCGTGGATCTCTTCCGCCGTAATCTTCTTGCGACCTGTCACAAAGCGGCTGAACAGGTCGAGAAAACCCGTTCTTTTCCCGTTGCCCTCTTCCAACTTAAGTTTCCTCCATAAAGATCATATCATAATATGGCGTATTTATTGATTTCCCTGTTTGATTTCGGCGTGTCCGCTTTGGATAACTATCCGAAATACTTGAACAACGATAGCACGACAAGGGTTATCCCCGCTCCCAGCAGTGAGCCGAGGACAACTTCCCGCATGGTATGGATCCGCATCAGCAGCCGCGAATGGCTGACCATGACCGCCAGTGCGATAGCGAGCACCGAGATGAGCGGGTCGCGGGTGTTGAGCGACACCGCCGTGGCGATGGAGAAGGCCACCGCCGCATGGCCGCTGGGAATGCCGCCGTGAAGCGGCGTTCCCCTGCCGGTAAGGCTCTTGACCATGATAACCGCAATCGTGACGATCAGGATGGATACGATAGTACCCAGATCCGATGGTGTACCGAACATGGCGAGCGCCTTTCCGTAGAGCGGGAGTACATACCTGGCCAGGATCAGGTAACCCATGATGGCCGCCCCCATGGCCGCTACCAGCACCCCTCCGGCGGCCGTATCCTTGGCCACCTTGGCCAGGGGGTGATAGCCGGGCGAGGCCAGGTCCACCACCGCCTCCACCGCTGTATTGATCAGTTCCGCGAACAGCACGAACAGGATCGAGAGCGACAGCAGGGCGAACTCGATTGGCGTCACCCGCAGGAAGAGCGCCAGCAGCAGGACCACCAGCGCCGAGACGAAGTGGTTGCGCATGTGCCTCTCGGAGCGAACCGCGTGAATGATCCCCTCGATGGCGCAGTTGACCGAATCTATGAACCGGTCGGGTTTAACAACCCTTCCTTCTTCAGAATCCTGAATAGCTCACGCTCCTTTTGCTCCATTTTTCTGGCCTCGGCCTCGCCGCTTCGCTCGTGGTCGTATCCGCACAGGTGGAGGATGCCGTGCAGGAGCAGAAAACCGAGCCGCTCAAATGCCTCCATCCCCCCAGCCTCGGCCTCCCGTGCGGCGGTGTCGGCCGAGATGACAACGTCCCCCAGGGCATGGGGGGCGATCACGTTCCATTCCCCCTCGCGGAGTGAGAATGAGATGACGTTGGTGGCCCGGTCCCTGGCCAGATACTCGCGGTTGATGCGGCGGATGGCACGGTCCCCGACGATGGATACGGAGAGTTCGGTCTCCTCAGGACATCCCAAGGCGCTTAAGATCCTCGCCGCCACCCTTTTTAAGCGGCCGGTGGCGATCCGGTGCCTTCTCTGGCGATTGTTCATCAGTATCGGCACTTTTCCTGCTCCCATTGCCCGCCTTGGCCGGCTCGGCGGATGCGGTTTTGTGGTCGGCCTGTGCCGACCTTTTCACCCCGTTGCCTCCCTTGTAGACCGGCTCGGAATAATCGACACGGTGGTGAAAGATCCCGTTAAGGATGCGGTTGAAACTCTTGGCGATCTCGTGCAGGTTTTTGAGGGTCAGCTCGCACTCGTCCAACTGACCATCGATGAAGATGTTGTTGATGATCTTCTGAACCATACCCTGGATACGGTCGGAGGTGGGATTGACCAGGCTGCGGGAAGCTGCCTCGACGCAGTCGGCCAGCATGACTATGCCGGCCTCGCGGGTCTGGGGCTTTGGGCCGGGATAGCGGAAGTCCTTTTCCTCCACGCTCTGTCCGCTGACAGCGGCCTGGGTCTTGGCCCGGTCGTAGAAGAACTTGATCAACCCGGTTCCGTGGTGCTGGCGGATAATGTCGATGATCGGCTGTCCCAGGTGCTTCTCTCGCGCCAGTTCGGCCCCCTCCTTGATGTGGGAGATAAGGATCAGGGCGCTCATGCTCGGGGTGAGCTTGTCGTGGCGGTTTTCCTCGCCCGCCTGGTTTTCAATGAAATAGAGCGGCTTGGATATCTTGCCGATATCGTGATGATAGGCCGCCACCCGCGCCAGGAGCGGGTTGGCGTTGATGGATTCGGCCGCCGCCTCCACCAGGTTGCCCACCACCACGCTATGGTGATAGGTGCCGGGGGCACGCACCAACAGGTCACGCAGCAGGGGGGAGTTGAGGTTAGCCAGTTCCAGCAGCTTGATGTCGGTTGTGTAGTGGAATAGCACCTCGATGACCGGGATCAGGCCGGAGACGATGCCGGCGCTCAGCACGCCGCTCACCAGGGCGAAGCAGGCGACGTAGACGGTCTGCATGCTGAAGAGGTTGTTGTTGAAGGTCTGGAAGGCGATCGCCATGGCCAGGCTGACCACCGATACCTTGAGTCCGGCGGTATAGATGGTGCCGCGGTCCGTACATTGCCGCATGCCGTGGGCCCCGACGATGCCGCCCAGCAGGGCGTAGATCACCACGGACATGCTGCTGTCGAACATGATCCCCAAGAGCGGGGCCAGGATCGCGCAGCAGACCAGGGCTACCTCGGAGTTGATGAAGACGCGCACGATCATGGCGCCGGCTGCAAAGGGGAAGATGTAGAAGAAGTTGTTGGCATCCACATTGGGAAAGACCGGGCCTATGTTGTGGGAGATGAGCAGTGCGGTCTTGAACAAGAGGAAGCTGCTGGTTATCAGCAGCGAGATGATCAGGATGTCCTTGTTCGAGGGGTTGAACTTGCGGATGTTCTTGCAGGCGAAACGGTAGGGAAAATAAAACAGCACCAGGATCAGGCCGAAGATGCCGGCGGCGCTGAAGAGACGATTGCCGCCGCTGTTTCCCTGGAAGATGGTGCGCAGCTTCTGGGACTGCTCCGGGCTGATCCGTTCACCCACCCTGACGATCATCTCCCCTTTCTGTATCTTGAAGAGCACCGGGCGGACCGCCTCCATCGCGGTTTTGGCGCGGGCCTCCGAGGCTTCGCGGTTGAAGAAGAGGTTCGGCAGCAGGATACGGGCGATGAGCGCGGATATACTGTCCGTGTCGTCCGGCTCGCCCAGACCCGTAAGCTGCCATCCGGCAACCATGCGGCGGGCGTCGCCGATCACGGTGTGGTTCGCGGAGGAGTCGCCGCTGCCGATCAGACGGCTGTTGTTGTCGAGGATCTCGATTCCGCGCCTGGAATCGGTCTGGAAGACCTTGGCGTCCAGCACGATCCTGCGCTGGTAGAGCTCGTCCAGCAATTTCGCGGCATCGTCCAGAAACGCCTTTTCCGATTTTATGCGGATAAGCGCGTGGATATCGGCCTCGCTCAATTCCGTATCGAGCAGCGGCACAAGCAGCTTGCGCCACTCATCCACGCTCATTCGGTTCTTTGCGGCGCGCTCCCTGCGGACAACACTGAGGGCCTGCTCCAGTTTTCCGGCCAGATAGGATGGGACGCGGTCGTTCAGGTTGTAGACGATCGGGGCGTTATTGGCGGCTTCCTTGCGGCGCTGCTCGGTCAGGGCGCGGTCCTCGACCAGGTAATCCTGGTTAGCGCGGATGTCCGAGGTGGCGATGTCGCCGGTTTTGAATTCAAACGAGGAAAAATGCTGGCTGGGCAGCACGATGATCGTCAGCAGGAGGGCGGTGGTGACGAGCAGGATAAACCTGTTGCGACGGGCCGTACGGGGATTTGAAAACATCCTCACGACCGAATCGAGGAGTCTTGATCCCAGTTTGCCCAGATATGTCAGCGTGTTCAGGTCCTTATTGGTACCGACTTGATCCGGCATAGTGTGATTAAGTGGCGAAGCAGGTTCGGTTCAGTTACACGGGCGACGCGTAAGTGATTGAAATAAGTTTTAAATATATCCTGGATCAACGGGGGTGTCAATAAAAGTGTTGCCGGACGGGAGGGCACTCTCAGATCTCGGAAATATCCGCACCTGTTATCTCCACATCCGGCCATCCCTCGTAGATCCAATCCTCGACCGCTTCCAGGGTCTTGCGCGCAATGGCCTTGTCCGGGCTGACGGTGACGAACCCCAGCACCGCCACGCCGGCGTTATCCTGGCGGCTCACCTCGGCGCAGGCAATGTTGAAACGATTGCGCGAGCGCCCCAGGATGCCCTTGACGATGCCGCGCTTCTCCTTGAGGGTGCGCGATGGGAGCGAGAGATGCAGTTCCAGGCAAAAGATGAACATTATTTGGGTTGAGGCCTATCCGGTTGATTGTTAATGAAGGCGATATGCAGGACCAGTTACGTCTCGACCGCTTTAAGAAAGGGCTGCTTGTGCAAGGTAGATGAGGAAGGGGACATGCTGGGTGATGCCTGCGTATCGTTGCCGTCCAGGGCATCTGCAAGCATGTCGTTTGCCTGCCTGAGGCGATGACACAGCGATACTGCAATGTTGAAGATCAATTTTGACCACAGGCCAGGTGATGAATTGGACAACTCGACAAGGCTCCTGCGGGTAAGCGCGTAAAGGATCGTTTCCGAGTTGGCAACCACGGAGGCTGACCGGGGCAATTCATCGATCACGGACATCTCGCCAACGGTTTCGCCGGGCCCAAGGGTTGAGATTACCTTTTCGGACGGCATGCCATATCCGACATAGACGTCCACCGCTCCGGACACGATCAGGCAGAGAAAGGATTCCGTGTCGCCTTCCTCATAAACGTCGGTGCCGGGATCAATGTGGTAGGAATGAAAAAGCGGCACCAGCATCTGTACCTCATTCTTGGCCATACCGGTGCAAAAGTGTGCCTTCGCAAGCACCTTGAATTTTTCGTAATCCGATACAACTACTTCCGTGAACGCTCTTTTTCTCATAGTTGAGGAATTATCATATGAATCATGTTTTGTAAATGCTTTTAGTTTGTGCCTGACTCCGTGACGTCTGGAGGGCGGAGCGAGCGAAATGCCGGAGTCAATCGCCGCCCGCGGAAAACATGCCGAATATGTCAGGTGAACAGCGCCAGAGCCGGAACTCATGCCTGAAACGCCGGGACTCAGGCATTCTAAGCGAGAGGAGCCCGGAAGACGTTACGGATTCAGGTTGTGATTAACCCGCGGAAACGATCTCACCCCAGCAGGAACTCGAAGTCCTCGCGCGACAGAGCCGCGCCACCGCTTCCCACGCCCTCTTCCAGTATGGCCTTGTAGAGCCTCAGCTTCTGTTCCTTGAGTGCCATCATCTTCTCCTCGATGGTGTGGCGCATGATCAGGCGGGTGATGGTCACCTGCCCGGTCTGGCCGATGCGGTGTGCCCGGTCCGAGGCCTGGTTCTCCACGGCGGGATTCCACCAGGGGTCCATGTGGAAGACGTAGGTGGCCCTGGTCAGGTTCAAACCCTTGCCTCCCGCCTTGAGGCTGATCAGGAAGACCGCCGGCTCCTTGGAGTTCTGGAAAGAGTTCACCAGCCGCTTGCGATGCGCTACCGGCGTGGAGCCGTCCAGGCGCAGGCAGGGGAGCCCATGGTGTCGCAGCCCCCGCTCGATGATGTCCAGATAAGAGGTGAACTGGGAAAAGACCAGGGCGCTGTGACCCTCGTCGCGCAGCTCCGCAAGTTGTTCGGCCAGAAAATCCAGCTTGGGTGAGGCGTCGGAGGCGCCGGAGAGCGCCAGTGCCGGGGCCAGGCAGATCTGGCGCAGCCTGAGAATGGCGGTCAGGGCTATGATGCGGGCCTGGGCCGGGGCGTGTCCGGCGTAGGCGTCGCGGACCTGGCTGCGCACCTCCTCCACTGTGCGCTGGTAGAGCGCCTTCTGCTTGGGTGAGAGCTCCAGGTGTATGTCGGTCTCGATCTTGGCCGGCAACTCGGCCGCGATCATCTGCTTGCTGCGGCGCAGCACAAAGGGGCGCGTGCGTCGGACCAGCCGCTCGATACCCGCCTGGCCCCCCTGTCCGGCCTGGCGGCTGAATTCCTCCCTGCTCCCCAGCAGGCCGGGGAGGCAGAGGTCCATGATGGCGTAGTACTCACCCAGGTGATTCTCCACCGGCGTGCCGGTCAGGGCCAGGGCAAATGACCCTTTCAGCTTGCGGACGGCGTTTGAGGTGGCGGCCTGGAGGTTTTTCACCACCTGGGTCTCGTCGAAGATGATCACATTGAAGCGCAGACCCTGCAACTGCTCGATGTCGCGCTGCACGATGCCGTAGCTGGTGATGACGATGTCGTGGTCCGCGAAGGTCTCGGTGGAGCGCCCCTGGCCCGTGTACAGGCACGTCCTGGCGGCCGGGAAGAAACGGGCGATCTCCGCCTCCCAGTTGAACAGGAGCGACGGCGGAGCCACCACCAGGTGCGGCGTGCCTGCCGGTGCAAAAGAGGTGATCGTCCCGTCCGCGATGCCGGCCAGAAGGGTGATCCCCTGGAGGGTCTTGCCCAACCCCATGTCGTCGGCCAGGCAGGCCCCGAAGCGGTGCCCGTAGAGGAAGGCCAGCCAGCGCCAGGCATCGGCCTGGTAGTGGCGCAGGGTGGCGTTGAGCCCGGCCGGCAGCGGCAGTTCCGGTATGGCCTCGAAGTTCAGCAGGCTCTCCAGCACGTGAGCGTCCTCCGGGGCGAGCCTGACCGTCACGCCGTGACTTCTCAACTGGAGCCAGTCCAGGATCTGGAGGCGGGGCACACGGAGCGGCTCCGCCTTTGCCCCCCGTTTACGCTTCGGGGCTGCGATGCTCCCGGCCAGCATGGCCAAAACCTGGGCACTCGCCTCGTCCAGGAGCAGCATCCTGCCGTCACGATCCACGACACCGTTCCCCTCCAGCAGGGCGCGCAGTTCCTCGTCGTTCAGTAGTTCCCCGTCACAGCGGATCTCCGGCCGGAGTTCGAACCAGTCCAGGCTGCTGCTGGTGGCGTCGAGGGTGAACTCCCAGGTTGCGGCCGTCAGCGGGGCGCTTTTCAGACGCAGTGAAAAACCGCCTTCCCGGAGCCGGGAGGCCAGGCGCGGCAGTTCCGCCGACAGCAGTTCGCCGGGGACCTCGCCCCCCCCCGGCATGAAACTGGAGGAGAAGGCATCCGCCCCGAAGAGTTCGAACACGATCCGCAGCAGACGGGCCTGGGAGGCGCGGTCGTCCGCCAGGAAGCGCCAACCGTCCGGCGCGGCCCGCAGCAGCAGTGCCTGCTGGAAGAGCTGTTCCACAAAAGAGGTGAGTACCTGCCTGGCCTCCCTTTTCACGGCTCGCTTGGCGTAGTCGGGGGTGGCCAGTGCCGCGCGGATGATGGCGTTTCTGGACGGGGCACTGGGGGCGTCAAGCAGCGCGAAACACGTCTCCAGCAGGGAACGTACCCGCTTTTTCGCCCGCAGCGGGGCCGAGAGCGCCGAGCGCCGGGCAGGATCCAAATACCAAAAGGTTGCGCCGGAAAAGGGGAAAGGGATGTCGTCGTATATCCCGAGCGGGGTAAGGGAAACCGTTTTTCCGCTGATTCCGTCCGGGATGTCCAGGAGGTAGGAGGGTTTTACCTGCTGGGATGGCTCGGCGAGCGCGCCGTGGCAGGCAAAGATGAAGCTCTCCGCGAAGTCCTGGTCCGGAGCGAGCCTGACGGCGGTGGCGTTGAAGTGGGCGATGGGAACGGCAATTCCGTGGGGCAGGCGCCGCAGTCCCACGACGTCGATGTTGTCGGACCGGTCGCCGTAATCGTCATCGTCGTCGGACCAGTTGTCCTCGTATTCACCCCCATCGTCATAATCAGCGCACTCATCGACGGCGTTCAATTCATCCTCGATGGTGTGCCAGGTCTGCCAGGCCCCGCGATTGGTGACCGGATGAATCGTGCCGGCCTCCGGGTCGAACAGGAGGTGACCGTGGGCAACCGCCCGTGGCGGAATGGGGGCGCCTTCGTCCAGAGTGCGGGTGATGAGCACCTCGTTGTCGCGGATGTCGAAGGCGACGCAGGCCCGGCGCGGGGCGTCTCCGCGGTAGGCCAGGGGCGTTTCCAGGCCGGAATCGTCGCGAAAGACGATGGGATAATTACCGCTGGTCGTCTTGAGAAATGACTCGAAATAGCGGGGCGTGGAATCGTAGTGGTACGAGCTTGCCAGAAACCGGGCCAGATCGGCGGGGAGACCGCGCGTGGACCAGCCGTAGACCGTTTCGGACCCTCGCTGGATGGAGCCGTGAAATCCACGCTGAAGGCTGTTTTCAAGCACTAGACGGTACGGTTTCTTTTGGGTCGTGAGCTGTTCCGGCTTGCGGTTGCGTTCCTCCAATGCCTTGCGCCGCGCCGCACGCGCTCGTTCAAGATGGAGTGTCAGATCGTCGATGGGGGTATTCGCAGCCGCTGAAGGCGAAATGCCCGCGGCGCTGTTTCCGGCAGCGGCAATCCCGGCCATGGCGGCCACATCCCGCAGGAGTTGATCATTGAAGCGGATATGGACCAGCGTTCCCGGTGAGACCAGCCGCTTCAGCACGGCCCAGGCCACCACCACGTGCGGGCATTGACGCCCCGGCTGCCATTGGCGGCAGCCGCAGGCCGTAACGACGCGGAAACCCTCCACGGCCAGGGTAGTCCGGACTCGGGCGCCGAAATATACCGTAAGCGTGCCTTTGTCATTGCTCCAGGCGGCATTGGTTATCGAGCGCTGCGTGCAGTCCAGGGTTCCGGTGATAAGGTGCTCCTTGGCTGCCAGGGAGTAGATATCTCCCGGCTGGCGCTCCTGAAGCATCTTCAGCAGGGGCGGGAGTGCGTTCGGGGTTGTGGGGTGGGTCATGTAGGCTCGCTATGCCGCGTAGCGGCAAAATGCCTGTAGCCGCGGGATTCATTCCCCGCTGCATATGCCGGCAACATTGCCTCAATCCGCTTAACCGGCGCATAAAACCCGGCTTTGATCATGTTTCTCAATATTGCATAACCTGGATGCCTTGTTCCGTCAACGCTAAAACTCCGCATGCCGCGGCGTGCGCGGAAAGGGGATCACGTCGCGGATGTTCTCCATGCCGGAGAGGTACATCACCAGCCGCTCAAACCCCAGGCCGAAACCGGCGTGGGGGCAGCTCCCCCAGCGGCGGCTCTCCAGGTACCACCAGAGCGGCTCTTTTGCTATACCCAGCTCAGCCATGCGTTGTTCCAGCAGGTCGAGGCGCTCCTCGCGCTGGCTGCCGCCTATGATCTCGCCCACCTTGGGCACCAGCAGGTCCATGGCCGCCACGGTGCGTCCGTCTTCGTTCTGCCGCATGTAGAACGCCTTGATCTCCCTGGGGTAGTTGAGGATGAAGAGCGGACCCCCCACCACATGTTCGCTCAGGTGGCGTTCGTGCTCGGTCTGCAGATCCAGTCCCCATTCGACCGGGTAGGCGAACGACACGCCTGATCGTTGCAGGCGATCGATTGCATCGGAATAATCCATGCGAACGAAGTCGGCCTCGGCCACACGGCGGATACGCTCCTGCAGGCCGTTCTCGATATGCCTGTCGAAAAAGGCCATATCCTCGGCGCACTCCTCCAGGGCAAAGCGGCAGAGGTATCTGACGAACTCCTCGGCCAGGTCGGCGTCGTCGGAGAGGTTCGCAAAGGCCATCTCCGGCTCTATCATCCAGAATTCGGAGGCGTGGCGGGCGGTATTGGAGTTCTCGGCGCGGAAGGTCGGGCCGAAGGTGTAGATGTCGGAAAACGCCAGGGCGAACAGTTCCCCCTCCAGTTGGCCGCTGACGGTCAGGCCGGTCTTTTGCCCGAAGAAGTCCTGGCCGTAATCGGGCCGGGCGTCCAAAAGGGGAGGGGAGGCGGGGTCCAGGGTGGTGACGCGGAAGAGCTCGCCGGCCCCCTCGCAGTCGCTGGCGGTGATGATCGGGGTGTGGACGTAGAGAAAGCCGCGCTCGGCGAAGAAGCTATGGATGGCCTGGGCCAGGCGCGAACGGAGGCGGAAGACCGCGCCGAAGGTGTTGCTGCGGGGGCGCAGGTGGGCGATGGAACGCAGGTATTCAAAGCTGTGGCGCTTCTTCTGGAGCGGGAAGGTCTCGTCCGCGGCCCCGATGATGCGGATCTCGGTTGCCGCCAGTTCCCAGGCCTGTCCGGCGGCCGGCGATTCCACCAGGGTCCCGGACACCCGCACGGCCGCGCCGGTGCCGAGCCGGCCGATGTCGGCGAAATTTGCCACTCCCTGTTCGGCGACGACCTGGATGCCCGGCAGGTTCGAACCGTCGTTGAGCGTAATGAATGCAATTTCTTTTGATATGCGTATCGAACGCACCCAGCCGGCCACCTCGTACCCCTGGCCCGGTTTGCCGTGTGCCGTCAGATTGCTGATCCGTGTTCTCATGGCGGAGCATCCTCCTGTTCACGTTTATCGTCGATAAGTTAAAATCAGTCGGTCCACGAACTACACGAAAACCACGAACAAATTCAAAAATGCTACTCAAGACGGTATCCTCGCTGTGAGGCGAATCCAATCCAGGCGTGTCTTATTGGTTTTTTTCGTGTCTTTCGTGATTTTCGTGGATAATTGCGGTGTTCAGGTAAATGATACGTGCATGGGGCGGCTGTTGCAAGAGGCATCTGGTTTGACCGGCCGGCATGCCCTGTGCTATAAAAGGCTATGAAGATTCTGCTTATAACGGCGTCAATAATCTGCTTGCAGGCTGTGCCGGCCCTGGCGGCCAACAGCGAGAATAACTTCGGTGGGGTGGGGATCGACGGCGTCCCGCTCCCCGATGGCCGGATCCGGGTCGTACAGCTCGTCAAAGGGGGGCCTGCCCACCTTGCGGATGTCCGGGTCGGTGATATCATTACGCACATCGACGGCAAGGCAACAGGCGGCAGCGACTTCCGGCACATGGTGCAGAAGCGGTTGCGGGGCGTTGCCGGGACGCCGGTCATGCTGAAGATCAAACGTGAAGGCGGGGAGAACCCGTTGACAATCACCTTGACGCGGCGTCAGATTGCCCTAACCCCACCAAAGGAGAAATAACAATGTTTATCAGAATGCTGACGGTCCTCTCCATCATGCTGATCACCGCCCTGGCTAGTGTTGCTTCCGCGCACGCCCAACAGAGCATGCTCGATCCTGCCAAGGCCGCTGAGGCGAAGAAATACCCCAGGATAGTGACCTACACCGTGTCGTGGTGCCCCCACTGCCGTGCGGCCAAGGAGTACCTGACCAGGAACAACATCCCCTTCATCAACAAGGATGTGGAGATGGATGCCAAGGCGATGGAGGAGCTGACGGGGAAATATCAGAGTCAGGGCGTGCCGGTGATCGTCATCGGCAGCGGAAATGAGGAGGTCGTCCTGAAGGGTTTTTCGTCCGAGTCGTTCGAGGAGTCGTTGAAGAAGGCGCAGTCGAAGAAGTGACCTTTCCCGCGAGCGCGTTCACCTCGGCCTCGCTCAGGTAGCGGAACTCCCCCGGTTTCAGCGTCCCCATCGACAGCGACCCGTAGCGCACGCGCCGCAGACGCACCACCGACAGGCTGACAGCCTCGCACATGCGCCTGACCTGGCGGTTGCGCCCCTCGTGGATCGCTATCGATATCCAGTCGTTCTGCTCGCCATCCTTCACCAGCCGCACCACCGCCGGCGCGGTCTTCCCTTCCGCCAGTTCGACCCCCTCGGCCAGCCGCTTCAACTGCTGCTCCGACACCTTGCCGCGCACCCTGACGAAGTACTCCTTCTCCACCTCGTGGCGGGGGTGCATCAGGCGGTTGGCCCATTCCCCGTCGTTGGTCAAGAGCAGCAGCCCCTCGGTGTTGTAGTCCAGTCTGCCGACCGGGTAGACCCGCTCAGGAACGTCCTTCAGCAGATCGGTCACCAGGGCGCGTTCCCGGGAGTCCTTCAGGGCGGTGATGTAGCCGGTCGGCTTGTTGAGCAGGATGTAGACCCGCTGTCCGCTCACCTGCAGCGGCTTGCCGTCCACGGTGATGAGGTCCATGGCCGGGTCGGCCTTGGTGCCCAGTTCGGTCACGACGGCGCCGTTGACGGTCACCCGGCCGTTCAGGATCAATTCCTCCGAGGCGCGGCGGGAAGTGATCCCGGCGGCGGAGATGATTTTTTGCAGGCGTTCTTGCATGGTCGATCCTCAAAAAAACAGGGGCGGCCAAGCCGCCCCGCGAAATTGTAAATGCAATAGTTAGGCTGAATGCTACTCCACGCAGCGTGTCATGGCCCGGAACTTGTTGTAGCGCCCCTCCACCAGTTCGTCGGCGGACAGCTTGGAGAGTTCCGCAAGATGGCGGGCGATGGCCTCCTTCATGGCCTTGGCCGTGGCCTCGTGGTCGCGGTGGGCGCCACCTATGGGCTCGCTTACGATCTCGTCGATCACGTCCAGCTTGATGATGTCCCGGGCGGTCGGCTTGAGCGCCTCGGCGGCCTGGGCCCCCTTGGTGCCGTCGGACCAGAGGATGGCGGCGCACCCCTCCGGCGAGATGACGGCGTAGACCGAGTGCTCCAGCATCAGGATGCGGTCGCCGACGGCGATTGCCAGCGCCCCGCCCGAGCCCCCTTCGCCGGTGATACAGACGATGATCGGAGTTTTCAGGCTGGCCATCTCGCGCAGATTGCGGGCAATGGCCTCGGCCTGGCCGCGCTCCTCGGCGCCGATGCCGGGGTAGGCGCCGGGGGTGTCGACGAAGGTGATCACCGGCAGCTTGAACTGCTCGGCCATCTGCATCAGGCGCAGGGCCTTGCGGTATCCCTCCGGGTTGGGCATGCCGAAGTTGCGGAAGACCTTCTCCTTGGTGTCGCGCCCCTTCTGGTGGCCGATCACCATGACCGGTCTGCCGTCGAAGCGCGCCGGGCCGCCCACGATGGCGTGGTCGTCGCCGAAGTTGCGGTCGCCGTGCAGCTCGACGAACTCGGTGAACATCAGCCTGATGTAGTCGAGTGTGAACGGCCGGTTGATGTGACGCGCCACCTGGGCTGTCTGCCAGCGTGAGAGGTTGGAGAAGATCTCCTCGCGCATCTCCTCGACCCGCTTCTCCAGCGTGGCAACATCCGCCCGGATGTCCAGCCCGCCGTTGGCCAGCAGGTTGAGCTCATCGATCTTCCTTTCAAGCTCGACGATAGGTTTTTCGAATTCCAGATGAAACGGGGTCGCCATGATGACACCTCATTCGATTTTTTTACTCTCACTCGAAAGTCGCGGCATTATAGCCGAACAGCCTCTCCACTTCCAGCCTTAATTCATCGCTGGCCATGACGTTCATGCTCGCCGGCAGGGGCATGACGGCATGGCCCCGCTCGGGGATGACGAACTGGATGCAGGCCGGCACCGGGCCATGGTGGCGCTCGATGATCGACTTCAGCGCATCGAGCTGCTCAGACGCCGTGCTGTCCGTGCGCAGGGTCAGGCAGACCTTCCTGGTGGTCTGGGAACGGGCCTCGCTCAGGAGCTTGATGTCGCCGGCCGGACCGCGGTTTTTCTGCTGCCACTCGCTGCCCCCCTCCTTGGCGGCCTGCACCAGGATCTTGGCCCCCTTCTCCGTCTTTTCCAGCTTGCCCGTCACCAGCAGCGGGTCGTCGGATTTGAGCAGCGGCCCGGCAGTGGCGTAGATATCGGAGAAGACCGTGATCTCGACGCCACCGGAGAGGTCCTCGATGGTGGCGAAACACATGCGGTCCCCCTTTTTGGTGATGATCTCCCGGAAGGCCGAAACGATGCCGCAAACGCGTACCTCGGCTCCGTCGGGCATGTCCCCCAGGTTGGCGATCTCGGAGTTGGCCAGGCGCCTGATGTCGTCGATGTAGCGGTCCAGCGGATGGCCGGTAATCAGAAAGCCCAGGGCCTCCTTCTCGTACCCCAACTTCTCCTTGTCCTGCCACTCCGGGACGTTGGGAAGCCTCATGCCGCCGGAGCCATTGCCCTTGGCCACCTCCTCGATGCCGAACAGGGAGACCTGGGCGCTGACCTTCTCCTCCTGGATCTTCTGGCCATAGGCCATGGCCCCCTCCAACCCCTCCATCAGGGCCGCTCGGGCCGCACCGGTGGAGTCGAAGGCGCCGCACTTGATCAGCGCCTCCAGCACCTTCTTGTTGGAGCGGCGCATATCGACGCGTTCGCAGAAGTCGAAGATGTCCTTGAAGGGGCCGTCTTTCCTGGCCTCCAGGATCGCCTCCACCGCGCCCGTGCCGACCCCCTTGACCGCCCCCAGGCCGAAGCGCATGGAGGCGCCCACCACGGTGAAGGAGAGGCCGGACTTGTTCACATCCGGCGGCAGCACCTCGATCCCCTGTTCGCGGCAGTCGGAGATGTTCTTGATCACCTTGTCGGTGCTGTCCATGTCGCAGGTGAGGAGCGCGGCCATGAACTCCACCGGGTAGTGGGCCTTGAGGTATGCGGTCTGATAGGCGATCAGGGCGTAGGCGGCGGAATGGGACTTGTTGAAGCCGTACTCGGCGAACTTGTGCATCAGGTCGAAGATCGCCTCGGCCTTTTTCGGATCAATGCCGATATTCCTGGCGCCCTCCAGAAAGAGCCCTTTCTGGCGGGTCATCTCCTTGTCGTCCTTTTTGCCCATGGCACGCCGCAGCAGGTCCGCCTGGCCAAGAGAGTAACCAGCCAGGGTGCGGGAGATCTGCATGACCTGCTCCTGGTAGACAATAACGCCGTAGGTGTCCCTCAGGATCGGTTCCAACTGCGGCAGGTCGTAGACCACCTGCTTGCGGCCATGCTTGCGGTCGATAAAATCATCCACCATGCCCGAGCCCAAGGGACCTGGGCGATACAGGGCGCAGGCGGCGATGACGTCCTCGAAACAGGAGGGCTTGAGCTTGACCAACATCTCCTTCATACCGCTGGATTCCAACTGGAAGACCCCGGTGGTGTTGCCGGCGGTTATCAGATCATAACTGGCCTGATCGTCGTCCCGAAGCCGGGTGATGTCGAACTCCGGCTCCTTCCCCTCCCGCACCAGCCTGACGGCGTTCTCGATCACGGTCAGGTTTTTCAGTCCCAGAAAGTCGAACTTGACCAGACCGACCAGCTCGACATACTTCATGGAGTATTGGGTGTTGATGGAGCCGGTCTTCTGATCCTTGTAGAGCGGCAGGAACTCTTCCAACTGGTCCGGCGCCACCACCACGGCGGCGGCGTGGGTCGAGGCGTGGCGGGTCAGGCCTTCCAGGCAGAGCGCGGTATCCAGCAGCTCCTTGACCTGCGGGTCCGCGGCGGACAAATCCTTCAGTTGCGGTTCCTGCTGCAAGGCCTTGCCCAGGGTCATCTTCAGGTCGTCCGGGATCAGCTTGGCGATGCGGTCCACGTCGCCGTAGCTCATGTTCAGCGCCCGCCCCACATCGCGCACCACCGCCTTGGCCCCCATGGTTCCGAAGGTGATGATCTGGCAGACCCGGTCGCGGCCGTACTTGTCCACCATGTACTGGATCACCTCGGCGCGGCGGTCCTGGCAGAAATCCACGTCGATATCGGGCATGGAGATGCGTTCCGGGTTGAGGAAACGCTCGAACAGCAGGTTGTAGGGGAGGGGATCGAGGTCGGTGATCCGGATGGCGTAGGCCACCAGCGACCCGGCCGCCGAGCCCCTGCCCGGCCCGACCGGAATACCCTGGTCCTTGGCCCAGCGGATGAAGTCCGAGACGATCAGGAAATAGGCCGGAAACTTCATGTCGCGGATACAGTCCAATTCGACCGCCAACCGATCGAAATATGCCTGTTGCTGCTCCAGCGTCATGTCGGGATACTTGGCCAGGATGGTTGTCATCCGTTCCTTGAGCCCTTCGGTGGCCAGCTCCTTCAGCATGTCGTCGTGGTTTTTGCCCTCGGGAGGATCAAAGTGCGGGAAGTAGTAGGTCTTGCCATCCACCGGCAGTTCCAGGTCGCAGCGGGAGGCCACGGCCACGGTGTTGCTGATCGCCTCGGGGGCATAGGCAAAGGCGGCCGCCATCTCCTCGGGCGTCTTGACGTAGAACTCGTCGGCCGAGAAGCGCATGTGGGTCGGGTCGCTCATGGTCTTGCCGGTCTGGATGCACAACAGGACCTCGTGGGCCCGGGCGTCCTCGCGGTTCAGGTAGTGGCAGTCGTTGGTGGCCACCAGGGGCAGCTTCAACTCGGCCGCCACCTCCAAAAGGCGCTTGTTGACGGCGTCCTGCTCCGGCAGGGTGTTCTCCTGCAGCTCGATATAGTAGCGCTCAGGGAAGAGCTCGCCGTACCAGCGGGCGGTCTCCAGCGCCTCATCCATGCGGCCCCGGCCGCACTGCATGGCCACCTCCCCCTTGAGGCAGGCCGACAGGGCGATCAGCCCCCCGGCGTGGTTTTGCAGCAGCTCGCGGTCGATGCGCGGTCGGTAGTAGAAACCCTCCTTGTAGCCGGCCGAGGTCAGGTAGGAGAGGTTCCTGTACCCCTCCATGTTCTGGCACAACAGGATCAGGTGGTAGGCCGCGTCGGAGATCCCCTTGGCGTCCCTGGAGAAACGGGAGTCCGGCGCCAGGTAGACCTCGCAGCCGATGATCGGCTTGATGCCGGCCTTCTTGCACTTCAGGTAGAATTCCACCGCGCCGAACATGTTGCCGTGGTCGGTGATGGCCATGGCCGGCATGTTGGTATCTTTCGCCTTGGCCACCAGGTCTTCCAGGCGGTTGGCGCCGTCCAGCAGGGAGTATTGGGTGTGGAGGTGGAGGTGGACGAATGGTGTGGAGGGGGTGTTCTCTGTGTTGTCGGATGTTTCCATGGGGTACGGCCTCCCGCTGAATCAATGCGACGGGAATTATGCCTCATGCCAAGATATGGTGTCAAGGAATGGGAGGGAGGGCAAGATTTTGTGTGTAACGGCAGAGGGTTGGAGGACTGGAAGATGGTACAACCAAAATCAATGCCCGCAAGCCTCACGGTGACCAAGCCCTTCCGCGATGAAGGCAACCACCAGGGTATTGAGGCTCACTCCTTCCTCTTTGGCACGTGCGGCAAGGCGTGAATGAAGGCTTTTGGGAAGACGGGCGACAAAACGCCCCGAAGCCTCGATAAGTTCTGCCGGACGCGCCAGCGGCTTAGGCACGGCACGGCCGGCGTCGATAGCCGCCGAGACCCATGACTCAAAGGCATCGCGGCCATTGGCCATGGCCTCCTCTATGGTTTCGCCATCCGACATGCAGCCGGGAAGGTCCGGAAAGGTGATCAGAAAACCGCCCCCCTCGCTTTCGGGCAACGGAACCACCTCGTGCATGTATTCCTCGAATCTATGCTCCGGCTTTCCCGGCTTGATATTTTTTACGCTCATGATTTTTTCCCCTTTACCTGATCGACCAGGGAGATGAATTGCCGTATGTAGACCGGCTTTATGGGACGATGCGCAGGGACGGTAACGGCAAGTTCGATTCCCTGGTATGAGAAAACATGGTGGCTGCCGCCGTGATTTCTGATTTCAATGCCGATTGAGGATGCAATCGATACAAGGGTTTCGATCCTCCAGTCACGTGGATTGTTGCGCATAGCCGCAAGTTGTTTTTCAGCTTGACCCATAAAAAAATGATACTAAATGTGATACTGTTAGTCAACCGGAAACAATATGAAAAGAGCGGGAGTTCAATATATTATGTGTAGTGATGTGGAATTTGAGTCCAGTAAGCACAAGAAAGGTGGCACCCTGCACCCGCAGGTGCAACAAACTCCTTACAGCGATATACTGTAAGCAGTAAAGGAGATATAATCCCGCGTTTGCGAGTGGATATTCACGCGAAAAGGAGTATCCCATGGGAACGATAAAACCCTTTCTGATTATGGCAATCCGGGTCGCCGGGGGGCACGGAACCATTGCCACCGTTCAGTAAGGGGAGATTCAGGAGCCTGGATAAAACTAAGCGGGCAAGCTGGAACCAAAAATCTTGAGAGGAGGAATGTGTCATGATCAAGAAGACAGGATTGATGCTGCTGCTCTTTGTCCTTTTCGGAACTTCGATCTCCGCGGGAGCACAGAAAACCGTCACCAGTGCCATGCCTCCGGGAGAGGCCGGCGCAAAGGTATTCCTGGAGAGCTCCCCCCGTCACCATGAGTGGGTCACCATCGCTGTTCCCGGCAAGGATACAAAGCTGTCGGCCTTTGTCGCCTATCCCGAGCGCAAGGACAAGGCGCCGGTCGTGATCGTCATCCACGAGATCTACGGCCTGACCGACTGGATTCGCGCCGTGGCGGACCAGTTGGCAGGGGACGGCTTCATCGCCATAGCGCCGGACATGCTGTCGGGAAAAGGGCCCGGAGGGGGAGGAACCGAGCGGTTCGGCAGCAGGGACGACGTTGTCAGGGCCGTGCGCGACCTGGCGGCCCCGGATGTGGTGGCCATGCTGGATGCGGTGAGGCGCTACGCCAGGGGCCTGCCGGCCGCAACGGACAGGTTCGCCGTGATCGGCTTCTGCTGGGGCGGGGGCCAGAGTTTCCACTACGCAACCGTGCAGCCCGACCTGGGCGCCGCCGTGGTATATTACGGCACCTCACCCCAGCCCGAGGCGTTGGGTTCGGTCCGCGCGCCCGTGCTCGGCCTCTACGGCGAGGACGATGCCCGCGTGAACACCACGGTGGGACCTGCGGCGGCGCGGATGAAGGCACTGGGCAAGACGTTTGTCACGCACACCTTCAAGGGTGCGGGGCATGGATTCCTCCGGGCCCAGGACGGCCACGGCAGCGCCAACCTGGATGCCTCCCGCCAAGCGTGGCCCGTGACCATCGAGCATCTGAGGAGGTACCTGGAGAAATAATTACAGATGAGGCACATGCGCCGCTAGCAAGCGCACCCCTTGGGAAACAAAAAAGGCCCCGCCTCCCATACCGGAAGCGGGGCCTTTGTCGTCGGCACGGGCATGCCGCTACTTATTTGCCTGCTTTGCAGCAGGGTTTGCCGCCGGTTTTGCGGCGGACATGCCGGCCGCCCTGAGCGCCTCCATCATGGCATCCCCCATGCGGGTCGGGCTGTCGGCCACCACCACGCCGCACTCGCGCAGGGTGCGGATCTTGTCCTCGGCCTTCCCCTTGCCGCCGGTGATGATGGCGCCGGCGTGCCCCATGCGCCTGCCCGGAGGTGCGGTTACCCCGGCGATGAAGGCCGCCACCGGTTTCCTCATGTGCTCCCTGATCCAGTGGGCCGCCTCTTCCTCTGCGCCGCCGCCGATCTCGCCGATCATGAAGACCGCCTCGGTCTGCGGGTCGCTGTTGAACAACTCCAGTACGTCGATGAACTTCATGCCGATGATCGGGTCGCCGCCGATGCCGACGCAGGTGGACTGACCCAGGCCGATGTCGGATAGCTGTTTGACCGCCTCGTAGGTGAGGGTGCCGCTGCGGGAAACGACGCCGACATTGCCCGGCTTGTGGATGTAAGCGGGCATGATCCCGAGTTTGCACTGTCCCGGGGTTATGACGCCGGGACAATTGGGGCCGACCAGCCTGGTCCTGCTCTTCTCCTGGACGGCGCGGGCCAGGACCATGTCGCGCACCGGGATTCCCTCGGTGATGCAGACGGCCAGGTCCAGTTCGGCGTCGCATGCCTCCAGTATGGCGTCCACGGCTCCCGCAGGAGGGACGAAGATCATGGAGGCATTGGCCCCGGTGCAGCGCACGGCTTCGTCAACCGTGTTGAAGACCGGGATGCCGTCGATATGGATGCCCCCCTTGCCGGGAGTTACACCGGCCACGATATCGGTGCCGTAAGCGCGGCATTGCCGGGTATGGAACAGGCCGCTGCGGCCGGTGATCCCCTGCACGACGATGCGCGAATTGTTATCGATCAATATGGACACGTTTATCTCCTTGCAGTCGATAGGTAGAGGTAGAGGTGGAGGTAGAGAAAAGGGCTCTTGATACTTTACCTTTGCCTCTACCTTTACCTGGTTTTCACGCCTGTCCCAGCATGGCCACGATCTTCCTGGCGCCGTCTCCCAGGGTTTCCCCCACCTGCACGTTCAGGCCGGACTCCATCAGGAGCCTTTTGCCTTCCTCGACGTTGCTGCCGTCCATGCGGACCACGATGGGCAGGGAGCGGTGTACCTCGCTGGCAGCCTCGATGATCCCCTGGGCAATGACGTCACAGCGCATGATCCCGCCGAAGATGTTGACGAAGACTGCTCTTACGCCACTGTCTTCCAGGATGATCTTGAATGCCTCGGCCACCTTCTCACGGTTGGCCCCGCCCCCTACGTCCAGGAAATTGGCCGGTTCGCCGCCGAATTCCTGGAGGACGTCCATGGTCGCCATGGCCAGGCCGGCGCCATTGACCATGCAGCCTATGGCGCCGGATAGCTTGACGTAGGCCAGGTCGTATTTGGCGGCGTTGATCTCCTGCGGGTCAAGCTGGGAGTAGTCCAGCATGTCGGGATATTCGCGGTGGCGGTAGATGGCGTTGTCGTCGAAGGTCATCTTGGCGTCCATTACCAAAAGCCGGCCGGCCTTGGTGACCACCAGGGGGTTGATCTCCACGAGAATGCAGTCCTTTTCCAGGCAACACTTGTAGAGGTTGAGCAGCAACCCCACGCATTCCTCGCAGACCACGCCGGTCAACCCCAGGGCCAGGGCGATCCTGCGGGCCTGGTACGGCCTCAGGCCGGTAAAGGGGTCGATGGTCAGCATGTGGATCTTCTCCGGCGATTTGCTGGCCACCTCCTCGATCTCCACGCCACCCTCGGCCGAGGCGATCAGGCAATAGCGGGACGATTGGCGATCAAGGGTGATGGAGACGTAGATCTCGCGCACGACCTCAACCGCTTCCTCGACCAGGATGCGGCGCACCTTGAGCCCTTCGGGGCCGGTCTGAATCGTGACCAGCTTCCTGCCGAACAGCTCCTTGGCCACTTCGCTGGCCTGTTCGGGGTGGTGGACGACCTTGACACCGCCCGCCTTGCCGCGGCCGCCGGCGTAGATCTGGGCCTTGATGACGCAGTGACCGCCCATCTCCTTGGCGGCCCGTTCCACCTGGTCGGCGGTGAAGGCGACGCGGCTGCGCGGGATCGGGATCTCGAACGCATTCAGGATCTCCTTGGCCTGGTACTCATGAATGTTCATTCAATAACCTCATTCGGAAATCCGTGATTTCAGCATGTAGACTTGCTAACTGTTCGGAAACGGTGTGGTAATGACCCGTCGTTGCTGGCATATATAGAAACGATAACATGCTGATGTTGATAGTCAATTGCGTAGCAAAATTGCTCTGGTAAACTTTGTTTCAATGCCGGCGAGTTTCGCCAAGAGGAACGCGCTTTCAATAATCGCAGAAAAGGTTTTGCATCCCTTAAAAATGTGTGCTAAAAATTACTAAATTTTACTATGACTAAAAATGATCGCCACGCGCGCCCCCCCTGAAAGCAGTGGGCGCCTCGGTAATAAACCGTATTTAAGTTGTGATTGTCGGCCTTTTATCTGGCCACTAGCAAACTGCCGTCTTACAGGGTTCATTTGAATATTTTACTACGGCAGTAAATTTTTCCGGGAAACCGGGCAAGGAGCAGTCATGAATATTCACGAGTACCAGGCAAAGGGAATCTTGAGGAGTTTCGGCGTGCCCGTCCCCGACGGGCATGTCGTCTACAACAGCGCCAGCGCGCGGGAGTGGGCCAAGCGCCTGGGCGACGGTCCCTGGGTGGTCAAGGCCCAGATCCACGCCGGCGGCCGCGGCAAGGGTGGTGGGGTCAAGCTGGCCCGCACCCACAACGAGGTGCGCGACCTGGCCCGCGAGATGCTCGGCATGACCCTGGTCACCCACCAGACCGGCCCCGAGGGGAAGCTGGTCAAGCGGGTCCTGGTGGAGGACGGCTGCAACATCGCCAATGAGCTCTACGTCAGCTCATGTCCTCCACCGAAGGGGGCATGGACATCGAAGAGGTTGCCGCCAGCACCCCCGAGAAGATCTTCATGGAGGCGATCGATCCCCTGGTGGGCCTGACCCCCTTCCAGTGCCGCAAGATCGCCTTCAGCCTGGGTCTTTCCGGCAAACTGACCAACAAGGCGGTCAAGTTGCTGGAAGGGCTCTACACCACCTTCGTGACCTGCGACTGCTCCATGCTGGAGATCAACCCCCTGGTGGTCACCAAGGAAGGAGACCTGCTGGCCCTGGACGCCAAATTCGGCTTCGACGACAACGCCCTGTTCCGTCACCCCAAGATCAGCGACCTGCGCGACTACGACGAAGAGGACCACAACGAGACCGAGGCCTCCCAGTACGACCTCTCCTACATCTCGCTCTCCGGCAACATCGGCTGCCTGGTCAACGGCGCCGGCCTGGCCATGGCCACCATGGACATCATCAAGCACTACGGCGGCGACCCGGCCAACTTCCTGGACGTCGGCGGCGGGGCCACCATCGAACGGGTCACCGAGGCGTTCAAGATCATCCTCTCCGACAAGAACGTCAAGGGTATCCTGGTCAACATCTTCGGCGGCATCATGAAGTGCGACGTCATCGCCACCGGGGTCATTGAAGCCGCAAAACAGGTCGGCATCAAGGTGCCGCTGGTGGTCCGTCTGGAAGGGACCAACGTCGACAAGGGCAAGCAGATGCTGGCAGAGAGCGGCCTCAACATCGTTTCGGCCGACGGCATGGCCGACGCGGCCGAGAAGATCGTCCGGGCCGTGAAAGGAGTCAACTGATGAGCATACTTGTAAATAAGGACACCAAGGTAATCACTCAGGGGATCACCGGGGCCACCGGCCTCTTCCATGCCCAGGGTGCTCGCGAGTACGGCACCCGGATGGTCGGCGGGGTCACCCCCGGCAAGGGTGGCACCACCATCGACGGCTTCCCGGTATTCGACACGGTGGCCGAGGCAGTTCAGAAGACCGGCGCCACCGCCTCGGTCATCTACGTACCGCCCCCCTATGCCGCCGACTCCATCATGGAGGCGGTCGATGCGGGCATCGAACTGGTCTGCTGCATCACCGAGGGGATCCCGGTACTGGACATGGTCAAGGTCAAGCACTTCATGCAGGGGAAGAGGACCCGCCTGATCGGTCCCAACTGCCCCGGTGTCATCACCCCCGGCGAGTGCAAGATCGGCATCATGCCGGGCTACATCCACAAGCCGGGCCGGGTGGGGGTCGTCTCGCGCTCCGGTACGCTCACCTACGAGGCGGTCTGGCAGCTCACTAGCCTGGGGATCGGTCAGTCCACCTGCGTCGGCATCGGCGGCGACCCGGTCAACGGCACCAGCCACGTTGACGTCCTGAGGATGTTCCAGGAGGACCCGGACACCGAGTACTTCGTCAGGGAGCACATGACCAAGCCGGTGGCGGCCTTCATCGCCGGCCGTACCGCCCCTCCGGGCAAGCGGATGGGCCATGCCGGCGCCATCATCTCCGGCGGCAAGGGTACCGCCGCCGAGAAGGTGGCCGTGCTGGAGGAGTGCGGCATCAGCGTGGCCGCCAGTCCGGCCGAGATGGCGCAGGCGCTCTTGAAGGTCTACAAGCCTTAATTGCCGCTGGTAGATTTGAAGTACGAGAGGTTCTCATGCCGCCCGCATCCGCGTTATGCCGATGCCGGCGGCATTTTTCTTTGGCAGGCAGGATTGGTTCAGGATTTTTTGCGGGCGAGTTCGGCCTCGGATGGCCGGATATATACCGGCAGCAGATCGGCCGGAGCGACTGTTTTGGCTGTACGGCACACCTCCATGGCCAGCAGCGTACCGTTGGCGGCACGTCCGGCGTGGTGCGGGAAGGGGGCGAAAATGGCACGTTCTCCCATGGCGGTGGAGATTGGTTCCCGATAGCGTAATGCCCCCTCGCCGGCGAAGATGACGGGCCTTTCGGTGGCTTCGCGGACCAGGGCGAGCAGGCGTTCGGGCGGCATGACACAGTCTGCGACAATGGGTGCCGGGATGAGGGGGGAGGTATCGTAGAGCGCTGCATAGACCTCACTCTTGCGGGCGTCCAGCAGGGTGCAGACAGGATGGGCGGCCATGGGGAAATTCATGGCCAGAAGCGCCAGGGTGGAGAAACCGGCGCACGGCCTTCCCGTGGCCAGCGCCAGCCCCTGCACCGTGGCCACCCCTGCGCGTACGCCGGTGAAGGAGCCGGGGCCGATGGCGCAGGCGAACAGGTCGATGTCGGCAATGGCGACTCCGACCGAGGCCAGCAGCCGCTCGATCTCCGGCACGAGGCGTGCCGATAGTGTCCGCTCGCAGGCGAACAGCGATTCGGCGACTATGCGTTCTTCAACGGCAAGTGCTACGCTGGCGAGGGAGGTGGAGGTGTCGATGCAGAGGATGTTCATGGGGTGATGTCTTTCATTTGCAGCCTTGCGGGATGGTTACGGTTTCAGTCGCGACAACTTACCTTGAAAATCGGGGTGAAAGCAAGTCTTGAATCAGTTTTCGAAACCCCGCGCCCTTCCGTGACGACCCATTTTCAGCACAAAAATTACTGGCTTGTGAAAACCCGAAAATAGTAGATAATGATTCTAAAAGGTAAACATATCGAAATCAGTATGGAGGACACCAATGGCTGCCCAAGAAAACCTTATAGAACATATCACGGCGGTGAAAGCGGGGGAGCGGGTCTTCGAGAACGCCTTCCAGGGGGTGGCCCGCATGATCCTCGGCGCAGGTTTCGAGCGGGTGGTGGTTAACGGCCGCACCACCTATGACTTCAAGATCTTCCGCAGCGGCAGGAAGCACACCATCGGTATGTACGACGAGATAAACAGCTTCGTCTCCTATGTGAAGGACGCGGCCGAGGGGGGCTCCAGCAAGGAGATGGCCTTCGTGCTCGTCGGCGAGCCGGGAAACGGCAAGACCTTTTTCGTCGAATTTCTCTGCGCCCAGTACCGGGCCTTCCTGTCGGAAGCGAAGAACCGACGCTACACCTATCGTTACGTAGGAATGGAGCAGCTGGGGCACTACGGCAAGATCAACGTCATCGACTCGCAGACCTATGAAGACCCGATGATCCTGGCGATGAACCTGTTCGAGGCCCCCGGCGAAAACCGCCGTTACCTGGCCGAGCAGGGGGGCTTCAGCGATGAGGAGATCGGCGTGCTGTACGAAAACTACCGTCCCCTGGGCGCGTGCAGCGGCTATATCTGGGAAGACATCCGCGCCTTCTGCGATGGCGACATGGAGAGGATGCTCGGTTTCGTGAAGGTGATACCGGTGCCGATGAGTGAGACCCTGGGTACCATCACCGGCAAGTATCCGGCCAAGGACAAGATCACCTCGTCATCGGTGGACCTGCTCGGCGAGGAGTCGATCCAGCGTCTGCTGCATATCACCGACACCAACAATCCGTACCGCTTCGATCTGCGGCGCGGGGCGCTGGCCAGGGTCGCCGGCGGCGGCATCCACTTCTCCGACGAGATCTTCAAGAACAAGAAGGACCTGGTCCAGGTCTACCTGGGTGTGATCCAGAACCGGGCCATCGAGATCGACGGCTACAAATGGCCGATCGACACCCTTATCATAGCCACCAGCAACAACTCGGAATTCAACCGTTTCCTGGCCGAGAAGGAGGAGGCGCCCATCGTCGACCGCTGCCGGATCTGCTATGTCTCCCACAACACCAACTACCGGCTCCAGGATGGGCTCACCGCCTATGCCATCGGCAGCGAGTCCAAGACCACCCTGACCAGGGAGGCCCTGCACCAGGACCCGAACCTGAACTATGCCGCCTCGGTGGGGGCCGTCCTGACGCGGCTTCCACGCTCGGAGAAGCTCACCCCGATCGAGACCATGAAGCTGGCTGCGGGCGAGGTGGCGGGAGAGAAGAGCATCAAGGCGCTGGCGGAGGTGATCGACACCTTGAGCCAGGACCCGGACATCACCAAGCGTTTCGGCCAGCGGGGGCTGGGACATCGCAGCCTCGGCCGCTCCATCCAGCTCCAGGTGGAGAGTTCCGAGACCAACGAGGGGCGTTGCATGGTCGCCTACGACGTCTTCAAGACCCTGGAGCGGGTGGTGCTCGACTACGTGGTCGATACCAACGACCGTGCCAAGTACCTGGAGGACCTGAAGATCGCCAAGGGACTCTATCGAGAACGGATCATGACCGAGATGTTCAACGCCTACATGGATGAACCGTACGCCATCCGCAAGGACGTGATGAACTACGTGAACATGATCATCGGCATCGATGCCGAAAACCTCGGCCCGGACAGGATGTGGAAGTACAAGGACCCCCAGAGCGGCGAACTGCGTGCTCTGAAGATCGACGAACGCTACGTGAAGAGCGTGGAGGAGCGGATCGGCCTGAAGACGGACGAACAGCGCGACTCGTTCCGCACCTCGATCCGCAAGATCTACGGCCAGAAGATCTCCATGGATCCCACCTATGACTTCATGGACAACCTGGAACTGGTCAAGGCGGTCACCGACGTGCGCCTGAAGAGCGACATCGCCGGCGCCGGCTCCCTGATCGGGGCGCTGGCCAACCGGACCAACGAGGAGAACCAGAAGCTCTACGACCGGATGATCACCACCATGCTGACCAAGCTGGGGTACTGCCGGACATGTGCGCAGAAGACGATCGAGTACTTCTGCACGCAGGAAGATGAGAATTAAAACAAAAATTCTTTAAACCTCACCACAGAGTCACAGAGGGCACAGAGAAAAAACCCAGTAAAAGGACTTGAAATAAAAGAAGACTTGAGTCGTTTTAATGGCTTAATAAATACAAGATTTGGTTTCCTCTGTGTTCTCTGTGACTCTGTGGTGAATGTCTTTGAAAAGGTGTTATGCGAAACGACCTTTTGACATATCTTGACGAACTGAAGGCCAGCGGCCTGTCACCAGAGCGGGAAGCACGGATGCTGGCCGAGCTGGCAACGGTGGAGAAGGGGCATCACCTCTTCCCGAGAGCTGATGCGGAGCGCGGGCCGTTCAGCGGCTTCTCCAAGAGCCTCTACGCCTGGCACGACATGATGGTGCTGCAGGCGGAGGCCGCCCTGCAGAGCCCCTACACCATGCTGATCAAGTCCCTGGACGAACTGCTGGAACGTGACCGGAAACGCGAAGAGGACGGGTTTCCCCGGAAGATCCAGGTGGGGCGGCTGGTCAAGCCGGGGCGCGGCGGCAAGGGGAAGGTAGTGGTTGTACCGACCACGGTGGAGGAGAAGTTCATCCATGATCCGACCATCCGCCCGCCGGGCGAGGGGGGTGCATCCGGCGGCACCGGCGAAGGCGAGGAGGGGGAGGTCATCGGCGAACAGAAGGTCCGCGAGGAGGGTGAACAGCCGGGGACCGGTCCCGGACAGGGGGAGGGGGAGAACCACGAAATGGAATCCTCCGCCTACGAACTGGGGAAGACGCTGACCGAGAAGTTCCAGCTGCCGAACCTGAAGGAGAAGGGGAAGAAACGCTCATTAACCCGCTATACCTATGATCTGACCGACAAGAACCGCGGTTTCGGCCAGATCCTCGATAAAAAGGCGACCCTGCGCAAGATCGTCGAGTCGAACATCGCCCTGGGGAACCTCACGGACGTGACGGACATCGATGCGACCAGGTTCCTGATCGCCCCGCGCGACAAGGTCTACCGTGTCCTGTCCAGGGAAAAGGACTACGAGTCCCAGGCAATGGTCTTCTTCCTGCGCGACTATTCCGGCTCCATGGCCGGCAAGGTAACCGACCTGGTAGTCTCCCAGCACGTGCTCATCTACAGTTGGCTGCTCTATCAGTACGCGGGGCAGGTGGAATCCCGTTTCGTCCTCCACGACACCGAGGCCAAGGAGGTGCCTGATTTCTATACCTACTACAACTCCCGTGTTGCCGGCGGGACGCAGGTTTCCGTCGCCTATCAGTTGGTTAACGAAATCGTATCCAGGGAGAACCTGGCGAAGGATTACAATATCTACGTCTTCCACGGCACCGACGGTGATCTGAAGGGTTCGGGTCTGTTGAAGGACAAGCCGGAACTTATCAGGATGGACGTCATGGCGGAAGACGCGGACGAACCAAGGCTGATCGAGGGGATAAAGAAACTGATATCGTGATAACCACCCCCCTTCCCCCTCCTGATTCAGGAGGGGGTGCCCGACAGGGCGGGGGTGGTATGAACCTAGGGTTTAACTATGGAACTGATCAATCAACATACCAAGAGCATCATGGAGGGCTGCAAGGAGCGCGCCCGCGCCGCCGGTCTGTCATTCACCGACGAGTCGCTGGAGTATATCGTCACCAACCGCGATATGCTGGAACTCTCTCCCAAGGTGATGATCCCGACCCTCTACGATTACTGGGTCCACGACGTCGACGTGCTCAGGGGCAAGGGGCAGTACGAACTCTATCCCCACAACCCGTACGAGACGGTGATCAACACCCGCCCCCCGATCTCCTTCTACAACGACAACAACCCGGACTGGCTGAACGTGATGATCTTCTATCACGTCCTGGCCCATATCGATTTCTTCCAGAACAACCTCTATTTCCGCCACACCTGGGACTATGATTTTACCGGCCAGGCCCTCTCCGACAAGCGGGTGATCGCCAAGCTCCGCGCCGAGAAGGGGCGCTGGGTCGATTACGTGATCGAGTTTGCCCGGGGGATCGACAACGTGGTGGACTTTCACGGCGAACTTGCCGAGTTGTTCACCCCCCCCGGAGCGGGATACTCAGACCGCCTCAACTACTACTTCGACGTGTTCCTGCAGTCGGTGAAGAAGGTCTCGATCAACGAGTACGTCAAGGAGGTCACCCGCTACAACGAGAGCCTCAAAAACCTTGGCGAGCTGGGAGAGAAGTCCTTCTTTGCCGAGGCGGCGCGGCGCTACCCGGAGCTGGAGGCCCATTTCGGCAGGCAGGAGGAGAAACACCCGGTCAGGCAGCGCGATCTGCTGCGATATCTTCTGGATAACTCGGAGTTTCTGGAGCGGGACGAGAACAAGTGGATGAAGTCGATCCTGGAGATCGTCCGCAAGACCTCGATCTTTTTTCAGCCCCAGATCCGGACCAAGATCATGAACGAGGGGTGGGCCAGCTACTGGCACGAGCAGCTCTTTCTGCAGGATGACCGCATCAAGGGGCACGAGGTGGACTTCGCCCGCGTGCACGCCGGTGTCACCGCCATGCCGCGGGTCGGGATGAATCCTTATGCCCTGGGTATGCGACTCTTCAGCCAGATCGAGGAGCAGGCCGACAAGGGGCGTCTGTCGTTCGAGTTCCAGCGGCTGGCGGACAGCGATGCCCGCAAGCGTTTCGACTCGGGCGCCGCTACGGGGAGGGAGTTTATCTTCAGGGTGCGCGAAAACCTGAGCGACTACCTGTTCCTCAAGAACTACCTGGACCAGGACTTCGTCGACCGGCACAAGCTCTTCGTGGCCGGAAAAAGGCTCGACCAGCAACGCATGGTCTGGCAGTACTTCGTGAAGAGCCGCAAGGCCGAAGAGTACCGCGCCATGATACTCGGTTCCCTCTACCATCCTCCGACCATCACGATCGACCAGACCAAGGGGGTTGACGGCTCCCTCTACCTGGTGCACAGCTTCGAGGGGAAACAGCTGGTGCAGGAGTTTATCGCCAACACCATGATGGGGATCGAATACCTGTGGGGCGGCCCGGTGCACCTGGAGACCAGCGAGGCCCGGATCGTCTCCGGACAGCCGTCGTCACAGGGGCGGGAAGGGGTACAGGAAGGGGAGATCAGCTGGCAGCGGGTGGTATATACGATGAATCAGAAGGCGCTGTCGAAAAAGTCATTATGAACGGTGATATGTCATGTCCAACATAGATAAGGCCCTTAAGCACCTCAATCGCAAGATCACCGAGCGGGAACATGGCCAGGCCATACCGTTCGACGAATTTCTCAATATCCTGGCTACGCGGCCGACAGAGGTCGTGCGCAACATCTTCCAGACCTTCCACGACATGATCCACACCTACGTCGGCGAGGGGGAGGACGAGTATCCCGACGATCCTGAGTCGATCAATTACGTGAACTACGATTGCCGCAGGCTCTTCATCGAGAACACGGACCGTCCCTTCTTCGCCGACCGGCTCTTCGCCAATCGTCTCATCAACCACATCGACGCGATGAAGGGGAGCGCGCGGCAGAACAAGATCTACATCTTCGAGGGCCCCCCTGGCTCCGGCAAGAGCACCTTCCTCAACAACCTGCTGATGAAGTTCGAGGAATATGCCAACAGCGAGGCGGGAACCCGCTACGAGGTGGTCTGGAGGCTCGACCGGCGCGTGTTGGCCCGCATCAACGAGACGCAGGTAAAGGCCTTCATGGACCGTCTCTCGACCCTGCTCGACGAGTATGAGCTGGGTCAGGCCGAGCTTATGGAGATGAAGAACTCCCTGCAGCGGGCCGGCGACTTCGTGGAGGTATCATGTCCCTCCCATGACAACCCGCTGCTCCTGATCCCCAAGCGGGACAGGCGCTCCTTTTTCGACGACCTGTTCAAGAACGACGAGTTCAAATGGAAACTGTTCACCGACAAGGACTACGACTGGGTCTTCCAGGAAAACCCCTGCACGATCTGCAGCTCGCTCTTCGACGCCCTGATTCAGCGCCTCCCCAACTCCATGGACGTCTACGGCATGATCCATGCCCGTCCGTACCGCTTCAACCGGCGCCTGGGGGAAGGGATCACGGTCTTCAATCCGGGCGACAAGCCGACCAGGCAGAGCGTCATGACCAACGAACTGCTGCAACGCAAGATCGACATGCTGCTCGGCGACAGCAACGAGGTCAAGTATCTCCATTCCAATTTCGCCAAGACCAACAACGGCATCTACGCCCTGATGGACGTGAAGTCCCACAATGCCGAGCGGTTGCTGGAACTGCACAACATCATCAGCGAGGGTATCCACAAGGTCGAGAACGTGGAGGAGAACGTCAAGTCGCTCTTCATCGCCCTGATGAACCCTGAGGACGAAAAGACCATCGAGGGTTTCCAGTCCTTCACCGACCGGATCGAATTCATCAACACCCCCTACGTGCTGGACCTGAACACCGAGGTGGAGATCTACCGCAACATATTCGGCAAGCACATCGACGAGAGTTTCCTCCCGCGCGTATTGCACAACTTTGCCCGCGTGATCATCTCCACCCGCATGAACACCACCTCCGAGGCCCTGCTCGAATGGATCGGCGATCCGACCAAGTACCGGCTCTACTGCGACGAGAACCTGCTGATCCTCAAGATGGAGATCTTTACCGGCCATATCCCCCCCTGGCTCACCGAGGATGACCGTAAACGCCTCACCGCCAAGAGGCGTAGACGGATCATCGACGAATCGGAGCTGGAAGGGGTAACCGGATTTTCCGGGAGGGATTCGATCAAGACATTCAGCGACTTCTATTCGGCCTATGCCAGAAAAGACAAGCTTATCACCATGTCCAATCTGATCACCTTCTTCACCAAGTGGCACAGGGAATTCAGCGCCATGGTGCCGGAAGGCTTCATGGATTCGGTGGTGAGACACTACGACTACACGGTCCTGCAGGAGGTCAAGGAGTCGCTCTACTACTACAACGAGGAACAGATCGCCAGGGACATCCTCAACTACATGTTTGCCGTCAACTTCGAGTCGGGCAGGGTGGAGGTCTGTCGCTACACCGGCGACAAGCTGGAGATCAGCGAGGACTTCCTGAGCCTCATCGAGGGGCGGTTGCTGGGGCCGGCAACCGAGGAGGGGGTGCGCCTTACGTTCCGCCGCGAGACCCAGAAGGAATACGCGGCCAGGACCCTTACCCAGGACATCCTCGTGGAAGGCAAAAATCCGAGGGAGACTGCACTATACGAATCACTCCACGAACGCTATGTCCATAACCTGAAGGAAAAGGTCCTGGAGCCGTTCCTCGACAACGTCAATTTCCGCCGCGCCATCAAGGACTACGACACCGAGGCGTTCAAGACCTACGACAAGCGCATCCGCGACGACGTCACCTTCCTGATCAACAACCTCTGCACCGGCAAGTACCACTACACCCAGCAGAGCGCCAAGGAGGTCTGCGTCTACGTGATCGACAACGATCTGGCGCGCAAGTTCTCCTCCTGAGGGGCTGAGACCCCCGACGGCTAGACGCCGGTACATTTGAATACGGAGGTTCAGCATGAAGGTCGAGTGGCAGGAGTATCTTTCGGTAGGGGTGGAGGAAATCGATCGCCAGCACAAGCTCCTTATCGAGAAGTACAACGCCTTCTTTACGGCCTACTCCGAAGGGCGGGCAACCGAAGAGGTGATCCGGCTGTTGGGTTTTCTCGAAGAGTACGTGATGCTCCACTTCGCCGACGAGGAGAGACTGCAGCAGCGCATCGGTTTTCCTGATTACCAGAAGCACCGCCAGCAGCACCAGGAGTTGGCCCGCAGGGTGGCCGAACTCAAGGAGCGCCTCGAAAGCCAGGGCACTGATCCGGGCCTGGTCGCATCCACGGGGCTGTTGCTGACCGGCTGGCTTATCGAGCATATCTCCGTCATGGATCGCGCCATCGGACGGTTCGTGAGGGAGGTCAAAGATAGAGGAAATCAGTGAGGCCTAGGCTTTCTGACGTGTGCAGGCATGGATCACAAGGCGTCTGCCAATAACCCCTCAAATGCCAATGCCCCGCCAAACCATGAACCCGGCAGCAGCCAGCTTGCGCCCGGCCACCTGATTGGTCAATTCCCCTTGCAACGACGATCACGTATTCCAAAGGGAGCGGATATGGAAGAATGGCTCGAGTTGGCGGAAATGTTCAGAAGAGAGCGGGGTGAGAGGTTTCCCCTCCCGGTTCCGGTTGGAAGGCTGTCAAACGGTGAACTTCCCGCCCGGCGGGATGAAGGGCAGCGCCTGCTGGGGAGGCGGCTGCTGGAGCTGGCCGATCTCTTCTCAACGCGTCTCCGGATGGACCGGCGGGAGTTCCTGGCCACCAGTTGCGGACTGGTCACGGCCTTCCTGGCGATCAATTCCATCCACGGCCCTCTGTTTGCCGTTTCCGCGGCCGAGGCGGCCGATCCCGATCTGGCATTGCAGAGCCGCAACGCCCACTCACGGCAATTCATCTTCGATGTCCAGACCCATTTCGTGAGCGACCTCTACAAGGGGAGCAGCCTCCTTGGGCTGCGAAGATCGGCCCGCCAGTGGAACCCCGCCCTCAAGGGGGAGAAGACGACCCTCGAGAAGATCCGCTTCGGCACCTTCATCAAAGAGGTCTTTCTGGAGAGCGACACCACCCTTGCCCTGCTTTCCAGCGCTCCCCATGACCGGGCAGACAAGTGGTTCCTGAACAACGACGAGATCTTCCGCGCCCGGAAAGGCTTCAACGAAAAGGCGGGGTCAAAGCGCCTCTTCAGCCATGCCCTTTTTACCCCGGGGATGCCGGGGTGGCTTGAGGAAATGGATCGGGCCATTTCCGAACTCAGCCCCGACAGCTGGAAGGGGTACACGGTCGGCGCACCCTCGACCATATCGGAATTCCCCTGGCGGCTCGACGATGAAAAGCTCGTCTATCCCGCCTATGAAAGGATGGTCAAGGCCGGCATCCTCAACGTCTGCATTCACAAGGGGCTGATTCACCCGGCGGTGAAGGCCGTTCCCGGTTCCACCTGGCGCTACGGCCGGGTAGACGACGTGGGCAAGGCGGCCCGGGACTGGCCGCAGCTGAATTTCATCATCTACCATGCTGGAATCGAAACGCTCGGCGAGCCGTCGAAAAAGGCGCTGCGGCTTTTCGAACAGAAGGGGGCGATTCCCTGGGTGAGCGAGCTGGCCGGTATTCCGGAGCGCTACGGGGTGAAGAATGTCTATGGCGAGCTCGGCTCGGTCTTCGCGGCCTCCGCACTGGCCAAACCGCGCTACTGCGCCGCCATCCTGGGCACCCTCGTCAAGGGGCTCGGCGCAGACCATCTGCTCTGGGGGACGGACTCGGTCTGGTACGGTTCGCCGCAATGGCAGATCGAGGCCTTCCGCCGCATCGAGATACCCGAGGAGATGGGCAGGAAATGGGGATTCGCCCCGTTGGGAGAGGCCGGCGGCCAGGTCAAGAGCGCGATCCTCGGCGGAAACGCCCGACGGCTTTACAACCTGCCGGCAGCGGCGGAAAGGCCTGCCGACCGGGTCAGTCAGCTGAAGGAACGATACGGGGCCTAGGAGAAGATCACGGCCTGGAGAGCAACAGCGCGGCAAAGCGCCTTAAACCTAGATAAAGCAGTTGTCCACGAAAAGCACGAAAAACACGAACAAAATCATTAAAATATGTAACATCATGGTGCAACTTGTTTGGAGAATTGCTGTTCTGCCGTAATGCTTTAATTTTTCGTGATATTTCGTGTCTTTCGTGGACCCAAAAGCCGTTTTCAAGTTAAAAGCAGGATTGTTCCCGACAATCTGTGCTAAGGTGCCGTTCGAGAAACGACCCAGTACCGCCGGGTCAAGGGCACCCATCCGGCAACGGCAGGTGCGGAAGGTTTACGGCGCCCGGGAATCCCGAGCCCTGCCAAGTCCTGAAAGGCAACCATAGAAACCGGCGCCATCACCCCCTGACAAGGACCCGTTGACCCCATGGACCGCTCCTCCCGCAACCGGCTTACCGAAAGACTCCTCCCCGGATTCAGCGGAGACACCCTCTTCGACGCCATCGCCCGGGCGGTCTGTCGTGCCGGCTGTCTGCCGCGCAAGGAGCTGTACGAGGCATGGGAGGTCGCCCGCCGGGTGCGCCGCCGCTTCCGAGGGGGGCGGATAGTCGATCTGGCCTGCGGTCACGGACTCCTGGCGCAGATCCTCCTCTTGCTCGACGACAGCTCCCCAATCGCCCTGGCCGTTGACCGGCAGATCCCCAAGAGCGCCGCAACCCTGGCGGTTGCGTTGAGCGACGCCTGGCCGCGGCTGCGGGACCGGATCCGCTTTGTAGAGACGGATCTGCGGGAGGTGCAGCTGCATCCGGGTGATCTGATCGTCTCGGCGCATGCCTGTGGTGGCCTGACGGACCTGGTCCTCGACCGGGCGGTCGCAGCACGGGCCAGGGTCGCGGTCTTGCCCTGCTGCCACGACCTCAAGAATGCCGATCTGGGCGGCCTGGAGGGGTGGCTGGATGGTCCGCTGGCAATGGATGCGGTCCGGGTGTCCCGCCTGCGCACCCAGGGGTACCGGGTGTACACCCAGCAGATCCCGGGGGATATCACGCCGAAAAACAGGCTGCTGCTGGCCGAGCCGGAATAGCAAGTAGTCGCTCTCCACTTCTGCACATCACAGTCAGATCAATAAAATTGCCCTAATAAAGCCTCTCACGACTAATTCTGACACATGCCTATGGTAAACTGTAACTAACCAATTATCGCCAATCATCCCCGGTAACGGCCATTGAGCAATTCCCAAACCAGGCAATTTATGACAGCAATCATATTTATCGGCATACCGGCCGCCGGAAAGAGCACCTTTTACCGGCAGCGCTTCTTCGATACCCATATCCGCATCAATCTGGACATGCTGAAGAGCCGCCACCGCGAAAAGCTGCTGCTGCACGCCTGTATTGCCGCGAAACAGCCATTCGTCATCGACAACACCAATGCCTCGGCAGCCGAACGGAAGCGATTCATCACGCCGGCCAGGGAGGCGGGTTTCCGGGTCATTGGCTACTACTTCAGTTCCAGGGTAGAGGAGGCGCTGGAGCGCAACCGGCAGCGGCAGGGCAAGGCGCGGATAGCGGACAAGGGCGTCCTGGGGGCGGCCGGACGGCTGGAGTTGCCCTCCCTGGCCGAAGGCTTCGATGAACTGTGGTATGTCCGTATGGACGGCATGGGCGGGTTTTGCGTGGAGGAGTGGACAGATGAGATTTGACAGCCCGATACTGGATCACCCTACGCTCTCCGGCCGCTACTTCTACCCCTGGCCGAATCGTTTCGATGACCCGTTCTTCGTGGAGGGAGACGGCTTCCGGCTGGGGTGCAGATACAACAGGATCGACGAGCAGGCGCCGACCATCATCCACTTCCACGGCAACGGCGAGAGCGTGGCCGATTACCTGGGGGAGTTCGAGGAGCGGATCGCCGGCCTGGGCGCCAACCTGCTGCTGGCCGAGTACCGCGGCTACGGCATGTCCAGCGGCGCGCCGGCCCTGGCAGCCATGCTGGATGACGTGCGGCTGATCGTCGCGGCCAGCGGCGCGGCACTCGAGCGGATCGTCTTCTTCGGCCGTTCCCTCGGATCGCTCTACGCCCTCCATGGCGCCGCCCTCTATCCGGAAGCGGCGGGGGTGATCGTGGAAAGCGGCCTGGCCGATCCCCTGGAGCGGATAGTGGTACGCATCGAGCCGCGTGAAGTCGGCGCCACCATGGAACAGCTCCGGGAAGCGGTTGCTACGCACCTCAACCAGCGGGTGAAGATGGCGGCCTTCAAGGGGCGCTGCCTGATCATGCACACCCGCAACGACGACCTGGTCTTGGTCAGCCATGCCGAGCGTCTCCACGGCTGGGCCAATGGCCCCAAGGAGCTTTTGATCTTCGAGCGGGGGGACCACAACACCATCCTGGCGGTAAACGAGGCGGCGTATTTCGCCGCGGTGGGGAATTTCCTGCGCGCCCTCACGGCCGCAGAATAACCGGAGGCGGCTGTTACCTCCGAAACGAGGCATGCATGGCAAAGGGATACCAGGCAAACAGGGAACGGCTTGAGGAGATAGCCGCCTTCGGCAAGGCCGTCGGCAAGCGGGCCGGCTTCAAATGCGAGTGGTGCGAGGGGAAAGAGGAGCTGCGACCCTGGGATTACCGGCCCGACAGCGAGCCGGGCATGGACACCCTGGCCCTCCTCTGCGGCCGCTGCCGGGAGCTGGCCGACGGGAGGAAGGCCGATCCGAACGAGCTGCGCTCCATCCGCAACGCCCTCTGGAGCGACGTCCCCGCCGTTGCCGAAGGCGCTGCAATAGTGATGGCGCAGTGCAGGGAAGCATGGGCCAGGGAGGCGATCGAGGAGAGCCTGATTGACGACGGGCTCAAGGCCGAACTTCTCAAATGATGGGCGGGTGGCTATGTGCAGCAGATTCGTAACCAACATCCCGCCTGAAGTGCTGGCCGCCATCTTCGGCCTGCGGGAGGTCCCGCAGCTTGAAGCGCGCTTCAATGTGGCCCCGACCCAGCAGGTGGCCGTTGTCCGCAGCGAGGGCGACCACAACCGCCTCGACCTTCTGAAGTGGGGATTCGTGCCGGGGTGGTCCAAAGACCTGAGCTTCGGCAGTCATCTGATCAACGCCCGCTCCGAGACCGTGGCCGAAAAGCCGGCCTTCCGCCACGCCATCAAGTATCGCCGCTGCATCGTCCCCACCTCCGGCTTCTACGAGTGGTCTCACAGCGGCGACAAGAAACAGCCCTATTACATCCAATTGGCGGACCATTCCCCCATGTGCCTTGCCGGTGTCTGGGAGGCATGGAAAGCGCCGGACAACAGCGTGCTTGAGTCTTTCGCCATCCTGACCACCGCCGCCAACAGCCTTGTGGAGCCGCTCCACGACCGCATGCCGGTGATCCTCCACCCCGACGACTACAGCCTCTGGCTGAACCACAACATGCACGACCCGCAACAACTGCAACCACTCTTCCGCCCGTTCCCGGTCGCGGAGATGATTGCCCACCAAGTGCCCGACCTGGTAAACAATCCCCGCTTCGACTCCCCGGCCTGCATCAGGCAGGTGTGACCATGCCCACTTCCGGGTCAGTATTGCCGGCCGGGCCGCCGCAATTGTCTTTTTTACCGTAATGTGGGAAAATTAATCGTAAAGAGGGAAGAAGGAGGTGCTCCATATGGCGGTTATGATCGATGAAAAAGAAGAGAATAAAATCGAGCAATTGGCCTTGGAAGCCGAAATGCTGTTAGAGGAAGATGATGAGAGGAAGGATCTAAAGGAAAAACGGGGGGTCATAAAACAGACTTTGTATGATGGTTCGCATAAGCTGAAACACATAATTCCAAAAGGAAAACACCTTTAACAACTGGATATATTCACGAGATTCACAGATCTTACACTAGATAGCCGCTCCCGGCGATGGGAACGGCTTTTTACAACTAGGTGGAGGCAATCGGAATCCACCTCCCCGCTATTCGACTTCAAATGCCTCCTGTATGGATTTCGTCGCAGCCTTTGAGGCTGCCCGCAATTCGTGACAGCTGTTGCGATTCACCGCCGAATCCAGACAGCTCTTGACGTTGGCTGACAGCTGCGACCCCTCCACGACGAGGTCAACCCCGCTCCCTTTGGAGATATGCAGCGATCCCGAATAATCGACCTTGAAGCCATCCTTGTATTCACATCTCATCTCTTATCACCTCTTTTCTCCTAAAATTATAACGCAGGGGGCGTTGAAAAGCCATATCACCAAGGCGACCGGGCAAGCGGGGGCGAGACCCGTGGGATATTGACATGGATACGATCATCTTCATCGGCATACCCGCCACCGGGAGAGGCTCCTCGTCGAAGCCTGCCTTGCAGCCCGGCAACCCTTCGTGGTGGACAACACCAACGCCAGCCGGAAGGAGCGGGCCCGCCTCATCCTGCCGGCACGGGCGGCCGGATTCAGGGTGATAGGCTACTACTTCAGCTCCAGGGTGCAGGAGGCGCAGGAGCGCAACCGGCAGCGGCAGGGCAGGGCGCGGATACCCGACGGAGGGGTTCTGGGGGCGGCCGGGCGGCTGGAGTTGCCGGCCCTGGCCGAAGACTTCGTTGAACTGTGGTATGTCCGTATGGACGGCATGGGCGGGTTTAGCGTGGAGGAGTGGAAAGATGAGATTTGACGCCATGGACAGGCAGATGCGGGTATATGAAACCAATGCAGATCTGTGCGTGCTGCCGGGTATCTACATGGTGGCGCGCCTCGACGGCAGAAGCTTCACCCGCCTGACGAGGGAGGTCTGCCGATTCGAGGCCCCTTACGACGAACGGTTCAGGGACATGATGGTGGAGACGGTCAGGCACCTGATGCAGTGCGGCTTCAGGGTGCTCTACGGCTACACCCAGAGCGACGAGATATCGCTTTTGTTCCACCGGGACGAGGATGCTTTCAACCGTAAGCTGCGCAAATACCACTCCATCCTGGCCGGCGAGGCCAGCGCCAGGTTCACCAGCCTCCTCGGACAGCCTGCCGTCTTCGACTGCCGCATCAGTCAGCTTCCCGATCCGGAACGGGTGGTGGACTACTTCCGCTGGCGGATGGAGGATGCCCACCGCAACTGCCTCAACTCCCATTGCTATTGGATGCTGCGCAAATTGGGCACATCGGTTGAGGAGGCGACCAGCAGGCTGAGAGGGATGTCAATAGCGGCCAAGAACGAACTGCTTTTTCAGAACGGCATCAACTATAACGACCTTCCCGCCTGGCAGAAGCGGGGCATTGCCCTCTATTGGGAGGATTTGCCCAAGGAAGGCACGAATCCGCGGACTGGAGAGGCTGTCATTGCCGAACGACGGGGCATCAAGGTGGATTATGATATTCCCTCGGCCTACACCTTTGAAAAGTTTCTGTTGGACTTGATTGATCCGCAGATTTATCTGAGAAAGAATGCCATGTTGATCGATGAGGCGAACGAAAGTTACGGCTCGCCATGATATCCTCTTTGTTCAATACATGGAGATTACGGATGTTGATGATGACGTGCTGGATGGGTTGTTCCGGGATATGATGGGGAGGGTGTGGAGTTAATGCCGTCCGCATGAACGGGGACAAACTTGATGACCTGAGCGCCGTAATGAAATGTTGCGGCGTTTTTGTTTCGCTTCATTATTGATGGGAATTACGCTATTATCTGCGGCGTTCTGTATACACTGACACAGGCAAAGGCCGGTAATGACCCCCGAAGCCAAGGCACGACAGCAGATTGACCAAAAGCTTGAACACGCTGGCTGGGTTATCCAGGATCTGAAGAAGATCAACCTGGGCGCCAGTCTGGGCGTTGTTGTGCGTGAACACCCTACTGATACCGGCCCGGCGGATTATGTTCTGTTCGTAAACCGTGAGCCGCTCGGGGTAATCGAAGCCAAACCTGATAACACCATTCTTACCTTTGTTGAAGACCAGACCGAACGCTATGCCCGAAGCACCCTCAAATGGCGGGTGACCTCCACGCCACTTCGCTTCCTGTTTGAAAGTACCGGCCAGATGATTCATTTCACCGATGGTGCTGACCCGGCAGCCCGCGCACGCGAGATTTTCCATTTCTTCAAGCCTGAGCAACTTGCCGAATGGCTGAATCAGCCTGTATCTTTCCGCCGTCGTCTCATGGAACAGATGCCGGAGCTGCCGACACGCAACCTGCGTGATTGCCAGATCAGCGCAGTTAGCGGGCTGGAGAAATCCCTTGCCCAAAACAAACCCTGCGCCCTGGTGCATATGGCGACCGGCGCCGGCAAGACCTTCACCGCCATCACATCGGTCTACCGGCTCCTCAAATATGGCGATGCCAAGCGGATTCTCTTTCTGGTCGATACCCGCAACCTGGGAAAGCAGGCACATCAGGAGTTCATGGCATATACCCCGCCTGACGATGCCCGCAAGTTTACGGAACTTTACAATGTACAGCGATTGAATAGCCCCACCATCGACCCGGCAGCCAAGGTCTGCATCAGTACCATTCAGCGAATGTACTCCATCCTCTCGGGTGAACCGATTGATGAGTCTGCCGAGGATGTGCCACTTGATCAGATTATCCAGACCGACAAACAGGCCAAGGTGGTGCGCTACAATCCGGCTGTGCCGGTGGAAATCTTCGATGTCATCATTATCGACGAATGCCACCGCAGTATTTACAACCTCTGGAAGCAGGTGCTTGACTACTTCGATGCCTTCCTGGTTGGGCTCACCGCCACCCCCGACAAACGGACCTTTGGATTCTTCAACGAAAATATTGTTGCCGAATACACCTATGAACAATCAGTCGCTGATGGTGTGAACGTTGGGTATGACGTCTATGAGATTGAAACCGAGATTACCAAGAAAGGTGCCGAGGTAAAGGCCAGGGAATGGGTGGATCATCGTGACCGGCAGACCCGGAAAAAGCGCTGGGCTGAGGCCGAGGAGGATCTTCTCTACACCGGCAAGGAGCTGGACAAATCGGTGGTCAACATCAGCCAGATCCGCAAGGTGATTCAGGCAATGAAGACGGCAGTGGAAAAGCAGATCTTCCCCAGCCGCAAAGAGACCCCCAAAACGCTGATCTTTGCTAAAACCGACAGTCACGCCGACGACATTATCCAGATCGTCCGTGAGGTGTACAACCAGGGGAACGCCTTCTGTAAAAAGGTCACCTACAAGGCGGAAGAAGATCCGGACAGTATCCTCTCCAGCTTCCGTAACGACTATAACCCGCGCATTGCCGTTACCGTGGATATGATCGCCACCGGCACCGATGTCAAGCCGCTGGAAGTGTTGCTCTTCATGCGTGATGTCCGCTCCAAGGGGTATTATGAGCAGATGAAGGGGCGAGGAGTCCGCAGCCTCGACCATGATGCTTTGAAACGGGTCTCCAACAGCGCCGACAGCGCCAAGAGCCGTTTTGTTCTGATCGATGCCGTGGGGGTGGAAAAGTCGCTCAAGACCGAAAGCCGCCCGTTGGAGAAAAAGCCGTCAGTCCCGCTGAAAGATTTGATGATGGGTGTGGCCATGGGGCATCGGGATGAGGATACCGTGCTCAGCCTGGCTAATCGCCTGGTGCGGCTGGCCAAGCAGTTGGATGACAAGGCTCTGGCGCGGATTGAAAAGAAATCTGGCGGGGTAACGGTTGGCGCCTTGGGGAAGACCCTGATTACCGCCCTTGACCCGGACCGGATTGTTGAAACCGCCATCGCCACTGCCCAGGCCAATGGGATCACCCGCACCGAAGAGACCTTGACCGTGGAAGAGCTGACCACTGCCCGTGCCCACTGTGTAGCCGCCGCCTGCGCCCCCTTTGACAACCCAGAACTGCGGGATGAAATCGAAGCGGCCCGCCGGGAGCGGGAGCAGATCATCGACCATATCAACCTGGATCAGGTCACCTTCTTTGGATACAGCGCCCAGGCCGAGGAGCAGGCGCAGAAGGTGATCCTGACCTTTACCGATTACATCGCCCAGCACAAGGATGAAATCCAGGCTCTGAGCTTCTTTTACCAGCAGCCCTACCAGCGCCGCGCTCTTACCTTTGACATGATCGAGGAGCTACACGATGCACTGAGCCGCCCGCCGTTGATGCTGACCACCGAACGTCTCTGGAACGCCTATGCCCGGGTGAAGGGTTCGCAGGTAACCGGCGCCGATACAAAACGGCAACTGACCGATCTGGTCGCCCTGGTTCGTTTTGCCATCGGGCTGGACGGGGAGTTGAAGCCGTTCCGTGATCAGGTGGACAAGCGTTTCCAGGAATGGATCTTCCGCCACAACGCCAGGCGGACCACCTCTTTTAGCACCGAGCAGACCGAGTGGCTGCGGCTGATGAAGGATCATATTGCCTCCAGTTGCTCTATTGCACGTGACGATTTCGACTATGCCGAGTTTGCCGCCAAGGGAGGTTTGCAGAAGGTGTGGGGGCTGTTTGGGAAGGAGTTGGATGGGGTGATGAGTGAGATGAATGAGGAGTTGGTGGCGTGAGCAATATTCCGTCAGAATGGGAAGTAATTCCTTTATCAGAAGTGATACAGACCCAGAAAGGTAAGAAGCCCGAAAACCTGGGTCCCAGGGATGAAGTTCGTACAGTTCCCTATATAACCATAGCTGCATTTGAATCTAAAAAAGTGGAAGTGTTTGCCCCAGAACAAGACATCCCTCGGTGCGAACCTGATGACACTCTTTTAGTATGGGACGGGGCAAGAACTGGACTCTGTGGCAGAGGGGTTTCGGGATATGTTGGATCAACAATTACTCGGGTAACTTCCGACCTTGCTAATCCTTCGTATTTATACCATTTCTTAAATTCGCATTATTCGACTCTGAACACACAGACTAAAGGGGTTGGTATTCCGCATATTAACCCAGTCGTTTTGAATGCTCTTGAGTTCCCACTTCCGCCTTTAGCTGAACAAACCCGTATAGTTGAAAAAAATGAAGAACTTCTCTCCGACCTTGATGCCGGAGTAGCCGAACTCAAGGCCGCGCAAAAGAAGCTGGCCCAATACCGCCAATCACTGCTGAAATCGGCAGTGGAGGGAGCGCTTACTGCTGAGTGGCGTACCAAAAACAAACCCAAAGAAACCGGTGCTCAGTTACTGGAGCGTATCCTAAAAGAGCGCCGTGTCCGCTGGGAAGAGAAGCAGCTTGCCCGGTTCAAAGAGCAGGGCAAAACCCCGCCCAAAGGGTGGCAGGATAAATATCCAGAACCGGTACAGCCGGACACCACCAATCTGCCAGAATTGCCGGAGGGGTGGTTTTATAGTGAGCTTGAAGCTCTCATTCCTCCAGACAAGACAGGGACCAAAACAGGACCTTTTGGTAGCCTGCTCAAAAAACATGAGCATAAAAGTTCTGGTATTCCGGTTGTCGGAATTGAGAATATAGATCGGATGAAGTTTATTCCAGGTTCTAAGATACATATAACTGAAAGTAAATCTAGGGAGTTATCAGAATACGATCTATTGGCAGGCGATGTTGTGATTTCACGTTCTGGAACTGTTGGTGAAGTATGTGTGATACCAGACTATTTAGGCATCGCAAGGTTTTCGACAAATATTATGAGAGTTCGCCTCAACTACCAAGTGATTTTGCCAGACTACTTCTGCTTATTATTAAACGGAAGTCCATTTGTCTTGCAGCAAATTCGTAAATTATGTTCGGGAAGCACAAGAGATTTTCTGAATACAGAAATTTTGATGTCTATAATATTTCTAGTTCCTCCAATTAACGAACAACACAAAATAATCTTAGCTCTCTATGTCTCGTTGCAAGAAGTTGAGACTCAAAATAACGCTATCCTTCAGTCCCTCACCCAAGCCGCAGCCCAGCGCAAAAACATCCTGAAAACTGCCTTCTCTGGCCAACTGGTGTCGCAGAACCCGGATGACGAACCGGCCAGTGTCCTGTTGGAGAGGATTCGAGAAGAACGAAAAACATCAATCAAAACAAGCAAGAAAACTGTAACACCCCGGAGGAAACCATCATGCTGACCCGTCTGGAAGTCAACGGTTTCAAGACCTTTGAAGATATGGCCATTGACCTTGCGCCATTTACGGTGATTATCGGCAATAACGCCGCAGGTAAAAGCAACCTCTTCGACGTGATTCAGCTCATGGCGAGCCTTGCTACACGGGATGTTACGGAAGCGGTCAAGGAGATGCGCGGCGAGCCGATGGAGCTTTTTCGCCGGACAACCGGGGGACTTGCCAAGCAGATCACGCTGGCGGCGGAGGTGCTGGTTGATCCGGTGGTGCGCGATCCATGGGGAAGTGAAGTGAAGCTCTCTCACACACGAATCAGGTATGAGATCACGCTCGAACGGCGGGAAATAAAGCCGGGCATTGAACGTGTCCTGGTTGCCCATGAGAGCGCCACGCCCATATTCCGCAAAGATGATCTGTGGGCCGAGCGGCTGCGTCCTTCTGCTGCGTTTCGCAGCCACTATCTCAAATACGGCAGGCAGAAGCCGTGGTTGACAACTGAACAAAAACCGGAAGGATTGACCTTCAGTGTGCATCAGGATGGAAAGGCAGGCAGAAACCGCCCGGCCAGCGCCGCCGAGGCATCGGTTCTCTACAGTATTACCAACGCGGAATTCCCCCATCTTTTCGCTTTACGTGAAGAGATGCGTTTCTGGCGGTTGTTGCAGCTTGACCCGGCATTGTTACGCCGGCCGGTTTCTGCAACCGCTTCCGGTGTTCTGAACGCGGATGGTTCCAATCTTGCCGCCGTGCTGGCACACCTTAAGGCGGAAACCGCTACCAACATCCGCCCGCATGGGGTGCTGAGCGATATCGTGGCGGAACTGAACAACCTGATTCCGGGTATTACCAAGCTGGATGCTGAACTGCACGAGGCCAGCCGGGAGTATCGTGTTGAACTTACCATGCGTGATGGTCTGCCATTTACCTCGCGGGTTATTTCCGACGGCACTCTGCGCGTTCTTGCTCTCGTTACACTTTTGCATGATCCACGGCATCGCGGATTAATCTGTTTCGAGGAGCCGGAGAACGGGGTTCATCCGGCAAGAATCAAACTTTTAATCTCTCGCCTGCGGGAAATGGTCTCTCATCCTGAAACCACCGATGACGAAGAGTTCGCGCCGTTAAGCCAATTACTGCTGAACAGTCATTCTCCGGTGGTTTTATCGGCATTGGTCGATAAGGAGTTGCATCCCATTGACGGATCGATTCTGTTTGCCGATATCGCAACAGTAACAGACCCAGAAGCAAAGCAGCAACGCCGTAAAACCCGGTTACGGCCAGTTCGCCCCAAAGTACAGCCAAGCCTATGTGCGGATTTCGACAACTCTCATGCCTATGTTTCAGACTACGAAGTAAAACGTGTGCTAGAAACTGTAAGTACGGAGAACTGACATGCACTATCTTGGATTGGCCCTATACGCGGAAGGCCCGACCGACTATTCGTTCCTTCGTCCGTTGTTGCAGCGGCTCTGCGAAGATATCTGTATGCAGGAGTCCGCTCAGCCGGTCGAGGTCAGTGAAGTTAACCCGCTGAATCATCCAGTTACGACAAATGACGAACCGCGAGAACACCGCGTACTTGCAGCAGCGAAGGATGCTTGCGGTTCCTGGAATGTGCTGTTTGTGCATGCCGATGGTGCCGGTGACAGTGTATGTGCCAGAGCCCACCAGGTACAGCCAGCAATAGACCTTATTGAGCAAGAATTGGCTCGGGAAGGAACAGGAGTCGCCGTTATTCCGATTCGGGAAACTGAGGCTTGGGCGATTTGTGATGGCGACGCGTTGCGACAGGTTTTCGGTACGACTCTTAGCAATGAACAGATGGAACTCCCCCGTTTGCCCTCATTGGTAGAATCAGATCTCGATCCAAAGGAGACATTACGGAAGGCGTTTCTGAATACGTCTCCATCCGGACGACATAAAAAACAGGGCGTTTCTCCTATGCTCAATGCGTTGGGTGAACAGGTTTCCCTGCAACGGCTCAGAAGGCTGACGGCTTTTGCTACCCTTGAAGATGAATTGAAACAAGCTCTCCAGAAACTCAGGATATTACCATGACCACCAGCGCCCTCATCCAGAAAGTCTGGAACTTCTGCCACACCCTGCGCGACGATGGCGTCGGCTATGGTGACTATCTCGAACAACTCACCTACCTGCTGTTTTTGAAGATGGCGGACGAATACGCTCAGGAACCCTACAACCGGGACACCCACATCCCGAAGGGGCACGACTGGGCTTCGTTGCGCGGCAAAACCGGCGAGCCCCTGGAAGCACACTATCTGGCCATTCTCCACAAACTGGGCACTGAGCCAGGCATGCTGGGGGCAATTTTCTTCAAGGCGCAGAATAAAATCCAGGACCCGGCCAAGCTGGCCCGACTGGTGCAGATGATCGACGCCGAAAAATGGGTCGGCATGGATACGGATACCAAGGGTGACTTGTACGAAGGATTGTTGCAGAAAAACGCCGAAGACACCAAGAGTGGCGCCGGTCAATACTTTACTCCCCGGCACTTGATTGATGCCATGGTTGCCTGTATCAGACCGGAGCCGTTGAAAACAATAGCTGATCCTGCCTGCGGAACCGGCGGTTTTTTTCTTGGTACTCACAAGTGGCTTACCCGGCCAGGAAGTACTCTCAATAAGAAACAGAAGGAGTTTCTGCGACACAAGACCTTCCATGGCAATGAGATCGTGCCGAACACCCGCCGTCTCTGCCTGATGAACCTGTTCCTGCATAACATTGGCGAACTGGATGGCGAGCCGACGGTTGACCGTTCCGATGCCCTTATTTCAGAACCCAAACAGCGCTTTGATTACGTTCTGGCCAATCCGCCATTCGGCAAGAAAAGCAGCATGACTTTCACCAATGAGGAGGGTGAAGAGGACAAGGACGCCCTGACCTACGAGCGTCAGGATTTTTGGGAAACCACCTCCAACAAACAACTGAATTTCCTGCAACATATCGCCTCAATGCTCAAAGAAACCGGCAAGGCCGCCGTGGTACTGCCGGATAATGTCCTTTTTGAGGGTGGCGCCGGGGAAAAAATCCGCAAGAAACTGCTGGAGAACTGCGATGTCCACACCATCCTGCGCCTGCCCACCGGTATCTTCTATGCCCAAGGCGTAAAAGCAAATGTGGTGTTCTTCGATGCCAGGCCGAAGGACGGCAAGATCCACACCAAGGGGATATGGTTCTACGACCTCCGCACCAATAAGCATTTCACGCTGAAAACCAGAACACTGAAAGAGGATGATCTCAAAGAGTTCATCACCTGTTACAATCCGGAGAACCGGCACGAACGCCAGGAAGCCGAGCGCTTCAAATATTTCACCTATGACGAGCTTGTTGCACGCGACAAGGCAAGTCTCGATATATTCTGGTTGAAAGACGATAGCCTCGACAATCTGGATGAACTGCCACCGCCATACGTCCTGGCGCAGGAGATTATTGATCATCTCGAAGCTGCATTGAATTCATTCAGAGATGTGGCAGCGGGACTAACGCGCAACTAATCCACTGGAAGGCCACGTGATATGAGCGACATAAACATCTTCCGCCTCTCCGGTGATACCGTCACCGAACTTGAATGCCATTCCGCCGCAATTATCAAATCGCCTGACGACCTGGAACAGGCCAAGCCGTTTATTGTGAAGAGCTATGAGGCGAGTTAATCTTGAACGAAGCACCATGTTTGTCATGTGATCAACACACCCAACATGAAACACCCCCGAATCAAAAGGAAACGATATGGCGGCAATATCCTTGAAACGTCAACAATACGGTGAACTCGTCCCCCAGGAAACCATCGATGGGGTTGTCCGTACCATTGCGGAACAGTTCCATCCCGAAAAAATCGTGCTGTTCGGCTCGTACGCCGGCGGGAACCCGACACCGGACAGCGACCTGGACCTGTTGGTCGTCATGGATTCGGATCAGCCGCGTTATCGTCGTCCCGTGCCGATTCACCTGCTATTCAGGCCGAAACCGTGCGCCATGGACATTCTGGTGTACACCCCTGAAGAGGTTAAAAAATGGAATGGCACCCAAAGTCATATTGTCACGGAAGCCTTCGCGTCCGGGAGGGTAGTGTATGAGCGCTGACAGGGAAATGGTTGCAGACTGGATTCATAAGGCGGAAAACGACCGCAAGGCAGCTTTGGCTCTGTTGAGCCTGGAAGGTACACCAAGCGACTCCATCTGTTTTCACGCACAACAGACGGTGGAAAAAGCCCTCAAGGCGCTTTTGATCTATCGTTCCGTAAAATTTCAACGGACACACGACCTTGATATTTTACTTGATGTTCTTGATGACTCTGATTTTGAACCATACCGCGCCAGCACCCCGGTATTGACATCGTATGCCGTGGATGCCCGCTATCCGGGTGATTATGTCGAGCCGGAACGGGAGGAAGCGGCAGAGGCGGTTCAAATTGCAGGTGAAATTTACGATCTTGTAAAAAGTAAAATCGGCCTGTAGCTGTAGATCACACAACCGAAAAGGAAAACCAACCATGGCAATGACCGTTGAGATCAAGAACAACAAGCTCTGCATCGAAATCGACCTGGAGAAGCCAACACCATCGGCATCCGGCAAGACCCTGGTGGTTGCCAGCACACGGGGATGAAGGCAGAGGTCTATTCAATCACCTACCGCATATCCTTGACGGATGCCCAGCAGGCCAAGCTCGACAGAAAATGGCCCGACGGCGACCCGTTCATCTCCTATGAGAAGATCGAGTCCCTGCTTGAACCGCTTCCGGTGGATGACCTCGACTGGTCAGACCACACGGGACAATTTTTCTATTTTACCGTTCGCGGGGATAATATTGAGGACACCGTTGCCGAGGTCATCGAAAGGTTGGAGAGAAAATTGGGCAAGACGTGATTCTGCCCCGGTCGGCAATGGATTTCATCGGACAAGCAAAAAAGCCCCTGATTTCCCAAGGGCTTTTTTGCTTGTCCGGACTGTGCCGGACTTGTGATTGGTGGAGGCGGCGGGAATCGAACCCGCGTCCGAAGAACCTACAATCTGAATTACTACACCGTTAGTCAGTTGCTCGATTTAACCGGCAGGCTGCGCAACAGACAAGGCAGCAAACCAGCGGTCCCGTAGATCTCGGGCCGCGCTACGGGCGTTGCGCTTCCCTATCCGGTAGTGAATGACGCCCCCTTTGTACCACCGGCATCTTCATCGGGGACGCCTGTTAAGCTGCTAGAGCTACAGGAGTGTTATAATTGTCGGCAATTAATGCCGTTGCAGGTTTATTAAGGTCGGCCACCTGCCCCGACCCGGTGCAACCCAGATATTCACTTCCCCGTCGAAACCTTTACGCCCCCCTTTCAAAATCCGTTCAAAGTTCGAGGTTCAATGTTCAAGGTTTTGTATTTAACTTTGAACATAGAACCTTGAACCGATGTCATTCTCTGTTCCGTCCCTTCAACACCTGGGACAGCTCGCGCTGCGTGTCCTTCTTCTTCATGTCCTCACGTTTATCGTACAGCTTCTTCCCTTTGGCAAGCCCTATTTCCACCTTGACGAGACCATCCTTGAAATAGAGCCGCAAAGGAACGACCGAGTAACCCTGTTCCCTGATCCGGCCGTACAGCCGGTCGATCTCGCGGCGATGCAGGAGCAGCTTGCGCTGCCGGTCCGGCTGGTGGTTCTGGCGGTTGCCGAAATCGTAGGGGGAGATGTTCAGGTTGTGCAGAAAGGCCTCGCCATCCCGTACCAGCATGAAGGAGTCGTTGAGATTGGCCTTGCCGGCCCGCAGGGATTTCACCTCGGTTCCTTGCAGCACCATCCCCGCCTCGAACTTCTCCTCGATGAAGTAGTCGTGATAGGCCTTCTTATTGTTGCAGATCAATTTTTCTCCCATTTCATTATAATAACAGATTCCCGGCCCGAAGGGAATGTTTATGGCGCGGCACTGCATAGCCAAAAACAGTCCCCGCAATGCAACAAAACGGCCAAGTCCGGCATTGACAAAAGTGCGGCGCGGTACTATAAACAACGAACATATTCCTCGTTAGAATGAGGCGTTAGCACAAACACAGGCTACTACCCAGAAACGTCGAGAGACGCCAATGCGGTCAACAGGTTTTGTCGGATTAAGGCTTAACCCAATGTAGCTGGTCCCAATCCTACGTTGTGCTCTGCCGAAAGTCGACCAGGGGGGAAGTGCTGCCGTCCTGTATTCATAAAGGCCCTTTCTCCGAGAGGGCCTTTTTCCTTTTTGAGGTAGCAGCCATGGAGACGGAGTTCAACGAAATATACCTGAGCGCGGTCATAGGGCGTTCGGTGATCAACAGCAAGGGGGACAAGCTCGGGACCCTGCGCGACCTGGTCATGGTGCCGGGCGAGGTGTTTCCCGAGGTCTCGCACATCGTCATCAAGGCCAGAAAGGGGATGAAAACCCTGCCGTGGGGCGAGGTGGCGCTGTTCACCCACGTGGTGATCTCCGCCGCCGGCGTCAAGCCGCCCGGCCTGACCGGCTACGAACCCCGCGAGGGGGAGATCCTCGTCAAGCGCGACCTTTTGGACAAGCAGATCGTGGACGTGGACGGCGCCAAGGTGGTGCGGGTCAACGACATCAAGCTGGGCAACCTGAACAGCAAGCTGTGCATCTTCTCGGTCGACATCGGCTTCCGCGGCCTGCTGCGGCGCCTGGGCTACGAGCGCCTGGGGGAGAAGGTCGCCGGAGCGCTCGGAAAGGAGATCCCCAACGCCGAGATCAGCTGGGAATACGTCCAGCCGCTGGAGGCCAACTCGTCCAAGCTGGCGCTCAACATCGCCCGCGACCAGATGAGGGAGATCCATCCCGCCGACCTGGCCGACATCATCGAAAACATCCCCATCCAGAGCATCCGCACCGTGCTGGACTCCATAGATGCCGAAACCACCGGCGAGACCATCTACGAGCTGGAAGCGGACATGCGCAACGTGGTCATCAGCCAACTGAACGACGAGCAGGTGACCGACATCCTCGAAGAGATGGAGCCGGACGAGGCGGCCGACGTGCTCAGCGACCTGCCGGAGCGCAAGGCCCAGGAACTGCTGGAGATGATGGACCAGGAAGATGCCGAGGACATACAGGAACTACTGGAGCACGAGGAGGACTCGGCCGGGGGCCTGATGACCCCGGATTATTTCCGCCTCTCCTCCGAGATCACGGTGGGCCGCGCCCTGGAGATGGTCCGGGAGATCGCCGAGGATGTGGAGACGATCTACTATGGCTACATTGTCGATGCCGAGGAGCGGCTGGAAGGGGTCGTATCCCTGAAAGGGCTGCTCCTGAACCCGCCGGAAACCCACATTACCGACGTGATGGAAGAGAACGTCAAATACGTCAGCATCGACGCCGAGCCGGAGGACATCCTGGAGACGCTCGCCAAGTACGACCTGATCGCCGTGCCGGTCCTGGACGAGGATGACCGCATGGCGGGCATCATCACGGTCGATGACGTCCTGGCCCATTACCTGCCGAGAATTATCAAAAACAGGCGCAGATAGCACCGCATCCAGGGGAAGACATGTTTACCGGCATCTCGCTATTGAAATTCCTCAAGCCGCTCAAGAAGGTGAATACCAGGAACATCCTCCTGTTCCTTGCCATCCTGGGGCCGGGCATCATCACCGCCAACGTGGACAATGACGCCGGCGGCATCACCACCTATTCACTGGCCGGCGCCAATTACGGTTACGCCTTGTTGTGGCTGATGCTCCCCACCACGATAGCCCTGGTCGTGATTCAGGAGATGTGCGCCCGCATGGGGGCCGTCACCGGCAAGGGGCTCTCCGACCTGATCCGCGAGTCCTTCGGGGTCAAGGTCACCTTCTACGTCATGATCGCCCTGCTCTTGACCAACATGGGCAACTCCATATCCGAATTTGCCGGCATCGCCGCCAGCCTGGAGATCTTCGGCATCAGCAAGTACGTCTCCGTGCCCATCAGCGCCATACTCGTCTGGCTGCTGATCGTCAAGGGCTCCTACAAGACCGTTGAGAAGGTCTTTCTGGTGGCCTGCATGGTCTACATCGCCTATCCGATCGCGGCCTTCATGGCCGGCCCCAAATGGGATCTGATCCTGAAGGCTTCGGTAACGCCAACCGTCAAGTCCGACAGCGCCTTCATCATGACCATGATAGGCCTGGTCGGCACGACCATCGCCCCCTGGATGCAGTTCTATCAGCAATCCGCGGTGGTTGAAAAGGGGATCACCGCCGAGCAGTACGCCTTTACCCGGCTGGACGTCATCTTCGGCTGCGTCATGGCGATCGTGGTGGCATTTTTCATCGTCGTGGCCTGCGCCGCCACCATCCACGTCCAGGGGCTCAAGGTCGAGACCGCGGCGGACGCGGCCACGGCCCTGAAGCCGCTGGTGGGGAGGCACGCCTCGACCCTGTTCGCCTTCGGCCTGTTCAACGCCTCGCTCTTCGCCGCCTGCATCCTGCCGCTCTCCACGGCCTTCTACATCTGCGAGGGGATGGGGTGGGAGTCGGGGGTTGACAAGGATTTCGAGCAGGCCCCCCAGTTTTTCTGGCTCTTCACCATCATCATCGTCATCAGCGCCGCCCTGATCCTGGTCCCCGACGCGCCGCTGCTCATGATCATGTTCGTCTCCCAGGTGGTTAACGGCGCGGTGCTCCCCTTCGTGCTGATCTTCATGCTGAAGCTGATCAACGACCAAAACCTGATGGGGCGCCACACCAACGGCCCGGTATTCAACGTCATCGCCTGGATTACGGTGGTGGTGATGATCGCGCTGACCGTTCTCATGACGTTCGACATGGGTTTCCCCGGAGTGATCAAGCGATTCCTGACTTTTTGACGGGCGTCGCCTTGACAACATTCGACATGGTGCTAGTATTCAAAAAAAGGAAATGCTCTTTGAAAGCCTCTGGGTTGCTGGTTGGAAAAATACGGTAGACCGCCGAAGGCGCGGAGCAGGGGTTATCTCCGCAAAAATGTTCAATCAACGCGCGGTGTCAGCAAGGGACGACAACCCGGAGAAATACAGCCGTTGCGCACAGAGCACACACACCTTGTTGAGCGGCTTCGCCAGGGCGCCCCATTCCTTCGCCAAGGAGGCAGTACCTACATAGGTTGCAGATCAAAAGCATATTCGGCGCCTGAAGGTGGCGAAAGGCGAGAGACTCTGAGACAAAACGGCTGTATGACGAAAGCCCGCCGGGATACCCGGCGGGCTTTTTTGATTCATCCTATAAAAGAAATTTGGTCCACGAAACACACGAAAATCACGAACAAATTCAAATAGTACTTAAGATGGTCTTCTCACCGTTGAGGTGAATCGGTATTCTATTGTTCTTATTCTTTTAATTTCGTGTCTTTCGTGTTTTTCGTGGATAATTGCCGTTTAGGTTCATCTGTTATTGTGAGCCGACTATTTTCTGAACTCGGCCGGAAGACCGGCCTTGTTGGCAGCCTCATTCAATTCGTTGTAGCGCTTCAGCGCTTCGCCGTAATGCCCCTGCGTATCCTTGAACTCCTGCGGCAGCCCGAACGCGCGCTCCCTTGAGATGCCGACCGGCCTTTTGATCAACTCCTCCAACCGGACAAGCTGTTCTTCCAGCCGCTTGAGCTCGGCGCCGCGCACCCGGAAATTCTGCTGCCAGATCTCCGCCTTCTGCCCGCCGTACAGCCCGGCTGCATTATCGGCCGGCGCGGCCTTCAAATCTGCCGCCTGCGGCTGCTGCGGTGGCTGCTTCTCCTTGGAGGACGTATCCGCTTTGCCTGCGGGTGTGGCCGGCCGGACGTTCACGTCGCCCCGCTTGTTCACCTTTTTGCGGTACTTCACAGGGACGCGGGAGTACTCCTCTGTGAAGTTGACCGTGCCGCTCTCGTCGACCCAGAAATAGGTCTCCGCCAGCAGCGGCAGCGCCCACATCATTACGACCGCAAGAACGAGCAGCTTTTTCATCATACCTCCACCCCGGTCTGGATGCTGAGACCCTGCGGAGATCACCCCGGGGGCCAGGTGAATCCGCGCCCGCCCAGCAGGTGGAAGTGCATGTGGAAGACCGACTGGCCTGCGCCCGTACCATTGTTCTGCACCAGGCGGAAGCCGGAATCGGCCACCCCTTTCTGACGGGCGATCTCCCCCGCCTTGCGGAAGACGTAACCAACGAGCGCATCATCCTGCGCCGTCATGCCGAGGCAGTCGGCAAAGTGCCGTTTCGGCAGGAACAACAGGTGCAGAGGCGCCTGGGGTGTAATATCCTCGATGACCAGAAGCTGTTCGTCTTCAAACACCTTCTTCGAGGGAATCTCTCCACTGATGATCTTGCAGAAGATACATCTATCCATCTCGGCCTCCTTAGGAACATCGGATATATGCAGCAGGATCAGGAATTCCTTGTTGCCGTCCGCCCCCAGAATTGGTGAGTCGCACAGCCCGGCAACCGTCAACCCCAGTTCGTCCGCGGCCTGCCTGACCCCTGCGATGGCCTTCTCATGGGCTGCGGGGTCGCGGACGATGCCCCCCTTGCCCACTTCGCCCCTGCCCACCTCGAACTGCGGCTTTATCAGGGCGATGATGCGTCCGCCGGGCCTGACGAGTTGAACGGTAGCGGGCAGCACCTTGGCCAGCGAGATGAACGAGGCGTCGATCACCGCCAGATCCGGCACCGCACCCAGTTGCTCCGGCATCAGGTGGCGGATGTTGGTCTTCTCAAGGCTGACGACCCGCGGGTCGCTGCGCAGCTTCCAGGCCAACTGGCCGTAGCCCACATCGACCGCGAATACCCTGGCCGCCCCGGCCTGCAGCAGGCAATCGGTGAACCCCCCCGTGGAGGCGCCCACGTCCAGGGCCGTGAGGCCGGCGACGTCGATTGCGAACTCGTCCAGCGCCTTGCGCAGTTTCAGGCCACCGCGGCCGACATAGGGGAGCACCTCTCCCTTGATGCGGATCTCGGCGTCAACGGCCACCTGCTGCCCGGCCTTGTCGGCCGCGTGGTCCCCCACCACCACCTGTCCGGCCATGATCAGGGCCTGGGCCTTCTCCCGCGACGGGGCCAGGCCGCGTTCGACCAGCAGCTTGTCGAGACGCTGTTTTTCGGCCTTCACCCGACGAGTTCGGATTTTGTAAAGATCGCCTTCAGCCAGTACCCCTCGGCCTCGATGTTCTCGCGGCCACCCTCCTCGCGGTCCACCAAGGTGACGATACCGAGCACCTTGAGCCCTTCCTCCTCGGCGCGGCGCACCGCCTTCATCGAGGAACCGCCGGTGGTGACCACGTCCTCGACGATGACGACCCGCGTTCCGGGGGGGAGGTTCTTGCGTCCCTCCAGCCACTGGCCGGTGCCGTGTCCCTTGGGCTCCTTGCGGATGATGAAGGCGTGCATCCGCTGTCCGGCCAGATGGGCCGCGATCGAGGTGGCGGTGGCGATCGGGTCGGCCCCCAGGGTGATGCCCCCCACCGCCTCCACCCCTTCCACATCCCTGATGGCCTCATGGAAGAGCCTGCCGGTGAGATACCCCCCCTCGGCGTGCAGCGTTGTCTGTTTGCCGTCGAAGTAGAAATCGCTCTCGCGACCCGAGGCCAGCTTCACCAGCCGCTTCTCGTATGAGAGCTCCAGGATGATCCGTTTCAGTTGTTCTCTCTCAGTCATGTTCGGTGTACTCCTCCTCGAATAGTCCCATCTGCGGCGTCATTGCCGGTTTGGGGAATGCAACCGGGTATTCCCCGGCAAAACAGGCCTTGCAAAAGTTGCTGTTGTCCAGGCCGACAGATTTCACCAGCCCCTCCTCGGAGAGATAGCCGAGTGTATCTGCGGTGATATAGCGGCAGATCTCATCGACGGTATGGGAGGAGGAGATCAGGTCCTTGCGGTTGGGGGTGTCGATGCCGTAATAGCAGGGGTAGCTGGGCGGGGGTGACGAGATCAGCACGTGCACCTCCCTGGCCCCGGCGTTGCGCACCATCTTGACGATCTTGCGCGAGGTGGTGCCCCGCACGATGGAGTCGTCGATCACCACCACCCGCTTGTCCTTGAGGATCTCGCGGACCGGGTTGAGCTTGATCTTGACCCCGAAGTGGCGGATCGACTGGGCCGGCTCGATGAAGGTGCGGCCGACGTAGTGGTTGCGGATCAATCCCAACTCGAAGCGGATCCCCGACTCCTCGGCATACCCCATGGCCGCCGGCACGCCAGAGTCAGGCACAGGGATGACGACATCGGCATCCACGTGGTGTTCGCGGGCCAACTGCCTGCCCAGCTCCTTGCGGGTCAGGTAGACGTTCTTGCCGAAGATATAGGAGTCGGGGCGGGCGAAATAGACGAACTCGAAGATGCAGGGGGTTGGTTCGACCTTCTTGAAGGGGAAGAACGACTTCATCTGGCCGTCCCTGGTGCAGACGACCATCTCACCCGGCTCGATCTCGCGGATGAACTCGGCCTCGATCAGGTCCAGGGCGCAGCTTTCCGAGGCCACCACCCAGGCGCCCCCCAGCCGCCCCAGGCACAAGGGGCGGAAGCCGTTGGGGTCGCGCACGGCGATCATGCGGCTCTCGGTCAGGAACAAGAGGCAGTAGGCCCCCTTGATGCGGTTCAAGGCGTCCACGATGCGGTCCACCAGGGAGTTGGTGCGCGAGATGGCCAGCAGGTGGATAATGATCTCGGTGTCCATGGTGGTCTGGAAGATGGAGCCGTAGGCCTCCAACTCGGCCTTGAGCAGTTGGGCGTTGACCAGGTTGCCGTTGTGGGCCACGGCGATGGAACCGCGCGAGTAGTCCACCATGATCGGCTGGACGTTCTTCTCCACCGAGGCCCCTGCGGTCGAGTAGCGCACATGGCCGATCGCCGCCTTGCCGGGGAGTTTCCTGAAGACCTCCTGGTTGCCGAACACGTCGGCCACCAGTCCCATCCGCTTGTGGGCGTGCAGGGTGGAGCCGTCCGAGGAGACGATGCCGCAACTCTCCTGGCCGCGGTGCTGCAAGGCATAGAGGCCGAGGTAGGTCAGGTTGGCCGCCTCGGGGTGATTGTAGATGCCGAAAACGCCGCATTCTTCATGTGGCCGGGATAAGTTCATAAGTAAAGGCTCCAGTTTTAATTACAACAGGTTCTTCCTCGCATACTCCGCCGCGTTCCTGAAGAGGATCAGGCCGTCCCCCTCCTCCGGCAGTTCTTCCCTGGTCCAGCGGGGGTGCTGGGTGTAGTGGACAAAGGCCTCGGGATGGGGCATCAGTCCCATGATCCGGCCGCTCTGGTCGCACAGGCCGGCGATGGCGTTCTGCGCTCCGTTGGGGTTCTCCGGGAACTCCATGGTAGGCTGAGCGTAGTCCGGGCCGGAGTACTTCAGCACCGCCAGGTGCTCCTGTTCGATACGCTCCAGGGTTGCCTCCGAATCGCAGAGGAACTTTCCCTCGCCGTGACGCATCGGCAGGTAGATCCCCTTCGCGATCCCTTGCGTGAACACGCTGGGAGAGGCGGGATCGAGCTTGAGGTAGGTCCAGCGGTCCTGGAAACGGCCGCAGTCGTTGAAGGTCAGGGTCGTCCGCTGGCTGAGGTGATCGCCGTCGAATCCGGGCAGCATCCCCATCTTGACCATCAACTGGAAGCCGTTGCAGACACCCAGGACCAGCTTGCCGTCGTTGATGAAACGGAGGAGCTGGTCGAGGAGGTGCTCCTCCAGCTCGTCCACCCTGGCATATCTGAGACGGTTGGCCTGGGCCTTGGCGCTCCCCAGGTCGTCGCCGTCCAGGAAGCCGCCGGTCAGGTTGAGAAAATGAAAGTCGTCCAGCCGGATCTCGCCTGCGAGGAGCTCGGCGATATGGGCGACGACCGTCTCGTCGAACCCCCCCAGCTTGCAGGCGTGGGCCGCCTCCATCTCGCAGTTGGTGCCGTTACCGGTGATGACGATTGCGCGTGTCCTGGCCATGTACGTTTGCTCTCCTTCAATGCCAAAAATATATCTTACTAAATTGCCGCCAAACTGTCTTTCAGAATATTTATAAATCGGCGCCGGCACCCGGCGACGCGGAACGCCGATGCTCCGCCATGGCTGCCAGGAACTGCGCGCCGTACTTGGCCAGCTTGTGCGCGCCGACACCGGTGACCATCAGCAACTCGCGCTCGTCGCAGGGTTTGCTCTGGGCCATCTCCACCAGCGTGGCGTCGGAGAACACCACAAAGGGGGGGACGCCGGCCTCGTCGGCGATCCGCTTGCGCACCGCCCGCAGCTCCTCGAACAGGGCGCCGCGGGCGCCTTCCCCGGCAGCACCGCGTCTCCGTCGCGACTTCTCCTCCACCTTTGCCGCGCTGCGGGGCAGTCCCAGCGTAACCCGCGTCTCCCCCTTGAGCACCGGACGCGCCGCCGGTGTGAGCCCCAAGGCGCCGAAGCGGCTGAAGTCCTGCGCCAGGTAGCCCAGGTGGATCAACTGGCGGATGATGTTGTCCCACTCCTCCGCCGAGAGGTCCGCGCCGATGCCGTAGGTGGAAAGCCGGTCGTGCCTCAGCTCGACGATCCGCTGCCCTTTACCCCCGCGCAGTACGTCGATGACATGCCGTGCCCCAAAGCGCTCGCCCACCCGGTAGACGCAGGAGAGCGCCTTCCTGGCCTGTTCACTGGCGTCGAAGCGCTCGGGCGGGTCGGTACAGATGTCGCAGTTGCCGCAATCCTCTGCGCGCTGCTCACCGAAATAGCCCAGAAGCGCCCGCCTGCGGCAGGTCAGGGCCTCGGCGTAGGCCACCATGGCGTTCAGTTTTTGAACCTCTATCCGCACCCGCTCGGCGTTGTCGCTGTTCTCGATCAGGCTGCGGGCCGTCATGACGTCCCCCATGCCGAACAGCATCAGCGCCTCGGAGGGAAGGCCGTCCCGCCCGGCCCGGCCGGTCTCCTGGTAGTAGCTCTCCACGCTCTTGGGCATGTCGTAGTGGACGACAAAGCGGACGTTGGGCTTGTCGATCCCCATGCCGAAGGCCACGGTGGCCACCACGATGCGCAGGTCGTCGCGCCGGAAGGCCTCCTGGACCCGCCTGCGCTCCTCGTCGGGCAGGCCGGCATGGTAGGCGGCCGCGGCAAAGCCGGCGTCCCGGAGACGCTCCGCCACCTGCTCGACCCGCTTCCGGCTGAGGGCATAGACGATGCCTGCCTCGTCGCGCCTGTTGTTCAGGAATGCCCCCAGTTGGGCAAGTGGCTTATGTTTGGGGATGACGTTGTAGGTGATGTTGGGCCGATCGAAACCGGCCACGTAGACCTTGGCCTGATCGATCCCCAACTGCCGGATGATGTCCCTGCGGGTCTCCGGGTCGGCGGTGGCGGTCATGGCTACCAGCGGCACGCCGGGAAAGAGTCCCCGCAAGCGGCCGAGCTGGGTGTATTCGGGCCTGAAGTCGTGGCCCCACTGGGAGATGCAGTGGGCCTCGTCGATGGCGAACATGGCCGGCTTCAGGCCTGCCAGGCGCTCCAGGAAGTCCGGCTGCATCAGCCGTTCCGGGGCCACGTAGAGCAGGTCCAACTCCCCGGCATCCATCTGCCGCGCCACGCGCCGCGCCTCGTCGGGGGAGAGGGAGGAGTTGAAGCAGGCGGCAGCCACACCGTTGGCCAGGAGGGCATCGACCTGGTCCTTCATCAGCGAGATCAGAGGCGAGACCACCACCGCCACGCCATCGCGGTGCAGGGCGGGAACCTGGTAGCAGAGCGACTTCCCCCCGCCGGTCGGCATGACCAGGAAGACGTCCTCCCCGGCGCAGACCCGCTCGATGACCTCCTCTTGGGGAGGGCGGAACTGGTGGAAGCCGAAGACGGTTCTGAGGGTGTGGTGGATGGAAGAGGTCATTTAACAAGTAACCTTCACGGGAATGAGACTTTCAGAAGAATCATGGATGTGTTTCTTCCGGTAATCTTCCGAGTACAAACTCAAACAAGGTCCGTGCGGCATCGTAGGCATCCTGAAACTCTTCCGGTTCAGGTTCAACAAAGTCTCCCGGATAACGGAACTCTACCGCCAATGGTGTGAGTAGACGGGCAATCTCGTTAAGCGCGGAAAAAGAAGGGTCAACATCAATGGCCTGCGAGACGAGCAGAACTATGTCGTGGGATTTTTCAAATCTGACATCGTGAAACAGCAAGTATCCCTTGACCGCCTTTTCTGCCGCCTGCTGGCAATGATAGGCGGCAGAATCCAGCAACGGCATCTGTGCCGAGGCCAACTCATGAGCCGAGAGAAGATCACGATACGCCTTGATAAGCCAACTTCTGACAAGCTCTTCTCTAGCTCCGCTCATAGAGAACTCGTCCTTTCTCAAATACCTGGCATTCAAGCGATGCGTAGAGATGCCGGTATTTATCCGCTTCTGCCCGTGTCCTCACCAATATGTCCAGAGCCACCCGCACATCACCTACGCAGGCACGCGCCCTACGGGCACGCTGCAACGGACGTTCGCTGCTTTCCGGCACGACTACATACAGGTCGATGTCGCTCCCCTCGTCCGGTGTCCCCCAGGCGTAGGATCCAAAGAGAATTACCTGCTCCGGCTGGAATGTCTGCACAAGCCGGCTGGTCATCTCACGTAGCAGAGCTTCGTCTATTTTTACCATTTCACTTTACCTGCCTTTGCTCACGCCACAATCGTAGCCGTTGCAACCAGACTATGTCCTATATTGTCAGCAATTACCCCTAACACTTCGATGGAGCGAATTCCAAGAGACATACGCACGTCATATTATACAATGTCAGAAGAATATTCACACCTTATCCAACAGCTTCATCAAATTCCGCTTCGGTTTGTGGTACAGTCGCACCTGGGCAAGATAGGCCGCGAACTCCGCCTGCTGCCCCAGGCCGTACATCAGCTCCCGGATGTGCCGGATCATTCGGGTCGCCTCCTCGTAGGCATCGTTCTTCATCCGGGCGATGATCGGCTCCACCAGCCGTTGATAGACCGGTACAACATCGGCTGGATGTTCGTTCTCCCGTTTTTTCGCCAGCTCCAGCCAGAGAGGATCGCGGCAACCTCCAATCATAGCCTCTTTCCAGGCCGCTTCCCTGTCCGTTTCCCAGATAAAAATCTCCACCAGCCGGGAATGATCGGGCTTGGCTTGCCAATGCCGGGCGTTGGAATTTTGCTTCACCCGCTCAATATCTTTGCGCAATAAGGCCAACGCCTCAACACGCACGGTATCAAACCGTTTGATCTTCTTGGCATAATCAAGGAGCTTCTTGTAACTCGCCAGTTCCGGGCGTTCCGAGAGCTGAATCCAGTAGAGTTGGAAGGCGTCATCAAAGCGTTTGCGCCGGTGGTATTCTTCCGCGACAAAGTCACGCAGGCGGTTATCGGGAATCGTATTGAAAACGGCAAGCCCTTTTTCCGCCCAATCCAGGGCTTCATCATACCGGTTGGCATTCCGGCATATTTCCGCTATCGAGAGATAATTCCATGAAGCGCTGAGATCACGCTTTTTGATGGCAATCAGGGCATCCACATCCCCTTCCGCCTTTGCCAGTGACTCCATGATGCGTGTAATGCCATAACGATTGGAATCATGACCGGCCCCCTTGCCGCCGGAGCTTTTCGCTGGGATTTCCTGCCATTTTTGTTCCACCAGGCGGCGATACGCGGCGATACCCTCTTTACCGAGAACATCCTTGTAGGTATTTACGGCGCCATAGAACATGTCATAACCGCCCCAGGCCAATTCATAGCGCAGGAGCCGCTCCGCCAACTCTTCCGGATCGGGAGGGCTTTTTTTACAGGCATTCAGGTGGAGCTCAAGCAAGCGTTCAGCCTCTCCACAAAGATAGCCATCCGAATCATCAGCCTGCTCCATGGCGTTTCCGAGATGCTCCAAGGCATATTCGCAGAGGCTAATCGTTTCAATGACGAATCCTTCCGAAAAGAGCCGTTCGAGGCTGTCCACAACCTCGCTTACACCCTCTGAATAATCATACACCTCACCGTAATCAAGGTATCCATCGATTTCACAAGCATTACTGATGGCGGTACGATAAGCGGCAAGGTCGATCCCACGAGCATGCTCCTTGGCAATCTTCAGAACAATTTCCCGGCGCAGCCGATCATCCGAAGTTACCTGCGCCATGAGCATATCCAGGATCGTCTTCCGGTCCTGCGCTTCCAGCCAGTTACGAATTTCCTTGGTGTTCACGGTGCTTTTTTTAGAAGACGCTTCTTTTTCTCTGTTTTTGGAATCCAATCCGGGCATTGATCTACTCCGCCTGTTTTGGCTGCGGGCTCTGTATGACCAGCGGCTTGGATGCCGAACCCTCAACTGCCTTGACAGCAATAGCCTGTACTTGGACGTAGGATTTTTCAACCTGCTCGCCTAGTGAGGAGATACGGGCCGCCTGATCCTTCACCGACGTTTCGAGCGAAGTGATCTTTGATTCAAGAACATTCCGTTCCCCTTCGAACTGCTTCTGCGCCAGTTCCATCCGAAACTTCGCTTCAGCCTGGACCTTGTCCACCGCCTGCTTTACCTCACGGGCAACTGTGGTTTCCAATTCTTTCGGGAAGGCCGCCACCTGCGCACGCAGGCCGGCAAGCTCCTGCTCCTGACGGCCAATGGCCTGCTCCCGCTCGACAAACTCCCGGTCGGCAACTTCTCGTCGTTGGGCAATCTCCCGCTCCATCCGCGACTTCTCCTCCTCAAACCCCGCCTTTTCCTTTTCAAACGCATCCCTCGCCGTTTGGCGCTCGCGCTGGATGTTATATTCGAACTCCTCCTTTTCCCGCACCCGTTTCTTCGCTTCAACCGCTTCCAGCTCCTTTACCTCGGCTGTCCGCTGGGCCTTTTCCTTCTGCCACTCCTGGCGTGTTTCGTCGATCTCGCGGGAGAGCGCCTCCTTGCGGGACAGCATGTCGGCCTCGAACTCCTCCTTCTTCAGGTTCTGGGCCTCGATAAGCGCGGAAAGGGATGAAGCGGCCTTCTGGATTTCGTAGATCTCGGCCAGTTCCTTCTCCTTTTCCGTTATGGCTCGTTTCACCGCCTCATAACGTCCCGCCTCCTGCTCCAGGCGGTCGGAGAGCGTGGTCAGCACCTTGCCCACCTCGGTCTTGAGACCGCTGATGTCGCGAATAATAGTGTCCGCAGTGAGGGCATCGGCAACTGCCACCACTTGCTTCACCGCCTTTTCCGCAACCTTCTGCTCCGGCGTTGCATTCGACTCCCGTTTTCCCTCCATTTGCGAGAGAAGCTCGTTATATGCGTCCAGCATCTCCTGCTTGGTGCAGGTGGCGGAGAGTTTTTTCGTGCTCTTGCGTTCGGCCGTTGTATGATCCTTTCCTAAAAAATTCTGACAGATCCCGCTTCCGCGATATCGGCGCGCTTAAGTTAATCGAAATCGGTGCGGATAGCTATTTCACCAGTGCCTGCGGTATATTCGGGCTTTCCGGGTTCACCATCAATTTCCTGCGAGCCGGACTGACAACCAGGTCCATATCTTCCATCGGCACAACTCCCAGCAACACCTCATCACCCAACACCAGCGCACCGACAAAGGCCGTCCGATTCTGAAAGCGCACCATCACCGGCCCCACATATGAAACAAGCGACTTCCTGCCATCGGCGGTGGTTATCTCCCGTTTTTCCGCCTCCTCAAGCCTGAGCTGCAGGCGCACATGCTCCGGTATGCACAGCGTAAGAGCGCCGGTATCTACCATTGCCCGCGCGGTCATTGACTTCAATCCCGGTTCGCGGGGGTTTGAAAGCTCTATCTCGGCATGGACGTAACCCATAACAGACCCCTTTCATGAAAACGGCGAACATCAGCACCGATGCAGCTAGAACGTATCCTCTATCCTGAATCGTGATGTCTGGAGGGCGGAGCGAGCGAAATGCCGGAGTCAATCGCCGCCCGCGGAAAACATGCCGAATGAGTCAGGTGAACGGCGCCAGAGCCGGAACTCATGCCTGAAACGCCGGGACTTAGGCATTCTAAGCGAGAGGAGCCCGGAAGACGTCACGATTCAGGTCTATATTAATTATGCACGTGAATGGTGACGCGAAGTTACCATTTTCTACAGCTCGCGCAGTGTCCGCTGCCACGCCTCCTTCAACTCCGCCAGTTCCGCCTTGACGACGGCGGCGCCGGAGAGACCGGTGATGGTCAATACCGCTTCCCCGGTCACCTCGCCGATGGAGGCGAAGCAGTTGCCGCTCATGATCGTCTCGAATGCCTCGCGCTTGTCGGGGTGTACCGTGACCAGATGGCGCGAGGCCGACTCGGAGAAGAGCAGCGCCGCGTCGTTCCTGCCGGCCTCGTCCCCCTTCCAGAGGATGCGGGAGAGGTCGAGCGTCATGCCGAAGCCGCCGGCAAAGGCCGACTCGGCAGCGGCCACTGCCAGTCCGCCGTCGGAGAGGTCGTGACAGGAGGCCACCACCCCCTGCACCACCGCCTCGTGATAGGCCTGGTAGCGCCGGTAGGCCTTGGCCGTATCCACCACCGGCACCCTGTTGCCGACTGCGCCCTTGAGGGCCAGGTACTCCGAACCCCCCAGCTCGTCGCCGCTCTTGCCCAGCAGGTAGACGATGTCGCCCGGCCTTTTCACGTCCATGGTCACGGCCTTTCTGGCATCCTCGATCCTGCCGATCACCGAGAAGAGCAGGGTGGGGGGGATGGAGATCTTGACGCTGCCGTCGTAGAAGTCGTTCTTCATCGAGTCCTTACCCGAGATCAGCGGCAGGTTGTAGGCCAGGCAGACGTCGTAGAGCGCCTGGTTTGATCGCACCAGCTGGGCCATCTTGTAGGGGCCGTCCGGGGTCTTCTCCGACAGCACCGGGTCGCACCAGCAGAAGTTGTCCAGCCCGGCCACCAGATCGAGAGAGCCCCCCACTGCCACGTAGTTGCGCAGCGCCTCGTCGATGGCGTTGGCGGTCATGTGATAGGTGTCGATGTCCGAGTAGCGCGGGCAGATGCCGTGGGCCGTCACCACCCCCTCGAAGGAATCGAGGATCGGCCGCACCACCGCCGCGTCCGAGGGGCCGTCGTTGGCAATGCCTGAGAACGGCTTGACCACCGAGCCCCCCTGCACCTCGTGGTCGTAGCGCCTGACCACCGACTCCTTGGAGCAGATGTTGAGCGTCCCGAGCAGCGCCATCAGATCTTCCGTATAGCTCTCCTTAACCTCAACCTCAACCTCTACCTGCTTTCTTACCTCCCACTTGGCCGGGATCTGCATGGGAGGCAGCCCCTCGTGCATGAAGGACATCGGCAGCCAGGCCACGGTGCGATCGCCGTAGAGGATGTGGAAGACGCCGGAATCGGTGAACTCGCCCAGCACCGTGGCCTCCACACCGAAGCGCCCGGCCATGGCCATGAATTCTGCGATCTGCTCCGGCGGCACCGCCAGGGACATGCGCTCCTGGGCCTCGGAGATCAGGATCTCCCAGGGGTTGAGTCCGGGGTATTTCAGCGGCGCCAGGGAGAGGTCCATGCGGCAGCCGCCGCACTCCCCGGACATCTCGCCGATGGAGGAGGAGAGCCCGCCTGCGCCGTTGTCGGTGATGAAGCGGTAGAGTCCCTTGTCGCGGGCGCGGATCAGGAAGTCGAACATCCTTTTCTGGGTGATCGGATCGCCGATCTGCACCGCCGTGACCGGCGAGTTCTCGTTCAGTTCCTCGGAGGAGAAGGTGGCGCCGTGGATGCCGTCCTTGCCGATGCGGCCGCCGGTCATGACGATCAGGTCCCCTGGTTTTATCGATTTTTCGTGACTCGGTTCGCCGTTGATCTCGGCCGGCATGATCCCGGCCGTGCCGCAGAAGACCAGCGGCTTGCCTGCGAAACGCTCGTCGAACACCAGTGATCCGTTGACGGTAGGGATGCCGCTCTTGTTGCCGCCATGCTCGACCCCCTCCACCACCCCCTCGTAGATGCGGCGCGGGTGCAGGAGGCGCGAGGGCAACGGTTTCTCGTAGAACGGGTCGGCAAAGCAGAAGACGTCGGTGTTGAAGATCAGCCTGGCCCCCTTGCCGGTGCCGAAGGGGTCGCGGTTGACGCCGACGATGCCGGTCAGGGCTCCGCCGTAGGGGTCCAGGGCCGAGGGGGAGTTGTGGGTCTCCACCTTGAAGACCAGCGAGTGCTGATCGTTGAACCTGATCACCCCGGCGTTGTCCTTGAAGACCGAGAGGCAGAAATCCCGCTCTCCGAGCCGCTCGCGCACCTCCCTGGTTGTTCGCTGGATGAACGACTTGAACAGGGATTTGATCTCCTGTTGATTGCCGTGCTCGTCCTCGTACTGCACCGTGCCGGCGAAGATCTTGTGCTTGCAGTGCTCGGACCAGGTCTGGGCCAGGCACTCCAGCTCCACGTCGGTCGGCTGCGGGCCCAGCCCGACCTTTTGCCGCTCGGCCGCTGCCAGCGGGTCGCGGTAGTGGGCCTGGATGATGCACATCTCCTCCAGGGTGAGGGCCAGCACCCCATCCCGGCTGATCCTGAGCAACTCCTCGTCCGAGACCTCCAGGTCGATTTCCTTAACCTCAACCTTAACCTCAACCTGTACCTTTGGCACGTAGGCCGGAAATCCGCGCCTGGCCATGAACTCCGCCGCCGAGAGCACGCTGAAGCGCTGGATCAGGGTGTTGCAGAGCAGCCCGGTGGCGATCCGTTCTACGTCGGAAACGGAGAGCGCCCCTTTGATCAGATACTGCACCGAATAATAGACCCCCTCACCGGCGGCAAAGGGGCGGCCGGTGAGATACTCGACCGCCTCGCGGGCCGTGCGCCCGACATTGTCGGTCACGCCGGGGCGGAAGCCGACCTCCACGGCAAAGTCGAAGCCGGCGGCCAGGGGGAGATCGATGCTCCACTCCTGGATGACCGGATCGCTGAAGGGGCCGGCCGCGGCCTGCTCCAACTCCTCACGCGAGAGGGCGGCATCCACGGTGTAGACGTCGATGGTAGCCACCTCGGCGACCGGCAGGTGGAGGAAGTGCTCGATCTCCCGCTTGATCCGCTCCCCGCGGGCGTCACGGACGTTTGCTTTCAGTGCTGCTTCGATTCTGGTAGGCATGTAATTTGTGTCCTGTATGCGGTTATTTAGTCTGCTTCTTCACAAATGCGATCTCGACCCGGCGGTTCCCCTCCGGATTGCTCTTGGGGTAGATCGAATCGGACTGGCCTACACCCAGCGCCTCGACGTCGGCCGGATCCAGCTTCCCCTTGCCTATGGCCACCTCGCGCAGAAGACGCGCCATCTGGTCGGTGGCGGCGGCGTCCTCGCTCTTGGCCGGCTGGCCGAAACCGTGCACCTTGATCGCCGCCCGGTACTCCTGGTAGTTCCTGAGCAACTCCGCCAGGGCCAAACCAAGTTTTTCGCCCTCAGGCGTGACGGTGACGCTCTTGGCGCTCGCCTTGATCAGCGAGGTCCGGCTGAAAATGGCGGTGATGCCGTTGCTGCCGATCTTCATCACACCACCCAACTTGCCGACATCGGCGACGAACTGCTGCGAGCGGTTGAGGGCCTGGGTCTGCTCCTGGCTCTTGCCGAGCTCCGTATCCTTTTGGGCGTTCCGGGCGACGACAGCCGCCAACTCCCCCTTCAATCTGGCGATCTCGGCAGTGGCGTCTTCCACGGACTTCTTCTGTTTATCCGCCTCAATGGCAAGTTCCGAGGCCTTTTGCTCGGATTTGGACAGGGACCACTTCAGGGTCTGCACCTCTCCGGTCAGGACGGCGACCTTCTGTTCGGAGGATGATTTGGTGGCCGCCTTTGCGGTAACCTCGGTATTCAGCCCGGCAATCTGTTTGTTCAGATCGGCGATGCTGTTGTCACGTTTGGCGATTTCCGCCTTGAGCGCGGCAATCTGGGCGTTCTTGTCGTCGAACACCTTGATCTTGGCCTTTACCCCGGCGGCCAGCCCCTCCAGACGGACGCGCTCCTTTTCCTGGTCGATCTTTCCGGCCCGCGCCAGGACGATTGCGGCCTGCAACTGGGCCATGGAGGCGTAGTAGCGGACCGTGGGCTCGGCCTTCTGGTCCAGCTTTCCCGACCAGCCCAGGTTCTTCTTGTATTCCCCCTCGGCGTTGCGCAGGTAGTTCCTGCCGATTAGCACGTCGTCGGCGTAATCGTTGAGCTCCGTTGCCTTGCCCTCGGCCTGTCCGATCAGGGTCTGGGCCTTGCGGATGTACTCGGGAAGCGGCTCGTCGGCAAGAGCGGATTGGGTGGTAAAGACGGAAAACAACATGGTCATGACGATACAATGACGGAGAGGTTTCATCTACTTGTCCCCCTTCCCGGCAAGGATGGCGGCCAGACGCTGTTCCAGCCTGTCCAGCTCGGCCTTGGCACCGGCGCTCTTCCCGGCGGCCGCCCGCTCCTCGGCCAGCGCACCGGCCAAGGTCACCTGAAGGATGGCCATCTCCACCGACTCGCGCGTGGCCTTGTCGCTGCCGGCCTTCAAGCCTTCCTGCGCCGCGGCGATGCTCTTGCTGGCTGCCTCGATCGCCTCGGGGGCATACTTGGCGGCAGGCGTGCCGGGCAGCGCCTCGACCCGTTCCCTGGCCTTCTGGTACTTCTCCATGGTGGCGGGCTGCACGCCGCCCGCCTCCTCCGCGGCAACGGCCGCCTGGCTGCACACCAACAGGAACAGCGGGACAAGAAGAACTGATGCACGTTTCCTCATGACGTTTCCTCCCCTGGATGCATGATTGAATCTTGCGTGGATTAATCCGCCTTTTCCATGATCACCGTTCGGATGGGGAACGGGATCTCGATCCCCTCCTCGCGGAAGCGCCGGATAATGGCGCAGTTCAACTGGTCGGTGACCAGTCCGATACGGGCCGGGTCGCTGACCCAAAAAAGGAGCAGCATGGTAAGGGCACTCTCCCCGAACGCCGTGAACAGCGCCTGGGGCAAGGGCTCCGCGACCACCTCGGGGTTTGCCCGTGCGATCTCCAGCAGTACCTCCTTGACCCGCTCCACGTCGCTGCCGTAGCCGACCCCGACCGTGATCCGCCCCTGGGTGATCGAGGTAGGACGCACCATGTTGATCACGGTCGAGTTGCACAGATCCGAGTTGGGAATGACCATGACGGTGCTGTCCAGCGCCTGGATCTTGGTCGAGCGCAGGCCGATGTCGATCACGTCCCCCACCTGCCCGCCGGCCAGCTTGATCCGGTCGCCGATGTGGAAGGGACGGTCCAGCATCAGGGTGAAGCCGGAGATCATGTGGGCCAGGGTGTCCTTGGCCGCCATGCCTATTGCCAGCGAGCCGATCCCCAGGGCGGTCACCAGCGAGAAGATGTCGTAGTTGAAATGCTTGAGGATGATGATCAGCGCCGCCCCCATCAGGAACAGCATGGCGACCTTCTCGGCGATCGGGATCATGTGGCGCGAGATCAGCGCCCCGGAGCTGTCCTGGCGGGAGGCGATGTACCACCGGAGGAGCTCGTCCAGGGCGTTGTAGATCAGGTTGAAGACGATATAGACCAGCAGGACGAACAGTGCCCCGCTGAAGAGCGTCACCATCCTCTCATGCAGCGGCAGCGAACGGATCGCCAGATAGAAGCCGAGCATGATCAAAAGCCGCGAGACGTGCGGGGTGACCCGCTGCAGGATACGGTCGTCCAGGTCGCTGCTGGTGAAGGAGGTCAGGCGTTTGCCCCATTTTTCGAGCACGAGGCAGGCCAACTGGGCCAGCATCCAGAAAAGGGCCAGGATCAGGAGCGCCCCCAGGATCTCCTTGGCCCAGAACAGAAGCGCCCCGTCGCTCTCCTGGGGCCGCAGCAGCCCCTTGATGAAACCGAGGAGCCTATTCACCGAAGACCCGCCTGAAGATGGTATCGACGTGCTTGAGGTGGTAGTTCAGGTCGAACGATTCGCGAATCCTCGCCTCACCCAGGGCCCCGACCACCTCCGGGTCGCCCAGCAGCTCGGCCTGGAAATCCTTCCCCTCCTCCCAGACCTTCATGGCGTTCTTCTGCACCAGGCGGTAGGCGTCCTCGCGTGATACCCCTGCCTGGGTGAGGTCCAGCAGGATCTTCTGGGAGAAGACCAGCCCCTTCATCTGGTTGAGGTTCTTCAGCATGTTCTCGGGGTAGACCACGAGGTTCCTGATCAGGCCGTTCAGGCGCCTGAGCGAGAAGTCCAGGGCCACCGTGGCGTCGGGGGCGATGTAGCGCTCCACCGAGGAGTGGGAGATGTCCCGCTCGTGCCAGAGCGCCACGTTTTCCAGGGCCGGGATGCAGAACGCGCGGATGAAGCGCGCCTGGCCGGTCAGGTTCTCGGCCAGGATCGGGTTGCGCTTGTGCGGCATGGCCGACGAGCCCTTCTGCCCCTTGGTGAACTGCTCCTCCGCCTCCAGCACCTCGGTGCGCTGGAGATGGCGGATCTCGATGGCGATCCGCTCCATCGTGGAGGCGATCACCGCCAGGGTGCAGAAGTATTCGGCATGGCGGTCGCGGGGTATGACCTGGGTCGAGACCGGCTCCGGCTTCAGCCCCATCTTCTCGCAGACGTAATCCTCGACATACGGGTCGATGTTGGCGAAAGAGCCCACGGCGCCGGAGATGGCGCCGGTGGCGATGTTCTCGCGGGCAGCAGCCATGCGCGTGCGGTTGCGCTGCATCTCGGCATGCCAGGAGGCCAGCTTGAGGCCGAAGGTGACCGGCTCGGCGTGGATGCCGTGGGAGCGCCCCATGCAGACCGTGTCCTTGTGCTCCAGGGCCCGCACCTTGATGGAATCCAGCACCATGTCCAGGTCCGCCAGAAGCTCGTCGGCGGCCTGCACCATCTGCACCGACAGGCAGGTGTCGAGCACGTCGGAGGAGGTCATCCCCTGGTGGATGAAACGCGCCTCGGGACCGACAAATTCGGCGACCGAGGTGAGAAAGGCGATCACGTCGTGCTTCACCTCGGCCTCGATGGCGTCGATGCGGGCGATGTCGAAGTTTCCCTTCTCGCGGATGACCGGCACGGCCTCCCTGGGGATGACCCCCAGCTCGGCCTGGGCCTCGCAGGCCAGGGTCTCGATCTCCAGCCAGATGCGGAAACGGTTTTCGGGCTCCCAGATTTTTGCCATGTCGGGACGGGTATAGCGTGGGATCATGCAGTAACTCCTTGACATAAAATTTCTCAAATCAGAAGCCTTCACCACAGAGGACACAGAGGACACGGAGGAAAGACAAAATCGAAGCCGTAATGACTTGGGGTTCAAACAAAATCTGCTCGATTTGTCTCTGTTCTCCTCGTATTCCCTCCGTGTCGTCCGTGGTAACTTAGCTGTTTCTGTTCAGATCTCAACAACCGGACCGGCCTTGTACTGGTCGCCGATGACAATAGCCGGGGCGCAGACGTTCTGGTCGGCCAGGAACGACTCGGTGGTGCGGACCACGTGGTCAGGGTGGTTGTTCACCTCCGAGAGGTGCGCCATCACCAGCGCCTCCAGGCCCGCGTGGGCCAGTTCATGCAGCAGTTCCAACGACTCCCCGTTGGAGAGGTGGCCGTGGCGCGAGCGGATGCGCTGCTTCAGCTCCCAGGGGTAGGGGCCGTTCATCAGCATCTCCGGGTCGTGGTTCGACTCCAGGTTGAGCGCCCGGCAGCCGCGCAGTTTCTCCTGCACCAGGCGGGTGACGATCCCCAGGTCGGTGGCCGAGCCGCAGCGCCCCTCGCGCGAGGCGAGGATGAAGCCGACCGGGTCGCAGGCGTCGTGGGTGATTGGGAATGGGTCGATCTCCACGTCGCGGAAGGTAAGGGCGCAGCCGGCCTCGAACTCGACGACCTTTGCCTTGTGCAGGTATTTCTCGGCCTTCCTGCTGACCAGGTGGCTGGCGACGACCGGCACCTTGAACCTGCGGCTGAAGGCGCCGGCGCTTCTGATGTGGTCGATATGCTCGTGGCTGACCAGCACCGCGTGGACAGAGGCGGCATCGATGCCGGTCGCCTCCATGCGCAGCAGGGTCTCGCGCAGGGAGAGACCCGCGTCGATCAGCACGCGGGTATCGCCGGTCTCCAGGTAGAGACAGTTACCCTTGCTGCCACTGGCCAGCGAACAGATTTTCACACGGGCTCCAGGATTATCGGATTGAAGGAGTTCGCCCATGGCGGACTCATAAAACGCAGGATTACAGATGGTTATGTTTGCGCCTGGCGGCGTCTGTGCGGCCCGTTCGGAAGCATTACTTATACAAGAAGAGCGGCGGAGTTTCAAGGTCAAAGAACATGGGGCGCTGCCCCTGTAATAATACATGCAAGCCAAGACGACCCCAATCTCCCCTTGACGCGTCCCCTGATTGTCAAACCCGGGATTTCATGTAAAGTCTCCCCAAGGGGGGATGCGTGCAGATGCCTGACAACGCATGGAGAAAAAACGGGTTCTGCAGGTTACGAAAGATCCTGTCATTCGGCATAATTACGTTTCTTTGCATCCTGGTGCTCCTCGCCATGGCCCTGAAGATCTACCTGGCCACCCCCCTTGCCGCGGCCCAGCTTTCCCGGCTGCTTACCGCCCGGCTCCACCAGCCGGTCAGGGTGGCCGGCCTGCACACGGCAGGCGGCGCCTTGTATCTGACCGGCCTTTCCCTGGGCAACCCCTCCGGTTTCCCGGCCGGCAACCTGGCCGCAGTTGACTCCATCGCCATTAAACCGCAATGGTTTGAGTTCCTGCTCGGCAGGCGGAGCTTCGGGCTCATAGCGCTGGAAGGGGTTAGACTCGACATGCTGAAGGACGTCAAAGGGGCCTGGAATTTTTCGCGACTGCAACAGCTCCTTACGGCCGGAAAGCGGGCCAGCGGCGAGACGTTTATAGGGCAACTCGTCGTCAAGGGGGGCGCGTTCCGGGTCAACGGCCAGGGGGTGAAGGGGGTTGCGCTGCAGATCTTCAACCTGACCAGCAAGGGCACGGTTGACTCAAGGATCGAACTCGCCTTCGAGGATGCGGCTCGGAACCGTTACCGCGTCGAGGGGCGGGCCCGCCCGGGGAAAGACCCCGCGCTTGACCTGGTGTTGACGGCGCCCACGCTTTCCCTCGACCGATTTGCCGGCATGCTGAAGCTGAAAAATACCCCCGTTCTCGCAGGTGGGAGCGGACAACTCAGGGTGAAGGCCGAATTGCGCCAGGGTCGGCTCCGGGTCAGTGGTGACCTGGACTTCAGCCGGGTCAGCCTGCTCCGCGCACAGGGGGTGCCTCCCTTGACCGGCAGGATGACCGTGGTCGCCGGCTATAACCTGCACACGGATGAGGCGCGGCTGGAGACCCTCGCCCTGTCCGTTAAAGACCTCATCAAGGCGCGGGCCTCCGGGACGGTCGCCAATCTCAGGCGTGAGCGGAGGTTTATGCTCGAACTCGGCATCGATCAGCTGGACCTCGGCACCTTGGCCCTGTTCCTGTCGGAGGATGAACGCCGCAAGGTGCTCCTGGGGGGCGAACTGGGCGGCAGGGCGATCCGTCTCTCCGGAAACGGCGCCCGAGGCGTGACCAGCGCTAGCGGTTCCTTCCTGCTCCGCAACGGCTCGCTGACAAGGGAGGGGCGGCTCATCGTCAGCGGAGTTGACGGTTCCCTTTCCCTTTCCGGGACAGAGAACGGCCTTTCGGCAAAAGGGAGGCTCATGCGGCGCCAATCAGGTGGCAAGGCCCTTCTGGAGATCATCGAGGCCCCGATCGAGGTCGGCCTGTCCCCCCGGGTGAAGCCGCTCAAGGTGGAGATCCCCGCCCTTTCGGCCAGGATCATGGGGGTCCGGTTTTCCGGCCGCCTCGCCTACAGGGCAGCGGCGGCCGACCCCTTCAGCCTTTCCCTGCGGATACCCGCCACGTCCATGGCAAGCATCAATCCCCTGCTCGAAGGGCCGGAGATGCGTTTCGATTCCGGCACAACCTCGCTTGCCGTGGAGGCTGCGGGGCGCGGCCCGCAGGACTTCAGCGCAACGGCGACAGCCCGGCTTGCAACCTGGCAGGCGGGCAATGACAAAAAGGCCATTGCCGTGAAACAGGGGGTCATCGATTCCAGGTTGAGCACGAGGGGCGGAAAGGTGAGCGCGTCAGGCAAGGCGCGGCTCACGGGGCTGGCCTTGGGAGGTAGGACGGGGGACGCAGCCTGCTCCTACCGCTTCGCCGATGGTATCGTCACCCTCGGCGACGCCGGATTCCGTCTTGGCGGCGTCTCCGTCAGCATCGTCCGCCTGGCCGCCAGGGTGCCGGTCAAGGAGGCCGGGGCGGAAACGCCCCGCTATCCCCTCTCGCTGGAGATAGGCGGCGCTGAAATCCGGCAGGGGGAGGTGGCGGTGAGCGCCCTTTCCGGCACGTTGCGAGGCAGCTACACCTCCGGCGCCGGCGGCAGTTGGCTGGAAGGCACGGCAGAGCTTGCCTCGGGCGGGCTCTCCTGGCAGGGAAGACCGCTGGGCGCACCGGCAGCCCGCCTCGTATTTTCCAGGTCTGGCGGGAAGGGGCGGGTCGGCGGCACGCTGCTGGGTGGCACACTGAGCGGCGAGATCGCATTCAATCCATTTGCCGCGGAAGAGGGGAGCGCCTTCCAACTGGGGATCAGGGGGGGACGAATGGCAATGGCCGCGGACCTCCTGCCCCGCCGCGGAGGGATCACGCATGCGGATGGCCTGCTCGAGGCCACCCTGGACGGCGGCTATTCCCGCCGGGACGGGCTCAACTGCCGCTTTTCGGTCAAGGGAAGCGACCTGGCGCTGACCGGCAGCGCCGGCAAGACCCTGCTCGCCAAGGGGGGGATCGGACTCTCCGGTGCGGTATCCGGGTCAAACGTATCGATCAGCGATGCCGTGCTCAGCGCCGGAGAAGGGGTGATGCTGAAGGCAAAGGGCCATGTCGCCAACGCCTTCACTGCCAAACGGGAGGGGAGCTTTAGCATTACCCTGGCGGAGACCGCCGCCAATGCCCTCATCGACCCGATTGCCAACATCCTCCCCAGGCACCTGCAGGAGGCGACCTTTGGCGGGGCAGTGGCCGCCGAAGCCAGGCTCGATCTGCAAGACGGCCGGAAACTGCTGGACGGTTCCATTCTGCTGAAGGGGATCGGTATCGAGCTGCCGTCGCAGAGGTTCACCGCGGCCGACATCAGGGGAACACTCCCATTTTCCCTCGATTTTTCCGGGGGTGCCGTAGCCGGGAGCGGTGATGCCCTCAGCTTCAGCCGGGAAAATTATCCCCGCCTGCTCGAACGGTTTCGCCAGGGAGGCAGCGCCGGCCCGGCCGTCACCGTCGACAGGCTCCGCTTCGGCCCGTTGGAACTCGGCCCACTGGCCATGCACGTCACAGCCGGGAACGGCATCACAGAGATCACCGCTCTGCGCGCCTCACTCTATCAAGGGGAGCTGTTCGGCAGGGGATATGTTGCGGCCGGGCAAACCCTCCAGTACCGGGGCGATCTGCTGGTCAACGACATCAGCCTGAAACAGCTCTGCAATGCGTTTCCCAAGATCAGGGGCTATATTTCCGGCCGGCTGGACGGCATCGTCAGCCTCTTTGCCGAGGGCAGCGGCAAGGAGGGCCTTTTGGGATTCAACGAACTCTGGACACGATCCGGCTCCGGCGAAGACATGCATGTCAGCAAGGAGTTTCTCCAGAAATTGGCGGGCAAGAAGCTGCGCGGTTTTTTCTTCCGCAACGACCGCCCCTATGACCAGGCGGAGATTAAGGCCATCCTGAAGGGAGGGTATCTGACCTTCGAGACCCTCGAAATCCTGCATACGACTTTTCCGGGTATCCGCGACCTGAGCGTATCCGTTGCACCCGGCAGCAACCGGATCTCCCTGGAGCGCCTCTTCAACGCCATCAAGCAGGCCGAGGCCGGCGGCAAGTCTGTCAGCGGCGGGAAGGCCCCCGCTGAGGCCCCTGTTGAAACGGAATTCAAATGGCTGGAGTAAGGAATCGAGAATATATCAACCCAGACGATCAAACCGGAGGTAAACATGAGAGCAAAAATGATCAAATGGTTGCTGGCAGGGGCGTGCGCTCTTATGGCCGCATGCGCGATCATCACCGTCAACGTCTACTTTCCGGAGGAGGGGGCCAAGGAGGCATATAAATCTCTGGACGGCATGCTCCTGAAAAGCAGCGAAGAAAAGGCACCGGCCGGGGAGAAAACGCCGCTCCGGGAGCAATCTGCGCCGGAGGCAGGGCCCCGGAGCAGGCTGATCGACGCAATACCGTCGCTCTCCCTCTGCTCCCCGGCCTATGCCGCCGACAACCTGGCCGATGACCTGGCGGTAGAGCTGGCCGGCATGCCGGAAGTCATGAAGGCCTACGACGAGATGAGCCGGAGATTGCCACGGATCAACGCCCTGTTCAGCAGCGGGGTCATCGGGCTGACCAGCCAGGGACTGGTAAGCGTGCGGGACAAGACGAAGATCACCGCTCAGGACGAGGCGCTCGTGCAGGCCGAAAACCAGAATCGCAAGACGGTCGTGACCAGCATGGCGAAGGCCATTGTCAAGCTGACCAAACAGCCCGAGACCAAGGCGGTAATGGAGCAGATGCTGGGCAAAGCGGCGGCGACCTTTGCCGAAACCAAGCGCGAGTCGGCAAAACCGGGATGGTGGATTCAGCTCCCCAACGGCCGCTGGGTTCAGAAATGAAAAGGCAAATGCCAGTGCGGGGATGAAAACGAATAGCCGGTTGACGGACAGATGAGCGGCGGGCTGTCGATGTCCGGAATCAACCCCGCGGGTGGATCTCCCGGTGCAACCTCTTCAGCCTTTCGCGGGTCACGTGGGTGTAGATCTGGGTGGTGGAGAGGTCGGCGTGCCCGAGCATGAGCTGCACGCTGCGCAGGTCGGCGCCGTTTTCCAGCAGGTGGGTGGCGAAGGAGTGCCTAAGCGTATGGGGGGAGATGTGCTTGCGGATGCCGGCCATCTCTTTCCGCTTCCTGACGATGTTCCAGAAGGCCTGGCGGGTCATGGCCGTCCCCAGGCGGGAGAGAAAGATGTAGGGATTCAGGTTCAGCGGGTCCTGTCTGCTGCGCACCCCCTCCAGGTAGGCGCCGACCTTTTGGCAGGCGGATTCGCCGATCGGCACCAGCCTTTCCTTGCTCCCCTTGCCCACGGTCATCAGGTAGCCGGCGTCCAGGTTCACCTCCCGCAGCCTGAGATTGACCAGCTCCGACACCCGCAAGCCGGTGGCGTAGAGCAGCTCCAGCATGGCCAGGTCGCGCACGTTCTCCCCGGACGTGCCGGCGCAGGCGGCGAACAGGGCCTCCACCTCCGGTGAGGTCAGGAATTCCGGCAGCTTGTGCAGGGTGCGTGGCGCCTCGATGATCGCGGCTGGGTTCGTCTCGGCGTAGTTCTCGATCATCAGGAACTTGTGGAACACGCGGATGGAGGAGAGGGAGCGCGCCCGGCTGCGCGCCCCGATGCCCATGTCCTTCAGTTTGCCCAGGAAGGAGGCGATGTCGCTTGATTTCACAGTGGCCGGGGTCGTGCGCCCCTGCCTCTCCAGGAAATCCAGGTAGCGCGCCAGGTCGCGGCTGTAGGCCTCCTGGGTGTTGGCCGAGAGCCCCTTTTCAACCGACAGGTAGCTTATGAACAGGTCGAGATAGTCGTTCATGGTTGTTATGGCCTACCCTTGTCGCGTCAGCGCTGTAATCTCCACCGGCAGCCGACAAACTTCCGACAATGGCAGGTTCCGCTGAGTGAGCGACATATCCCCCATCCGCCACCTCAAATACAGCTCCTCCACCTTGTCCCTGGCCCAGGGGGTTCGCCGCAGAAACTTCAGACTGGAAGGGATACTCGGATCATGGGTAAAACAGCGGATCTCGATGCGCCTCCCCAACTCCTCCCAGCCAAAGTGTCCCACCAGTTCGGTCACCATCATCTTCAACGTGATACCGTGCAGCGGATCACTACCCAAATTATGAATTATGAATTTTGAATTATGAGTTTGATTCATCCTTCAATCATCATCCTTGAATTTGTTACACCCACTCGTCAATCGTAGTACACAAGCGGTTCCTGATCTCCGCCAGCTTGCCCTCATCAATGATCTTGTGGCCGAAGATGTCGCGCACGTAGAAGACGTCGGCCACCTGGTCTACCTTGGTGGAGATCTTGGAGACGCCGATGTAGAGCCCGAGATGGGTCAGGGTGCTGGTGATCAGGTACAACAGCCCCACCTTGTCGTGGGTATAGATGTCGATGACCGTGTAGTCCTCGGAGACCTCGTTGTCGAACTCCACCCTGGTCGGGAAGCGGGGGGCCGGACGCGCCGTGAGGAGCGACGGCCGCTGGCGCTTCTCCACCAACTCGGCCACATCCACCTTGCCGTGGAGCACCCGGCGCATGTCCTCCTGCACCTTCTGCCAGCGCGCCTCGTCGGTGATGACGAAACCCTGCGGCGAATTGACCTGCAGGATGTCCAGGACCTTGCCGTTGCGGCTCGTATTGATCTGGGCCCCAAGGATGTTGACCCCGTTGGCGGCCATGACGCCGGTGATGCGCGAAAACAGACCCGGCATGTCCAGGGCGCAGATGGTGAACTCCGAATAGCCGCTCTCCTGCTGATGAACGATCCGCATCAGGAGGTCGGACTCCTCCAGCCCCATCAGCAACCGGGCATGATCGGCGATCAGGAGCTGGTCGTTGGAGAGCAGGAGCCGCACCGGCATGGCCTTGAGCTCATCGCGCACCAGCGTGGCTGGAAATTCGTCCTCCAGGGTCTCGGCGACCTTCCTGATGACCGCCTTGACCCGCTCGCTGCTTGCCTCCAGGTGGAATTCGCCCCGCTCCAGGACACTGAAGGCCTTTTCATACAACTCCTGGAACAAGAGCGCCTTCCAGGTGGTCCAGACGTCCGATCCGACCGCGCGGACATCGGCCACGGTCAGGAGATAGAGCATCTTCAGGTTCTCGCTGGTCTCCATCTGGCGGGCGAACTGGACAACCATCCGCTCGTCGTGCAGGTCGCGGCGTTGGGCGATATGGGCAAACAGCAGGTGCTGGCGCACCAGGAACGCCAGCCGTTCGCTGTCCTCCCTGGAGAGCCCCATGCGCCTGGCGATGGTGGGGATCATGGCCGCCCCCTTCTCGGCATGGCCGCCTCCCTCCCCCTTGCCGATGTCATGGAACAGGACCGCCAGGATCAAGAGCTCACGCTTGCCGATCTGTGCGGCAACCTCGCACGGAAAAGCGAGCGTGCCCCCGGGTTCGTTGTTCAGCATGCGCTCGGCCTCTTCCACGGCAAACAGGGTGTGGATGTCAACGGTGTAGATGTGATAGATGTCGTGCTGCACCTTGCAGTAGATGTGCTCCAGTTCGGGGATGAAGCGGTTGAGGAACTCCACGTGGTGCATCCGGCGCAGGGTCTCGGTGACGTCCCTGGGCGCGCGCAGGATGTTCATGAAGGATTGGTTCACCTCGCGGTTGCGCCGGAACTTGTCGTTGATCAGGTGCAGGCTCCTGCGGATCAGCCCCTTGACCCGGACGTTCAGGCTGACGCCATGCTTCTGGGCCAGTTCGAAGACCCGCATCAGCACGGTGGGGTTTTTCTCCACCACGGTCTCGTCAGGGATAATCAACTCCCCCTTGAGCACGAAACAGCCGTCTCCGACCGGCCGGCGCACGAAGTACCCCAGTATCCTCATCGCCCCCTCATCGCGCCAGATGCAGCGGGAGACCAGACTGGAGGCGAAGTGCTCCACCCGGTTGGCCTGGCGGTAGTAATCCCGCATGAAGTCCTCCACCGCCAGCGCCCGCCCCCGGTCGCGATAGCCGAAAAAACCCGCCAGGTGAACCTGGGCGTCGAAGGTCAACTGGTCGTTCTTGCGGCCGTTGAAGTAGTGCAGCTCGTTGCGGATGCGCCACAGGTAGTCGAGCGCGTCATGGTAGCTCTGCAGCTCCTCCTCGTTCAGCACCCCCTTGATGATCAGTTCCTTGGGATTGGTGAACTTGTACTTGACCCGCGCCACCCACATGGCGGTCTGCAGGTCGCGCAGCCCCCCTTCCCCTTCCTTCAGGTTGGGTTCCAGCAGATAGACGGTGGAGCCGTATTTCTCGCGCCGCACCTTCATGTCGGCCATCTTTTCCTTGATGAACTTGTCGCTGGATTTGGGCAGGATCTGGGTGAAGATCACCTTGTAGAGGGCGTCGAACAGCGGCCTGCTGCCGGTCATGAAGCGGGCATCCATCAGAGCGGTCTTGACGGTGGCGTCCGCGGCGGCCATCTCGACGCAGTCGGAGATGACACGCACCGAATAGCCCACGTCCAGGCGCATGTCCCAGAGGAAATAGAGCAGCTTCTGGGCCACGTCCTCCACGCTCTGCTTCGGAAGGGCGCCGTCGTGGAGGAACATGATGTCGATATCGGAGAAGGGGTTCAACTCGCCCCTGCCGTACCCCCCCACCGCCACCAGTGTGATGTGCTCCATCAGGGTCCGGCTGCCGTCGATATCCTCGACGATGCAGTGAAACAGCTTGTTGACGAGTTCATCGGACATGTCGCAGATGAGATGGGTGACCTCTGTGCCGGATGCCCCGTTCTCATGCAACCTCCTGATCTCCTCGCGGTAGTGGCCGAGGAACTTCTTGCTGGCGGAGAGATAGAGCGGCCGTTTCTCCTCGAAGCCCGCCATGCCTGCGTCGCCGACGGCGTTGATGCCGTCGGGAAAGTAGGGGTCGATATAAAATTGCATGAAATTCCTCTTGGTGCGCGGATTGATCGGGATACGGCGGGCAGCGCTGGCAACCGTCCGGAGCGGCGATTATACGGCAGGGCGTACTGCGAGTCAAAACCAATAAAAAAGGGCGGCCAATGGCCGCCCCCTGATCAGCACTAAATCCTGCCCGCTACTCACCGCAGACCATCACCACCAGCCTCTCCACATTCTGTGCGATCTCCTCGCGCGCCGCCATGCGCTCGCGCCACTGCGCCGGGATGGCCTCGATGCCGAGGGATGCGCCCAGCCATGCGCCTGCCATCGCGGCCCGGCCGGCGCTATCGCCCCCCGCAGCGGCCGTGGCCCGGACCGCCGCGGCGAAATCGCCCGCATGGTGCAACGAACAGTGTATCGCCGCCGGAAAGCTGTTCGCCAGAGGGCAGGACTGCCCGAATTTCAGGGTCGCCTTCTTGACCGGCAAATCCATTGCGTTGAAGGCGGCCACGATCCCTCCGGCCACCTCGATTCCGTGGACGCCGTCTTCGGCAATCATCTGTGCGGCCTGGCGAAAGGCGCTCTCAAGGTCATTTCCCGTGAACAGTTCCCGCAGTACCATGGCATGCGCCTTGAGATACGCCACGGCCCGCTCGTTGTTCTGACAGACCCGCGTGGCGCGCTCCACCACGGCCAGGTAATCGTAATCTCTGAAGTGAAGCGCCGCCACCGGCGCCAACCTGCATGCCGTTGCCAACTGATCGTCGTCGGCCCCGTCCTGATAGCCGTAGTTCTCCCCCGGGTGCGCCTGGCGGAAGGCCCGGGCATTGGCCACGGTCCCCTTGGCGGCGTGATCGCGATAGCCGCGGTAGTCGGGCGACTCGATCAGCGCCACGAAGCGGGCGCCGAAATCGGCCGCATCGAATCTGCCCCGCTGTATCAGCGAGCGAAGCTGTAAAAGGGCCCCGTCGCCGTAATGGGTCTGTTCGCCGGCCCTCTTGCCGGCGTGGTAGTGCCCCTCGGCCGGGGCCTCGAACCCCTGGGGACCGCCGGGAAAGCGCCGCTCCAGCTCCGCCGGGTCGTAGATCCAGTGGCTGCCGAGACAGAAGGCGTCGCCGACGAACTCGCCCCACACCGCGCCACGTATCTGGTCGGCCAGGGGGACATAATCGTTTTTGAATGCGAGTATCTGCTGTTGCATGGCGCACCTCCCGCCCTGCTGTTTTGCAGCAACCATGCCTTAAACCACGGCCGATCACCTTCAATCATATCGGCAAGTTGTGGCGCGTGGCCCCGCGTTGCGCGGATGCGCGGCAACAAATTTGACAGCAGCGTTGGCCGGGAGCCAAGATTTTTTCCGGGATTGGCCGTACATCGCCCCGACACGCAAACGCCCCGCCTCGGAAAATCCGAAGCGGGGCGTTGTTGATATGTCTTTATGGAATTGGCCGTTTCATGCTTCGCGATCAAAAATGCCTGGATGCAAGGCGCACCGCAGGAGGGGGCGCGAGGCGTAGCAGCGCTACGTTGAGCGTCCCCTCCGAGGAGCAACGCCGCAGACGGGTATTTTTCATCGCGAATACTAACCCATCACAATCACCAGGTCCTCTTTCTCCACCTTCTCCCCCTCCTTAAACTTCACCTCGGCCACCTTGCCGTCTCCCTTGGCCTTGATGTTGGTCTCCATCTTCATCGCCTCGGTGACCATCAGCACGTCGCCGGCCTTGACCTCGTCGCCCGCTTTTACGTTGACCTTGAGCACCTTGCCCGGCATGGGGGCGCCGATGTGGTTGTGGTTCCCCTTGTCGGCCTTCTCGCGCACCGCCTCGTCGGTGACGACCGACTGATCGCGCACCGTGACCGAGCGGGCGTTGCCGTTCAGTTCGAAGTAGACCTGGCGCGTGCCGTCCTTCTGGACCCGGCCGATGGCGTTCAACTTGATGATCAGGGTCTTGCCAGGCTCGATGTCCAGCGATGTCTCCTGCCCCGGCTCCAGGCCGTAGAAGAAGATCGGCGTCGGGATGACCGAGGTGTCGGAGAACTCCTGGCGGTGCCGGTCGAACTCCGGATAGACGTGGGGGTAGAGGATGTAGGAGATGAGCGCCTTGTCGTCCACGCGGTGGCCGACCTTCTCCTCCAGCTTGAGCCGTTCCTCGTCAAAATCCGCCGGCTCCAGCAGCTCGCCGGGGCGGCAGGAGATCGGCTGCTCTCCCTTGAGGATGACCTTCTGCAACTCCTCCGGCCACCCCTGGTAGGGTTGGCCGAGCATCCCCTTGAAGAAACCGACCACCGACTCCGGGAAGGTCAGCTCATCCCCCTTGGTGAAGACGTCCTCGGGCTGGAGGTTGTTCTTGACCAGGAACATGGCCATGTCGCCGACCACCTTGGAGGAGGGGGTCACCTTGACGATGTCGCCGAACATGAGGTTGACCTTGTGGTACATCTCCTTGCACTCGTCCCAGCGCTCCAGAAGCCCCAGACCGGCCACCTGCGGCTTGTAGTTGGAGTACTGGCCGCCGGGGATCTCGTGGTGATAGACCTCGGCCGTGCCGCTCTTCAGCCCGGACTCGAAGGGGGCGTAGTAGTCGCGCACCGTCTCCCAGTAGTTGGCCAGCTTCTGCAACCCGGCGGCGTTGACCCGCGGGTCGCGTTCGCTCCCTTCCAGGGCCGCCACCAGGGCGTTCAGGTTGGGCTGGGCGGTCAGACCGGACAGGGACGACAGGGCCGCATCGACGATGTCCACCCCGGCCTCGCTGGCCTTGAGCAGCATGGCGCTGCCATTACTGGAGGTGTCGTGGGTGTGCAGGTGCACCGGGATGCCGATGTTCTCCTTGAGGGCCTTGACCAGCTTGTAGGCGGCCATGGGCTTCAAGAGGCCGGCCATGTCCTTGATGGCCAGGATGTGTGCGCCCATCCGTTCCAACTCCTTGGCCATGTTCACGTAGTATTCCAGGGGATACTTGTCCCGCTTGGGGTCGGTGATATCGCCGGTGTAGCAGATGGCCGCCTCGCAGATCTTGCCCTGCTTCCTCACCGCGTCCATGGCCACCCGCATGCCGGTGGTCCAGTTGAGCGAATCGAATACACGGAAGATGTCGATGCCCGAATTGGCCGCCTCCTCGACGAACTTCTCCACCACGTTGTCCGGATAGTTGGTGTACCCCACGGCGTTTGAGCCGCGCAACAGCATCTGAAAGAGGATGTTGGGGATCAGTTCGGAGAGTTTGTGCAGCCGCTGCCAGGGGTCCTCCCTGAGGAAGCGCATGGAGACGTCGAAGGTTGCGCCCCCCCACATCTCCAGGGAGAATATGTCGGAGGCCAGGTACGAGGTCGGCTCGGCGATCTTGAGCAGATCGTAGGTGCGCACCCGGGTGGCCAGGTTGGACTGATGGGCATCGCGCATGGTGGTGTCGGTGATGAGCAGCCTGTTCTGCTCCAGGATCCACTTGGAGAGCCCCTCGGCGCCCAGCTTCATGAACAGGTCGCGGCTCCCGGCCGGACGTGGTTTGGTGAAATCCACCTCCGGGCTGCGCGCCTCCAGCAGGTCGGCCGACTTGAGCGACCTGGGGGTGCCGGGGGAGCCGTTGACAATGACGTCTCCCAGGAATGAAAGCACCTTGGTGGCGCGGTCCTTCTTCTCGCGGATCACCAGCAGTTCCGGGTGTTTCTCTATGAAGGAGGTGTCGCAGTTCCCCTTGAGGAAGACCGGGTGAGTGACCACGTTCTCCAGGAAGCCGATGTTGGTCTTGACTCCGCGCACGCGGAACTCCTGCAGGGCGCGGTTCATGATGTGGGCCGCTTCCTGGAAAGAGAGGCCCCAGGAACTGACCTTGACCAGCAGCGAGTCGTAGTGCGGGGTGATCTTGGCGCCGGTAAAGGCGTTGCCCGCATCCAGGCGTATGCCGCAGCCGGCAGCGGAACGGTAGGTGGTGAGTGTCCCGAAGTCGGGGGCAAAGTTGTTGGCGGGGTCCTCGGTGGTAATACGGCACTGGATGGCGTAGCCGCGCATGTCGATGGCGCTCTGCGAGGGGATGTTGATCTCCGGGTCGGAGAGCTTGCGGCCGCAGGCGATCAGGATCTGACACTGCACCAGGTTGCGCCCGGTAATCATCTCGGTCACGGTGTGCTCCACCTGGATGCGGGGGTTCATCTCGATGAAGTAGTGGTTGCCCTCCTGGTCCAGCAGGAACTCCACGGTCCCGGCGTTGCGGTACTTGACCTGGCCGGCTATCTTCAACGCCGCCGTGCAGAGCTCCTCGCGGGTCTTCTGGGTCAGGGAGAGCGAGGGGGCGAACTCGACCACCTTCTGGTGGCGACGCTGGATCGAGCAGTCGCGCTCGTAGAAGTGCACCAGGTTGCCGTAGTTGTCACCCAGCACCTGTACCTCGATATGCTTGGGATTGGCCAGGTAGCGCTCAAGGAAGACCGCGGCGTTGCCGAAGGATGCCTTGGCCTCGCTGCCGGCCGCCACCAGCCCTTCCAGCAACTCCTTCTTGTTGTGGGCGACGCGCATGCCGCGCCCGCCACCACCGGCCGCGGCCTTGATGATGATCGGGTAGCCATGCTCCTTGGCGAACTTGAGCGCCTCCTCTTGCTTATCTATGGGGTCTTCGGTGCCGGGCACCACGTTGACGCCGGCGGCAATGGCCGCCTTGCGGCCCGCCACCTTGTCCCCCAGGGCGCGCTGCATCTCGGCCGTGGGGCCGATGAAGGCGATGCCGGCCGCCTCGCACTTCTCGGCAAACTCGGCGTTCTCGGCCAGGAAGCCGTATCCGGGGTGGATGGCGTCCACGTCGGCCTTCAGCGCCAGGGCGATGATCTCGTCGATCCCCAGGTAGGCGTCGATGGGGGCCTTGCCCTTGCCGATCAGATAGGCCTCGTCCGCCTTGTAGCGGTGCAGCGAGAGCTTGTCCTCCTCGGAATAGATGGCCACGGTGCCGATGCCCAGCTCGGTACAGGCGCGGAAAATGCGGATGGCGATCTCGCCGCGGTTGGCGGCCATGACTTTGCGGAACTTCTGTTTCTGCATTTGGACTCCTCCGTCCCGGATATTTAGCAAAACTAAAATTGTTCAGCTATTTTGAATAGTTACAAGCTATCAAAGGCGGCATGAAACCAGATTGGTTTCGTTTTGTCAATCATGTTTTTTGTCGCAGCATAACCTGCTGATTATAAAATGGAAAAACTGGCGGGCCCTTCTCACGGATGCCCCCCCGATTGTAACTAAATTTGGTTGCAAATGTGACACGATGCAGGTATCTTTACTCCATGAGCAAACGGGAAAAACTGATCCAGCGGTTTTTGTCGAAACCGGCTGACATTACCTGGTCCGAATTGAAGAGTCTTCTGGAAGGGCTTGGATATTCGTTGGGATCGGGAGGCAGAACCGGAGGGTCACGCGTCAAATTTCTGCATCCGGAGCATCCGCCGGTAATCCTGCACAAACCTCATCCGACACCGGCCTTGAAGCGTTACCAGGTTGAGCAGATAGTGGAGTTCCTCAAGAAGGAAGGGTTACTATGAAAGACATGATTAAACACAAAGGTTATTTCGGATCGGTCCATTACAACCCCGAAGATCGGGTGTTCTACGGAAAGATTGAATTTATCCGCGCCCTGGTGAGCTATGAGGGACGGGACGCCGATTCGCTGGAAACCGCTTTCCATGAGGCGGTGGAAGATTATCTGGCAACCTGCGCCGAATTGGGACGAGAACCGGAAAAGCCGTTCAAGGGATCGTTCAACGTGCGTATCGCACCCGAACTGCATGAGCGCGTCATGATTGCGGCGGCACAACACGGCATGAGTCTGAACCGTTTCGTGGCCGAGACCCTGAGCCACGCGGTTGCCAGGTGAACAGGGGCGATCGGCTGGGGTCAGGTGCCCACTATTCACGAAATAGAGGTGAAATTCGGTGAGGAGGAAATCCAACATGAAACTCGCTCAACTCATAACCGCATTAATTGCACTAGTTTTTCTGTCCGGATGCGGAGGCGGCGGGGGAGGGACTCCGGCAACCCCAACCCCTGCCGGAACTACGGTCAGCCTGGCGGCCGCAAAGGGATACCAAACCGGTACAGCCCCTGCCGGTTCTCAACTCAGCTTTACTCTGACCGGTTCCGATACGTACGCAGGGAAGCGTCTGGAACGGATCATTTACCGTTGTTTCGGACGGCAGCCTGTATAAAACTATCGACTCATTTAATGACAACAAAAAGGAATTTTCCGGTGGATGGGCATAACCCGGCACAAGGCTCTGAACTGTATTGACACCCTGCTGATTATGTAGCTACAATAACTACATTGAGAAGCAGGAGGTGGACAGATGCAAACTGTTGGCGTTCGAGAGCTGAAGAACCGGCTGACCTATTACTTGGGCGAGATAAAAAACGGTGAGAATGTGGTGGTGACAGATCGGGGCAATCCGGTGGCAATCATGCACCGGCTGGACAAGATCGAGAAAGATGCCGGGCTGGACGAGCGTCTGGCTGCACTGGCAGCACAGGGACATCTGCGCTTGCCGACTGCAAAAGGGCCTTGTGCTTCTTTTACTCCGGTGCATCTGCATGGCGAGCCTTTGTCGGAAACCCTTATAAATGAACGCCGATGATCTACTACCTCGACAGCAGTGCCCTTGTGAAGCGATATGCGGCGGAATCCGGCTCGGACAGAGTCATGGCGCTTGTCGAAGGGGACCAGAAGATAGCTGTTTCCTGGCTGGCAGTGCCTGAAACACTCTCGGCCGTCGCAAGACGAGCCAAAGGTGGTGCCATAAGCACGGCGGACCTTGCCTCCATAAGAGGTCAGCTTAATCGAGATATGCAACGATTCATGCTCGTGGACGTCTGTGGCGCACCGGTTTATGGCATCGAAACGCTGATAGCCCGCCATGCCCTGCGAGGGGCGGACAGCATCCACCTGTCGACAGCGCTCTGGCTCAGGAAAGCAACCAAATCCACGGTTGTCCTTGTTGCCTCTGACAATGAACTGCTCGCTGCCGCTCGCGTCGAACGACTTAAAACCCTTAATCCATCCGAAGAGAGAAAAGGTTTCGAGGCGTTACCAGGTTGAGAAGATCGTGGCATGTTTTTCCTTGAAGATCAGCGGCATTTTCCGTATAAATCCAATCATCGATCAAAATCACCGGAGGCCCTGCACACCATGGACATCACCGTACTCCCCCTGCCACCCGAAAAGATGAAGGCAAAGATTGCGGATCAATCCCAACTCGGCTTCGGCAAGCATTTCACCGACCGCATGTTCCTGGCCGAATGGACGGTCGATAAAGGCTGGCACGATGCGCGCATCAAGCCCTACGAGCCGTTCGTGCTCGATCCGGCCTGCCTGGTGTTCCACTACGCCCAGGAGATCTTCGAGGGGCTCAAGGCCTACAAGTGGGCCGACGGCCGCATCGCCCTTTTCCGCCCGGAGATGAACGCGCGCCGCTTCAATCACTCGGCCGGACGCATGTGCATGCCGGATGTGCCCGAGGAGCTGTTCCTGGAGGGGATCGAACAGCTCGTGGCCCTGGAGCGGGACTGGATACCCACCGCACCGGGGACGTCGCTCTACATCCGCCCCACCCTGATCGCCGTGGAGCCGGTGCTGGGGGTCAAACCTTCCGACCATTACTACTTCTACGTGATCCTCTCGCCGGTGGGGGCATATTATGCCGCCGGCTTCAACCCGATCAACATCCTGGTGGAAGACCGCTATGTCCGCGCCGTACCGGGAGGCACGGGCGAGGCCAAGACCGGCGGCAACTACGCCAGCTCACTCAAGGCCGGGCTGGAGGCCAAGAAGCGGGGGTACGACCAAGTGCTCTGGCTGGACGGCAGGGAGCGGCGCTATGTCGAGGAAGTGGGCGCCATGAACATGTTCTTCGCCTATGGCAACAAGATCGTCACCGCCCCTCTGACCGGCTCGATCCTCTCGGGGGTGACCCGTGATTCGGTGCTAAACATGGCCTCCACCATCGGCTGCGTGGTGGAGGAGCGGATGATCGACATCAACGACCTGATGGCGGACATCCGGGCCGGAAAGGTCACCGAGGCCTTCGGCAGCGGCACCGCCGCCGTGATCACGCCCGTTGGCAAGCTCTGCTACAAGGAAGATTGCCTGCAACTCTCAGGCGGCAGGGTCGGCGAGATCACCCAGAAGCTCTACGACACCCTGACCGGCATCCAGACCGGGAAACAGAAGGACGAGTTCGGCTGGGTCAGGTTCGTGGGATAATATACAACCTATTCCTGAGACCTCCGGGGGTTTTGAATACCTCGGAGGTCTGTTTGGATGCCTATGAAACCCTCACACAAAAACAGATCGAAGACCACCTCCTCCAACAAGCTCTGCGCCTCCTGCCGCAGGACCTGCAAACAAGCGGCCGCGGCAGTGGTTGCAAAATGTCCCCGATATTATCCTTTCAGCCGTACGCGGAAAAAACCGGAATTTACCTGGAAACAGCTGGAGTTGGGGCTCTGAAAACCTCAAAAGCCGCAGCCCCCGGAGTTGTCGCCGGGCGCTGTTCCGGCTGCGGCCGCTGCGCGGCCGCCTGCCCGCAGCATCTCTTTACTCTCGAAACGCGGGGATTCCGCAAGGCCGCCGTCAAGCAATACCCGCAGCGCTGCAGCTGCTGCGGGCGCTGCGTGGCAGGCTGTCCCATGGAGGCAATCTCCTCCACGGCAATCATTTTGCCCTTGCCATGACTGCTGTCTCCGTGCTATAAAATTTTGATTATAAATTCACACGCCCCGAACAGTGACCGGCGGTGTCCCTTGCGGCTTGCGGGGATTCAACGGGGCGGAGGAAAAAACCAAAGGAGAAGAGCGTATGTCAAGTATCAGCATGAAGGAGCTTCTGGAGGCCGGCGTCCACTTCGGCCACCAGACCAAGCGCTGGAACCCCAAGATGAAACCCTACATCTTCGGGGCCCGTAACGGGATCTACATCATCGACCTGCAGAAGACCGTCCGCTATTTCAAATCCGCGTACAATTTCGTCAAGGAATCCGTCCAGGGCGGCAGCACCGTGCTGTTTGTCGGCACCAAGAAACAGGCCCAGGACTCCGTGGCGGAAGAGGCTTCGCGCTGCGGCATGTACTACGTCAATCAGCGCTGGCTGGGTGGCATGCTGACCAACTTTACCACCGTCAAGCAGAGCATCGACCGTCTCAAGCGCATCGATGCCATGTTCGAGGACGGCACCATCGAGGCCTACCCCAAAAAGGAGACCCTCAAGATAAACAAGGAACGGGAGAAGCTGCAGAAGACCCTGGGCGGCATCAAAGGGATGGGCAAGCTCCCCAGCCTGATATTCGTCATCGACCCCAAGAACGAGGAGATCGCCATCCAGGAGGCCAATAAACTGGGCATCCCGGTAGTGGCCATCGTTGACACCAACTGCGACCCCGACCCCATCGACCATGTCATCCCGGGTAACGACGACGCCATTCGTGCCATTCGACTGCTCTCTTCCAAGATCGCCGATGCGGTCATCGAAGGCGCACAGGCGCGCAATGCCGCCCTGCAGGCCGATACCGAGGGCGCCGAAGAGTTTGTCGTCGAAGAGGCAGCCGTTGCCGAAGAGGCAGCGGCGGAATAACTCACAACTCAGAACTCACAACTCATAACTCATAACTCATAACTCATAACTCATAACTCATAACTCATAACTCATAACTCATAACTCAGACTCCCCTGCTCCACGGGGAAGGAGGAAATAAATGGCCGTTACAGCTGCACAGATCAACGAACTGAGAAAATCCACCGGCGCCGGCATGCTCGACTGCAAGAAGGCGCTCGAAGAGACCGAAGGCGATTTCGAGAAGGCTGTCGACTTCCTGCGCAAGAAGGGGCTGTCCGCAGCCGCCAAGAAGGCGGGCCGGGTCGCCACCGAAGGGGCTGTCGGCACTTACATCCATGCCGGCGGCAAGATCGGCGTCATGGTCGAGATCAACTGCGAGACCGACTTCGTGGCCAAGAACGAAGGTTTCCAGACCTTTGTGAAGGATGTCGCCATGCACATCGCCGCCGCTTCGCCGCAGTACGTGCGCCGCGAAGAGGTGCCCGCCGACGTGCTTGAGCGGGAGAAGGATATCTATCGCGCCAAGGCACGCGAGACCGGCAAGCCGGAGAACATCATCGAAAAGATCATCGAGGGTCAGATCAGCAAATTCTTCGCCGACATCTGCCTGCTGGAGCAGCACTATGTCAAGGACCCCGACAAGACCATACAGCAATACCTGAACGAGACCATCGCCAAGATCGGCGAAAACATCTCCATCCGCCGCTTCACCAAGTATGTGCTCGGCGAGGGGCTCGAAAAGAAGGAATCGGACTTTGCCGCCGAGGTGGCGGCAGCGGCCGGCCTGAAATAGACGCCGAAGCCGGCCGGAATGGCCGGCTTTTTTTTATCACAACGCTGAATACAAACAGGATTCGATTTCGGGCGTAGAACAAGGCAGCGAGAAGGAGCCGACGCTGGCGTACCCGGAGTACGCCGAGGAAAGCTCCGACGAGGCACCGCGGTTATACGCTCGAAGGCGAATCCGTGGGAGGCATGAAATGAGCAGGCCGTCATTCACCAGGGTACTTCTGAAACTGTCCGGCGAGTCGCTGGCCGGCGACCAGGGCTACGGCATCAACCCGCTGACCATCACCACCATTGCCCGCGAGATACGCGAGGTGGTCGATCAGGGGGTGCAACTGGCGCTAGTCATCGGCGGCGGCAACATCTTTCGCGGACTGGCGGCCTCGTCCAAGGGGATGGACCGGGCCAGCGCCGACTACATGGGGATGCTTGCCACGATGATCAACTCCCTGGCCATGCAGGACGCCCTGGAGAAGGTCGGCGTGGCCACACGTGTCCAGTCGGCCATCGCCATGCAGGAGGTGGCCGAACCGTACATCCGCCGCCGGGCCATACGTCACCTGGAAAAGGGGCGCGTGGTCATCTTCGGCGCAGGTACCGGCAACCCCTATTTCACCACCGATACCGCCGCCAGCCTGCGCGCCATGGAGATAGGCGCCGAGGTGATCCTCAAGGGGACCAAGGTGGATGGCGTCTACTCGGCCGACCCGAAGAAAGACCCCGATGCGGTCAAACTTCCGAAACTGACCTACATTGACGTCCTCAACATGGGACTGCAGGTGATGGACGCCACCGCCACCTCCCTCTGCATGGACAACAACCTGCCGATCATCATCTTTGACCTGACCACCGAGGGGAACATCAGAAAGGTGATCAACGGTGAGGAGATAGGCACCATCGTACAAGGAGAATAGCCATGCCCAAGACCGTGCTTGCCGACATGAAGTCCTCCATGGAGAAGACCCTGGGAGTCCTGAAGAACGAATTCCAGAAGGTCAGGACCGGCCGCGCCTCGACCTCCATTCTGGATGGCGTCAAGGTGGATTACTACGGCAATTCCTCCTCCATCAGCCAGGTGGCCACGCTGGCGGTGCCGGAGCCGCGCACCATCACCATCGCACCCTGGGAGGCCAAGATCATCCCGGCTATCGAAAAGGCCATCCTCAATGCCAACATCGGCCTGACACCCTCCAACGACGGCAGAACCATCCGGCTGAATCTGCCGCCGCTGACCGAGGAACGACGCAAGGAAATCGTCAAGGAACTCAGGAAAAAGGCCGAGGACGACAAGGTTGCCCTGCGCAATATCCGCCGCGACGCCATCGACAAGCTGAAAAGGCTGGAAAAGGACAAACAGATTACCGAGGACGAGTTGAAGAAGTGCGAAAAGGAGGTCCAGGACATCACCAAGGGTTTCGAGGCCCGGATCGACGAGGCAGTGGCCCACAAGGAGAAAGAGGTGATGGAAGTTTGATGGAACCGCTCGCCCCGGACAAACTCCCCAACCATCTGGCCATCATCATGGACGGCAACGGCCGCTGGGCGCAGCAGCGCATGCTCAAGCGCATCGTCGGCCACCAGCGTGGCGCCGAGACGGTCAAGATGGTGGTCGAGCAGGCATCGCTCCTGGGTATCAAGTACTTGACACTGTTCGCCTTCTCCTCGGAGAACTGGTCCCGCCCCGCCATGGAGGTGCGGGCGTTGATGACGCTGCTCAAGAAGTACATCATCCGGGAGACGGCGCGCATGATGCGCAAGAACATCCGCTACAACGTCATCGGCAACCGCGGCGACCTGCCTGACGACGTCAACCTGGCCCTTGAGGACGCCATCCGTGAAACAGCCGGCAACACCGGCATGGTCCTGACCCTGGCGCTCTCCTACGGCGGCAGGCAGGAACTCAGCTCGGCCGCCGTTCGGATGGCGCGGGACGTGGCCGCCGGGCTGCTTCGACCGGAGGATGTGACCGTGGATGTCTTCGGTGGCTATCTGGATACCGGCGGCCTGCCCGACCCGGATTTCCTGATCCGCACCAGCGGCGAGATGCGCATCAGCAACTTTCTCCTGTGGCAACTGGCCTATACCGAGCTGTATTTCACCGAGACCAACTGGCCGGACTTCACCATCAACGAACTGCACAAGGCCCTGGCCGACTTCCAGTCCCGCGAGCGGCGTTTCGGCATGACCAGCGACCAAATCACCAAAAGGACCTGACCATTCAACGCCTCGTCACCGCGCTCATCCTCCTGCCGGTCGTCATCCTGACCACCCTCAAGGGCGGCGTGGCGCTTTTCGCCTGCCTGGTGAGCGTTTTCGCCTTTATCGGCATGCGCGAGTTCTATCGCATGGCCCTGCCGGAAAGGTCCGGCGAGGGGTGGCTGGCAGCCGCCTGCGGCGCGGCGCTCACGCTTGCTCCGCTTTTCGCCGGTGAGCTCCTTTCCCGGGCGATCATTGCCACCATGTTCCTGGCCTTCAGCCTGCTGTTCCTCTTCCGCATCCGGGAAATCGCCGCTGCCGCCCATGAGGTTGCCTTAGTCGCATTGTCGTTCCTCTACATCCCCTTTCTGCTGATGCACCTGGTCTGGCTTCGCCAGAGCGCCCATGGCATCGAGTGGCTGTTCGTGATCATGCTGATCGTCATGACCGGCGACTCGGCCGCCTACTACACCGGCTCCGCATTCGGAAAGCACAGGCTCTACCCGCTGGTCAGCCCCAAGAAGAGCATCGAGGGGGCGCTGGGGGGGCTTCTCGGCAGCATCGCCGGCGTCCTGCTGGCCCGCTTCACCTTTTTCCCGCTGCTGACGATAACGGATGTCCTGCTGACGGCGGTCTTCATCGGTATCCTCGGCCAGGCCGGCGACCTGTTCGAGTCCATGCTCAAACGCAGCTTCGGGGTCAAGGACTCGGGTGGCATATTCCCCGGCCACGGCGGCGTGCTCGACCGCCTGGACAGCATCCTCTTCGCCGCCCCGGCCACCTACTACTACGCCATATATTTTTTTAAGGGATAACATATGAAACATCTCTCCATACTCGGCTCTACCGGTTCCATCGGCGTTAGCACGCTGGAGATCGTAGCAGGCCATCCCGACCGTTTCCGCGTCGTTGCCATGACCGCCGGCCGCAACCTGGAGCTGTTCGCCCGCCAGATCAGGCAGTTCGGCCCGCGCATCGCGGCGATCGCCTCGCGGGAGGACGTGCCGCGGCTGAGGGAGTTGTGCGCCGGGCTGGAGGTTGAGATCCTGGGGGGCATCGAGGGACTGATCGCCGCGGCCACCGCCGAGGAGGCCGCAATGGTTGTGGCCGCCATCGTCGGCGCCGCCGGACTGGTCCCCACCGCGGCCGCCATCCGCGCCAGGAAGGACATCGCCCTGGCCAACAAGGAGACCCTGGTCACCGCCGGCCACCTCTTCATGGAGATGGTCTCCGAATACGGCGTCCGGCTCTTCCCGGTGGACAGCGAGCACAGCGCCGTGTTCCAGTCCATAGAGGGGCAGAGAAGCCAGGACATCAGCAGGATCATCCTGACCGCCTCGGGCGGGCCTTTCCTGAACACCCCCAGCTCGCAACTGGCCGGCGTCACGGTAGCCGACGCCCTTAACCACCCCAACTGGAGCATGGGGAGGAAGATCACCATCGACTCGGCCACCATGATGAACAAGGGGCTGGAGGTGATCGAGGCCCGCTGGCTGTTCGACGCGCCGGTGGAGAAGATCGCGGTCAACATCCACCCGCAGAGCATCGTCCACTCCATGGTCGAGTACATCGACGGCTGCGTCATCGCCCAGCTAGGCACCCCGGACATGAAGGCGCCCATCGCCTACGCCCTTTCCCACCCCGAGCGCGTCGCCACCGGCGTGAAACCGCTCGACCTGACCACCTTCTCGGGGCTTACCTTCTGCAAGCCCGACATGGAGAAATTCCGCTGCCTGGGACTGGCCTACCGCGCCATCAACGAGGGAGAGAGCATGCCCGCCGTGATGAACGCCGCCAACGAGGTTGCCGTGGAGGCGTTCCTGGGGGGCAGGATCGGCTTCGTGCAGATCGCAACGGTGATCGAGCGGACCATGGATGCCCACCGGGCCCATGACCTGAAATCGATCGAAGAGGTGCTGCTGGCGGACCGCTGGGGCCGGGAAAAGGCCAGGGAAATCTGCTTGGGATTGGTAAACTGACATGATGGTGATCTACGCAATAATCGTACTGGGTGTGCTGATCTTCGTCCACGAGCTGGGGCATTTTCTGCTGGCCAAGCTCTTGGGGGTTCGCGTCGAGAAATTCTCGCTCGGCTTCGGACCGAAGCTGGCAGGCTATAGAATCGGCGAGACGGAATACCTCATCTCGGCCTTCCCGCTGGGTGGCTACGTCAAGATGTTCGGCGAGGGGGGCTTCATCGAGGGGGGCGAAAGGCACCACCCCCCCGGAGAGGAAAAGAGCGGCGCGGAGACGCAACCGGTCGAGGCGCCGCGGGAGCTGACCGAGGAGGAACAGGCGCACTCCTTCTACCACAAACCGCCGCTGGCGCGCATCGCCATTGTCATGGCTGGGCCGGTTTTTAACCTGATCTTTGCCTGGCTGATCTTCGTCGTGCTCTGCATGATCGGCGTTCCGTCAGTCACCACCAAGATCGGGGAGGTCCTCAAGGACAAACCCGCAGCCAGGGCAGGCATCGAAAAAGGGGACGCGATTGTCTCCATCAACGGCAAACGGATCTCGCACTGGGATGAAATCGCCAAGATGATCGCCGCAAGCAAGGGGCGGCCGGTCGACCTGACCGTGAAGCGTGACAGCCGGGAGATCCCGTTCACCATTACCCCCGAGCCGCGCGTCTCCAAGAACATCTTCGGAGAGGACACCAAGGGGTTCGCCATCGGCGTGGCCTCTGCCGGCGAGATCGTCACCGAGCGCTACAACCCCTTCCAGGCGGTCATCCAGGGGAGCATCCAGACCTGGAAGGTGATCGATATCACGGTCATGTCCCTGGTCAAGATGGTGCAGCGCGTGGTGCCGATGGACTCCATCGGCGGTCCGATCATGATCGCCAAGATGGCCGGGGAGCAGGCCTCGGCCGGCGGTTCCAGCTTCCTGGCCTTCATGGCGCTCCTCTCCGTCAATCTGGGCATACTCAACCTGCTGCCGGTCCCGGTGCTGGACGGCGGGCACCTCTTCTTCTACTTCTGGGAACTGATATTCCGCCGCCCGGTGAGCCAGAAGACCCGCGAATACGCCCAGCAGATCGGATTGATGCTGCTTCTGGGGCTGATGCTCCTGGCGTTCTACAACGACATCGTCAGGTATTTCGTCGGACAGGGGTAACCGGTCGTACGAAGGGTGTCAACACAAAGGGGCGGTCCGATCGGGCCGCCCCTTTTTTGCTGAATTTAGTGGCACAATGCCGGTAATTATGTATAATATTGTTGAAATTATTGTTGAAGGAGTTGTGTAATGGCAACGGTAAACTACAGTATTCCCGATGAGGTCAAGGAGTTGTTCAACGCCGCTTTCTCCGGCAAGAACCGTAGCGCAGTGGTGGCGGAACTTATGCGTCAGGCCGCCGAGCGCGAACTCACTCTGCGCCGCCGTCGTGAGGCGGTGGAAGCGGTGTTGCACGACCGCGGGACCTTGGCGTCCGTGGATGCGGGGAAGGTTCGCGATGCCTTGAAGGAGCTGCGAGGATGAGGCCGGTGGTTGTGGTTGATGCCAGCGTCAGCGTCACCTGGTTCATTCCCCGGTCGCCCGAGGAGAAATACGCGGAACAGGCCCTTGCCCTCCTGAAGGCGTATGCCGATGACAGGATCGAACTCTACCAGCCGCCGGTCTGGCAGGCCGAGGTTTTGGGAGTGCTGTCCCGCGTCGCGCCGGGAGACGCCGAGCGCCATGCCTGGAGGCTCCTCTCTTTTGACTGCGCCAGCGCATCGTCCTCCAGCGTCTATCTGAAGGCCGTTCAACTCTCCGTTCAACTCGGGCACCACCTGTTCGACACCATCTACCATGCCGCGGCCCTGTCTCACTCTTCAGCGGTGCTGATAACGGCGGATAAACGCTATCTGGGCAAGGCGAAGACGCTCGGTAGAATACTGCCGCTGGAACGGTGGGAAGAGGTGTTCGGGTAGTCGCTGCGCGTTGCGGCATCCATGTGTGTAAATGAAAAACAGCCGTTCCTCCATCAGGGGGAACGGCTGTCGTGTTCCTGTGATTCTAATCTGGTGATTCCGTTATTGAAACACTTCCACGGTTACCCCGCTGATCGAAACACCTTTCGCGTCAACCACCTTGAGCTTCGTGATGGGTGTGAAGCCGCTGACCGCCGGTGCTGTGGCGCCTGCCGGAACAACAACGTATATCGTGGCGAACTCGCCAATCCCAATACCTGTGGTGTTCGCAACTCCCATGTTCAATTCACCGTTGACACCGGAAGAGGCGGAATTAACCTTTGCTTCCAGGTATGCCCCTGATGCCGCTCCCGTGGCGCTGATAACGCCCAGATCTGTCTTGCCGCTGTTGGCGTCCGCCTTCAGGGTCATGCCCGAGGGCAGGCCAAGGGTCAATTGGATGCCATAGAGGATGTTACCGGTGACGGCCGCGACGGTTTTCAGCTTGTATTTTGCCACGGTGGGCAGCTTTGGCAGGTCCGCGACGACGGTCTTTATCTCGGCTGGCGCAAGGGCGCTGTTCGAAACCTCCTCTTTGGCCTTGTTCAGTTTATCGGTCAACTCCGCGGACTCTACATTTGCTGTGACCGTTGTCCCGCTGACGCTTACTTTGATGCCGCTGCTCAAGTCGGTGAGGGTCTGCGTTATGGCATTCTTAAGGTCGTCCGCGGTAGGTGCAGCCGCCGAGGTGGCATTATTCTCTTTGGCCTTGGTTTCTATCATCTTGGAGACGGTGGCGAGTACCGCCGTGTACTTCTTCTGATCATCCGTGGTCTGCTTGTCGCTGAGCGATGCCGAATCGTATTTGACGGGAAGCGTCTTGATGATGTCCACCGCAAAGATCTGGGAAATCGCCTTGTTCGCATTGTCGATGGTATCGTTGAGATTGCCGCCCGCATCTTTGGCCTTTTTCAAGGCGATGTCGGTGAGAGGGGTCACAGGAACAACGACATCCTTCTTGCCCGTTGCCGCGTCCGCTATCGCAGCCGCGGGTACGGCGGCGGTCAGGGGCGCATCCGCTGTAGTCGTGACCTCCTTGTTCGTGGCCTCATCCGTATAGACGCCGAAGACCTTGACGATGATCGCGCCGCTGTATTTCTTGCCCAGGTCCGCCTTATACTTGCCATTGGCATCGAGGATGGTTGACTCTTTGAGAAGATCACCCTCGCTTCCGTCTGCCTTCACCTCATAAATCCTCACCGTACCGCTCTTGAATACCCCCTTGGCGGCGACCCCGGACACGACCGTGTTGTCCGAGTCGACTGTCGCGCTGCTGCCTCCTCCGCCACCGCAGGCGAATAATGTCCCCGTAATCGCTCCTATGAGTACAGCCTTACTTAACGTCTTGAAATTCATGGTATGACCTCGCTCGATTTAATTGAGAATTATAAATTACCACTGCAACAGTCCGACCTGCTTTTGCAGAAGCACGACAGCATCGCTGATGTCGATGACCCCGTCCGGCTTGGGCAGATCGTTCACCAGCGGGGCCACGTCGAGCACCGTGTCCTGACCGGTCTGCTGAACAATGCCCACGGCGATCTGTAGTGACCGCAGGGCATCACCAAGGGTGATCGGCTTGTAGATGATGTTACGCTGGACCGTGGAAACATTGCCGGCTTGATCGGTCGCCGTGACGGTGACGGCATAGGTCTTGGCCTCAGTTAGTGGCATGCTCTGCTCGAAGGCGCCGTTGGTTAGCGTTGGAGTGGGCGAAATAGCGGCACCGTCAACGCTGAAGCCAAGCGTGATGGCGGTGTACTGGTCTGAGGCGCTCCCCTTGATGAGGTATCTGGAGAGGGTAGTGGTGATGTCCTGGGCCGGATCCGTGATTGCGATAACCGGCTTGCCGCTATCGAAGGTCACGCTGCGCTGCACGGTGGCGACGTTCGCCACGGGAACCGCCGTGTCGGTGGCGGTCACGACTATGGTGTTCGGGCCGAGGGCCAGGGTGACCTGGGCGCTGAAGTTGTTGCCGTTCATGACGGCATCGACCGGGTTATTACCGTTGACTATGACCTTTACAGTACCGGCCTTGTTGAGGCTGCCGTTGATTGTGACGCCCTCCTGGCTGGTGCTGCTGTTGTCGGCCGGTGTCGCGGCGCTGAAGGTGACGGCCGGGGCGCTCGTGTCGTAGGTGACGGTCCTGCTGTCTGTCTGAATGTTCCCGGCCTTGTCCGTGGCTGACACGGCAATGCTGTTAGCGCCTGTTAGCAGAGAAACGGCGGTGTTGAACTGGCCGTTGGTGACGGTCACGGCATTGCCGTTGACGGTCAGGGTGGCGACATCGTTGGCATCGCTGACCGTGCCGCTGACGTTCAGGGTGTTGTCGCCGGTCACCGTGTTGTCGGCCAGGGTGGTTACGGTGAGGCTGGGAAGCGTGCTGTCCACGGTGAAGAGGGCGCTCGCCGGGGACGGGGTGGCGGATATCGCGCCCCCGGCGGCGGTGGCTGTTCCGGCGGCGATGCTGATGCCGATGGTGCCGTCGCCGGTCAGGCCGGAGATGGTGACCGTGCGTTCGGTGGTGCCGCTGCCGCTCACCGCGACCGTGCCGTCGGCGTTGCCGGTCTTGTTGAGGGTCACGTTGCCGGCGGTCAGGGTGATCGATTCGGCGCCGGTGTAGCTCACCGTGTAGGTCACGCTGGCGCCCGGCTTGGCGATGGCGACGGAGGGTGCGCCGACGCTGGCGGTCAGGATGTTGGGGGTGACGCTGGCGGAGGCGGCCGATGCGGAACCGCTGCCGATGGCGTTGGTGGCCTTGACGGTAAAGCTGTAGGCGGTGCCGTTGGTGAGGCCGGTTACGGTGATCGGGCTGGTCGTGCCGCTGGCGGTCCTGTTGCCGGGGGTGGAGGTGACGGTATAGCCGGTGATGGCGCTGCCGCCGTTGGATGCCGGAGCGGTGAAGCTTATTGTTGCCTGTGTGTTGCCGGGCACGGCGGTGACGTTGGTCGGTGCGCCGGGTACGGTGGCGTTGACGGTGATGTTCTGGGTAACCTGGGAGGCAGGGCTGTAGTTGCCGTTGCCCGCCTGGTCGGCGGCGATGGTGCAGGTGCCGGTTGTCAGGGCGGTTACGGTCGTGCCGCTGACGGTGCAGACGGATTGTGTTGTGGAGGTGAAGCTTACCGCAAGGCCGGAGGTGGCGGTGGCGCCGGCCGTGGTGGCGCCGCCGAAATCGAGGGTGTTGGGGGTGAAGCTGATCGTGCCGATGGTCTGGCCGGCCTTGGCGACGGTGATGCTCTGCTGGACGTCCGAGGCCGCGGCATAGTTGCTGTTGCCCGCCTGGGACGCCTTGACCGTGATGGTGCCCGCTCCGGTGATGGTCAGGGTGGCGTTGTCGGTTCCGCTTACATTGCCGGGACCGCTGACCACCGCGAAGGTGACCGGGTTGTTAGAGCCGCCGCCCGTGGCGCTCAGAGTGACGGGGGCGTCGCCGTAGGTCTTGTTGGCCGGTGGCGAGAAGCCGGTGATGGTCTGGCTGGCCTGGCCGGCTATGGTCAGGGTGCCGTTTGCATAGCTGATCGTGTAGTTGGTGGCGGTTCCGGAACCGAATACGGCCGCGCTCGGGGTGATGCCGTGGGTGGTGCCGACGTTGGCGGTGGAAGTGGCCGTTGCCGCATAGGTGTAGGTGGCACTGCTGATGCTGTCGCTCCCCACAAGGCCGGGAGCGGTGAAGCCGGGATTGGCCGGGTTGGCGGCGCCATAGGCCCGGCTGGCGTTGCTGGCGGTGATGGTCAGTGCCTTGGGTGATACGGTGATGGTTCTGGTGACGTCCGGGGCGGCGTCAAAGTTGCTGTTGCCCGCCTGGCTCGCCTTGACCGTGATGGTGCCGGCGCCGGTGATTGTCAGGGTGCCGCCGTTCAAAGTGGCCGGACCGCTCACCAGGGTGAAGCTTACCGCCAGGCCGGAGGTTGCCGATGCGGAGAGACTGATGGCCGCGTCCCCGTAGGCGGCGCTTGCAGGCGGGTTGAAGCTGATGCTCTGGCTGGCGCTGCCGGCAATGGTCAGGGTGCCGCTTGCATAGCTGATCGTGTAGTTGGATGCGGTTCCGGAACCGAATACGGCCGCGCTCGGGGTGATGCCGTGGGCGGTGCCGACCGCTGCCGTTGCGTTGGCCGTCGAGGCATAGGCGTAGGTGACGCTAGTGATGCTGTCGCTCCCCACCAGGCCGGGAACCGCGAAGCCGGGGGTGGCCGGGTTAGCTGCCCCATAGGCCCGGCTGGCGTTGCTGGCGGTGACGGTCAGGGCCTTGGGCGCTACCGTGATGGTGCCGGTTACGTCCGGTGCGGCGTCAAAGTTGCTGTTGCCGGCCTGGGACGCCTTGACCGTAATGGTGCCCGCGCCGGTGATGGTCAGGGTGGCGTTGTTGGTTCCGCTGACGCTGCCGGGACCGCTGACCACCGCGAAGGTGACCGGGTTGTTCGAGCCGCCGCCCGTGGCGCTCAGGGTGATGGGCGCGTCGCCGTAGGTCTTGTTGGCCGGTGGCGAGAAGCCGGTGATGGTCTGGCCGGCGGTGCCGGCTATGGTCAGGGTGCCGCTTGCATAGCTGATCGTGTAGTTGGCGGCAGTCCCGGAACCGAATACAGCCGCGCTCGGGGTGATGCCGTGGGTGGTGCCGACCGCTGCCGTTGCGTTGGCCGTCGAGGCATAGGTGTAGGTGACGCTAGTGATGCTGTCGCTCCCAACCAGGTCTGGAGCCGTGAAGCCGGGGTTGGCTGGGTTGGCTGCCCCATAGGCCCGGCTGGCGTTGTTGGCGGTGACGGTAAGTGCTTTGGGCGCTACCGTGAGGATGCCGGTTACGTCCGGTGCCGCGGCATAGTTGGTGTTGCCCGCCTGGGACGCCTTGACCGTGATGGTGCCGGCTCCGGTGATGGTGAGGGTGGCGTTGTTGGTTCCGCTTACGCTGCCGGGACCGCTGACCACCGCGAAGGTGACCGGGTTGCCGGAGGCGCCGCCGGTGGCGCTCAGGGTGATGGCCGCGTCACCGTAGGTCTTGTTGGCCGGTGGATTGAAGCCGGTGATGGTCTGGCTGATCGGGGCAATGACAGGGGCCGTTGCAGTCAGGTTTATCTGACTGGAGGTTCCTTGGGCGCCAACGGTAAATCCTCCAGATGAGGGACTGGTAATGGTATATTGCGTGCCGTTCAGGGAGAGCTTGATAGTCGCCGCATCCCCAGTGTTTGCGCCTTTGGTCTGGTCTGTTGCATCATAAATGGGGACATCATAGCGATAGTATAGCGTGTTGGAGATTATAGTCTGAACCACCTGCGGCTGAACGTCATTTCCCGCGCCGTCATTTGCCATGAATGGCGTCCCGGAGGCGTTTGTTACCGCAATACTCAGATTGGCGATATTCTGGGTTTGCAGGACACCGTCAAGGGTGATTGTTCCCGCAATCCGGTAAGGTGGCGGTATGGTCGCCATTGCCGGCAACGAACCAAGCAGGACATAGGCAACAGTTAATACTACGAACAATAACTTCTGTTTCATGTTGACCTCCCTTTATTTTCTACTGTTCATAACTATGCGAATGAATGAATACGGCTGACGCATTCTTGTCCCGTACAGTCTTACGGCAGTGTCCATGCCCCGGCCTGTTTCATCTTGATCCAGTAGCCCCTGCCCGGCTCCAGAGTCGCAAGGTCGCTGAAGATCGGGTTGGCCGGGTCGTACAGTTGCCAGACGCCGTTCCTGAAACCCCAGACCTTATCCAGGTTCGGGCCGATGGCGCTGGTCGCCTGGGCCACATCCTGCGCGGCAGTGGCGTTGAACCCGACCAGGTTCCAGCCCGAGGCAAGTGATACACTCTTGGCTGCGGCGCTTCCCTGGATCTGCAACGTGGCCGGACCGGTGGCGTAGAGCCAGTATCCGCTGCCGGCCGCCATTTCGGACAGGTCGCTGAAGATCGGGTTGGCCGGATCGAACATGCGCCAGGCCCCGCCCGTGTAGCCCCACAGGTTGCGGTAGCCCAGCGCGCCGAGCACGGTGCCCACCGCTGTCTGGCTCGGTTGCAGCGGCAGAGAGATCAGGTTCCAGCCCTGGCTGAGGATGATGCTGTGGGTGGTGGTTGTGCTCTGGAGACTGGCGGAACAGCTTGCAGTGTTGCCACCGTTGCTTCCGGCGCAGGTCCAGCTCCAAGGGCCGGAGCCGGTTACGCTGCCGGCGGTTCCGGTGGAGCAGAGATCGGCGATGGGCACTACGGCAAAGCTCTGCCCGTTGGCGCCGCCGCAGGCGCCGTTGACTGCGTCGGGTGCAAAATTGGCCGTGATGGTCTGACTGGCAGTGACGCTGCTTACGGTCAGCGGGTTGGCGGTGGTGGTGGCGAAGCCGCCACTGCCGGTCCAGTTGACGAAGTGGTAGCCGGTGGCGGGCACAGCTGTAACCGAGGTGGCGGAAGCGCCGGAGTTCAGCGTCTGGCTGGTTGTGCCGGTCAGGCTGCCGTTGGGTCCGGCCGTAAAGGTAACGGCGTAGGTCTGAATGACCGACAGGCTGACCGTTGCGCTCGTCGTTGCATAGTTGGTGGTGTCGTCCGGGGTGAAAGTGACCGATAACGTCTGTGTGCCCACATCGGGGGTGCTGCCTGATGCCGGCGTGTAGGTGAACGTCCCGGCCACATTCGCGGTGGCGTTGAGTTGCGTGGCGGAAAGCGGCGTACCGGAGGTGATGGCTGTTGGAGTGCTCCACGTGATGGTCGGCGTAACTTTGCCGATAACGAGTGTCCCACTGGCAGTGCCCTGATAGTTGGCGTCATTGATCGTGCCGACTACTGCATAGCTCCCGGCGTTGGTCGGCGACGTGGCTGATCCGTCGTAGGTGAATGTAACGGTCTTGTCCGCAGGGCTGATGGTGGCTGTTGCCGACTTGGTGGTGCCATCGTAAGTTGCGCTCAGGCTACCCAGGGTTACGGTTGCGGCGGCCTTGCCGATGACCAACGTGCCATTGGCCGTTCCGGTATAGTTGGTGTCGCTAATCGTGGCGACAACCACATAGCTTCCGGCGTTGGTCGGCGCCGTGGCGCTGCCGTCGTAGGTGAAGCTGACCGTCTTGCCAGCCGGGTTGGTAGTGGCGGTTGCGGACTTGGCCGTGCCGTCATACGTGGCTGTCAAATTGCCCAAGGTTACGGTTGCACTGGCCTTGCCGATGACCAACGTGCCATTGGCCGTGCCCTGATAGTTCGTATCGCTGATCGTGCCGACAACCGCATAGCTGCCAGCGCTGGTCGGAGCGGTGGCGGAGCCGTCGTAGGTGAAAGTAACGGTCTTGCCCGCCGGGTTCGTCGTGGCCGTGGCTGATTTGGCCGTGCCGTCGTAGGTGGCGGCCAAGCTGCCGAGTGTCACCGTAGCCGCAGCCTTGCCGATAACCAATGTGCCGTTGGCAGTGCCCTGATAGTTGGTATCGCTGATCGTAGCGACAACCGCGTAGCTCCCGGCATTGGTCGGGGCGGTAGCATTGCCGTCGTAAGTGAAGGTGACGGTCTTTTCCGCCGGGTTGGTGGTGGCGGTTGCTGATTTGGCCGTGCCGTCGTAGGTGGCAGAAAGATTGCCCAAAGTCACGGTGGCAGCGGCTTTACTGATCTCCAGCGTGCCGTTGGCAGTGCCCTGGTAGTTCGTATCGCTGATCGTGCCGACAACCGCATAGCTGCCAGCACTGGTCGGAGCGGTGGCGGAGCCGTCGTAGGTGAAAGTGACCGTCTTGCCGGTTGGTGTAGTTGTTGCCGTGGCCGATTTAATCGTGCCGTCGTATGTCGCGATCAGGCTACCAAGTGTTATTGTTGCGGTGGCCTTGCCGATCACAAGCTGACCGTTGGCGGTGCCGGTGTAATTAGTATCGTTGATTGTCCCAACAACCGCATAGGTGCCGGCATTGGTGGGTACCGTGGTTGAACCGTTGTAGGTGAATGTAACTGTCTTGCCGACCGGGTTGGTGGTGGCGGTTGCTGATTTGGCCGTGCCGTCGTAGGTGGCTGTCAAATTGCCCAAGGTTACAGTTGCACTGGCTTTGCCGATGACCAACGTGCCATTGGCCGTGCCCTGATAGTTCGTGTCGCTGATCGTGCCCACTACCGCATAGCTCCCGGCAGTGGTCGGCGCCGTGGCGCTGCCGTCGTAGGTGAAGGTTACCGTCTTGCCGGAGGGCTCGGTCGTGGCGGTGGCCGATTTGGCCGTGCCGTCGTAGGTAGCGGTCAGGCTGCCAAGCGTTACGTTGGCCGTAGCCTTCCCGATCACAAGCGTGCCATTGGCCGTGCCCTGATAGTTCGTATCATTGATCGTGCCGACGACCGCGTAGCTCCCTGAGTTGGTCGGAGTGGTGGCGCTGCCGTTGTAGGTGAAGGTGACGGTCTTGCCCACCGGGTTCGTGGTTGCGGTTGCAGACTTGGCAGTGCCGTCGTAGGTGGCGGTCAAGCTGCCCAGGGTCACGGTGGCGGCGGCCTTGCCAATGACAAGCGGTGGCGCTGCCGTCGTAGGTGAAGGTGACGATCTTGCCTACCGGATCTGTGGTTGCGGTTGCAGACTTGGCAGTGCCGTCGTAGGTGGCGGTCAAGCTGCCCAGGGTCACGGTGGCGGCGGCCTTGCCAATGACAATCGTGCCATTGGCCGTGCCCTGATAGTTCGTATCATTGATCGTCCCGACGACCGCATAACTACCTGCATTGGTCGGCACCGTGGCGTTGCCGTCGTAGGTGAAGGTGACGGTCTTGCCCGTTGGGTTGGTGGTGGCGGTTGCGGATTTGGCCGTGCCGTCATACGTGGCTGTCAAATTGCCCAAGGTTACAGTTGCACTGGCTTTGCCGATGACCAGTGTGCCGCTTGCCGTGCCTGTGTAGTTCGTGTCGCTGATCGTGCCGACAACCGCATAACTACCTGCATTAGTCGGTGCCGTGGCGCTGCCGTCGTAGGTGAAGGTGACGGTCTTGCCCGACGGGTTGGTGGTGGCGGTTGCCGATTTGGCCGTGCCATCGTAGGTGGCAGACAGGCTGCCCAGCGTCACGGTAGCGGCTGCTTTACTAATGACCAACGTTCCGTTGGCAGTTCCGGTGTAGTTCGTGTCGCTAATCGTGCCAACAACCGCATAACTACCTGCATTAGTCGGCGCCGTGGCGCTGCCGTCGTAAGTGAAACTGACGGTCTTGCCCGTTGGGTTGGTGGCGGCGGTTGCGGATTTGGCCGTGCCGTCGTAGGTGGCTGTCAAATTGCCCAGGATTACAGTTGCACTGGCTTTGCCGATGACCAACGTGCCGCTGGCCGTGCCCTGATAGTTCGTATCATTGATCGTCCCGACTACCGCATAGCTTCCTGAGTTGGTCGGAACAGTGGCGTTACCGTCGTAGGTAAAGGTAACTGTCTTGCCCACCGGGTTCGTGGTTGCGGTTGCAGACTTGGCAGTGCCGTCGTAGGTGGCGGTCAAGCTGTCCAGGGTCACGGTGGCGGCAGCCTTGTTTACGGTAATGGTCTGCTCCACGTCCGCTGCGGCGTTGTGGGTGACGCTCCCCGCCTGCGAGGCGCGCACGACGATGTTTCCCGCACCGGTGATGGCCAGGGTGGCGTTGTTCGTACCGCTCAGGCTGCCGGGGCCGCTGACCAAGGTGAATGTCACGGGATTGCCCGAGCCGCCGCCGCTGGCAAGGGTGCCCAGGTTGATGGTGGAGTCGCCGAAGGTCTTGGTAGCGGAGTTGAAGGTGATGGTCTGGTTGGTCTTAGCATTGAATACCGCCGCCATGGTGTGCGAGGCGGTGACGTTGCTGAACGAGTGAGCATAGCCGGCGCTGTTGGCGGCGGCTGGAACCGCCGCACCGTCCACCGTTATCGAGGCGACGTAGTTCCCCGCATCTGGTGTTGCGGTGCAGGTGGTGCTCATATCCTGGTTCACCGTGGCCGAGGGGTCGCAGGTGATGGCGCCGGCTCCGGTAACCCCGGTGGCGATGCTATAGGTGGGGAGTACGCCGGTGCCGCTCAGGGCGACATCCTTGGTGGGTGTCGCCGGGTCGTTGGAGCTGATCCGGAGGGTGGTGGACTTGGCCCCTGCGGAAGTGGGAGTGAAGGTAACGGAGACGGTGCAGTTGCTCCCTCCCGCAATGGTGGGTGTCAGGCTGCCGCAGGTGCCGTTTGTGCCGTCGCCGGGCGAGATGCTAAACATGGCGCTGTCGCCGCCGCTGGTGACGATGGCGCTGACTAGCAGGTTGGCCGTCCCGCTGTTGCTGATGGTGAATGTTTGAACGGAGGATTGCTGATTGGTGACGGAGCCGAAATCTTTTGTCCCAGGGGAAATACTCAAAGAACCAATTGACTGGCCGCCACGAACAGGCCAGACGTAGTAGTCATTCGCCTTATCGTTGAAGTTCACGTTGCCGCTGTACATGTACACGCCCCAGGCGAAGTCGGTGATGCCGGCGTAGGTACTGGACGACCAGTAGACCCAAGCGACACTGCTAAATCCCTGTGCGCCAAGCCACGTATCCGGGGAGGTTACGTAATTGCTAGGAAGACTGGCAAGTTCGATGATGTTCGGAAGCCTCCAATCACCGGCAACCGATCCGTCCGTAAGTCCGCACGAGCCGCTTGCCAGAGTGGTTGCGGAATTGAGTGCGGCAGACCAGTTCTGAGCACCGAAACAGTTTCCATTTTTCAGCCACACAAGCGCGGTCAGGTTGTCGGTAATGGTACCGTCGCCATTATCGGTGAACCTTGGTGTCGGGGTTGCAATTCCTTGTGGAATACTGCCCCCGGCATTCCAGGCATTTTTATTCCAGGTCATTCCAAGCGCATCGGTGACTGAGCTCCCGTTGTCGGTGAATATGGAATCCGTCCAGTAGGCACCGACTTGAAGAGCGCCGTCATCGCGCGTGCCGTAGCTGGTGGTCTGCCCGGTCTTGGGAAGTTTGGTGGTGGTGGAATATACGGACGTGAAGGGATAGGCGGTGATGCCGCCGATGAGGGGGCTGCTCAGTGTACCAGTGTTTACGGAGGTCGCTTCCTGCCCGTCGGTGGCAAATGTATAAAGCACGTGATTCCCTGGTGCAAGCGGAGATGTAGGGGTAATCGTGCCTGTACTCCCTGTAAAGGTGGTGGCCTCCGTCCAGGGTCCCTGCATGCTGTCGAACTGATAGTACACCTTCCGTACTGTCGGTGTGATGGGGGTGAAATTGCTTGAGACTGAAAAGCTGAAAGTGGGTTTGGCCTTTGTAGCCACATTGTCGGCCAGCGGCGTGATGGCTGTGGGCACCGGGGCGACCAGTTGGTTCTGCCCGTCAATGACGGTCATTCTGTCAAAATCGTAATTAGCCACGTAAGCCTTGTTGGTAACAGGGTTGACCGCAACTGCAACAGGGGAGATCACGCCATTTACCGTCGTAGCGGCATTGCTCGTGCCATCCAGTACGGTAACGTTGGCGCTGCCGTAATTGGCTACATAGATCTTATTAGCAGCTTGGTCGATGGCAATATGAACGGGAGACAACCCAACGGATACCATGCTGGTGCCGTAATCCGCTCCATTGATCACTGTGACGGTATCCATCGACTGGTTTGCCGCGTATATCTTATTGGAGATCGGGTTGACCGCCACGAACGTCGGCATGGTGCCGACAGCCACGGACGTTAGTGCGTGCGTCACGCCATCGAGTACAACCACTTCATTGCTACAGGCAATAAAGATCTTGTTGGTCACCGGGTTCACCGCCAGTGCGAGCGGAGTTACCCCTATCCCAACGGTTACGCTGCTGTTGTCTTTTCCGTTGATGACCGTGATGGTGCCGCTACCCTGGTTGGCCACATAGACCTTGTTGGTAACAGAGTTGACCACAACGGCGGTCGGCAGTACGCCGGCGTTAACAGTTGCGGTAGTACTACTGTTACCGGAGAGGACCGTAACATTATTGCTGGTTCTGTTCACCACATACGCCCGGTCGGTGACCGGATTGACCGCTACGGCGATGGGACCGAACCCGGCGGCCACTGTTGTGGTGCTGTTGTCGGCGCCGTTGATGATTGTCACGTTGTTACCGCCATAGTTGGCTGTATAGATTCTGTTCGCAGCCTGATTGATGGCGACAGCCATCGGTTGCCATCCGACCGGCACGGCAACCAGGCTGTTATCCACCGTACTGAACACGGTTACACTGTTGCCGTCCTTGTTGGCAACATAAGCCTTTTTGGTGACCGGATTGAACGCAATATCCTGGGGTGCGGCGCCGGTCGTCAACTCGGATATTTCATTGGTGGCTCCATCAATGGCAGTAACGTTATTGCTTGAGTAATTGGCGGCGTACACCTTGTTTGTGACGGGATTTACCCCAATCCCCCGCGGACCGGTTCCGGCAGCAATTGTTGTGGATGTGTCATCGTTGCCATTGATCACACTAATCGCATCAGAGCCGCTACTAGCCACATAGATTCTGTTGGTCATCGGATTAACGGCGAGAGAATAAGGGTTCAGGCCCACTGAGACATTAGCTGTAATAGCATTGGTTATCCCGTTAACGACGGTAACATACCCATTTTGAGCATGAGCTAAATATATTTTATTGGTTACACTGTTAACCGTAATTGCAGAGAGCTGTGCGCCGATGTCTACCGAAATGGCAGACTCTGTAGCACCATCTATGACAGAAATGGACAGGCTTGCCCAGTTGGCCGTATATATCTTATTTGTTACCGGGTTTACCGCTATCGCGGACGGCTGAGAACCCGTAATGTAAATCGGGCGAATTGCATTTGAGCCCCCATCAAGGACCGTGACGTAATTGGACTGATAGTTGGCGGCATAGATTTTATTGGTTTCAGGATTTACCGCAATCGCCCTGGGCGAGATGCCGTTTACTCCCGAGGTGTTGACAAACTGCATCGAGTTTGTGGCTCCGTCGATGACGGTAATGCCATTGCTGGCGGAGTTTGCCACGTAGACCTTGTTGGTAACCGGATTGACCGCTATGGCGGCGGGGCTGCCGAAATAGCCCGACAGGGTTGTCGGTGTATTGGTCGCACCATCTATGACCGTGACCGTGCTGCTTGCATAATTGGCCACATAGACTTTATTTGTAGCCGTATTGACCGCAATGGCAGTCGGAGCGCTCCCCACGGTGACAGTCGCAGTCGTGTTGTCGGCGCCGTTTATCACGGTGACATTGCCACCGTTATAGTTTGCAACATAGATCTTGTTGGTGACCGGATTGATGCCGACCGCCTGAGGGTTGGTCCCTGCGGTGATGGTTGCCGCCAGGGACATTGCCGGCAACGTCAGCAATAGTGCGAATAGCATGAGAAAAACAACGTACGAAATCTGGCGTTGCGGAAGCTTTAGATGGAAGAATTCGTTTTTCATTTTGTTCCTCTCTCTGTCTGTATTACACAGAACAGCTTCTGTGCCTGTTGACTCATAAGCTCTGACAATCCTTCCTACGGCAACGTCCATGTTCCGGCCTGTTTTATCTTGATCCAGTAGCCCCTGCCCGGTTCAAGGGTCATCAGATCACTAAAAATCGGATTGCCCGGATCGTACAGCTGCCAGTTGCCGTTCCTGAATCCCCAGACCTTGTCCAGGTTCGGGCCGATGGTGCTGGTCGCCTGGCCCACATCCTGCGCGACGGTGGCGTTGAAACCAACCAGGTTCCAGCCCGAGGCAAACGATACGCTCTTGGCTGCGGTGCTTCCCTGGACCTGCAACGTGGCCGGCCCGGTGGCGTAGAGCCAGTAGCCGCTGCCGGCCGCCATTTCGGACAGGTCGCTGAAGATCGGGTTGGCTGGATCGTACATGCGCCAGGCGCCGCCCGTGTATCCCCACAGGTTGCGGTAGCCCAGCGCGCCGAGCACGGTGCCCACCGCTGTCTTGCTCGGCTGCACCGGCAGGGAGATCAGGTTCCAGCCCTGGCTGAGGGTGATGCTCTCAGTGGTAGTTGTGCTCTGGAGACTGGCGGAACAGCTTGCGGGTGAGCCGCCGTTGCTTCCGGCGCAGATCCAGTTCCAGGGGCCGGAGCCGGTTACGGCGGAAGCCGTGCCGTTAGCGCAGAGGTTGGTTGCGGGGGCGGTGGAGAAAGTCTGACTGTTGGCAGCACCACAAACACCATCAATAGGCAAGGTGATAGGCAATGTCGCTGCCGTGATTGATGAAGAGTTGCCGCTGGTCCCGCCGGCGTTGTACGAGCGTACCCTGTAGTAATACGTCGTCCCGGCAGTGAGGCTGCTCACCGCATAGTTGGTTACGTTGGATACGTCCTTGTTGTTGAAGCCCGATATGAAGCTCGCAAACGTGCTGCTCGTGGAGACATCCAGGTAATAACCCGTGGCTCCGGTGACGGCGCCCCAGTTCGCATTGAAGCCGGTCAGGGTGATGGCGGTGGCGGCCGTGGCGGTCGGCGACGATGGTGGCTGTGGAATGGGAGTGAAACTGGCGACTATGGTGCTGTCTTTCGATAGATTCGCGAATGCATAGCTGGTGACGGGGCCAACCGAGATCCCATCAACCTGAACATCCGCTATTTGATAACCGGCGGAGGGAGAGATGGATACTGTCAAACTGCTGCCCGGAACCACGGTTGTAGCACCGGATGGTGAAGCAGTCCCGCCATCGTTGCCTGAAGCGGTTACCACGTGCGGAGCAACATGCGTAACAGCGGCAAAATTGGCCTCCAGAGTATTGTTGCTGACAACCGAAACGCTTGTTGCGGAAGCAAAATCCGATTTGTTGTCATACCACCCGTCAAATGATGCCAAGCTGCCGAAATAATAACTGACCGACTTGCCCACAGCTCTCAACTTGTATTCACCAGGCGGCAATCCCGTGATGGAATAACGGCCTGCATAGTCGATCTCACCGGATTTCAGAAAAATATTGTTGCGATCATAAGCATTGATTTGACCTGCTATGGGCTTTCCGTTGGCATCGGTTGCTTGTCCGGTTATGGCCCCTGCAAGATAGTCGCCGGCAGTGTACCGCGTATTAATGCCTGCTGTAGTCTGAGAGGCCTGTACCGCCACCTCGGCAGCCGATGAAAAACTGTCCCCGCCATACCATTTAATAGGGAAATCGCTGGGCGCATTGAAATACGGGATGAATTTGATTTTATAACTGCCAGGAGCGAGGTAGGAAATAGTATAAACTTTTGATTGATTATCCAAATAACCACACGCAACTTGTTTTCCGTTCAGGTCATGTGCGCACGCATATGCGTCTAAAACAACAGGATCGCAATTCGAAGTATCCAGTATTGTTCCGCTTATTTTACCAGTAGCGGTTGCGAAATTGGCGTCGATGTTGGGTGTATTGTTGGGGGCGGTCACGACAACGGTGGCGGCTGTGGGCGCGGCTGTCTGGTTATACCAGGCATCTACGCCGTTATACGAAAACTTGACTTTGTAACTGCCGCTCGCAAGCCCACTAACCGTGTAAGTGGCATTTAAAGTATAATTATCAATTGTTTTGTAAGAAGAAGCCAAGGTGTCGTCTAGTTTATAGACATATACCATTGCAGAAAGGTACTTATTGGTAATATCGGAAGTCAATCTACCACTGATGGAACCGCTGGGGCTGAGCACGGCATTTATATCCGCTGTTGTGAGCGGAGCGGTTACCGTTACCACATCTGCAGCTGTTCTATTTGGCTTATCGTTGTAGTACTCGCTTAAATGCAAATATTTTGCAAACCATATGGCATAAGTACCAGTTGGAAGCCCTTTGATCAAATAGTTGCCGTTGGAATCGCTAAGTACTGAATTGCTGACGCGAGCGCCTGTGGCAGGGTTATATGCGGCTACAGTTGCGGTTGCAAGGGGAGTTCCACTTTCATCGGTGACCTTTCCGGACACCATTCCACCCGGCTTCAACACTGCATCCAAATTGCTGAGCATCCCGCCCCTGGCTACCGCTGCCGGTTGAGCAGTGGGAAAATCTGGTTTGTCGCCATACCAGCTCGACAAATAGCCGGACAAAGCAGCGGGCATAAAACTGAGCTTGTATGTCCCGCCGGACACGAACAGGTTAATGGTATATAGCCCATTGGCATCGGTAGTCGCGGTTCCGGCTGTTTCCCCGGTTACGGCATGATAGGCGGTAACTGTCACGTTAGCCAATGCTGTATTGTCAGTGGACGTGACCTTGCCGGCAATGGAGGCGAACGGTCCCAAGACTGCATTCGCAACAACTTCCGCTCCAGCGGCTACGCGGATCGATTCGGCGGCAACAGGCGTCTCGCTGTCGTTAAACCACTCGGAAAGATAGGTGCTTGAATTTGGTGATTGAAAATAGATTTTGTAATCACCAGGTTTGATGTTGTCGAACTTGTAGTTACCGCTGGTGTCAGTCGATGTCGATAGGATCTCCTTCAGATTTGCGTCAAGGAGCTTTATGGTTACGCTTTTGATCGCAGCATTATTCCTGTCTGTTACCTGGCCGACGATTCTTCCCCTTGCCAAGATCGCATTTATGTTGGATGTCTCAACAAAGCCTGAATTTACCGATACGGTTGTCGCCGACTCCTTTGAGGTCTGGTTGTACCAGATATTGTTGTTTGTGCCTTCTATTTCGAAATAAACCTTATACGCACCTGCCAACAAATAATTAATATGATAAACACCATTTTGATCGGTAGACGCTCCTCCCATTACTTTACCATTCGCGTTGTATGCCGTTACCGTAACACCGCTGATCGGTGTGCCGCTTGTATCCCTGACTGTACCGGATATCAAACCGGTAGATTCAAGGACGGCATCGGCGATAGACACACTGCTCGGCGTAACGGCTATGGCCTGAGCGTCAGTATAAGAGTTATAAATGTTGACGTTATTGTAATATTCGCCTGCATAATCGGATGCAAAAAAACCTACATAGTAGTTTCCAACGGGCAATGTCATGGAATATTGCCCGTTCGCATCGGTCCATGTATAGAAATCACTCAGCCACCAACTAGCTAATCCTCCTAACATAACAATATCTGCTGACACGAAAACATCTGTAAGCTTCTTTCCGGTGTTGTCGGTAACGGTGCCTCTGATGACCCCTGTTTCCGTAGCCGATGCAAACGTCATGTCGGCAATGGAGGTCACTGGCAGGGTTATGGTCGAGTCGCCGCTGCCGCATGCGGCACTGCCGTACCACCTGGCGCCATAGCCGACGCTGGCCGCGTCGAAATAGAGGCGGTATTGCCCCTGAGGCAGATTGTCGAAGGTGTAATGTCCGCTGCCATCGGTGGTCGTACTGGCATAACTGCCGGTATCGATTCCGTAGGCTTTGACCGTTACTCCAGACAGTGCCGTTCCGGTGGATATTCTTACCGTTCCTTGCAGCAATGCCGCCTCGGATGCGGTGGAGAAGAAAATACCCACCAACAGCAGGATGAAAAACTGCTTTGCTCGGCGCGACATCTACGTTACCTCCGCAGACTTGACCTGGATGGTGTTCCCGTTTCCATTTCTACCAGTTCTCTTTTCTATTTACGGCAGTGTCCATGTCCCGGACTGTTTCATCTTGATCCAGTAGCCCCTGCCAGGTTCCAAGGTCGCAAGGTCGCTGAAGATCGGGTTGGCCGGGTCGTACAGTTGCCAGGCGCCGTTCCTGAAGCCCCAGACCTTGTCCAGGTTCGGGCCGATGGCGCTGGTCGCCTGGCCCACATCCTGCGCGGCGGTGGCGCTGAAACCGACCAGGTTCCAGCCCGATGCAAGCGATACGCTCTTGTCTGCGGCGCTTCCCTGGACCTGCAACGTGGCCGGCCCGGTGGCGTAGATCCAGTAGCCATTGCCGGCCGCCATTTCGGACAGGTCGCTGAAGATCGGGTTGGCTGGATCGTACATGCGCCAGGCACCACCCGTGTATCCCCACAGGTTGCGGTAGCCCAGCGCGCCGAGCAGGGAGCCCACCGCTGTCTGGCTAGGCTGCACCGGCAGGGAGATCAGGTTCCAGCCTTGGCTGAGGGTGATGCTGTGGGCGTTCACCGGGGACAACAGATCAGCTTTGACCAGATTGAAAAGCGGCTCGTAGATCAACTTGGCATCTGGTCCAAGTTCGGGATTAGGCAGTTGTTTACCCTGATATATGATGAAGTTGTTGCATTGTGGGCACGTCACATTGGCTTGCATCAAATAGGGCTGAGCGAACTCATTGAAAACAAAACCGCTGGGTTGCGCCGCATCCAGCAAATCCGCTGGATTGCTGTAATAGGCGCCGTTCAGCATCCGGTCGTGGTTATAATCCTTGAAAACACGCACAGGAACGTCGTTCACCTTGTCCGTATGGATGACCTTGGAATGATCGGTGAGCCAGGAAGGGAACAGGGCTGATTTTCCGCCAGAATCGCTGAATAGCGTCGGATTAAAACTATTCAACGCCCCGGTGTTCTCCTTGGAGAAGTCGAGGAAACTGCTGGTCAGGGGAACGGCCCAGTCATTGATGTAGCCCATCACGTAAAGCGGGTCATCAGATGCTATGTCCTTATAGGAGTCATTTATGCGATTATCAGGGCTTAAATTGTTACCGTCATTGTATCCCCCATAAAACATGTACTTACCGCTGTAGAATGACTTGTTCTGCCTGAATCGGGCATTCAGCCACGATAACCACGGATTGGAATAGCGGTAAACGGTGGCCTGATTGTCTTGATTCTCAATCTTTATTGAAAGACTGGCGCTATAGACGTCATTGGCCCGGTTGTCCAGCAACTTGAGCTTTGTTCGGTAATACCCGTCAAAGGCGCTGTTTTCGGTCCTCCTGCCGGAATTTGCAAAGTCAATCCGGTTTAGATCATCACCGGTCTTGGGTAAAGAATAGGCATTTGCCAAAACCCAATCAAATACACCGTCATAATTATCCCAGAACAGATCTTGGGCACCCGGGGAAAGTAGGTCCTTAATGAATTCGGCGTAGCTTGTTACGAAATTGACATTTTCCAGCCACCAGTAGACCGACGATGGCGAACCGTGATGGGGAGTTGCCGTGGTGATCAGGCGCTCCAACATGTTCAGGCCGGTTACCTGGGTACTGCTTCCGTCCGGTTGTTTAATAATCACCCCGTCATGCTCTTCGATCAGGCTGCGGGAAACCAGCCCCCCCATGCTGTGGGCAAGGATGGAAACCTGCTTGCCTGTTGCCAACCAGTTCTTGATGTAGGCCACTCTGGGCAGCAATTGGGAAAGCAGGCGGGCGTTGAAGCTGACATGCTTGTAAGTGGGGTAATGGTAGACGTACAGGCGGTAACGCTGGTTAAATTCCGGGGTCTTGTTGAAGTATTGGATGAAATTGTTCCAGTACGTCTCGCCGAGCTGTTCATCCTCTAACAGCCACTTGGGGTCACGATCTACCCCCGAGTCTCCCTGCCAGCCGTGAATCAGGATCAGCGGCTGCCGGGTATCGGATGCCCCTGGATCACTCACCCCTGTCCTCGCAGTGATAAAGCCGCTCTGGGCGCTGGTCTTCTGGGTATAAAATTCTACCGGATAGAGGGCATGGCTGATTATGGTATCAGCAGCATTGTCTTTCACATAGTCCAATTCAAATGTGCTGGCAAAGTCATTGTCTCCGTTCGACGATCCAAGGAGAGAGCTGGTGGGTGCTCCTCCTCGGGTCATCCACAGGGTATAGGTTGCATATGCCGATCCTGTAGCAATACCAGTCCCGCTGAGCGTCAGGTTTGCCGAGGTCGTCCCATAGGGAATATTCACGTTTGCGGTATACGCTTGGTAAGCGGCGGGGGTAAACGAAATCTTGATCGTGCAGGATGTCCCTGCCTGTAATGTGGTATTTGAACAGCCGTCAACGGCAATGGCGAATGCTGCCGCCCCGGTTCCTCCAAGCGTAGCCCCACCAAGGGGAAGGTCAGTTGTCAAATTGTTCCTGATACTCACCACTTCTTCAGCATCGTTGCCTACCTGGACAGAACTGAAGTTTTTGCGGGACGGAGATATAGTTAATGTGGCTCCATTAGTACCAATGGCAAATGGATTTATCAGGGTTTTTCCGTTTAAAAATATCTTTTTTCCATCAGACGATATGCTAATAGCGCCTTTATCTATCATAGTACTTTGCAGAGGAACTGTTATCACCTGAGCAGTTTCGGTATTGACTAAATAAGCAGCGTAAATTCCATAGGCTCTTCGTCGCCGTGAATGGGTAATGGTATAATCCGTCTTCAATCCATTACCGGAGGTTTTACTGATTGATGCAAACTGAAGCCCTGTTTGGTATGGCCCTCGGCATTGTCCCGCCATGGGAGGTTACCGAGATCAGTTTTTCCAAGGAATCCAATCGTCTCGACATCACCATCGACTTTCAACGTGGTGCAACCTTTGTATGCCCGGTTTGTGGCGCTTCAGCGCCAGCATACGATACTACTGAGAAAACGTGGCGGCATTTGAACTTCTTCCAATATGAAGCCTATCTTCATGCCAGGGTGCCACGGGTTAACTGTCCCAATGAAGGCTGTGGCGTGAAGCAGGTTCATGTTCCTTGGGCTCGTGCCGGATCAGGTTTTACCCTGCTGTTTGAAGCCTTGGTAATGACCATGGCCCGAGATATGCCGGTGAATGTTATGGCCAGACTGTTCTCGGTTACAGATACCCGCTTGTGGCGGGTAATCAACGCATATGTAGAACTTGCCAGGGCCAAAGAGGATTTTTCCGATGTCAAGCGTATCGGCATCGACGAAACCTCTGTTAAAAAGGGCCACGATTACGTCTCATTCTTCTTCGATCTTGACAAGAAGAAGCTCTTGTTTGGAACCGAAGGCAAAGACAACGAGACCGTCATGGACTTTGTCGCCGACCTCAAGAAACATGGCGGTAATCCTGAGCAAATAACCGATGCGGCAATTGATATGTCAAAAGCCTTCATCAAGGGAGTCAAAGAGCAGCTACCCAACGCAGTCACGACCTTTGACAAGTTTCACCTTATCAAATTGATGAATGACGCTATGGGCAAAATCAGGGCTGATGAGGCCCGACAGTTTCCAGAATTTCTAAAGAAGAGCCGGTATCTATTTCTCAAAAACCCGGAAAAGCTGTCACTCGAAGAGCAAGAGCGATTGGATACCATGGTTGCCAATCAGTGCCATAAAAGCATTGAGGCCTACACGCATAAGCTGAATCTACAAAACGTTTACTTTGCCGAGAGCCGCCAGGAGGCTGAAACCCTCTTGAAGCAATGGCACAAGAAAGCTGGTAAAAGCACCATCAGCCTTATCCAGAAAATGGCCAAAACAGTAAAGGATCACTGGGATGGCATCTTGAGCCATTTTGACAGCGATTTAACCACCGGCTACCTGGAGGGCATCAACAGCCTGATCCAAGCTGCCAAAGCGAGAGCCCGCGGATATCGCAACCCTCGAAACATGATTTCAATGGCCTACCTCATTGCAGGTAAGCTCGGATTCAACAAGCTATATGCTCAACCCACTTGAAGCGTTGAAGAGCC
>JACPFJ010000016.1:0-12600 GCA_016182975.1 Deltaproteobacteria bacterium
AGAGCGAACAGAAAAGTCATAACAAATCGGCACGAGGGGACAACTCGGAGCGTGCCTTCTATGAAGGCACGCTTTCAGCACCCCTATGGGGTGCCTTTCAAAGCCCCGTCCTGTGGGCGGGGATTCAACCGCCGTTTACTCAAATAATACAGTCCACCAAAATGGAGAGAAGCCGCTGCAGGAATTACGGCAGGCCCGCAAGTTGAGCCAGGAGCAGATGGCTAAAAACCTGCACACAAAGCAGTCGAATGTGTCGCGGATCGAAAAACGGACGGACATGTATATTTCTACGCTCCGTGGCGTTATAAAGGCCATGGGTGGAGACCTGGAAATAGTGGCCCGCTTTCCCGACGGCAATGTCCGTATTAACCAGTTTGTGGAGCTTGATGAAGCGGTGAAGGCCTGATAGCGGCACTGTTGAGGTAGAGAAGGTTGAACGTTTGGAATTATGGTTAGTTACTTGACGACGATTAAAAATGGTGTCCTCGGAATTTCGGAACACGGCCACAGGTTGGCAACAAATGTCCAAAAGTCAATCCTGACCCCGCAGAAGTCATAAAATCAGGTGGTTAGTGTGCATTAGTGGACAAACAACGTCAGGGGTTTTCAATCAATAGAAAAATAGCTATAGAATGTCCCGCCAGGGGGGCCCTAGGCGCTTATATTAACGGAATTCGAACAGCTTGCAATGGTTCAGTTTCCGGGGGCAATGTCAGCAACGCGGGGCTGATGTTTTACTTGAGAATCTGTCCAAGTTCCGGGTCGTTTCTAATCGTTGTCATGAATGTTTTACGCATGCTTGCGTCAACATACCCACCATCAGCAACAATGCTCTCAAGACGATCAATGAATCTATCTTTTCTCGATTGAACGACAGTCTTTTTCAATGTCTCATGTATTTGTTCTTCTACTAGGTCATCCGGACTTACATCCTTTAAAGACTTTTTCAGCGCATTCAGTTTTTTGTCGTCAACCCACACGACACTGTTTTCCAGTGTTTGTGCTATTAGGTTTTTAAACTCCTGCTCGCTCACGTTGTCAGGCGCCCAGTCTTCAGTACCAACGCGTGAATATATGTTTCCAATGAGCCATCCAAGTTTTGCCTGAAAACTATCCTTGAGTTGAAGGCGTTTGGCGCTCAGACACTTGTCGTAGTGCAGATTTGATTTGATGGCAATTGAGAGGCGGACAAAGGCAACACTTTGTGGAAACCCTATGGAGTCGTCTTCGTGTAGATAAAAGAATTCATGTTCGTTGTTGTTGAAAATCCGCTCGAGCAGTTGGGAAAGCCTTTGTTGGAAGTTGGCATTTACAAGACGCCCTATTATTTCGATCGGGTTTCTCTGGTATTTCCTGACCTCTCGCTCGACCAGAAGTAAAAAGGGACGGACTGCTGCCAGGGTTATGTATGGAGCCTTGCAGGTTTCGCCATCTCTGCGAACAAGATCACATGATTGGGTGATTACTATGAAGTGCTGATAATCATCTTTGAGGTAGTGCGGGTGAACTGCCTGGAGTATTTCCTTGATTTCTTCCGTCTTTTCTAGCACATCACCCTGATTTAGAGTGTCCATATCCGGGGTGGCGGAGTAGGTAAAATGTGCCATAACCAGCTTACTTGATTGATTTGTTCAGGTCTGAAATTCTTCGCTGCCTGCTGATGGCCTTGAAGTCAACCTGGACATTGATTCTGCAATCAGTACCCGTTAAACAATACACCGAGAAATAAGCTGGTTCTGTCTTGCCCTGCAGGGATGTTATAGCAACGGCGGGCTCAACGTTGTAGGTGTTCTGCTGGTTAACCTCTATCAAGCTATTGTGTGAGGTGATTGTGTCAATCAGAGCATTCGATGTAGATGAACTGGTCATGATTTACTCCTCTACTTCGAGATGGTATATTTCACTTAGCATCCTGTATGCCATTACCTTGTTTGCTACCGCCTGACCCTCAAGGAGTTCATTCGCACGCGCCGCATCGCTCACGTCATAGTGAAAGTTGAAATCAAAAGAGATTCCTTCCTCAGAATGACCAATCGAAAGATTGAGTGTTGTGCCCTCAATCTGCAACTGTCTTATTATACCACTTCCTCTAACCTCGCAGCCGAAGTCATTCATCCCCTGCCCATCTTTAATATTAAAAAGCGCCAGGAGGTCACTGTCCGGATTGTTTTCAATGAAACTGAAGTTAATGCCGAAAGCGCTCATTGGCGTGTATGGAAGCTTATTAATAAGATTGTGAACAAACTGCTCAGTTTTAAGGAGACATTCATCAGTCTGTTGGAGTGGCATGAATACGACGGCATTTTCCGACGGCATCATGGCCACATCCGGCGATGAAAAACGAGGCGCCAGAGCAATGTTCAGTGCGAACTCAACCTTCAGCTTTTCTACAGCGAAAATATGTTTGGCGGCCCATTCAGGAGAGAGGATATGTCTGTTCCAGTTGCCAGCCAGAACAATGGTCCATCCGTTTGAGTTGATTTTCATATTGTCCGATTCTTTAATGAAATCAAGTGGGCGGGAAGTATACAGTGTGCAAATAACTGGACTAATTTAGCTTGTTTTATCAGAGACCGCAAGAAAAAATGCAACTCACAGCAAGCTCAGAAACGCCGGCTCTTTACAAAACGGCGGGTTTCGTCGGTATCCTCTTCAACTGTAGATTGAAGCAGCCGTTATCGAGTTTGATGTGTTTCGTGACCAATGACGCCTGGATTTCAAAGATTGGGAAGCGTCTGGCGGAACATTCTATTATCTATTTTTCTATTGAACCGAACAGGAAACCTCTGGGATCAGGTTAGGCATTCGGATATTTGGTGATACCCTAGGACAAAATAACCCTTCCCGATTCAACTCTTCCGGCAGCTTAACCTTGAGAATCGACGCCACGAAATGAAATACCCTTGCTGTTCACCAACTGGGCAATTTTCAGGAGCTGATTGTCGTGCATCAACTCATTTTTTGTACCTTGCCCTGAACCAAACATTCACACTCCTGAAACGCCCGTACCTCCGATCTATCTGCGTTTATCTGCGTCCATCTGCGGTTAAATGCTTTTTTCAGGTTGATTGAGCGCTCGTCCGCAGCCAGCGCCTCGACGGCCTTTCGCAGTGACAGGTTGTCGTTGCCGATTGCGGATTTTACGATGTTGAACAGAATATCGGCCCTGGCCATCGGGTGCTCCAATAGATCAAGGAAGATTACAAATTGGAGAATGATTAAAATGCACTTTGTATAGCACGGTTGGGCGGGGTAACGGAAGGGATTTTGTAGTGCTTTCCCGCACACCCAGCAGACCGTCAGCAGCGTCCCCTCAGACTCCTCAGACTATATGGGCACGCTTCGTTTTGCCCATCCCGCAAAAACGGCGTTTACCAAAAATCGATTGCCTGACACGTGGAACTGGCTATAATATACATAATAGCTAGTTGAGAGGAGGCGCGACAATGAAAACAATGACTTCGGTTGAAGCACAGAACCATTTCGGTCTGCTGCTGGATACGGCCCAGCGCGAACCGGTGACGATTACCAGGCGAGGAAGGGCGGTTGCATATCTGCTGTCGCCGCAGGAGTTCGCGGCACTCTCGCAAGGAACCGCAACCGACTCCACACGGGAGTTGCTGGCGGCGTTCCGCGGCAGCGGTAAAGGGGGCGGCGTTGCCCGTCTGGTGGCTGAACGTGAGGCCGAAAGGCTTCGCGAGGCATGAGCGGTTTTCTGCTCGATACATCCGCCCTGCTTGCCCTGAGGGACGATGAAACGGGAGCGGAGCGTGTGGCGAACATCCTGGAATCCGCCGCCGATGGCGGGATAGCATGCCATGGCTGTTTCATTTCGCTGATGGAGGTTCTGTATCGGGTCTGGAAGGACGAAGGGGAAGAAGCCGGACGTAGCGCTTACCGCGTCTGTCAACGCCTACCCATAACCTGGCTGCACGAATCCACCCCGCTCCTGGAGCGGGCGGCGGAGATTAAAGCCCGTTTTCCACTCTCCCTTGCCGATGCCTGGATCGCCGCGGCTGCTTTGGAACTGGATGCCATTCTGGTACATAAAGATCCGGAATTCGAGAAGGTGTCCGGCTTAAAGCAGGAATGCCTGCCCTGCATATAACGGAACCGTCATGTCCACACCCCACAAGGAAATCAATTTCGAGAACGACATCTAACAAACCTTGGGGGCGCTCTCAACCCCCTCCGTGGGGCTTTGCCGAATCATCAAACTCTGCTACTATCCCTTCATCATGACAAACCCCACCCCCTTCAACCTCCTCACCATCCTCGGCCCGACCGCCTCGGGCAAGACCCGCCTGGCCGTGGCCCTGGCCCGCGAGTTGGACGGCGAGATCATCTCGGCCGACTCGCGCCAGGTCTTCCGGCGCATGGATATCGGCTCCGGCAAGGACCTCGGCGAGTACGGCGACGTGCCCTACCACCTGATCGACATTCTCGACGCCGGTGGGGAGTTCAGCGTCTTCGCCTTCCAGCGTCTGTTCCTGGACGCCTGTGCCGATATCTCGGCGCGCGGCCGCCTGCCGGTCCTCTGCGGCGGGACCGGCCTGTACCTGGACGCGGCCCTGCGGCGCTACCGGCTGCCGGAAGTGCCCGAGGATGCGGGGCTGAGGCGTGAGCTGGATGGAAAGAGAGACGCGGAGCTGGTGGCCATGCTGCGGGAGCTGCGGCCGGGACAGCACAACAGCACCGACCTCCTGGAGCGGAGCCGCACTATCCGCGCCATCGAGATCGCCCGCTTCGAGCGGGAACACCCGGAGAGCGCCGCAGCGATGCCGGAGATCCGGCCGCTGGTGATCGGCATCCGCTGGGAGCGGGCCGAGCTGCGGCGGCGGATCACGGAGCGGCTCAGGCAGCGGCTGGAGGGGGGGATGATCGAGGAGGTTGAACGGCTGCACGCCAGCGGCATCGCCTGGGAGCGGTTGGACTACTACGGGCTGGAGTACCGCTTCGTGGGGGCGTTTCTGCGGGGGGAGCTAGACCGTGGCGGGATGTTCCAAAGTCTGAACAGCGCCATCCACGCCTTTGCCAAGCGCCAGGAGACCTGGTTCCGGCGGATGGAGAGGAACGGGTTGGTTGTTCACTGGGTGAACGGCGCCGGCGACCCGCTGGCCGAGGCGTGGGAGGTTATCCGGTCTACGCCTTCTCTTCCGGCCGCGTGACGCGCTCCAGGTGCGTGAGGCGTGCCAGCGCCTCGGCGTCGCTCTCGCCGCACATCTCCCGGCTCGGACGCAGGCTGCGGCAGACGGTCGGCCGCTCCCCCCTGCCGAAGAGGAGGCAGCGGTTGTCCGCAGTCAGTTGCACGCAGCGCACCCCGGCCGGCTTGCCCCCCTCCATGCCGGGTATCGGCGAGGAGATCGAAGGGGCGATACAGCAGGCGGCGCAGCCGACCCGGCATGCCATCGCCCCTGACTCAAGTGCTCTCTTTTCAGTATCGGCATTCATTGTGACGGTGTCCCCGCAAACAAAAAAGCCCTTCGCGAGAAGGGCTTTTTGGCGGGTTTGAATGCGGCGCGGAGCCTTACACCAGCTCCAGGGCGCTGAAGAAGTAGGGGATCTCGAAGGCCGCGGTCTCCGGGGCGTCGGAGCCGTGGGCCGAGTTCTCCTCGATGTTGATGGCGAAGTCCTTGCGGATGGTGCCCGGCTCGGCGTTGGCCGGGTTGGTGGCCCCCATCAGCGTGCGCCAGTCGGCGATGGCGTTCTCCTTCTCCAGGCAGAGCACGATCACCGGGCTGCGCGACATGAAGGCGCACAGGTCGTTGAAGAAGGGGCGCTCCTTGTGCACGTAGTAGAAACCCTCGGCCTGCTCCCTGCTCAGCTTGATCTTCTTCATACCCCTGATGGCGAAGCCGGCGGCCTCGATCCTGTCCAGGATCTTGCCGGCCAGCTTGCGCTCGACCGCGTCCGGCTTGATGATGGCGAATGTACGTTCCATGGTGTCCTCCAGTTCATAGTGTCGGAAATGAGACCGTTTTGATAGCACTCAAGCGGCTTCATTGTCAAGTTTTTTGGACGTTTCAACGGAATGTCCGCCCCTCCCCTTGCGCTTTTCACCCGTAATGATTATTATAAGTTATACGGTTTTACCGCTGACTTCAAAGAGTTGCGAGGTACCCGATGAACACGCTAAAGACAACCTTGCTGATGGGTCTTCTGACCGTGCTGCTGGTCCTTCTGGGGGGCGCCCTGGGGGGCAAGGGGGGCATGACCATGGCCTTTCTGCTGGCCGGCGGGATGAACTTCTTCTCCTACTGGTTCTCGGACAAGATCGTGCTCAGGATGTACGGCGCGCATGAGATCAGCGAGGGCGACGACCCGCGTTTCTACGGCATCGTACGCCGCCTGGCCATGCAGGCAAACCTGCCGATGCCCAGGGTCTACCTGATCGACGACGACAGCCCGAACGCCTTTGCCACCGGCCGCAACCCCGAGCACGCCGCCGTGGCCGCTACCACCGGCATCATGCGCATCCTGGGGGATGACGAGCTGGCCGGGGTGATGGCCCACGAACTGGGGCACGTCAAGAACCGCGACATCCTGATCTCCACCCTGGCCGCCACCTTTGCCGGCGCCATCACCTACCTGGCCCACATGGCGCAGTGGGCCGCCATGTTCGGCGGCCGCAGTGACGACGACGAGGGGGGCGGTATCTTCGGCACGATTCTGATGGCGATCCTGGCACCGATCGCGGCCATGCTGGTGCAGATGGCGATCTCCCGTTCGCGGGAGTACGGCGCCGACGAGGCCGGCGCGCGGATCAGCGGCAACCCGATCTCGCTGGCCAACGCCCTGCAGAAGCTGGAGATGGCCAGTCAGCGCATCCCGATGCAGGCCAACGCCGCCACGGCCCACATGTTCATCGTCAACCCACTGACCGGCGGCGGCATGATGTCGCTCTTCTCCACCCATCCGCCTATGGCCGAACGTATTGCCCGGCTGCAGGAGATGTCGCGGATGCATTCCTATTAGAATTTGCAGCAGGGGCGTATGGCAATACGCCCCTGCTTTCCTGATCATACCCCATCCCACCTTGAAAAACGTGCGCCGGAGAAGCCGCCTCGAATGAAAACCAATCCTTCCGCCAACCCCCGTCAGGCCGCCTTTGAGTGCCTCCTGCGCATCAGCAGGGAGGGTGGTTACGCCGACCAACTGATGGATCGCGAGCTGGGGGCCGGGCATCTGTCCGGCCCCGACCGCGGTCTGTTTGCCGAGTTGGTATTCGGCGTGCTGCGCCGCCAGGGCACCCTCGACCACATCCTGACCGGGCTGCTCGATCAGCCGCTCGCCAAGCTGGAGCCGCGGGCCCTGATCCTGCTGCGGCTCGGATTATACCAGCTCGTGTATCTCGACCGGATTCCCGAATCCGCCGCCGTCAACGAGTCGGTCAACCTGGCCAAACAGGCCATCCCCAGGGCCGGTGGGCTGGTCAATGCCGTGCTGCGCAACTACCTGCGCCACAAGGAGACGGTCACCTTCCCCGATCCGGTCGCGGCCCCGGTCGCCTCCGTCGCCGCCCGCCACTCCCAGCCGGCCTGGCTGGTCAAACAGTGGTTCAGCCAGTTGGGAGAGGAGGAGACCGAACGGCTGGCCGAGGCATCCTCCTGCCAGGCGCCCCTGACGCTGCGCGCCAATACCCTGCGGACAACGAGGGACGACTTGCTGCGGATGTTCGCGGACAACGGCATCGCCACCCTTGCCTGTCCCTTTTCCCCCCATGGCATCCGGGTGGAGGGACGGCACGCGATCCCCGGCCTGCCCGGTTTCCGCGAAGGCCTGTTCGTGGTGCAGGACGAGGCGTCCCAGCTGGCAGGCATCCTGCTGGACCCGCAACCGGGGGAACGGGTGCTGGACGCCTGCGCGGCGCCCGGCGGCAAGGCGACCCATCTGGCCCAGTTGATGGGCAATCGGGGCGAACTGCTGGCGATGGACGTCTCCCGCTCCAAGCTCCCGCTGATCCTGGAAACGGCCGGGCGGCTCGGCATTGCGATCATCACTACCCGCACCGCCGACCTGCTCCAGTCCGGGGTATTTCCCGCGAATGCCTTCGACCGCATCCTGCTGGACGCCCCCTGTTCCGGCCTGGGGGTCATCCGCCGCAACCCGGAGGCCAAGTGGCGGCTCCAGCCGGCCGACATCACCCGTCTGGCCGCAGCCCAAAAGGTCATGCTGGTGAACGCGGCCCGGATGCTGAAAGCGGGCGGAACCCTGCTCTATTCCACCTGTTCCACCACCCTGGAGGAAAACGAAGAGGTGGTGCAGGATTTCCTTTCGCATCATCCCGGTTTTGTGCTAGAAAACCTGAACGCGCTTTTCCCCGCCATGCGTGAACTCTTCACCCCGGAGGGCATGTTCCGGGCCTGGCCCCACCGCCACGACATGGACGGCTTCTTCGCCGCGCGGCTGCGGAGAGTTAATAACTGAAAAACATTTGAAACGCAAAGACGCCAAGACGCAAAGTACAAACGATTAATTGAGAGTCAGGCTTTGTTGCCTGCCTGATTGGTGTTCAAATTTGAACAACAGAATGATTTCCTTTGCTTCCTTGCGCCCTTGCGTTAAGGAATTGACTTTTTTTTAGTTTATTGAGGTGAGTTCAACATGAAAAAGATCGCCCCCTCCATCCTTTCGGCCGACTTCTCCCGACTCGGCGAGGAGATCCGCGCCGTCGAGAGCGCCGGCGCCGACTACATCCACGTCGATGTCATGGACGGCCATTTCGTCCCCAATATCACCATCGGTCCGCTGCTGGTCGCGGCCGCGCGAAGGGTGACCACCCTGCCGCTGGACGTGCACCTGATGATCGAGAACCCGGACAGCTATATCCCCGATTTCGCCACGGCCGGCGCGGATATCATCGTGGTCCACGCCGAGGCGGTCCATCACCTGCACCGCACCGTGCAGCTGATCAAGGGGCTGGGGAAAAGGGCCGGGGTGGCCCTCAACCCCGCCACGCCGCTCCATGCCCTGGAGTACGTGCTCGACGAGCTGGACCTGGTGCTGCTGATGACCGTCAATCCCGGGTTCGGAGGACAGGGCTTCATCGATGCATGCCTCCCCAAGATCCACTCCCTGCGGGCCATGCTGGACCGGCGCGGCAGCGAGGCGGAGCTGGAGGTGGACGGCGGCGTCAAGGCCTCCAACATCGAGGGCATCTCCCACGCCGGTGCGGATGTCTTCGTTGCGGGGAGCGCCGTGTTCGGCAGTGCCGATTACAGCGCCACCATCGCGGAGATGAAGCGCCTGGCGCAGGAGCAGCTGCTCTAGGGTTCCAGGTCGGAGCTGTGCAACTTGCCTCAACCCCGGCGCAGTTTTTGAAATTGTGTTTGCACGCGAATTAGGGTAAATTTCATGGCCATGTCCGACAGTGTGCTGATCATAGACGACTCCGATGCGGTCCGGGAGCGGATCATCAAGACCCTGGAGTCGTTCGACCTCTTCGCCCGTTACTACGAGGCCGAGGACGGCCTGGAGGGGTTCAAGAAGCTGCTCTCCTCTCCCGTGGACATCATCCTCTGCGACCTGGAGATGCCGCGCATCGACGGTTTCAAGTTCCTGAGCATGCTCAAGTCGCGTCCCGACCTCCAGGACGTGCCGGTCATCATCCTGACCGGCATGAACGACCGCGAGCTGAAGATCAAGGGACTCGAACAGGGGGCCAGCGACTACATCACCAAGCCCTTTGACCCGGAGGAACTGGTGGCGCGGGTCAAGGTGCACCTCAAGATCAAGCACCTGCAGGACGACCTGAAAAGGTCCAACGAACTCCTGCTGGAACTCTCCAACACCGACCATCTGACCGGTCTGTTCAATCGCCGCTACCTGATGGAGGCGCTGGACAAGGAGCTTCAGCGCTGCGTCCGCAAGGATGGCTACCTGTCGCTGATCATTATGGACATCGACCACTTCAAGCTGGTCAACGACAACTACGGACACCTGCAGGGTGACGTGGTGCTGCAGAAGGTGGCCCTGAACCTGCAGAAGGAGCTGCGCAGCTACGATATCGCCGCACGCTACGGGGGGGAGGAATTTGTCGCGGTCCTGCCGGATGCCACGCTCAAGGAGGCGATCTACGTGGCCGACCGGGTACGGCTGTCGATCCAGGGGGTCAGGTTCAGCGGATCGCTTGCGCCGCTCTCCATCACCGTCAGCCTGGGCGTGGCCACATTCCCGGCAAAGGAATGCAGCAGCGTGGACGGCATCATCAAGCTGGCCGACGACGCCCTCTACCGGGCCAAGGCCAACGGCAGAAACCGGGTGGAGTTCGTCGAGTAAGACACAAACAGAGGAGCACACGATATGGATCTGACCCTTGATGAACTGCGCCTGATCGCCGAATTCAGAAAGCTCTCCCCTGCTGCCAGGGACGAGCTGCTGCTGCATGTCGCCAAGCTGGCGTGCCGGCCCGGAGCCACGCCCGAGAGCGGAGCCCCTGCGGACCAGTGCCGGCTGAAGGCCGTCGAACAGCGGCCGGAGACGGAAAAGGGTCCCATTATTACCGAATAGATGTCTTCAGGCTGCCCGGCATCTCACCGGGTGTGCGGCGCCACGCGCGACCTTCGCTGATACCTCTGTCGGCCCGGTCGGGGTGGCGTTTTTTGTTTGTTTTGGAAACAAACGCGAGAGGTATGAACATGAAACGTTTTGCCGGTCTGTTTTTCATCATTGCCGTTATCATCACCGCCATCCACCCGGCTGCGGCCGCTTCGTTCAAGAAGTTGGACAAACCGCCGCTTTCGGAACGCTGGTTCGGCATCTATGTGGATAAGGAACTGGTCGGCTTCAACCGCCAGATTATATCGGAAACCGCCGATGGATACCGGATGGAGGGGGACGGCAGCGTGCGCATGAAGGTGATGGGTTTCTCCAAGGAGGCCTCCATGCGCGAGACCTACCTGGTGGGCAAAAACCTGGCCCTGCGCTCATTCGAGGTGGAGCAGACCCTCAACGGCAACCTCTCGCGCATTTCCGGCAAGGTCGTGGACATGAGCCTCAGGATCAGGAGCGAGGGCAACGGCAGGACCACGGAAAAGCAACTCAAGTTCAGGGGTGAAATCTATCCCGGCCCGGCCCTCAACCTCTATCCCTTGATGCGGGAGATCGTCCCCGGCCGGTCCCATCGGGTCCTCACCTTCGATCCGGAGGAGATCAAGCTCAAGGAGCTCACCATCACGGTGCTGGGGGAGGAGAAGGCACCAGACGGCCGCCCGGCTCTGAAGCTGCGCAACACCCTCTATCCCTTTGTCAACAACGACATCCTCGTGGATGAACAGGGCAACACCCTCCTGGAAACGGTACGCGATGGGCTGGTGACGACCAAGGCCGAGGACCCCAAGGCCCTGGGGGCGTTCGTGGGGGGAGTGGCGCTGGCCAAGAAGGACCTGATCTTCGACTTCAGTCTGGTGCGGGCCGAGCCACCCATAAAGGTACAGCAGAAGTTAAAGGGGCTGGCCGTGGAGATCAGCGGCTGGAACGATGCCCTGCCGCTCCTGCAGGAGGGTGGGCAGCTCGTGGAGAAGAGCGGCGAGGGGCGCATCACCGTCAGGACCGGTTCCGCTGTTGTGTCCTCGCCGGTGGTCACGTCTGCCGTGCCGCCGGAGGCCTACCTGAAACCGGCCGAGAAGATCGAGTCCGACGCCCCGGAAATCCTGGCAAAGGCGAAGGAGCTGGCAAAGGGGAAGGGCGGCCCGGACGAGGTCGTGCGGGCAGTGGCGTCATGGACGGCCGACTGGCTGAAGGACACCGTGGACGACGGCGGAGGGGCCGTGGCGAGCTTCAAGTCCCGCAGCGGCAACTGCCAGACCCATGCCCGCCTCTACACCGCCCTGGCCCGTGCCGCCGGCATACCCACGCGCTTCGTCTCGGGGCTGGTCCATATGGAGGGGAAGGGGTTTCTCTATCACAGTTGGGCGGAGAGCCTGCTGGAAGGGCGCTGGGTGGCCGTGGACCCCACCTACAACCAGGTTCCTGCCGATCCCACCCACATAAAGTTCTTCGAGGGACACCTGCCGGAGGACATGACGCCGATCATCGCCATCATCGGCCGGATCAGGATCGCCGTGCTGGAGACGAAGTACTGACGGGCATATCAACCTAGATAAAGCAGTTGTCCACGAAAAGCACGAAAAACACGAACAAAATCATTAAAATATGTAACATCATGGTGCAACCTGTTTGGAGAATTGCTGTTCTGCCGTAATGCTTTAATTTTTCGTGATATTTCGTGTCTTTCGTGGACCCAAAAGTCGTTTTCAGGATCAATAAGCTGCGGGCAAAGGCCGGGGATTCCCGGCTTTTAGCGTTTGGCACCGTTACGTTAATGCCGTTCAAAACCTCCCCTTGTACTCCTCCACCAGCTCCCGCGTTTGCTGCTTCATCACGTTCTTCCACGGCCCCACCGCCACCAGCCTCAGGTTCTCCGGGGCAAAGATCGCGCCGGCGGTCTCGCGCAGGTCGGCATCCGTGATCCCCTGCGCCTCATGCTGGCCCTCCTCGATGCTGCGCACCACCCCCATCAGCTCGCCCCAGCCGTAGCGCGCCCCCATCTCGTAGGCCGAATCGCGGCTGTACTCCAGGTCGAAGATGTATGCCTGCCTG
>JACPFJ010000016.1:12615-108571 GCA_016182975.1 Deltaproteobacteria bacterium
ATGTATGCCTGCCTGACCCGCTCCAGCTCGGCCGCGGATACCGGCTCGGCTGCGATGCGCGCCAGCTCGGCCAGGGTCGTCTCCACCGCCTGGGTCAGGGTCTGCGGAGCGGTGGAGAGGTCGATGGCCAGGCAGCCGGTCTCATCGTAGGCGCCGATGGCGGCCTCCACCGAGTAGACGATCCCCAACTCCTCCCGCAGGCGCAGGTGCAGGCGCGAGCTGCCGCCGCCCGCCAGCAGACGGCGCAGGATGCGCAGGGCCATGAAACGGGGGTCGCCGCGGCGCAGGCCGAGAAAGGCGAGCTGCAGGCTGATCTGGCTGTCGGAATCCCGCACGAAATGGACGCGGGGGGCGGCATGCCGCCTGGTCACCGCAACGGCGGGGGGCGGCGCGTCGCCCCGCCAGCCGCCGAAGACGTCCCCGGCGGCGGCGAAGATCTCGTGGCTGCGCACCGGACCGGCAACGACCACCACCGCGCCGGCCGGGATGTAGAAGCGCTTCAGGTGACCTTCCAGGTCATCGCGGCTGATGGCGGCGATACTCTCCAGGGTGCCGATGGTGGGCATGCCCAGGGGATGGCGCGGCCAGAGCAGGCGGCTGGCGATGGTGTCGGGGTTGATCTCCACCCCCTGCTGGTTCAGGTCCTCGCGCGCCTCCTCGGTGATGATGCGCTTTTCGATCTCTACCCCTTCCAGTAGCGGCCTGAGCAGCATTGAGGCGAACAGCTCCATGCCGCGTCTGGCATGGGCGGGATGGATACGGGAGTAGTAGCAGGTCGATTCTGCGTCCGTGGCGGCATTGGGCGCGCCGCCGATGGCCTCGAAGGCGGTCTCGATCTCCAGCGACGAGGCGAACTCCTCGGTCCCGCGGAAGAGGATGTGTTCCAGGAAGTGGGACAGCCCTTCCCTGCCGGTGGGGTCGTTGCGCCCGCCGACCTTGAGGTAGACCGCCAGCTCGGCCGAGTGCAGGTGGGGCATCTCCACGCAGACCACGCGCAGGCCGTTGTTCAGGGTGTGGGTGAATGATCTGATCATGACAATGCCTTCCGTATCTGTTCGATCCGCCGCATACAGACATTCGGTGCAAGGTGCGTATCGGGGTGCGGCTCGGCCCAGATCGGGCGCGGCCATAGCGGCTCGTGGGCGAAGCGCGGCACCAGGTGCCAGTGCATGTGCGGCACCATGTTGCCCAGGAGCTCGTAATTGATCTTGGTGGGACGGAATACTGCGTACAGTGCATGGGCCACCAGGCTCACCTCCTCCATCAGCTCGGAGCGGGTCCTGCGGTCGAGATGGAAGAGCTCGGTGACGTGCTGCCTGGTGAAGAGCAGGGTATAGCCGGGAAAGAACTGGTCGCGGTTGAGGACCACGTAGGAATGGGGCAGCTCAACGATGCGCAGGTCGTTGTCCGTCTCCCAGCGGCTGCACATGGGGCAGGGGGGTGTGGTGTTCATGGTGCCGATCCGTGGCCGCGGGTGATGCCGATTGATTGCCCCAGACAAGGGGCACTGCTGCCTGATGATTGCATCCTAAGGCTGGGCCTCGTCAACGTCCTCGTCCTCCGGCTGCGGATTCTCGTCGGTGCCGGCGGTGGCCTTTTCCTGCTTGCGTTGCAGCTTCTCCTCCTTCTTTTTCTTCTTCTCCAGTTCCTTCTGACGTTTGATGAAGTTGAAATTCGGTTTTGCCATTGGTTTACCGCCTTTGAGGATGTATTTTTTGTTACGCCCCCCCTGATTCAGGCGGGACAGGGGTGCTGCCTCTATTCATAACGCAAGGCATCTATCGGATTCAGCCCGGCCGCCTTCCTGGCCGGGTAGAAACCGAAGAAGATCCCCACCGCGCCGGAGAAGAAAAAGGCGATGGTGATGGATTCGACGGAGATGAGCGTCGGCCACGACAGTATCCGGGAGACGACCGTGGCGCCCACGGCCCCGAGGCAGATGCCGACGAGCCCGCCGATCATGGTCAGCAATACCGCCTCGGTCATGAACTGCAGGAGGATATCGTTTCTGCGGGCGCCGATGGCCATGCGGATGCCGATCTCGCGGGTGCGCTCGGTTACCGAGACCAGCATGATGTTCATGATGCCGATCCCACCCACGATCAGCGAGATGGAGGCCACCGCCCCCAGGAGCAGCGACATGGCCTTGGAGGACTGCTCGGCCACTGCCAGGATCTCGGACAGGTTGCGCGTCGAATAATCCGGCTCCTTGCTGTTGGTGATGCGGTGACGCTGGTTGAGCAGGGACTTGATCTCGCTCTCGGCCTTGTCCAGCAACTCCTCGCTGCGCGCCTTGACCATGATCGCGCCGACGTTATTGGGGAATGGGGATTTGACCAGGTTGCGCTGGGCCGTGCGCAGCGGGACGAAGACGGCATCATCCTGGTCCTGCCCCTGCGGGGATTGCCCCTTGCGCTCCAGCACACCGATCACCGTGAAGGGGATCTTGCGGATGCGGATCATCCGGCCGACCGGATCAACCGATCCGAACAGATTATCGGCCACGGTCTGGCCCAAAAGGCATACCTTGGCGGCGCCGTCCGCATCCTGCTGGCTGATGAGGCGGCCGCTGACCACCGGCCACTCGCGGATCTCGAACAGCTCGGGCGAGGCCCCCATGACGACGGTCGACCAGTTCATGTTGCCGTAGACGACCTGGCCGGAGGTGCGGATCGTGCCGGCAGCCAGGGCGACCGATGGAGACTCCGTCATGATGGCCCTGACGTCGTCGCTGGTCAGGGTCTGCACCCCGCCGCTGCCGGTGCGCAGGCCGCCGCTGGTGGTGGTTCCGGGAAGCACCAGGATGATGTTGCTGCCGATGCTGGCGATCTGCTGGGAGATGACGTAGCTGGCCCCCGAGCCGACGGCCATCATGGCGATCACCGCGGCGATGCCGATGATGATCCCCAGCATGGTCAGGAAGGAGCGCATCTTGTTGGTGCGTAGCGCCCGCAGGGCTATTTTCAGGGTCTGCAAGAGGTCCATGGTTTAAGTAGTTTTATCCGACTGATCCGACCGATCCGACCGATCCGACCGATCAATCCGACTATCTCCGATGATACTGCCGTCCTTAAAGGTTATCCGCCGTCCGGCGTAAGCGGCAATGTCCTGTTCGTGGGTGACCATGAGGATGGTGATCCCCTGCCGGTTCAGGGCGGTGAACAGATGCATGATCTCCTCGCTGGTGGTACTGTCCAGGTTGCCGGTCGGCTCGTCGGCCAGGATCACGGCCGGGTGATTGACCAGGGCTCGGGCGATGGCAACCCTTTGCTGCTGGCCGCCGGAGAGCTGGCTGGGGTGATTAGCCTCCTTGCCGGAGAGCCCCACCTGCTCCATGGCCGCCAGGGCCCGCTGACGACGCTCTTTGGCATGGATGCCGGCGTAGACCAGGGGCAGTTCCACGTTCTCCACCGCCGGGGTGCGGGCCAGCAGGTTGAAGCCCTGGAAGACGAAGCCCAGTTTCCGGTTGCGGATGGCGGCCAGTTGATCGGGGTTCATCCCTCCCACGTCCAGGCCGTCCAGCAGGTATTCGCCCGTGGTGGGACGGTCCAGGCAGCCGAGAATGTTCATGCAGGTCGATTTGCCGCTCCCCGACGCGCCCATGATGGCCACGAACTCCCCCGCCCCTACGCTGAAGGAGATCCCCCTGAGCGCCTCGAACTGCTGGTCCCCCATGACGAACACGCGGCGGATATTGCTGAGAGAGATGACGTCTGCCATCAGAAGCGCGGCCCCATGGGCGAGCTGCTCCCCGATTTCTTCTTCTTTGCCTCGCCGCCGATCTGCTCGACGATCACCTCGTCCCCCTCCTTGAGCGCCCCCTCGACCAGTTCGATGCCGCTGTTGTCGGCGATACCGGTCTTGATCGCAACCGGGACCGGTTTGCCCTCCCTGAGGACGTACACCTGCTGCCCCTTGCTCACCTTGCGCCCCCCGGGCTTGCCGGTACCCTCCGGCCGGCCGGCACGCTTCTCACCGGCCTCTTCACCGTTCGTCTTCGGCTTGAAGCGCAGGGTGGCGAGCGGCAGTTTGAGGCTGTCATCCCTGCGGGCCGTCTCTACCGATACGTTGGCGGTCATGCCCGGTTTCAGCTTCATATCGCTGTTGTCCACGTTGACCACCACGATGTAGGTGACCACGTTCTGGGTGATGATCGGGGCGCTGCGGATCTGGACCACCTTGCCCCTGAAGGGGTGCTCCGGGTAGGCGTCGACGGTGAAGTTCGCCTGCTGGCCGAGCTTGATGCGGCTGATGTCCGCCTCGTCCACGCTGACCTCGATCTGCATCTTGGTAAGGTCCTGGGCGATGGTGAACAGGGTCGGGGTCTGGAAGGAGGCCGCCACGGTCTGTCCCACGTCGATATTGCGCGAGATGACCACGCCGTCCACCGGTGAACGGATGACCGAGTAGCGCAGGTTGGTGCGCGCCTGCATCAGGGTCCCGCGGGTCTGGGCCACGCTCCCCTCGGCGGCCTGCAGCGTCGCCCTGGCCGAATGGTAGGCCGTCTCCGCCGTGTCGTAATCCCCCTGGGAGATGATGCCGTCCGCCAGCAGCTGTCTGTTCCGCTTCCAGGTGCGCTCGGCGTCGGCCAGGGCAACCCGGGCCCGCTGCAGGTTAGCCTCGGCGTTGAGATGGTTCCCCTGGGCCTGCTCAACCACGGCGTTGAACAGCGAGGGGTCGATCTCGGCGATGGGCTGCCCCTTTTTCACCTTGGAGTTGTAATCGACGTAAATCTTTTGGATGGTGCCGGAGACCTGGGTGCCCACCTGCACGGTGATCACCGCGCTCAGGTTGCCCGTGGCCGCGACGCTGGAGACGATCGGACCGCGTTCGACCCGGACGCTCTTGTAGCGCACCTCGGGTGTCCGTTTGAAGTAGGCGAAGGCGGCGATGCCGGCCGCGAGCAGGACGACGGCCAGGGCGATGAGGTATTTTTTCATGCGGGTCTCTCTCGGTGAATGGTCATTTCTCGGCATGGCGGTCATGCATGCGAATAGGCATCATAGCAGAATACGCCACAAAAAAAAGCCCCATGTCCATGGACAGGGGCTTTTTTAAGGAACGCCCGCCGCGGTTCACGCGACGGGCCAACTATGGCAACCCTCTTTGCAGTGGGATACCGGGCGAATCCTGAATCTTGCAGTCCACATAATCGGGGTCTCCTTTCAAAATATTTTCTATTCGATCCAAAGAGGATTGATTTTATCTTAATACTATTTTGAAACTTGTCAACGGTAAAATATTCCGAAATCCATATTGTTCCGGAAGAGCCGTCAGCAGCCGGGCTTGCTTGACATACACCCGGTTTCGGACTACAAGAACAGGATCGAAGCCGCTTGAATTCCGTCCAGATGGAGTAACCATGGCACCTCAGGTATCATTCGTCGGCGCCGGTCCCGGCGCGGCCGATCTCATCACCATTCGGGGCGCGCGTCTCCTGCGCCACGCCGACGTGGTCATCTACGCCGGCAGCCTGGTGGACCGCGAACTGGTCCGCCGTTACGCCGTCAAGGCCGACGTCTACGACTCGGCCGGCATGACCCTGACCGAGGTCATCACCGTGATCATGGACGCCATCGCGGCCGGGAAGGGCGTGGTGCGGCTGCACACCGGCGACCCTTCCATCTACGGCGCCATCCAGGAGCAGATGGAGGCCCTGGACCGCCTTGGCGTCGATTACCAGGTGGTGCCCGGCGTAACCAGCGCCTTTGCCGCCGCTGCCAGCCTCAGGCAGGAGCTGACTCTGCCCGAGGTCTCCCAGACGGTGATCTTCACCCGCTGCGAGGGGCGCACGCCGGTGCCGGAGCGGGAGCGGCTCTCCGAGATCGCCCGCATCGGCGCCACGCTGGTGATCTACCTCTCGGTCGGTGTGATCGAAAAAGTGGTGGAACAGCTCCTCTGCGGGGCCTACACGCCGGAGACGGCCGTTGCCGTGGTCTGCCGCGCCTCCTGGGAGGACGAACAGGTGATCGAAGGCACTCTGGCCGACATTGCAACCAAGGTACGCGAGGCCGGCATAGAGCGCCAGGCCCTGATCATCGTGGGGGACGTGCTGGCGGTACGGCGCGAGGGGTTGAAGGCAAAATCGCTCCTCTACGACGGGGAGTTCTCGCACGGCTTCCGCAGCGGTGTCACGGTCTGAGATGCGCACCGCCGTGATCGCCATAACCCGCAACGGCGCGCTTTTGGGGCAGCGACTGCGGGATGGTCTGGGCGGGGCGGAAATCCACGTCTCCCGCCGCTACGGCGGCCAGGCCGGGCCCGGCGCCCGGCTCTTTGAACCCGACGGATTGAAGGGGGTCGTGGCATCCCTCTGGAACGAATGCGACGGCCTGGTCTTCATCATGGCCGCCGGGATCGTGGTGCGCATGATCGCGCCCTTGCTGGAGTCCAAGGAAACAGACCCGGCCGTGGTGGTGATGGACGACGCCGGCCGCTTCGCCGTCTCGCTCCTCTCCGGCCACCTGGGGGGCGCCAACGAGCTGGCCGAGCGCTGCGCCTTCATCAGCGGCGCCCGGGCGGTAGTCACCACCGCCACCGACGCCAACGACCTCCCCTCGTTCGACATGCTGGCCAAGGAACAGGGGTGGGTGATCGAGGATATCAGCCGGGTCAAGGCGCTCAACCGCCTGCTCCTGGACGGGGAAGAGATCGCCGTGGTCGATCCTGGAGGCCGGACCCGCTCCTGGTTCCACGGCCGGGCCAGGCTCACCTTCCACGACACCATTGCCTCGGCCCTGGAGAGCCGGGCCCAGGGGTACCTGTTCGTCACCAACCGCCACCTCCCGCCCCAGACCCGGCCGGACAACCTGCTGATCCTGCGCCCCCGCAACCTGGTGCTGGGCATCGGCTGCAACCGGGGCACCACCGCGGATGAGATCGACGGCTTCGTCAGCGCCCACCTGAGACGCATTCTCCTCTCCATAAAAAGCGTGGCCCTCATCGCCACGGCGGCCGCCAAGCGCGACGAGGCCGGGCTCCTGGCCTTTGCCGAACACCATGCCATCCCGCTGGTCTTCTATGAGAGCGAGGAGCTTAACCGCGTTAGCGTTCCATCTCCACCTTCCGCCCATGCCCTGGCCGCCATCGGCGCCGCGGGCGTGGCCGAGCCTGCCGCCATCCTGGCATCGAACAACGGGACCCTGCTCTTGAAAAAGGTCAAGTCGGAGAACGTCACCCTGGCGGTGGCGGAGATCAAGGAAGGTTCAAACCATGCATAATAAACCGCTCATTGCCATAACCATGGGCGACCCCTGCGGGGTCGGGCCGGAGATCATCGTCAAGGCGCTGGGCTATCCGCTGATAAAGGATATCAGCACACCCTTCGTGATCGGAGACAGTGCTGCGCTGAAGCGGGCCATCGGCGTCTGCGACCCGACGCTTTCAGTACGCGAGATCGCCGAGCCGGAAGAGGCACGGCTGCTTCCCGGCGGCACAATCCCTCTTTTGCCGCTCTCGCGGCTGACGGCGGCCGACATTCGCTACGGCCAACCGACCGTGGCGGCCGGCGACGCGGTCTACCGCTACATCTGCGCCGCGGCGCGCCTCTGCCTCGACGGCAGGGCGGCGGCCATGGTCACGGCCCCGATCAGCAAGGAGGCCATGCACCTGGCCGGGCACGCATATCCGGGACATACCGAGCTTCTGGCCGAGCTGTGCGGGAGCAGCGACTACGTGATGATGTTGGCTGGGGATGTGCTGCGGGTCAGCCTGGTTACCATCCACGAGGCGCTGAAGGACGTTCCGCGCCTCGTCACCCCGGAGCGGGTGTTGAAGACCATCCGGGTGACCGCGGAAGGGATACGGCGGCTGACCGGCATACCCAGGCCGCGCCTGGCGGTGCTGGCCCTCAATCCCCACTGCGGCGAGGGGGGGATGTTCGGCGACGAGGAGCAGAGGGTCATCGCACCGGCCGTGGCGGCGGCGCGCGCGGAGGGGATCGACGCCATTGGGCCGCTCTCGGCCGACACCCTGTTTTACTTTGCCCAAAAGGGGAAGTATGACGGCGTCGTGGCCATGTACCACGACCAGGGGCTGATACCGCTCAAGATGCTGCATTTCGACGATGGGGTCAACATCACGTTGGGGCTGCCGATCGTCCGCACCTCGGTGGATCACGGCACGGCCTACGACCTGGCGGGGACGGGGAGGGCCTCGGAGAGGAGCCTGCTGGCGGCGATCAGGATGGCCGCCGGGATGGCGGCGTCAGGGAGATCTGAAAACGGCATTTATGGATAACCTGCGGATTAAAAACGCCGTTCCTGTTTGTCCCCCGCTTGTCCGGGTCAGGTTAGATGCAATGAGGGCAGGATGAGGAGAAAATGAGAGGCCCCGCCGTTTCCGGCGGGGCCTCTCATTTACCCCTTGAGGGCTGTCAGTATCTTGTTGGCGACGTCCTTGCCGCTGATGTTGTAGGTGCCGGACGCCAACTGCCTCCTGATGGCCTCCACCTTGTCCCGGCGGATCTCGTCTTCATCCGTCGGCGTGGCCTTCATCTGCTCCACCGCCGAGGAGAGCTTCACGCTGAAGGCATCGTCCGTTTTCCCGGCCGGTGGCCTTGCCTCTTCCGGTTGTCGGGCAACAGACTTTTTGCGCGTGACATCCGGCGCCGGGAGATTGCTTTGGGTTCCGGGTGTAATTTTCATGGCTGGCTCCATTGGGACATGATTATCATTACTTATATACTATATTATCGGCAGTACGCTGTAAAAGCTTTAATCAGGCACCTGTTCCGCCGCTTCCGGCCAGGATGAAGCGGCCGTAGACCTGGTCGGTCCCCCTGATGTGGCAGACGATCCAGTCGCTCATGAACTCCAGCGTCTCCCCGCTTATCTCTTCCCCCTCCTGGAAGCGGTCCTGGATATTCTTCAGCCTCTTCACATAATAGTCGTGCTCCTGGCGGTGAGCGGTGAAGCCGGGGAAGCTGCAGGAGAGCATCAGCCGCTCCTCTTCGGTAAAGTGCATGAAGACATAGCTGATCAGCTTCGAGAGCACGTCGCCGGTCACCAGCGCCCCCTCGTCCTTGCGCACCGCATCGTGAAGTGCATTTATCCAGCCGATCAACTCCCTGTGCTGTTCGTCGATCCGGGGGATATTCAGGGCGATGCTGTCGTCCCAGGCAAAGATGGTCATGTTCGTCACCTCGTTTTATGGTACGGCCGATGTCAGATCAAGTTCCCGCACCGCCCCGAAGAGCGTGAGCGGCTTGTCGAATTTCGCGGTCTCTCCAACCACCACCAGCTTGAAGGCCTCGGGCCTGAGATGCCTTACGGCGGCGGACAGTACGTCCTCCTTGGTCACCCGGGCGATGTTCGCGCGGTATTTCTCAAGGTAGTCGGCGGGATAGCCGTAGTACTCCAGCCTTGCGCGCTGGGTCACTATGGAGGCCGGGCTGGTGAAGCCGAACATGAAGGAGTTTATGATGTAATCCTTGGCCGATTTCAGCTCCTGGTCGCTGACCGGCGCCTGGGTCGTGCCGGCGATGATCGCCTTCATCAGGCCGATGGCCTTGGCCGTGGATTCCGCCTTGGTCTCGGTTTCGGCGATAAAGGTGCCGGCGAAGCGGCGGCCGATGTCGAAGTGGCTGCCTACATTGTAGGCCAGCCCCTGGTTGGTGCGGATCTCCATGGTCAGCCGCGAGGTGAAGCTGCCCCCCAGGATGTAGTCCAGGACGCGCACGGCGTAGAGGTCGGGGCTGTCCTTGCTGATGCCGATGTGACCCATGCGGATGACCGTCTGGTTGACCTCCTTGCGTCCGTAGAGCACCTCTGAAACGAATTGCGCAGGGGGCTTGGGGATCTCGGGCAGTTCCAGGGCGGTTTTCGTTTCCGCCTTGCCGAAAACCGCGTTCAGTTCCCTGAGCATGGCGCCGCGCTCGAAGTCGCCCGATACCGCCAGGATCATGTTGTCTACCCGGAAGAAACGGCGGTGAAACGCGACCATCTCCTGCCGCGTGACGGACTTCACCGAGTCGAAGGTGGGGACGACGCCCAGGGGATGCCCGGCATAGATGGCCCGGGTGATCTCGCGGTCGGCGATCTCCTTGGGATCGTCGTTCTGGCGGCGCAGCCCCTCGATCATATGCCGGCGGGCGATCTCGACCCGCTTCTCGCTGAAATCGGGGCGCAGCAGCACGTCGGCGAAGATCCTCAGCGTGCGGCCGAAGTTTTTCGTCAACGACGTCAGCGAGACCGTTCCCATGTCGCTGCTGATGCCGCTCTCCACCGACGAGGCCATGAACTCCAGCTCGTCGTCCATCCGCTCCGGCGCCAGGCCGCCGGCGCCGCCGCTGCGCATGACGCTGCCGGTAAGGGAAGCCAGACCGGCCATGGCGGCGGGCTCATAGACCGAGCCGGTGCGCACCATGGCGGTGATGTTGACGATGGGGAGTTCCGGGTCCCGCAGCAGGTAGACCGGCATGCCGCACTCCAGCAGCACCCGCTCGGCCCTGGGTATCTCGTAGCGCAGCTCGGGGAAGGTCATGTTGCGGGGATCGGCCTTGCCACCCTCGGCGGCGGGGAGCGGGGAAAACGTCCCGAGCAGGATGAACAGGGACAACAGGGAGGTGATCAACCGTCTCATTTCGCCGTACCCCCCTTCTTGGTGAGAAAGCCGATCATGCGGTTCTCGCGGGTGAAGTAGTCGCGGGCGACCCGCTGGATGTCTGCGGCTCCGACCGCGGCCACCTTGCGGCGGTATTCGGTCATGTAGCGCCAACTGCCGGTGACCGCCTCGTACTCGGTCAGGTTGCGGGCCAGGCCGCCGTTGGTCCCCATGCGGCGGGCCTCCTCGTACTCGATTTTGTTGAGGATACGCTGCAGGTCGCGCTCGGAGACCGGCTCGGTTTTCAGCCGCTCCAGCTCGGCCAGGATGGCCGCCTCCACCTCGCTCACCGTGTGCGGGGCGCGGGGGGTGGCGTTCAGCACGAACAGGTTGGGGAAGCGGCTGCCAGGGGCGTCGAAGACCCCGACGTCGGTGGCGAGCTGCTTCTCGATGACCAGCCCCTTGTAGAGGCGCGAGGTCCGCCCGTTACTCAGGATCATGCTGATCACGTCGAAGACGTACTCGTCTGGCGCGGTCATGGCAGGCTTGTGAAACCCGATTATCAGCGTCGGCTCGGCATCGGCCAATAGCTCGATGCGGCGTTCGCCCGCCTGCCGCGGTTCCTCGGTCGTGACCGGCGCCGGTGTCCTGCCGGGCGGGATGGCGCCGAAATAGCGCTCCACCAGGGCGATGGTCGCCTTGGGGTCGATATCGCCGACGACGGCGACGATGGCGCTGTGTGGGCCGTAATAGGCGCGGAAGAACTGCTCGGCCTTGGTGCGGGTCAGGTTCTCGATGTCCGACATCCAGCCGATGGTGGGCTGTCCGTAGGGGTGGGCCAGGTAGCTGGCCGCCACGAAGGTCTCCCACAGCTTGCTTTCCGGGTTGGCGTCGTAGGAGCGGCGGCGCTCCTCCATCACCACCGCCCGCTCGGTGTAGAATTCCCTCAGCACCGCGTTCTGCATCCGGTCGGACTCGATGGCCGCCCACAGCTCCAGCTTGTTGGCGGGCATGCTGATCAGGTAGGTGGTGCCGTCGCGGCTGGTGAAGGCGTTGTACCCCACTCCGCCGTTCTTGGAATAGAGCTCGAAGAACTCGTCCTTTACGACGTATTTCGACGCATCTGCCTCCAGCGCCGCCAGTTGCTTCTCCAATTCGGCGATCCTGGCCCTGTCCCCCTTTTCACGCCTGGCCTTCTCCGCCATCAGGGCCTGGGCTGTCTGCTCGATTCGGTCGAGGAGCGGCTTCTCGGCGGTGTAATCCCTGGTCCCCAGGGTGGTGGTCCCCTTGAAGAGCATGTGCTCCAGCAGGTGGGCTATGCCGCGCTCGTCGCTCCGCTCATCCACGCTCCCCACCCGGAAGCGGATCCAGGCCGACACCGTCGGCGAGGTGTGGCGCTCCACCATCAGGAGCTTCATGCCGTTTTTGAGCGTGTGCTCGACGACCTTCTCCTCCAGGTTTGCCGCCTGGAGTGGGGCGGCCAGCAGGCAAAGAGACACCAATAGCAAAAGTTGTCTTTTCATGAAAATCCTTTTTATGTTTTGTTGATTCAACCGAACGGCTTCGTCTAAAACAGCGAAAACTTGATGTACTTGCGCGGGTTCTCCTTGAAGTCCTTCACCAGAGCATCCACGTCCTCCACCATCCGGTTCAGGCTCTCGTACAGCTCCGCATCGGTGAGCAGCCTGCCGGCCGTCCCCTCTCCCTCTTTGATCTTGCCGGTTATATCCTCGATGGACTTGACCGAATTGTCGGCCCTGGTCAGGAGCGAAAGCCCCTTGTCATAGAACGTCCGGTCATTGATCAACATGCCGAGGGTGCCGTCGCTGGAGGTGATCTTGCGGTTCAACTCACGCACATCCTCGGCGGCCTTGACGCTCTTGTCCGCCAGCATCGTCAGCTTGGTATAGAGTTCCTTGTCGTAGATCAGCTTGTTCAATGTCCCTTCCGAGGCCTGGATATCCTGAAGGGTCTCGTCGGCCCGGCTGAGGATGCTGATCAGCTTGTTGTAGGGTTCGGGGCTGCGGTTGAGTTTGCCCAGGGTACCTTCCCCCCGGTTGATCGTCACTGTCAGGGAATGCAGTTCATTGATCAGCTTGACTGTTGTTGTAAAGTGCCGGGTCGGTGCTCAGCCTCCCCAGGGTCCCCTTGCCCTGGGTGACGCTCTCGACGATGGTGTTCAACCGGTCGAAGGCGGTGCCGGCCTTCTGCACCACGTCGTCCAGTTTGATCACCGGCGTGCCCCGCATGACCGTGACCGGCTTTTCGAAATACTGCTGCGAAGGGGTGATATCCACGTACTTCTCTCCCATCAGGCCGCGGGTCTTGATGGTGATCTTTGAGTCGGGGCCGATCTTCTTCAGCGCCTTGGTGGCCACTTCCAGGTAGATATCCACCTCGTTGCTCCTGCGCGGATCGGCGAAGCGGATATCGGCCACCACACCCACATCGACACCCGCCAGCCAGACCGGCGCCCCTTCCTTGAGGCCGGCCACGTCGGTCATCACCACCCGCAGTTTTCCCTTGGGGATGAACATCTTGGTCTTCTGCCCCATCAGGGTCACCCCGCCGGCGGCAAAGAGCAGCGCCACGAAGATGAACACCCCGGCGCGCACCTGCGCCCAGCCTATGCGGTTGCTCCGTTTCATATCATTCCCGTCCGTTCCGTTTTTTCACACGAACAGCGACTCTTCCGTGGGCCGCAGGAACTCGCGCACCTCCGGTATGTCGCTTTCCTTCATCTCCGCCTCGGTCCCCTCGAAGATCATGCGCGCCCGGTGCAGGAAGGTGAAGCGCTCCGAGGTGGCGAAGGCCGTGATCAGGTCGTGTGTCACCATCAGGGTGGTCTTTCCCTCGGCCTGCAGCTTCTGCATCAGGTTGCAGATGTTATAGACCCCGATCGGGTCGAGGCCGGTGGTCGGCTCGTCGAAGAAGATGTAATCCGGATCGGCCGCCAGGGCGCGCGCAATGGCCACCCGCTTCTTCATGCCGCCCGAGAGCTCGGCAGGATACAGGTTGACGGCCTGCTCCACCCCGACGAAGGAGAGTTTTTCCAGCACGATCCGCTCGATCGCCCGCACCGAAAGCTGCCCGGCCTCGAACAGGCGGTAGCCGACATTCTCCCCCACGGTCATCGAGTCGAACAGCGCCCCCCCCTGGAAGACGATGGCGATCCGTTTGCGCTGCTCCAGGAAGCGGGTCTCGGAAAGTCCGGTGATGCAGACGTCGCCGATGCAGACCCGGCCTGAATCCGGCTGAAGCAGCCCCAAAAGCAGCTTGAGGATGGTGGTCTTGCCGGCCCCGCTCACCCCCAGGATGGTGCGGTTGACGCCGCGCTCCAGGCAGAAGTCGAAATCCTCCAGTATCCGGCGTCCTCCCACCGAGTAGCAGACCTTCTCCATGCTGATGGAATCGCCGATCATCTGGGCTCCAGTCCGCCCATGGCGAGGATGATGCGCCACTCTTCCGCACTGACCGGCTGGATGGAGAGGCGGCTGCGCCCGACCAGCGGCATCGCGGCCAGAAGGGGATTGGCCTTGATCCGTTCCAGTGTGACCTGGCGCGGCAAGGTTTCAACGTAGCGCACGTCCACCATGAACCAGATGGGATTTTCAACCGAGGATTTCGGATCGAAGTGCTCGGCGTTCGGGTCCATGGCGGTGAAATCGGGATACCCCTCCCGTACCACCTCCGCGATGCCGACAACGGCCGGTTCGGGTATGCTGCTGTGGTAGAACAGCACCAGGTCGCCGACCTTGACCTCGTCCCGCAGGAGGTTGCGCGCCTGGAAGTTGCGCACCCCGTCCCAATGCTCGGTCATGCTCGGCCGGTTCTTGAGGTCGTCGAAGGAGAAACAGCCCGGTTCGGTTTTGAAGAGCCAGTGATTCACGATCTGCTCACAATAACATGTTTACTTCCCGCATAGGCGAGAAGGGCCTCGTTGCATGGTTGATGAATGCATAATAGCCGTCAAGGAAATCCATCACATCATCGGCACTGGGCAGATTCATCCTGTCATACGTGCGAAGTTGACGACAATCCAGCGTCAGCGAGTCCGGATCAGTGCCTACCAGCAGTTTATCGGCGCTATGTGTGGGGGCCATCGTATGTGTTCCTCAATTGTGCAAAGGTTTCCTGCATTCCGAATAGTTCAAAATACCCTTCAATCCGCTTCCAGTCCAGGCGAAGCCGCCAATAAGCGCATAGGCGACATGCTCCCGGTCGAAGGCCGCTAAAAGTTGTGATGTGACGGTTTTAAAGTCCTAAACTACTTCACCCCTATCGGGAAAACCATTCCCACCAGCGACTTCTGCGGCGCCGGCTTGTTGCCTGTTTTTTAATAACTCGTTGTTGACCGGTTCACGCGCGCGCGTGAACCGGTGATCTACCCAAATGGAACATTTAGTCTGTGCACATGATAAAACCAGAGAACCAGGAACATCCCCTGGATTACCCGCATCACAATCAGGCGGGCACAAGACTCGCCCCCCTACGGTTTGTATGGCTCGGAACTTTCCGCTACCATCGCCGCTTCGTAGATGGTTTCCGGTGCGATATCCACGCCATCGGGCCAGGAGAGCACGCCAAGCTCCCTATTCAGGTCCACGGCATCGAAATAGCTCTTGTCGGCAAAATGGCTGAACACACCGCCGCGTGAGGCGTATGAGGCGAGATCGACCACACCCTTGCGACCGTTGTCAAACTCCAGTTCCAGCCGGTATCCACCCAGTTTTTTAAAATTGATAATGTCGTGCCACATGACGCAACCTCCTATCGTAAAGGGGCGATGGGTTCCAGAGGCTTGAAATCCATTGCGAGTTCCCAGTTATGCAGCAGCTCTTCCTGGTGGAGCGAGGCCCATTCAATGACGATACCCAAGGCCCGTGGCGGCAATGAACCGTTGGTAATTGAAAGGTCGTTGATTCGGATGGAAATCCGGTCGCTTCCATAACGCGCATGGAAATGGGGAGGATTGTGTTCGTCATGAAACATGGCGATAATTATGCCATAAAATCTCGATATTTCAGGCATCTTTTGTGCTCCTCGCATTTTGTTCAACTCCGAAAACAGCTCTGTTTTTCCTCCAAAAACCTCACCCCCTGAACGCCACGAAGATCTTGGTCAGGAAGAAGTCCGACACCAGGATCAGCACCGAGGAGAGCACCACTGCCTGCTTGGCCGCGGCCCCCACCCCCTCCGCGCCCCCCCTGGTGTTCAACCCCACGTAGCAGCCGGTCATGGTGATGATCAGGCCGAAGCAGGTCGGCTTGGCCACCCCCTCGATCAGGTCCTGGAAGACCATGAACTGCGGGATTCCCTTGATGTACATGGTGGGATTGATGCCGTAGCCGGATGCCATGATGTAGCCCCCCAGCAGCGAGACGACATCGGCCACCACGGTCAACAGCGGCATGGCCAGCAGCATCGCCTTTACCCTGGGGGCCACCAGGCGCTTGACGATGTCGGTCCCCTCCACCCGCATGGCGTCAACCTGTTCGGTCACCACCATGGTGCCCAGCTCGGCGGTGATGGCCGACCCGACCCGGCCGGCCACCATCAGCGAGGCCAAAACCGGTCCCAGTTCCTTGATCATGGTGACCGCCACCATGCCCCCCACATAGCTGGTGGCGGCAAAGGGCTTGAGCTGGATCAGGGCCTGCAACGCCATGACCATGCCGGTGAACAGGCCGGTCAGGATGCAGATGAAAAGGGAGGAGAAGCCCAGCTTGTCGAATTGCAGGACGAATTCGCGGTAGTAGAAGGGACGGCGGAAGATGCGCACGAAGGTCCGTCCGGCCAGGGCGAAGTAGCCCTGCAGGCCGGAGAAGAACTGCAGCATCAGTTTGTCGATGATGGCGATGTCCATGGTTACAACGCCACGGCCACCGCCTCGGCCGCCTCGTTGATGAAGGTGAACTCCAGTTCCTTGCGCACGTTGTCGGGGATGTCCTCCAGGTCGTCGCGGTTGCGGTCCGGCGCCACGATCTTGCGCACGCCGGCGCGGTGAGCGGCCAGCACCTTTTCCTTCATGCCGCCGATGGCGAGAACGCGCCCGGTCAGGGTGATCTCGCCGGTCATGGCCACCCCGCGTCTGGCCGGCCGGTCCGTCAGGAGCGACACCAGGGCGGTGACCATGGTCACGCCTGCCGAGGGGCCGTCTTTGGGGATGGCGCCCGAGGGGACGTGGATGTGGATGGCCTTGTTCTCAAAGGCGCCGGGCGCGATGCCGAACTCGCTGAAGTGGGCCTCCACGTAGGAGAGCGCGGCCCGGGCCGACTCCTTCATCACGTCCCCCAGGGAACCGGTCAGGATCAACTCCGGTTTGCCCGGCATGGTGGTGGCCTCCACGAAGAGGATGTCGCCGCCGGTCTCGGTCCAGGCCATGCCGGTCACCACGCCGACCCGGTCGTTCTCCGCCGCCACTTCGTTGTGGAACTTGCGCGGTCCCAGAAGCTCCGCCACCACCCCGGGGGTGATGATCTTTCGCGGTTCCTTCTTCTGGGTGATCTCCTTGGCCACCTTGCGGCAGATGGAACCGATGGTGCGCTGCATGTTGCGCACGCCCGCCTCGCGGGTGTAGTCGGTGATGATCTTGGTGACCGCCTCGTCCGTGAATTCCAGCGGTGTCGCGGCCAGCCCGTTCTCCTCGATCTCGCGCCGGATAATGAAGTTGCGGGCGATGTGCAGCTTCTCCTCGGTGCTGTAACCGGCCAGGCGGATCACCTCCATCCGGTCCTTGAGCGGGCCGGGGATCGGGTCGAGCTGATTGGCGGTGGTGATGAACATCACCCGCGAGAGGTCGAAGGGGACGTCCAGGTAATGGTCGTTGAAGGAGAAGTTCTGCTCCGGATCGAGCACCTCCAGGAGCGCCGAGGCCGGGTCGCCGCGGAAGTCCAGCCCCAGCTTGTCGATCTCGTCCAGCATGAAGACCGGGTTGTTGGAGCCGCAGCGGAAGAGCTCCTTGATGATCCGGCCGGGCAGGGCGCCGATGTAGGTGCGGCGGTGGCCGCGGATCTCGGCCTCGTCGCGCACCCCCCCCAGGGAGATGCGCACGAATTTGCGCTCCAGCGAGCGGGCGATGGACTTGCCCAGGGAGGTCTTGCCCACGCCGGGAGGACCCACGAAGCAGAGCACCGGCCCCTTCATGTTCTCCTTGAGCGAGCGCACCGCCAGGAACTCCAGGATGCGCTCCTTGACCTTTTTCAGGTTGTAGTGGTCCTCGTTGAGGATCTCCTCGGCCCTGACCATGTCCAGGCTGTCGGTGGTCGACTTGCTCCAGGGCATGCCGGCCAGGTAATCCAGGTAGGTGCGGGAAACGGTGTACTCCGGGGAGGCGGGGTTGATCCGCTCCAGGCGCTTGATCTCGGTATCGGCGATCTTCTTGACCTCCTCCGGCAGCCCGGCCTCCTCGATGCGCCGGCGCAGCTCGTTCATGTCCGCCACGCGCGGGTCTTCCTCGCCCAACTCCTCCTGGATGTGCTTCATCTGCTCGCGCAGGATGTACTCCTTCTGGTTCTTGCCGACCTTGCGGTTGACCTCGCTGGCGACCTCGCTCTTGACCTGGAGGCGCTGGACCTCGTTGGTCAGGTGCACGTATACCTTCTTCAGCCGCTCCAGCGGGTCTACCGTCTCCAGGAGCTCCTGCAGATCGGGCAGCGGCAGGTTGACGTAGAGCGCCACCAGGTCGGAGAGCCGGGCCGGGTTGTCGATGTAATCGATCATCTTCATGACGTCGTCCGGCAACGGCTTGCCGTAGGAGAGGGCGATCTTCAGCAGGGCATTCAGGCTCTGCACCAGCGCGTCGGAGACCAGGTTCTTCTCCACGAACTCGCGCACCACCTCGCAATTGGCCATGGTGACCTCTCCGTGCCGCTCCGTATGCAGGATGCGCAGGCGGTTGATCCCCTCCAGGGTCACCTTGAACCTGCCGTCACCCACCTTCTTGAGCTGGTTGACCCGGCAGAGTGTGCCGATCTCGCTGATATCGCCCAGCCGGTCACCGTTGCCGTTATCGCTGCGGCGCAGCACGATCGCCACGAACTTGTCGTAGTTGTCCGCCTCGTTGAAGGTCTGCACCTCGTGATCGTTTACGTACAACGGGAAGATCATGTAGGGAAAGGGTACTATATCCTTCTGTGCAAACAGGGGGAGCTTCTCCGGTATTTCGATGTTGGTGTGGGGCATGATTTACTGTCCTTTGCGCGGTTATCTCTTAATATAAGATAATACCACATTTTATCTGTTCTTCATCCGCATCGTTACGACTATTCAAGGCCAAGGGTAAAGTAGAACACCGCGCCTCTTCCCGGCTCCCCTTCCGCCCAGACACGGCCGCCGTGGCGTTGCACGATCCGCTGCACCGTGGAGAGTCCGATGCCGAACCCCTCGAATTCATCCGCGGCGTGCAGACGCTGGAAAGGTGCGAACAGCATGCCGGCGCAGGCCATGTCGAAGCCGGAACCGTTGTCGCGTACGAAATAGGCCGGATTGCCGCCGCATTCCAGCATGCCGAACTCGATCACGGCGTGTTCCTTCGTGCCGGTGTATTTCCAGGCATTGCCGAGAAGATTCTCCAGCACTATCCGCAGCAGCTGCATATCCCCGTTTGCGATTATCCCATCGGCGATATGGAACGTCACCCGGCGCTGCGGCTCATTGAACCTCGGTTCCACCAGAATCGCCCGGGCCATGTCGCTCAGATCCACCTTTTCCCGCTGGAGCTCCTGGCGCGTGAGCAGGGAAAACTTCAGGATGGTGCCGATCAGCCTGTCCATCTTTATCGTCGCCTCGGAGATGTAGCGGAAGAATTGCCGGCACTGCTCGTCAAACGTATCGGCGTATATCTGCTCGATTACCTGGCAGGAGCCGTGGATATTGTTCAACGGCCCGCGCAGGTCGTGTGAGACCGTATAGCCGAACGCCTCCAGCTCCTGGTTGGCGCCCTGCAACTGTTCGTTGAGTTTTTTCAACTCATCCTGTGCCCTGACCAGTTCGTTGTTCTTGCGGATGGCGGCCTCGTACGTCGACAGGAGCAGGTCGAGGATCTGGCGGCGATCGGACGTGATGACGTATCGCTGGCAGGCGAATGATATGTCCAGGCCGGGCAGCGGAGTGTTTTCCCTCAGCTGGTACCTGTTCTCCAGGATATGCATGACACGGGAAAGGAGATACTCCTCGTCGTACGGTTTAGTGAAGAAGTTGTCGGCCCCGCACGCCAGTCCCCGGATGACATCCTGCGGATCGGAGAGCGACGTCAGCAGGATAACGGGGATGTCGCGGCAGTCGTCGATTGCCTTGATCCGGCGGCACAGTTCGTAACCGTCCATCTCCGGCATGATGATGTCGCTGATGATCAATGCCGGTTTTACCTCTCCGATCAGGGCGAGGGCAGCGTTGCCGCTGCCTGCGATCGAGACGCGGTAGCGGTGTTTTTCCAGGATGTAGCGCAACTGCTCCGCCTGGGTGGGGCTGTCCTCGACGATGAGGATCAACTCGCCGGTATGTTCGCGCGTGTATCCGCTATACGTCATAATCTGCTCGATTCCTTTCGTTATGCCGCGGGTTTTGACTCAAAACCCCAAACTCGAAACTCAACCTATTCTGCTCGAAAGCAAATACGCCACAATCTTCGCCGGCGGGAAGACGTAGCTGGCCGCGCCGAGCTTAACCGCCTCTCCGGGCATGCCGAAGATCACGGAGCTCTGCCGGTCCTGGGCGATGGTGACGGCCCCCTTGTCTTTCATCAGCTTCAGTTCCCTTGCCCCGTCGTCCCCCATGCCGGTGAGCAGGATGCCGACCGCGCTGCTGCCGTAGACGTCGGCAATGGAACGGAAGAGGGTTGAAACCGAAGGGCGCTGGCCGTTCTCGGGGTCGCTGCGGGTGAGTGAGATCGTGTCGCCGATGCCCGCCAGCATCTGGAATTCCTCCGGGGCGATGTAGACATGTCCGGGCAGCATGCGCTCCCCTTGCGAGGCGACATGGACCGGCAGGCGTGTCGACAGGCCGAGCCATTCCGCGAATCCCCGGATAAAACCCGGCGCCATGTGCTGTACGATCAGGACCGGGAGCGGGAAGCCCGGCGCCAGGGCGGACAGGATGGTGTTGATGACCACCGGCCCTCCGGTCGAGGCGCCGATAGCCACCACACGCGGCTTTTCCGCGGCCTGCCCCACGGCTGTCCGCGAAAGCGGAGGCGACGCCCGCCTGCCGGCGCGCGGCCAGCGTTTCACCACCCGCACCTCCGCCATCAGTTTCACCTTGCTGAGCAGCAAGGCGCAATCGGCCTCGTGCTCCGGATGGCCTGCGCCCCTCGGCTTCGCCACGGCGGCCAGCGCACCGGCCTCCATGGCGCGAAATGACGACACCACCTCTTCCTCGTCGAGGTTGCCGCTCACGATGACGATCGGGATGGGGTGGGTCTCCATGATCCTGCGGGTGGCCTCATGGCCGTTCATGCCCGGCATGTAGATGTCCATGGTGGCGACGTCGGGGGAAAGGCGCTCCACCGCTGCGATGGCCTCTTCGCCGTCGCGGGCGCTCCCGGCCACCTCAAAGGCGGGATCGGCGCTGAAGATCCGCTCCAGCATCATCCGCACGCTGGCCGAGTCGTCGACAATCAGAACCCTGATTTTCGATTTTCGCAGCAGGGTCATATCAGCCTCTTGATCACGTCCAGGAGGTTGCTCTGGTCAAAGCTGCTCTTGACGATATAGGCGTTCGCCCCGGCATCGATGCCGCGCTCGCGGTCCTCCCTGGAATCCAGCGAGGTCACCAGCACCACCGGCAGGTCGGCGAACTCCCTGGAGGCACGTATCCTGGTCGTCAGCTCGAAACCGTTCATGCGCGGCATGTCCACGTCCGATACCACCAGGTCGATCTCGTTTGTTTTGAGCTGCGTCAGCGCGTCGATGCCGTCCACGGCCGTGACGGTCCGGTAGCCGGCGGACTCCAGGATGTTCTTCAGCAGGGTCCGCGCGGTGATCGAATCCTCGGCCACCAGCACCGCCCTGCGCACCGCCTCCGGCGCTTCCGGCGCATATGCACCGGCGGCCGGCGCGGCGGCGCCCTTGATCGCGGATTTCACCAGGTCACCCGGGTGGAGGATTGCCGCCACCTTGCCGGTTCCCAGCACCGTAGCGCCGGCGATGTTGCGCACCCGCGCCAGCTGCGGCCCGATGCCCTTCACCACGACCTCCTGTTCATCGAGTACGGCGTCCACGGCGAAGGCGATCCGGCTCGCGCCGCTGCCTATCACGAACAGCTGGATCAGGCCGCCATCTGCGCCGGGCCGCTCCTTGCGCGGAAGCCGCAGCACATCGGCCAGCCTGACGAAGGAGAGCGCCTCACCCTCCAGCTCGACGGTCTCCCTGTTTTCCACGGTCCTGAGCGCACCACTGTCGATCCGCGTCACCCGTTCCACCCCCGCGGCCGGAACGATGAAGGTCTGTCCCCCCACCCCGACCAGAACCCCGCGGCAGGTCGACAGACTCAGGGGGAGCACCATCCGGAAGGTCGTTCCCTGCAGCGGTTCGCTCGCCAGCGTAACGGTGCCGCCCAATTTCTCCACCTTCTCGCGGACGATGGCCAGGCCCAGCCCCCTCCCCGAGATGTCGGTGATAAGGGGGGCGGTGGATACCCCCGAGCTGAAGATCAGCCCCAGCAGCTCCTCCCGTTCCATCCGCTCGGCCTGGTCCCGTACCACGACACCATGCCTCACGGCCGCGGCCGCCACCCGGGCGGTATCTATCCCCGCGCCGTCGTCGCTGACCAGGATCTCGATCAGGTTGGAGTCGTTGAGCGTGATCGCGGCGGTGATACGGCCGGCCGCCGGTTTGTTGCCGCGCCTGCGCTCCCCGGGCGTCTCGATGCCGTGATCGACGCAGTTGCGCACTAGATGGATCAACGGGTCTTTCATCTCCTCCAGGACCCGTTTGTCGACCTCGACCGTCTCCCCGCTGATCACCAGCTCCACGTCCTTGCCGCGCTCCCGCGCCAGGTCCCGCACCATCCTGGGCAGGATTTCCAGCAAGGAGGCGCAGGGAAGCATCAGCGCCTCCTTGAGGCCATAGACGAGGCTGTCCACCATGCCGTCCAGTTCATGCCGGTCGTTTGCCGCCATCTTTGCCACGCCGCGTACCTTGAGTTCCATGGACTTGACGGCGTCATGGCTCCATTCGCAAAACGCCAGCAGCTTGCCTGGTTGGGCGGCATCCGCGCCCGTCAAGGGGTGGCCGGCCGGCGCCGGCTGCAACTTGCGCAGCCTGCGCAAGGCCGGCCGGACCTTTTTCCATTCCTTTTCCCACGCCGACAGGGCGGCCATGATCTCCCGCAGCTCGGCGCCGCGCTGTGAAGCGGCCTGTTTCAGCGTCAGCATCTCCTCGGCCTGGTGCAGCAGGGAGTCCAGCTTTGCCGCGGAGATCCTGATGGTGTCCGATGCGGCGGCGCTATCGGCGGGCGGGGTTTTCTGGCTCTCCGGCAGCGGGGCATGCTCCGCCGGCGGGGGCTCCGGAGGGGAGGGCCTGGACAATGCGCGCTTCGCGGCCTGTTCCAGGCTGACGACGAGCTCCCTGACCGGGGTGGCCGTTGCGGCGCTCCCGTAGGTTTCACCGGTCAAGAGGAGCTTGTCGATGGTATCGGTCGCCCGGTGCAGCAGATCGAACAAGGCCGGAGAAGTTACGGCCTCCTGCCGTCTGAAAGCGGCAAAGACCCCTTCCAGGGCGTGGCTGAGCGACTCGATCCCCGCCATGCCCACGGCGCGGGCCGCGCCCTTGAGGCTGTGCGCCTCGCGGAACACGGTCTCCAGGATTGCCTGCCGTTTATCGGGCTCCGCGCTCTTCTCCAGCGCAATCAGGGCGGCAGTGATGGCGGCCAGGTGTTCCCTGGTCTCGTCCCGGAAGGTGGCCAGAAGCCGTTTTTGAAATTCGATGTCCATGAAAATTCCGTTTTGAGTGTTGAGTTTTGGGTTTTGGGTTTAACTCACAACTCAAAACCCAAAACTCAAAACTACAGCTTGAACCGCTCCACCAGCCCCTTCAATTTCTGCCCCAGTTCGTGCAGTCCCTGGGCAGACTGCTCGGCCTGGCGCGTGCTGGTGACGCTCAGGGTGCTGCCCTCCTTGATGTTCTCCATGGCCTGGGCCACCTGTTCCATCCCTATCATCTGCTGATGGCTCGATGCCGCTATCTGGGTCGATGCGTTGGCCGACTCGGCAATGTTGTCCGCCAGCAGCCTGATCGCCTCCCCCGCCTCGCCGGACTGTTTTTCTCCGGCCTCCACCACCTTGCTCCCCTGCTCGGTGGCCATCACCGCCGCGTTGGTGGCCTTCTGGATGTCGTTGAGGATGGACCTTACCTGGGCAGTGGCCTCTTTGGACTGTACGGCCAGGCTCCTCACCTCATGGGCCACCACGGCGAAGCCCTTGCCGTGCTCGCCCGCCTTGGCCGCCTCGATGGCCGCGTTGACGGCCAGCAGGTTGGACTGCTCGGCCAGGTCGTTGACCGTGGCGATGATCTCGCCGATGGCCTGACCCTGTTCGCTTAAGGAGACGATGCTCTCGGCGATGGTCTCCATCTGCTCCCGGATGCGGTTCATCCCCTGGATGACGTCTTCCGCCGACCTCTTTCCCTGATTGGAGACATGCAGCGACCGCTGGGCCTCGTCGGCGACCATGCGGACCTTCTGGGAGGCGAGCTGGGAGGCCTGCTTCACCTCCTCGACCGTGGCGGTGGTCTCGTTGACCGCCGAGGCCGTTTCCGTGGCGGCGGAAGCGACCTGGGACGTGGAGGAGAGGATCTCGCCGGCGGAGGCGGCCAGGACGTTGACCCCCTCCTGGATGGCGAGCGTCTGGCTGCGGAGGCTATCCACCATCCTTTGGAAGGTCTGCATCAGCAACCCCAGTTCGTCCCGCTCTCCGGTCCCGGGGACCGCCACGGTCAGGTCGCCGGCGGATACGCGTTCTGCCACATTCACGGCTTGATTGAGCGGGCGGGTGATGCTGCGGGTCAGAATCACGGCCAGGAGAATGGTGAGAACGATCGATGCCAGCAAGAGGGTCATGACCAATATGTATGATGACCGTGCGGTATCTTGCGATTCCTTCACGAACTCGGCCGCCTTGTTGTCGGCGAAACCGAGAATGTCGGTCATCTCCTTATCCATCCTGGTCATCAGGTCGCTCTCGGTGGTCCTGACGATCTGCTTCGCCTGGTCGGCGTGCTTCTCCCTGACCGCCGCAACGACCCTGTCGCGGGTTGCTTGCCATTCCCCGTAAATCCGCATGACGTCATCCACGTCGCTCTGCTTTCCGAGAAAGGCCTTTTTGACCACCCCCATGTTGCTGGTGAATTCCCTTTCAAACCCTTCCAGCGCTCTCAATAGAGAGGTGTGGGTCACCATGTCCCCGGCCGCGGCCAGACCATTCAAGGTGTAGTGCATCTTGGTAAAATGGAGAGTGGCGTCGCGGATCGATTTTCTGGTGTTGAACGGATGCTCGTACAGGTAGGTGGTGCGACTCGCCGCATAATCCAGTCTGTTCAGGGAATAGACGCCGGTGATGATCATGAGCGCAACAATTACCGCGTAACTGACCATTAATCTTGTCCCGATCCGAAGTTTCGTGATCATGCCTTTTCTTCCTTTCCGTATTAAAATTGCAAGGTTGTCTTTTATTCCGCGATCTCGTCATGCACGATAATGCCCTTGTCGGCCAGCAGGCGTGCCCCGTCCAGGATCGCCGTCCGCCCTGCGGTGACACCCTTCAGGTACTCCTCGCGGACGCCGGTCAGGGTGGGGAGCGGGGGCTGCACCTCCGCCAGCGGGATCGAACGCGTGCCGAGGATCTCGTCGGCCAGGATGCCGAACTCCATCCCGCCGTTGTGCACGACGATGACCTTGTTAAGGTCGGTCAGCCCCTTTTGCGGCAGATCGAAAAATTGCCTGAGGTCGAGCACCGACACGATCCGGCCGCGCACGTTGATGATCCCGGCCACGAACGGGGGCGTGCAGGGGAGCGGGGTGAGCTCCCTGAGCGGGCAGGTCTCGGCTACCCAGCGCATCTCGATGGCGTAGGTCTCGTAGGTAAGCAGGAACTCCAGGCAGTCGAGACCGTCGCCGGCCTCCTCCTGCATGGGTTGTCGGGCCAGCGCCCTGGCCCGTTTGCGCAGCACCGCCTTTTCCTCGTCCGGCGTCAATTCCCTGCCGACAGCCTCTCGTGAGGCTTGGAGACGTTGCCGCAGACTGTCCCAGTCAAAGGGTTTTGTCCGCCGCAGCATCGGTTTTTTCGGTATTTCATCCATCGGTCTGTTCCTCGTTCACCGGCTCTCCGCAGGGGCGTATCGCAATACGACCCTACTTCACTTTCATACTCTCCCTCGTTGCCGCGATGATCTCCGCCAGCCTTGCCGCAGTCATCCCCTCCGCTCCCGGCACCGGATCATCGGCCCGGTATCGGCCCAGAAGCGAGAGTGCGTTTCCGAAGTGCCTCTCCGCTTCACTGCGCTTGCCCAACTGGAGGGTAAGCGTGCCCAGGGCGAAATGGGCCGGCACGAAATCATGATCGATGTAGAGCGCCTGCTTCAGCGAGGCGATCGTCGGGGAGACGCTGCCCTGCTCCTGCAGGATCGTCGCCCGCAGATAATACAGCTCCGCATTGAGCTTATCGACGGCAATCGCCTTTTCCGTCCACTCAAGGGCCATGCCGATATCCCCCTTGTTGGCCAGGGTCCGCGCCAGCAGGGAGGCGGCCTTTCCGAACATGGGGAGCGCCTCTCCCGATGCCTCGCCGTGAAGCAGCAACCCGGAAAGCCTGTCCGCCGCTTCCCCGTAACTCCCCTGGCGGTAAAGCGTCATGGCCTCTTCATACGGCGAGGGTTCCGCGGGCGGGATCGTTTGTTTTACCTTCTCCGGCGCCGCGGGCGAAAATACCGGCGAGTCGGGCTGCCCGGCGGGGGGTGTGAACCTGGCCGGCGCCGCCGCGGGGAGCGAGGGCGCCATGCCGTCTGTTTTCCCGACCTGGTCCCCTTTCTTGTAGAAGACCGCGCCCGGGAACATGACCGTCACGAAGCGGGCGGAAAAGAGTGGCGAGGTTTCGCAGGGACTGACCACCAGCCAGCCTCCCTCCAGCAGCGAGCGCCGGAACCCGTCGATGACCTGCCTTTGCTGCTGCTGCCCGAAGTACATCAGCACGTTGCGGCAGAGGATGATATCCATCGCGTTGGTATTTGTCGCCAGCGAGGGATAGCTGTCCTGCGCCAGGTTGAGGACGGCGAAGTTCACCATCCGCCTGATCGCATGCGGCAGTTCCAGCCGCCCATCCGGCGTCCTCGTGAAATGACGCTGCCTGATCCATTCCGGCACGCCACGGAACGACCATTCGCCGTACACGCCGTGCGCCGCCTTGGCCAGGGCGCGGTTGTTGATGTCGGTGGCCAGGATGGAGATGTTCCAGTCGCGCAGATCGGGGATCAGCCTGCTGATCAGGATGGCCAGGGAATAGGGTTCCTCTCCGGTGGAGCAACCGGCGCTCCAGATCCTCAGGCGCTGCTCCTTGCCGCGGCGGGATTCGATCAGCTCGGGCAGGATGCGCTGTTCCAGGACATCGAAACTCTTCTGCTCGCGGAAGAAATAGGTCTCGCCGATCGTCAGATGGCCGGCGAGGATTTCCTCCTGCTCCTTGGCGAGCTGCCCGGCCACGATCCGCTCGATACACTCGCCCGTTTCCGGGAACCCCAGTTCAGCGGCGGCATTGACGATGATCCGCTCCAGGTCGCGCCAGCGCTTTTGGGGGAAGTGCAGGCCGAGCCGGAGGGTGATATATTCGCTGAGTAGTGACAACTGCCGGTCGGATATCTGTCGGCGCATGGTTTCCTTCAGGCGTTGTCTTCGAGTGCGGCATCCAGCGCCTGTTCATCTTCCAGGGAGAGGAATGTGTCCAGGTCGTGGATGAAGATCATGCCGTCCGCGAATTTGACCACCCCTTCGACATACTCCATCCGCGGAAGGATCGTATCCGCCGCGTCCATCACCTCCGACGGCGGGGTGACGACGTCGCTGACCGTGTCCGCCACCAGCGCCACGACACGTCCGGCCGCACGGGCGATGATCAGTTGGTCGCCGAGGCCGGGCTCACGCTCGGGGAGGCGGAAGCGCCTGCGGACATTGAGGGCCGGGATGACCTTGCCCTGGCAGTTGATCACGCCGAGCACAATCTGCGGCGCTTGGGGCAGCGGGGTGATCTCGACCATGCGGACCGTTCTCTCCACGGCCGAAAGGTGCAGCGCATAGCGTTGTTCATCAAGGGTAAAGACGATAAGTTGACGGGATTCCGACACCGGATTTTCACCCCACGGCAGTGATTGAAGGCAATTTCGCAACGGAAGGAAATATTAGCAACAAAACAGCGCCGAAGCAAGGAAAGTACGCGCGTACCCCCTTGCCTTTTAACGCAGTTGTGGCACAATAATCACCTCATGGAAGTGAACCAGAGCGATTCTTGTGGCTACTAAACCGGCGACATCATCACGAAGGAGGACGAACGGCTATGAAAAAGATTGGAGTTGTCCTGTCAGGATGCGGCGTGCGTGACGGAAGCGAGATCCACGAGGCGGTCTTTACCCTGCTGGCAATCGACCGGCAGGGCGCCGAGGCGGTCTGCATGGCCCCCAATACCGACTTTCCGGTGACCGACCACCTGACCATGCAGGAGACCGGGGAAAGACGCAATGCCCTGGTGGAGGCGGCCCGCATCGCCCGCGGCAACATCCGCGACATCAAGGACGTGAAGGCGGCCGACCTGGACGCCGTGGTCTTCCCCGGAGGTTTCGGGGCCGCCAAGAACCTGTGCGATTTCGCCATGAAGGGGGCCGGCGCAACGGTTCACCCCGAGGTGGCCCGTCTGCTCAACGAGATGGCCCTCGCCGGCAAGCCGATCGGCGCCATCTGCATCGCCCCCACCCTGATCGCCACGGTGCTGGGCAAAGAGCTCTCTCCAACGGTGACCATCGGCACCGACAGCGGGACGGCGGCCGAGATCGAGAAGACCGGCGCCACCCACCAGGATTGCCCGGTGAGGGATTTCGTGGTGGACAATAAGAACAAGATCGTCAGCACCCCCGCCTACATGCTGGCCACCCACATCTCAGAGGCCTACGAGGGGATCGACAAGTGCGTCAAGGCGGTGATCGAGCTGATCTGAAATGATTTATATCGGGGCGAAGCGATGTTTTCCTGTTTCGCCCTGATTGCCATTGCCATCAAGGGGCGAAGCAGATAAATCGTTTGCTTCGCCCCTGTGCATTTCCCAAAGGATTCCCGATTGATGAAACTCGCCTTTTTTCTCCTCTTCGCCCTTGTGACCGCCTTCGGTTACTGGCTGCGCTACATAAACCTGCAACACCTGAAACGCTACGGCAACGAGGTGCCCGAGGGGTTCGAGGGGGTCGTAGACGCGGAAAAACTCCGCGCCAGCAGCGCCTACACCCTCGCCAGCAGCCGGCTTTCGTTGTGGGAGTCGCTCTGCGACAATGCCCTTTTGATCGTGTTCCTCTTCGGCGGCCTGATTGCCCTCTACGACCGTTTCATCGGCGGGCTCTCCGGCTCGTTCGTTCTCTTCGCCATCCTCTTCTTCCTCATCCTGACCTGGGCCCAAGCCCTGCTGGGCATTCCCTTCCACCTCTACGCCACCTTCCGCATCGAGGCCCGCTACGGCTTCAACACCATGACACCGCGTCTGTGGGCCGGCGACTTTCTCAAGTCCCAGGTCATCGGCTCGCTGCTGCTGACCCTGCTGGTCGCGGCCGCCTTCGGGTTGATCCGCTGGAGCCCGGAGCGCTGGTGGATCTGGGTATGGGGCTTCATGGGGCTTTTCAGTCTCTTGATGATGTTTATCTCCCCCTACGTGATCGAGCCGCTCTTCAACAAGTTCGAGCCGGTTACCGAGGAGGGTTTGGAGGCGGAGATCCGCGCCATGATGGAAAAGGCGGGGCTCAAGGTGGGGCGGGTGATGCAGATGGACGCCTCCAGGCGCAGCCGGCACTCCAACGCCTATTTCACCGGCATCGGCCGGGTCAAGCGCATCGTGCTCTTCGACACGCTGATCAGCCGGATGACCCACGCCGAGATCGTGGCGGTGCTGGCCCACGGGATCGGGCACTGGAAGCTGGGGCATATCTGGAAACGACTGGCGGCGGCGGAGCTGTTGGCCCTGGCCGGCGCCTGGATCAGTTTCAGGCTGCTGGGCTGGGAGGGGCTGCCGGGGCTTCTGGGGCTCCCGGCGGATCTCTCCCTGCCGGGACGGATGGTGGTCCTGGGCTTTGTCGGCTCGCTGGCCATGTTCCCACTGACGCCGCTCTCCGCCTGGCTTTCGCGGCGTCACGAGCGCGAGGCCGACCGCTTCGCCGCCGATTTGACCGGCCGGCCCGAGGCGCTGGCCTCGGCCATGGTCAAGCTGTCGGCGGAGAACCTCTCCAACCTGTTTCCCCACCCCTGGTACGCCGCCTTCCATTACTCACACCCCCCGGCGGTGGAGCGGGTCAGGACGCTCAGGGGGTGGGCAAATCCGGACAGGGGTCCCGATAACAGATAGAACCTGAGCCGGTTGCCGGCTACATCTCGACCCTCGTCACGACCCCCTGCAGCTTGGCGGCCGGCAGCTTGTTGAACTGCACGAAGTTGGGGGTCAGCCTCTTGATCATCGAGAAGATCCGCCAGACGGGGTTCCTGGTTTCGATGTCCTCGATGCCGTAGAAGATGACCTTCTCGCTGATGGCGCTCTCGGTTAGCAATTGTTCGATGTCGAACATCACCATGTAGCCGGCCCTGATCTCGAAGGCGTCCAGTCCCGTGGCGATGCCGGTCATCAGCCTGGATTCCAGGCCGAACGGCTCGTCGGTGCGCACGATCGAGATGAAGACGTTGCGCTCGTAGATGATGTTGCTGCGGATGATGCAGTGCACCATGTAGGGGGGAATGACGTTCCACTCCTTGACGAAGAACAGGCCGGTGCCGGGGATGTTCTTTTGTTTGGCGTAGATCTGCTCGTAGGAGAGGCGGAAGGTCTCCATGTCGAGTGGCCGCAGGGCCCGGTAGAGGGCGCGCTGACCGAAGGTCCAGATCAGGATGACCACGAACGGGACCGAGGCGAGGATGATCGACCAGTAGCCGCCGTGGGGGATCTTGTTCAAGCAGGCCGCGAAAAAGACGATGTCCGCGATCGTTACCAGGATGGCGAAGGGGACCTTCCACTTCTTCGTCGTGTGGCTGTAGATCATGATCATCATGACGCCGGTGAGGGTCATGGTGCCGGTGACCGCCAGGCCATAGGCCGCGGCCAGGTTCTCCGACCTGCGGAAGATGAGCATGATGAAGATGACCGCCGCGAGCAGGGTCCAGTTGACCGAGCCGATGTAGATCTGGGATTTCAGGTGGGTGGAGGTGTAATCCACCTTCAATAACGGCATGATGCGGGTGGTGATCCCCTGGTAGATGACGGAGAAGACCCCGCTGATCATCGCCTGGGAGGCGATGATGGTGGCGCAGATGGTGAGGATCAGGAACGGGATGTAGAGGGTCGGGGCCTCCCAGAGGATCATGCCGAAGAGGAGGTTCTTTTCGGTGCCGTGGGAGAGGACGTAGGCCCCCTGGCCGAAGTAGTTGATGATCAGGGCGCAGAAGGCGAAGCACCAGGCACGGACGATCGGCTTGCGCCCCAGGTGCCCCATGTCTGCGTAGAGCGCCTCGCCCCCCGTGGCGGCGAGGATCACCTCGGAGAGGACGAAGAAGGCGGCGAAGCCGTTATCCATGAAGAACTTGGCCGCGTACCAGGGGCTGACCGCCTTGACCAGCTCCGGGTGGGTCGCGATGGAGTAGAGCCCCGAGACCGTGAGCGAGAGGAACCAGACGACCATGATCGGGCCGAAGGCCCCGGCCACCTTGTCGGTCCCCTTGTACTGGAAGACGAACAGCACGATGGCGATGAGCGCGGCGATCAGGATCAGGGTTCCCTGCTGCAGGCCTCCCAGGGCGGGGATCAGGACCATCCCCTCCACGGCGGAGAGGATCGAGATGGCCGGGGTGATCACCCCGTCCCCCAAGAGCAGCGATACGCCGACATAGGAGAGGAAGCCGACGAAGGCGATCTGACGGCCCGGCTTGAGCAGCCGCACCAGCACCTCCTTGAGGACGATGGTGCCCCCTTCTCCCTTGCGCCCGATGCTCATGGCCAGCCAGGCGTACTCGGCGGAGACGAGGATGGTCATGGTCCAGAAGACCAGGGAGAGTATCCCCATGACGTTGTCGTGGGTCGGCTTGGTCAGGGCGAAGATGACCGTCAGGGTATAGATCGGGCTGGTGCCGATGTCGCCGAACACCAGGCCGAATGACTTGATGATCCCCTTCCAGAAGGATTCGGTTGTGCCTGGATTCATTACGTTCCTCCCAAACCGGACGAGTTGGAGCCGAAGAAGTCGAATTTGATGATGGTCCGCATGGCCGCCCTTGGAGCAACGCAGTACGCAGAAAAGCCGCCGGCATTGAACCGGCGGCTTATTGGCCACGTCCGATGCTCTTCCAAACGCCTGCGAGGTTAGCTGACGGGCTCGGGCTTGGAAGTGCCCTCTCCTTTCGGAGTACGCCCCAGTGTGTGGGTCCCCCGCATCCGTCCCTGTCCGACGGATTTCGGCTTATTCAAACAACAGGGTGCTCAACGGAGTTATGATACGCCGATATGCATAAAGAAAGAGTCAAAATGACCGGCGTATATATCAAGAAAACATCAAGAGGGGAGGACGACAAGGTGAAAAGCGCTCGACGCGGGTGCGGATGATTCTTTCAGCAACTCCTCGATACTTATCCGGTTGCGCCCTTCGTTCTTGGCTCGATAGAGCATCTTGTCGGTGGCGTTCACCAGCATCCCCCAGTTGTCATCGGGCGGCGGAATGTAGGTGGCACAGCCGATACTGACGGTTACATGGTCGGCGATGGTGGAATGGGCGTGGGGTATGGCCAGGGCGGCGCGGGTCAACTGCTGGTTGAAGTCGTTGTCTTCGGCGAGCAGGATATTGTATCCGCGAGGAGGCGGCATCTGGAGTTTCCCCTGAATCGGCATTAGTCCCGCGTATAGAGCACTGCCACGGCCCGGGCCTTCCCCTCGCCGGCCGCGACCAGGCCGTGGGGCTGGCCGGAGTCGTAGTAGATGCTGTCGCCCGGTCTCAGGCGGATGACCTCGTTGTTGTAATGGAAATCCAGCTCCCCCTCCGTGATATAGAGGAATTCCTCGTCCCCCTCGTGCTTGAAGAAGAGCCTGTCGTCCCACTCGCGCTTCTTGACCTCCACCAGGAACGGTTCCATGTGTTTGTGGCGCAGGCCCTGGGCCAGGGAATGATAGAGATAGGGGCGCGAAACGTCATTGACCACCGGCCGCGGCACGACCTCTACCTCCCCGAGGTCCTCGCGCCTGGTCAGCACGTAGTTCTGGCGGTTCCCCTCGTCCTCGAAGAAGAAATGGATGCCGACCTTGAGCCCCTTGGCGATCTTGAGCAGTGTGGCCAGCGGCGGGATGACCTGTTCGTTCTCGATCTGCGACAGGAGCGGCTTGGAAAGGGTCGTCAGATCCGACAGTTCCTGAAGGGTCAGCCGTTTCTGCTGCCGCAGCGTCCGGATCTTCTCCCCGATGCGGAATTCCTTGATCTGTGCCTTGATGTCGCTCACTTGTTCCCCCCTCCCGCTCGCCGTTACCACCGTCCACGGTCATGTTTGCACAATCCGCCCGGTGATTCAATAACATTATTATGGCAGATAAAACATGTCCCTTCCACTCCCGCGGACACCGCATTATCGGGTCCGCTGCGCCCGGGAGAGAGGGTTGCCGGTAAAAAAAGCCCGCATGAAGCGGGCTTTTCCGGTGCTGCTGAAGTGGCCTGTCAGGCCGCTTTGCGCTGCGTCGAGGCCGCATACGCCTCGGCAAAGGTCGCCGCGGCAAACTCCTCGATGGAGGTGGGAGTCGTGTTCTGCGGCGTCCGCGGCCGCTTGACGGCGAAGAGCCCCTCGTTCAGGGCCTTGGACATCTCGACGAAGAGCCGGCTGACGTCCGAGCTGATGCCCATCTCCCTCAGCCCCCTGGCCGCCTCCTCGTAGGTGAACTGCACATACTTCAGGTCGGGTTTGCCGATCTCGCGGCCGATGACGGCGAACGCCTCGTTGAGGGAAAGGTCGCGCTGACCGAGGAGGTCCCATACCTTCTTGCCTTCAAAGTCCCGCTTGACGAGCACTTCCGCCACGCAGGCGGCGATGTCGCGCGTGGCGATCATGGCGAACTTCTGGTTTCCCCACACCGCCGAACCGGCGATCCCCTTCTCGTTGATCTGGGGTATGTTCATGAGGAGGTTCTCCATGAAGTAGGTGCAGCGCAGATGGAGGACGTTAACCCCTGTCACTGCGTTCAGCCGCTCCTCCTGGTCATGGAGTCCCAGGATCGGACCGGTCCCCTCATATAACTCGGCCCCCTGGCTGCTCAGATTCACCACATAGCCGACGCCGGCATCCTTGACGGCCGTGGCGATGCTCGCCCCTATCTCGTTCTGGAAGGCGCGGAAATCCGTTGCCGTATAATCCGGGGGGATCATGGCGAAGACCGCCGTGGCGCCGCTGAATGCCTTGGTCAGGAAGGCGCTGTCCTTCAGGTTCCCTACCGCGGCCTCGGCCCCCTTGTCCACAAGCCACTGGAGTCTGTCCGCGTTTCTGCCGATCACCCGCACCTTTTCACCCTTGGCCAGCAGGATATCGGCTGCCTTACTCCCTATATTACCCGTTGCTCCGGTTATGACGTACATAATATGCTCCATTCCGCTCCGTAGAGCCTAAATAGTATGGTTTCCGGCAGCGCGCCAATCTCGCGCCTGCCTCTTTTCTTGAGTTGATTATATCACCAATTTCCATTGACAGGTCATCCAAACTTAGTTAACCTTTCAATGCCTTATCCGATTTTACACCCATCGCCTGATCACGGGAACAAACAATGAAACATCTCCTCAGCGCGGGGACGCGCCTAATGGCGGGCGCCCTGCTGCTCTTCATGCTTTCCGGTTGCTCGGGCAAATCGGATTCGCCGCTCTTCTTCGAGTCGAAGCGCAAGGGTGGCGAGGCCGAGGCCCCGGTCAAGGAGGTGCCGAGCGACATCCTCGCCACGCAGAAGGCCTTCAGCACGGTGGCCACGAAGGTCACCCCCTGCGTAGTCAACATCTCCACCATCAGCAAGAAGAAGCCCGCCCATCCTTTCTTCGAGATGTCACCATTCTTCGATGACTTCTTCGGCGGCCCGCAGTACCGGCGGGACAAGAGCCTCGGCTCCGGGTTCATCATCAGCAGGGACGGTTACATCGTCACCAACGACCACGTGGTGCGTGACGCCGAAAGCATCCGGGTCAAGCTCTCCAACGACAAGGTCTACGACGCCAAGGTAGTGGGGGGGGACCCGAAGAGCGACATCGCCGTGATCAAGATCTCGGCCGGCGACCTCCCGACGGCGGTGCTGGGGGACTCGGACAAGCTCGAGGTGGGGCAGTGGGCCATCGCCATCGGCAACCCCTTCGGCCTCGACCGGACCATGACGGTGGGGGTCATCTCGGCCACCGGCCGCTCCAACATGGGGATCGAGACCTACGAGAACTTCATCCAGACCGACGCCTCCATCAATCCCGGCAACTCGGGCGGCCCGCTCCTGAACGTCTACGGCGAGGTGATCGGCATCAACACCGCCATCGTCGCGGCCGGGCAGGGGATCGGCTTCGCCATCCCGGTCAACATGGCCAAACCGATCGTGACCCAACTGATCAAGAAGGGGAGCGTCAGCCGCGGCTGGCTGGGGGTGTCGATCCAGCCGGTCACCGAGGAACTGGCCAAGTCCTTCGGGCTGCGTCAGAGCGGGGGCGCCCTGGTCAGCGACATCATCAAGGGGAGTCCGGCCGAGAAGGCCGGCATCCGCCAAGGCGACGTCATCATCGCCTTCAACGGCACCGAGGTCAAGGACCCCGCGCACCTGCAGCGCCTGGTGGCGGAGGCAGGCATCGGCAAACCCGCCCGCGTCACCGTATTCCGTGACGGCAAGTCGCTCGACCTGAACCTGACCCTTGCCAGCGCGGACACCGCCCCGAAGGCGCAGCGCGAACCGGAGGGCGACGATCAGCAGGGGGAGGCCGATCCGCTCGGGCTGGTGGTCGATGACGTGGAGCAGGGCCAGGGAGTGGTCGTAGTGGATGTCGCGCGCGGCAGCGCCGCGGCGGATGCCGGCGTACGGCGCGGCGACCTGATTGTCTCAGTCAATCGAAAAAAGGTCGCCAACAGCGCCGATTACCTGCGCCTCATCAAGCAGGCGGGCCGCGGCGGCAGCCTGACCCTGCTGGTGCGGCGGGGCGATGCCAGCATCTACTTTGCCCTGCGGATGAGATAAGACGCCTGATTGGAGAGCGACCATGAGCATGATAGATAATCCGGACCAGGCAAAACGGCTGGCAAGGGCCATCATCTCCGATGTGGCGATGTACAACCCGGAGAAGGTGGAGAGCGGGATCAAGAACGACAACATCTTCGACGTCCTGCAGGAGGAGCTGGAGGAGGGGCGCCAGCATTTCTTCTCGCGGGTCGCGCCCGAGCTCGGTCCCGGGGCCATCTATGACATCGCCGTGGTGGACGTGCTCATCAAGCGGGCCGGCAAGATCGAATCAACCATCTGGTAGTAACCGAAAGCCACGAACGCCAAGGGGCGCGCCATCATCCGAAGGCGCGCCCCTGTCGTTTTCATGCAGCATGTAAGTTGCCTTGTTGCCAGTCAGAGTTCATCAAAAGGAAAACTTATCATGGATGCCCCTATTTAATCCCTGCGGAGGTGCCGTATGTCAAAGAGAATGAAGATATGCATCAATACCGGCGGCGGTGATGCGCCGGGCCTGAACGCCGTCATCGAAGCGGTCACCATGGCTGCCTACAACCGGCAATGGGAGGTGTACGGCATCAAATGCGGCTATACCGGGCTCCTGAACACCGAAGAGATCATCAACCTGACTCCGGAAAAGGTCAAAGGCATTGCCAGCGTCGGCGGCACTATCCTGGGGACCACCAACAAGGGAAACCCTTTCATGATGCCGGTCTGCAATGCGGCCGGCGAATGTGGACAGCGTGATCTTTCGGACAGGGTCATGGACAACTTTCGCCGCCTCCGCTTCGATGCACTCGTTGCCGTCGGCGGGGACGGCAGCCTTGAGATTGCCCACCGCTTTGCCGAAAAGGGGATGCCGGTGATAGGCGTTCCCAAGACCATCGACAACGACATGGGGGGGACCGTCATTACCTTCGGTTTCGATACGGCCGTCAGCATCGCCACCGAGGCGATCGACCGCCTGCATTCCACTGCCAAGTCCCATGATCGGATCATGGTAGTGGAGGTCATGGGGCGCAATGCCGGCTTTATCGCCCTCAACAGCGGCATATCGGGCAATGCGGACGTGATCCTTATTCCGGAGATACCGTTCGATATAGATAAGGTCTGCGACAAGTTGATGGAAAACGAGCTGCACGGCCAAAAATATGCCATCGTGGTCGTGGCCGAGGGTGCGCTTCCAAAAGGCGGCGAGGTGATAACGAAAGGTTCCGGAGAGGCCGGCCGCCAGCACGTGGTACTGGGGGGCATTGCCGAATATGTAGCCAAAGAGGTCTCGCAGCGCACCGGCAAGGACTCGCGCTCCATGGTATTGGGCCACCTGCAGCGCGGCGGTTCCCCAACGACCTTCGACCGCCTGCTCTCCCTGCGATTTGGGGCCGCTGCCGTGCGGGCAATCGAGATGGGGAAGTTCGATCACATGGTAGCGCTCCATGCCCCGGATATCGCCCTGGTGCCGCTGGAAGAGGCGCTGGGAGTGCAAAAACGCGTCCGTGCCGATGGTGATACGGTGCTGACGGCCCGCGATCTCGGGATATGTTTCGGCGACTGAACTGGTAAAAAATATCGCAGGTAAACACTTGCTAAAACGGATAACCGAATGATACAGCTTGAACTCACCTTTCCACCCGATGCCGGGCCGATGCGGCTCGATCTGTTCATCTCCCGCGAACTGGCCGGGGAGACCCGCAGCGCTGTCCAGCGCCTGATCGAGAGCGGCAACGTGCTGGTCGATGGCCAAGCGGCCAAGCCCTCGCTGAAGCTGAAGGGGGGGGAACGCGTCGCGGTGGAGATCCCGCCCCCCCAGGCAGCCGAGCCGCAGCCGGAGGAGATCCCGCTGGAGGTGCTCTACGAGGACGCCGACCTGATCGTGATCAACAAGCCGGCCGGCATGGTGGTGCATCCCGGCGCGGGGAACAGCTCGGGCACCCTGGTGAACGCCCTCCTGGCCCACTGCACCGATCTGTCCGGAATCGGGGGGGAATTGCGCCCCGGCATCGTCCACCGCCTGGACAAGGGGACCTCCGGCGTGCTGGTGGCGGCCAAGAACGACCGCGCCCACCAGGCGCTCTCCGGCCAGTTCAATTGCCATTCCGTCAAACGCATCTACCAGGCCCTGGTCTACGGTAATCCCAAAGAGGATACGGGAAAGATCGAGGGGATCATCGGGCGCCACCCGACCGAACGGTTGCGGCTGTCGGGAAAGGCCAAGAGCGGCAAGCACTCGGTGACGCGCTGGCGGGTGAAGGAGCGTTACGGCAGGATTTCGCTGCTGGAACTGCGCCTGGAGACCGGCCGCACCCACCAGATCCGGGTGCATCTGACGGAGGCCGGCTTCCCTCTGCTGGGGGACCCGCTCTACCCGGACGGCGGCAGGATCAACAACCTCCCCGACACGCAACTGCGCGGGATGATCTCGCGTCTCGGCCACCAGGCGCTGCACGCCCGCACCCTGGGTTTCATCCATCCCGACAGCGGGGAATACCTGGAGTTCTCCGCCGAGATGCCGGCGGATATGGCGGCGCTGCTGGAGTATCTCCGACAGACAGCCGCAGGTTAAAGGCTACCCTTCCAGCCCCTTCAGCATCCCCTCGATCACCCGCAGGTGCTCGCTCTCCTCGTTGCGCAGCGCCTCCAGCATCGCCCTGCCGTCCGCATCGGCTATCGCGGCGGTCAACTCCTCGTAGTAGGCGATGCCGCGCTTCTCGATCTCCCTGGCGATCCTGAGCGCCTCGATGTCGTCGGTGTCGAACGTCACCCGCTGCTCGTCCGCGCCGGCCGGCTCCAGCTCGAAGGTGGAGCCGCCGTAGAAGACCCAGCGCCCCCCCTCGTGCAGCGAGTTGTACAGTTCGGTCAGCTTGAGGTAGTGCCCCTCCTCGGTCTTGGCCAGCCAGTTGAAGATGCGTTTGCCGGCCGGGTTAAAGGTCCTGTGCCCGGCCTTGACGTAATAATCGAAGGTCTCCTTCTCCAGCTCGATGGCGCGCATGATGGCGTCGAGCATCTCCTTGCTTTGGCTCATCGTTTCATCTCCTTATGTAGCGGTCTGTTCTTTTCTCTTGATGTGCTCGCTGTCAGCAACCCCTCCAGCCGCAGCAACTGGTCCAGGTTCTGGCTGAGGAAGACCGGGCAGCCCCTCTGCTCCGGAAGCCGCAGGTCGATGTCGTAGCGGTCCCCGACGAAGAGCAGCTCGGAGGGCGCCAGTCCGGTTGCGGCCATGACCTGCTCCAGCATCTGCTCGTCCGGCTTGGGCCGCCAGGCGTCGTCGATGGCGAAGATGTGGCTGAACATGCCCTCCAGGCCGAGGCAGGCGAGGATGCGCCTCGTCAGGGCATGGTTGTTGTTGGTGTAGATGTACAGGGCAAAGCGTTCCCGCAGGCGTTCCAGTTGGACGATCACCCGCTGGTCCCGCGTCAGGTAGGCCTCGGGACGCAGCCGCTCCTCGAAAAAGGCATGCAGCTCGCGGATGCTACCCCCCAGGGAGTTGCAGACGGCCGAGAGGGTCTGGACGGTGCCGCTCGCCTCCGCCAGGCGGCTGCGTGCGGCGGCCATCAGCTGCCGCGCCTCGTCGGGGGTCACACCCATGACGCCGGCCATGTAGTCGGCGGCCGCGTCCTGGATGGTGGCGGCAAAGTCGGGCGCAATGTACAGGGTACCGTCCAGGTCGAAGACGATGCCGCGGATGTCGGGGCAAGGGATAAGCGGCATTTACCCTCCGATACCGCGCCGGCAGAGAAGCCTTGGGGCTTCTACCCCCCGGGACTGGATCAGCACCCGGAAGGTGTCGCCCATCCCCCCCTCCGGCATGATCAGCTTCTTGAGGGTCAGCCGCAGACGGAGCTTCTCCTCTTGCGATGCCGCGGAGCGTTCGATCTCCTCGATCTCCTCGACAATACCGGCCGAGAGCAGGAAGCGGTACTGCTCGCCGAACCAGACCGTCTGCAGCCCCTCCGCCTCCCCGCGCCGCATCAGGGTGGTGAAGTCGACGTGGGAGGTGATGTCCTGGAGGCCCAGGCGGATGTAGGGGTTCTCCTCCACCTGGTGGCGGTGGTAGCACAGGAGCGTTCCCCGCGTGCGGTGCGGCGCGTACAGCTCCGCCGCCGGGAAGCCGTAGTCGATGGTCAGGATGAAGCCGTTTTCCAGTGTCCGGGCCGCTGTTGCCAGCCATTCCCGGGCGGCCAGGTTGATCTCGGCCTGCTGGCCGGGATGGAGCTCTATGCCGAGACGTTGCAGGTACTCCGCAATGGCGGGCGTCGAGGGCGGTCCGGCCTCCTCGGCAAGTTCGCCGTCCCTGAGCGTGACGTAGATCTCCTGCAGGCCATCCGCGGTCATCAGCACGCGGTGTACGGGCAGGGCGTCGATCAGCTCGTTGGAGTAGAGGCAGCCGCTGAAGGTGAACCGGCCCGAGTAGAACTCCTCCGGCCCGAGCCAGGCGACCCGGCCGTCGTGCTGCGCCAGCATCTCCCGCTGGGCCGTTTCCAGGGAGGGCTCGCGCTCCACCAGGACCAGCGTGAGGCCGGCGTACATCTCCTGCTCGCGCTGCGCCAGGAAATCCATGATGTCGCACGCCAGGCGGCCGTTGCCGGCGCCGCACTCCACCAGGGTGAAGCGGGCGGGGGAGTCCATGCAGCGCCACATCTGGGCGATCTCCCGGGCGATGACCCGGCCGAAGGCGGCGTGCACCGAGATGCTGGTGTAAAAATCCCCCTCGGCGCCGACCTTGCGACCGGGTGAGGTATAATAACCCAGACCCGGTTCGTAGAGGCAGGCCTCCATGAAGGCGGCGAATGTGAGCCGTCCCTGTTCGGCTATCCGGTTGGCGATGATGGCGTTGAGTGGCGTTTTATCAGTCATAATGCGTGGAGGCTCTCAGGCAGTTATTGTACATAAGCACCCTGGCGGGGAGTCTTTATCTAAATAAAGCGCCCGGTAATGTCAAGCTTTATCCGGTGCGGCATATGTCTTCGTGGCGGCATTTCAGGTGGTGATCGGCAGTGTAAAATTCATGTTACAGTTTATTTCAGTTCCTGCCGATAATCTAAAATAAGAGATAGTAGGGGGTGTGGCAATGCCTATTGCAATTTCGGAAAACATGGCGGTTCAGGCGGCTGTCGTCGGATCGTTTTATTCATCTCCGGTACAGCAACCGCTCGACGAGCAAGGCCTTAATTCCCCCCCTGATGGCCGGGTGGACTCGGTGGTACTGCGTGGCGCCGCCAGTGAACAGTCAAGGGGCAGACGCATCAATATGGGCCGCCGCCAGGAGGACATACCGGGAAACCCCCCAAGGGCCGCGAAAGCGGTCTTGTTTGCCTATAACCGTAGCGGCGAGATTCGCGTCCGCTTCATGGACAAGTCCGGGCAACTCGTATACCAGGTGCCGTCGATTCATATGTCAAAGATCCAGGACGAAATGGGCCGAAACAATTCATCCGTGAATGTAGTTACGTGACGGCAACAGATTGATGCCCATTATGCGCCGCAGGTGAATTCCCCTTCCATTCCGGACAAGCAAGTCTAACCGTACCGTTTATCTGCCTTTCTCCTTGCCGCGGTAATACTCGCGCATCTCCTTGACCTGCCGCTTCACCTCGCGGCGCAACTCCGGCGGCTCCAGCACCTCGGCATGTGCGCCGTAGGAGAGTATCCACGAGACCAGTTCCTTCTCCCCGGCGGCCTCGAATTCGACGTTCACCCGTCCATCGCCGTCAGTCCTGAGCTTCTGCCCCGGCATCCAGACGCGCCCCTTTACGGCATGGGCGATTTCAGCGGAGAAGCGGACGCGCACGTTCATCGCAGTATCGCTCACCAAGCCGAAGGCGCTGCGGAAATGGGCCTCCGGTTCGTATTCATCAGGGATCTCGAAACGCTGGCGGGTCAGTTCGACCCCCCTTACCCTTTCCAGCGCAAACAGACGCATCGCGGCGCGGTTGTGGGCATACCCGAGCAAATAGACCCCCCCCTTGTGTAACACCAGCGTGTATGGATCGACCTCGTATCCCTCGCCCGCACCATCCCCCTGCTTGGCGTAGTTCAGCCTGACCCGGTACTGGTGTAAAAGCGCCCGCTGAAGCCCCTCCAGATATTCGGCTGCGGCCGAGTAATCCCTTGCCCCGTGCAGGACCGGCAGCGAGACCCGCGCGATCCGCTCCAGGTGGGCGGCATAACGGTCGGGAAGGACCGAGTTGATGGCGCGGAAGAGCTCCTCGATCTCCTGTTGGAAGGGGGTGCCGGCCAGGTGGACCCCCAGGGAGCGCAGCAGGTAGAGGGACAGCAACTGGTTCAGCGTAAATGTGATCGGGGGGATATTGCGGGATTTGGTCAGGAAGCTGTAGACCTTCTTACCCTCCTGCCATTCGGAGGTCAATGTATAGCCGGCCTCCTCGACGGCATTCAGGTCGCGGTGGATGGTGCGCCTGTCAACGCCGCATTCGTGGGCCAGGTCATCCAGGGTCATGCAGCGCCGCGCTTCTAAGAGGCGGATGATGGAGTGCAGCCGCCCTGCCTGGGAATATTTTTTCGCCGGTTTGCCCTTCTGCATAATCCCTCCTTGCCGAAAATCCATTTTTGACTACAATGGCATATTAAACAAATCCTTGGGGTGCGGAAGGGTATTTTAATCTATTGAACCCGTTTGACAACCAATTTCTGACGTATGCTGTCATGCTGCACGACTGGATCGACCAGCCGGGCTACGCCTCGCTGTTTACGCTGAGTTTCCTGGCGTCCACCCTGCTGCCGGTCGGTTCCGAGTGGCTGCTGGTGCTGATGCTTACCAATGGGTACCACCCCGCTGCAGCGGTCATGACCGCCACCGCCGGCAACTGTCTGGGCGCCTTTACCACCTATCTGGTGGGGGTCTTCGGAGGCCGCTGGCTGATCGAGCGGGTCCTGCGCGTGTCAGCGGAGCAGCAGGAACGAGCCCACGCGTACTATCGCCGCTATGGCGCATTCTCGCTATTTTTATCCTGGCTGCCGGTCGTCGGCGATCCGCTCTGCCTTGTTGGGGGGATGATGCGCGTCAATTTCTGGCTCTTTACCTTCCTGGTCGTTTCGGGCAAGCTGCTGCGCTACGTCGTTACGGCCTGGATCACCATGCGGGCGATGGGTTGATAACGAGCGCCATAAGCACCTTAGCTATTCATGTTTTTTGAGAACCGCCAAGTCTGGAGGGGGGTCATGGAATCGCCTCATACCGTGTTTGAACCTGAAAACGGTGCCTTGCAGCGCTTCAAGGGGTACGACCGCATCATGGGGAACATCTCCTGGCTGCTGATCGCCCTGGTGGCGCTGGACATGAAGCTGATGCCCCCCGATCACTCCAGCCTGCTCTTCCTGGCCTCCTTCTGCCTGCTGCTGTTCTTCTACAACCTGAACGCCCGCTACGGCCTGTTCTCCAGGCGCTACAGCCAGTTCAAGACATTCATCGACCTGATGGTCTTCCTGGCCTTCATCGTGGCTGTCTGCTGGTACACCGGCCGTATCACCAGCCCCTTCATGTCGCTGATCTACCTGGTACTGATGGCAGCCTCGCTTACCCAGGGGAGGCGAATCACCTACATGATGGCCGGCCTGGCGATCTCGTCCTACATCCTGTTGGCCTCCGAGGGGTTCCGCGAGGTCTATGCCTCTCTATCACGCATCCTGGAACTGTTTCCCTTCATGCTGATCGCCCACCTGGGCGCCATGCTGGCCGGCGAGACCGACAACGCCCGCCGCGAGGTGGAGCGGCTCTCTCTGACCGATGAGGTGACCGGCATCAACAACATGCGCAACTTCTTCATCCTGGCCGATATTCAGGAGAAACTTGCCAAACGGCATGAACGTCCGTTTGCCATCTGCATGATCGACGCCGACGGCCTCAAGAAGATCAACGACCGGTATGGGCATTTCGCCGGTACCGAGCTGATCCGCCAGGTGGCGCGGATGATCACCTCGCATATCCGCAGCTCCGACTTCTGCGCCCGCTACGGAGGCGACGAATTCGTGATCATGTTCAACGAGAACAGCAAGCAGGATGTGGCCACTGCCGTGGAGCGGATCGTAACCGGCATGGCCACGACCCCCTTTGCTTTCGAAGGCACAACACTTTCCACCACACTCTCGGCCGGTCTGGCCGGTTTTCCCGAGGACGGCGGCGACGTCAGGACCGTCATGGCCAATGCCGACGAGGCCATGTACTTCAGCAAGCGCACCGGCAAGAACCGCCTGACCCTCTTCAGCGACTCCATGCACCAAGACTCCTTCGGCAAACATGTACAACCAGTGCGATGACGTACGAAACCTTCCGCCTAGACTCCCTCGACCACCACTTCGCCTGCTTCATCAACAGGCTCGACAGCGCCCCCAGCCAAGAGCTCTGGATGGCGGCGGCCCTGGCCAGCAACGCCACGGCTCGCGGCCATGTCTGCCTCGACATGGAGGGGGCCGCCGGAATTGATGTGCTGCCGTTCCACGCCGCTGCAACGCCGTTGCGTGCACCGGCGGCCGAACGCTGGCGCGAGGCCCTGGTGTCCTGCGATACCGTCGGCCGTCCGGGCGATTACACACCGCTGGTGCTGGATGGGGCCGGCCGGCTTTACCTGCACCGTTCATGGAACCATGAGCGGTGCGTTGCCGACGGCATCCTCTCGCGGCTCGCGCCTTTGCCGTTAGACAGCGAACGCCTCCGGGCCTGTCTCGACCGCTATTTCCCTCTCGTGGCCGATACGCCGGACCCACAGCGGCTGGCTGCCGTTGCGGCCGTCACCCGGCGTTTCACCGTCATCTCCGGCGGCCCGGGCACCGGCAAGACCTTCACCGTGGCCCGCATCCTGGCGCTTTTGATCGAGCTTGCCGGAGAGCGGGAACCGGCCATCGCCCTGGCGGCCCCCACCGGCAAGGCTGCCATGCGGCTGCGCCAGTCGATCCTGCTGGCCGCGGAACGGATGGGATTGCCCGACGCGCTCCGGGCGCGGATGCCGGACCGGGTGCAGACCCTCCACCGCCTGCTGGGAGTGGTCCCCGGCTCGGTCTCGTTCCGCCACAATCGGGTGAACCTGCTCCCATGCGATTTTCTGGTGGTGGACGAGGTCTCCATGGTGGACCTGCCGCTGATGGCCAGGCTGCTGGAGGCGCTGCCCGACACGGCCCGCGTCGTGCTGCTGGGAGACCGGGACCAGTTGGCCTCGGTAGAGGCCGGGGCCGTGCTGGCCGACATCTGCGACCACGGCGTCCGGCATCCCTTCTCCCCGGGGTTCAGTGCCCTGGCGGAGGGACTATGCGGCCCGCTCCCCGCCGCAACCGGCCCTGCTCCGCCTGACAACCCCATCCCCCTCAACGACAGTATCATTCACCTCACCACCAGTCACCGTTTCGGCGCCGGGAGCGGCATCGGGAGCCTGAGCCGCCTGATCAACGCCGGCGACGGCGCCGCCGCCCTCGAACTGCTCCGTTCTGCGGCCCATGACGATCTGGCCTGGCAACCGCTCCCCGCAGCCTCAGGCTTCGAGGCGGCCTTCGGTGCGGCCGTTCAGGCGGGTTTCGGCGGCTACGTCCGCGCAACAACCCCGCAGGAGGCCCTGCTGGAACTGGAGAGTTTCCGCGTCCTCTCGCCCCTGCGGGAGGGGAAGCAGGGGGTGCTGAACCTGAACCGGCTGACCGAGGCCGCCCTGGGGTTGCAGCGATCGGAGGGGGAGCCCTGGCGCCGCCTGCTGCCGGTCATGGTGACCGCTAACAACTACGAACTGGGGCTTTACAACGGCGATACCGCCGTGCTGATGGAGGAGCCCGGAAGCGGCCGCCTGGCAGCCTTCTTCCCCGACCCGGAGGGTGGTCTGCGCAGGCTCTCGCCGCTGCGCCTGCCGGCGTGCGAACCCGCCTTTGCCCTGACCGTTCACAAGAGCCAGGGTTCCGAGTTCGAGCGGTTGCTGCTGATCCTGCCGGAGCGGATGACGGAGGCGCTCAGCCGCGAACTGCTCTACACCGCCGTAACCCGCGCCCGCCGCAGGGTCGAGATCTGGTGTGACGAGGAGGTCTTTTGCCGCGCCGTGGAGCGGCGCATCGAGAGGAGTTCCGGGTTGAGGGAGCGTTTGTGGGGGAGGGGCGGGGGATAGTGCGGAGAAGACGCCCCGGCGGGGCGTCTCTACGGGTTCATATCTTCGATGTAGCTGAGGACGAAGCGTTGCGCGGCCGCGACGGCGGCCGGGATGTCCCAGCGCTTCATGTCGCGTTCCTCCACCTGGTTGCTGATGCCGCGGACCTCCAGGCAGTCGATGCCGTAGCGCAGACAGGTCAGCGCAACCGCGGCCCCCTCCATGTTTTCGCAGATGGCGCCGAAGCGCAGCGCCAGCTCCTCGCCGCGTTCGCTGGAGCCGCTGCAGGTGGAGACGGTGACGAAGCGCCCGCGGACGAGCCTGAGGCCAAGCTTTTCCGCCAGACGCACTGCCTGCCCGGCGGCCGGCCCGCAGAGGGGGATCTCGTTGTACCAGCGCCGCTCCCCCTGCAGCAGTGAGGGGAGCCCCATGAAGTTCAGGTCCTGCCATCCCGCCGCAGTCAGCACCCCCTCGTCCCCCAGGATCTCCTCGCCGGCCGTTGCCAGGTCGCCGATGGCGAGCCCGCTGCCCGCATAGGCGCCGGCGCAGCCGGTGTTGATGACCAGCCCCGGGCGGAAGCGCTCTATCAGGGCGGCCGTGGCCGCGGCGGCGTTGACCTTGCCGACCCCGGCGGCGCAGAGGACGACGCGCCGGCCGCCGATGGCGCCCGTGACATGCCCGAAGGCGCTCCTCCCCCGGCGTGAGCCCTTGCCCAGGGCCTCTTTCAGCAGGGAGAGCTCCTGCGGCACGGCGGCGATGATCAGGACCGGTTTCATGGGGCGAGCTCCTCGGATGGGGTGAGGTTGGCGTTGTCCTTCAGCAGCCTGCCGGCAGCCTCACGCGTACGCCGGGCGTTGGCCGGCGCTGAACGTGTCAGCCGGAGCAGGTCGTCCAGGGTGTCGATATCGTACCAGGGGGGGAGGAACGCGCTCCGCAGACCGAGGCTCCGTGCCCGTTCCAGGCTCGTCTCCAGCACCTGCGGCGTGCCCCAGGGGATGCCCTCGAAGAGCTCGCGCCGGTTCTCTCTCAGCCCGAGCAGGTAGTAGCCGCCGTCCTCGGCCGGACCGAAGACCGCGTCCGCCTCGCCCCCCTCAAGCAGCTCGAAGGCATGCCTGATGTACGCCGGCGGCAAGTCGGGCGAGTCGCTGCCGATGATGCAGCAGATGTCGCTGCCGTCGGTGAACGTCTCTGCAAATGCGTTTCCCATCCGTTCCCCCAGGTCGCCGTCCGACTGTTCGCGTGCTTGGTGGCCGTAGCGCGCCGCCAGCACTTCAAACGGTGTGTCCGTTCGGGACCAGAAGAGCACCGGAGTCACATCCGCCAGCCGTCTGCACCCCTCCAGGACGTCGCGGAGCATGCCGTCGTAGATTCCGGCCGCCGCTTGCGGGCCGACGGAGGCGGCCAGGCGGGTCTTGACCTTGCCGGGAACCGCTTCGCGGGCAAAGATGATCAGGGCCTTTTTCATGTCTTTCCTGATGGCATGGTTATAATCTCGTTACCAAGCCGGAGCTTGGTAACGAGATAGGCAAAGACAATACGCTTTTACCCGCCTCAATGCAGTACTTCTCGTTACGTAGCTCCAGCTACGTAACGCCATGGCCTTGCAAGCTCCAGCTTGCTGTGTTTGTTTTGGCAGGGGAACGCCACAAAAAAAGGGAACCAATTTCATGAAAATAAAACGGGTCCCCTTTTTAAACTATCCATAGTCATCGACTCCGCTCTCACGCCACCCGCTCACCGCTCCTCAAAATCTCACCAGCAATCGGGTTGCTCTCGTTAAACTCAGAAAATAAATAGGGGTGCGGCTCGATATCCGGATCAATCGTCCTGGCCAGTTTGGTCAGCAGGAACCTGAAATCAAACCCATCGCCGATAAACTTGTCGGTAACGATAGCAAGATCAATGTCACTCCACTCGTCAGCCCTGCCGGTGGCGTATGAACCGAAAAGATATACCTGAAGAACCGGGATATGCTTATCTCGCAAAAGCGAAATATACTGTTTCACTTCCTGGTAAATCAGCTGTTTATCTTTTCCAGTAGCCATGCTCTCAGTCCCTTTATGGTTGCAATGTTCTCTTCGGCAAACGCCCTGGTGCACTTTTGATAAAATTCCCGCTTATACTCTTCATATCTGGCCTCGATGTTAAACAGGCCGACGTACTGAAGGGCGTCTTTCTGCCCCTCGGTCATTTCCAACCCGCATCGGTCCGCCAATTTGTAAAGGTCATGAATCCGGGGAACCGCAGCATCTACCGACTTAACATAGCAGGCCTTCAGCAACTTTTCAATACAGAGATGACCGACAAACAGAGACCAGACGTATTCTCCGCTTGAAAACATATTCTGCATTGAACGGAAGTTGTCTTCCGCCGATTCCAGCCAATGAGCAATAAGTTCATCTCGTGTCATTAGATACCCCAAGTGGCGGACATTGTACTGTAACGTGCCTATATGGCAAGTAAAAACCGTTCAACTCGTTACGTAGCTCCTGCCATGTAATGCGGTGGCCTTGCAAGCTCCTGCTTGGGGGTTTTCGGTAAGCTGGAGCTTACCATGCCCGTGCGTTACCAAGCTGGAGCTTGGTAACGAGAAAAACGAGAAAAAGACCTGCCCAGGCTCTCACGCATGCAGAAGACGCGACATGGTGGGGAGAAAAGTACGAACCTCCTGCTCCACCTTATTTCCAACGGTCTGCCTGGCTATCTTCAGGTCGTAAGCGGTCTGGAGGTTTAACCAGAATTCCGGTGTGGTGCCGAAAAACCGTGAGATTCGGAGCGCCGTGTCGGCCGTGATGGAACGGTTGCCGTTGAGGATGGCCGTAATCCGGTTGGCGGGTACATGCAGGGCGTGGGCAAAGGCGTTAGCCGTCATGCCGATTTCCGCAAGTTCATCCTTCAGGACTTCTCCGGGATGTATGGGGCGCATATCGTTCATAGCGCGATTCCTTTCAATGATAATCGACGATCTCCACATTGTGAGGGCCGTCCTCCCGCCACTCAAAGCAGATTCGCCATTGTTGGTTGATGCGAATACTCTGCTGTCCGTGTCGGTCTCCACCAAGCGCCTCAAAGCGATTGCTGGGAAGATTCATCAAATCCTCGATGCAGGTGGCACTTTCAAGTATCTGCAATCGTTTTTCGGCCTGTTGGGCAAAAGCCTCAAAACGCGGAACCCGCCTGCCATGGTAAAGCTTTTCGGTGTATTTGCAGGCGAATGACCGGATCATGATTTCAGACTAGCCCTCTCGGAGTTGTACGTCAAGCGTAAAACATGCCGCTTTTTTTCTCGTTACGCAGTTCCTGCTTGCTGGGTTTCGGTACACAGGAGCTTACCGTGCCAGGGCGTTACCAAGCTGGAGCTTGGTAACGAGAGAAAACAAGTGGATTACGGGGTCGTACGCCGGTCCAGCTCCACCGCGGCATAGGCCGAATGGTTGTGGATCGACTCGAAGTTCTCGGTCTCCACCGAGAACCAGGTGATGTTCTCCACCGCGGCCAGCCTTGAGTACGCCTCGCGCACCATGTCCTCCACGAAACGGGGGTTCTCGTAGGCCTGTTCGGTGACGAACTTCTCGTCCTCGCGCTTCAAGAGCGAGTAGAGCGGGCTGCTGCCGCACTGCTCGATCAGCTCCACCAGGTCCTCGATCCAGATGAAGCCGCTGTAACGCACCCGCACGGTCATGAGGCTGCGCTGGTTGTGGGCCCCGAAGCGGGAGAGCTCCTTGCTGCACGGGCAGAGCGAGGTGAGCGGCACCCGTATCCCCAGAACGAAGTCGAGGGTGTCGGTCATGGAGGCGCTGAACTCGCAGCTGTACTCCATCAGGCTCTTGGCGCCCGAGACCGGGGCGCGCTTGTCGATGAAATAGGGGAACTGGATCTCCAGGTGGGCGCTCTGGGAGCCGAGCCTGGCCTTCATCTCCTCCAGGATGGTCTCCAGCTTGTCCAGGGCGATCTGCTCGCGGTGCCTGTTGAGGATCTCCACGAAGCGGCTCATGTGGGTCCCCTTGAAGTGGTGCGGCAGGTCCACGTACATGTTGACCCGCGCCACGGTGTGCTGCAGCGAGCGGTTCTTGTCCATCACCACGATCGGATAGGAGATGTCCTTGACGCCCACCTTGGCTATGGGTATCCTGCGGTGGTCGGGACGCTTCTGCATGTCCGGCATGGCCTGCTTTGCTGCCGGGGGTGTCGTTCTGGTTCGTGCCATGGGAAAGGTCCTGTAAATTTTGTGCCGGAGGCCGGCTTCAGGAGGATCGTATTCATGAAAACAAGGGTGTACGTCATGGTCCACGGCCGCGTGCAGGGGGTTTCGTTTCGCCACTACACGAGCCGTCGCGCCATGGCTCTCGGTGTTGCCGGCTGGGTCAGGAACCTGCCGGACGGCTCGGTCGAAGGCGTGTTCGAGGGTGACGTGTCAGCGGTCGATGCCCTGGTCGACTGGTGCCGTCAGGGGCCGCCGGCCGCGCGGGTGGAGCGGGTGGATGTCCGCGAGGAACCGTATGCCGGCGAGTTCACTGATTTCTCGATCAGGCACTGATCCCCGCCAGCCGCTCGATCTCCTGCCAGATCCCGTCGCGCCCATCTTTTGAAAGGGCCGAGAACGGCAGCAGTCCGCCGATTTCACGCCCGATGGCAGCCGCGATCAGCGCCGCCTGCTTGGCCCGCTCGTTCTTGGAGAGCTTGTCGCACTTGGTCAGGACGATGATCGGCGGGATGCCGTACGAGGCCAGCCAGGCCAGCATCTCCAGGTCTCCGTCCGAGGGTGTCCTGCGGATGTCGAGGATCAGCACCACCGCCTTCAGGTTGTCGCGCCCGGCCAGATAGGTCTCGATCATCGGCCGCCACTGCTTGCGCACATCGGGCGGCGCCTTGGCGTAGCCGTAGCCGGGGAGGTCCACCAGGGTGAGCATGCCGTTGATGTTGAAGAAGTTGATCAACTGCGTCCTGCCGGGGGTCGAACTGGTGCGGACGAGCCCCTTGCGATTGGCGAGCACGTTGATCAGCGATGATTTTCCGACGTTGGAGCGCCCGACAAAGGCCACCTCCGGCAACTCCGCGGGGGGGTAATCCTTCGGCTTTGCCGCGCTCTTGATAAATTCGGCCTGCTTGACCTCCATATCCAACCTCCGTAAGGCGGCATTATAGTGCGCCGTCATCCAGCGATACAAGCGCTTATTTTTACGCTTCACTTTTACCCCCGGCATGGCACAATTAGTCGGTGGCGTTCGTCACATTTCTGTGATATATGAAAGCAGTCAGTTTCGAGTCCCTCTCACCTCTTCCGACAGGTACCGATGACGGCATCTCCCGTGGTGGACATAGCGCTGTTCGCGGCAAAGCTGGGGATGGTGTTCTTCGTCATCCTGACTCTGGCCGCCTACCTGGTGTTTGCCGAGCGGAGGCTCCTGGCCCGAATCCAGGACCGCAGGGGACCCAACCGTGTCGGCCCGGCTGGCCTGCTGCAACCGTTGGCGGACCTGATCAAGCTCCTGACCAAAGAGGATTTCATCCCGGCCGCCGCCGACAGGTGGCTGTTCCTGCTGGCCCCTGCCATGGCCGCCGTCCCCGCCATCCTGACCTTCGCCGTGATCCCCTTCGGCGCGCCTGTGACCATCGCCGGTCACGAGGTTCCGCTGCTCATCGTTGACCTGAATGTGGGGCTCCTGTTCTTCCTGGCGCTCTCCTCCATCGCCGTCTACGGCGTGGCCATCGGCGGCTGGGCCTCCAACTCCAAGTATTCCCTTCTGGGGGGTATCCGCGGCCTGGCCCAGTTGATCTCCTACGAGCTCTCCATGGGGCTCTCCCTGGTGCCGGTGGTCATGCTGGCCCGTTCCTTCAGCCTGACCGCAATCGTCGACGCCCAACGCGCCATCCCGTTCATCGTCTACCAGCCGCTGGCCTTCATCATCTTCCTGATCAGCATCACCGCCGAGTGCAAGCGCATCCCCTTCGATATCCCCGAGGCCGAGGGGGAGCTGGTGGCCGGCTTCCACACCGAGTACTCGGGCATGCGCTTCGGCCTGTTCTTCGTGGGGGAGTACATCAACATCATCGTGCTGGGGGGGCTGGCGGCGACGTTCTTTCTGGGCGGCTGGCACGGGCCGTTCCTGCCGCCGCTGGTCTGGTTCACCCTCAAGACGCTGGCCTTCGCCTTTTTCTTCATCTGGACGCGCGGGACCCTGCCCCGCCTGCGCTACGACCAGCTCATGCACCTGGGGTGGAAGGTGCTGACGCCGCTGGCGCTGCTGAATATCCTGGTCACCGGCTGGTGGCTGGCACTGACATCGTGACATCACGGACAGCGCAGTCCGAATCTCATACACCACGGAGGAGTCGAACATGGAAAACGTGAACGCCAAGGACCGCAACGGCCACACCCCCCTGATCATGGCATCCCGGGAGGGACAGAAGGACTTTGTTCAGGACCTGCTGCGCCGGGGGGCCGACATCACCGCCAGCAGCGACAAAGGCAAGACCGCGCTCCACTACGCCGCCGCCAACGGCCACACCGAGATCGTCCGGATGCTGATCGAGAAGGGGGCCGAGGTCGATGCCCGTGACCGCGAGGGGCATACCCCCCTGATGCTGGCCGCCATCTACGGCTGCAACCTGACCGTTCAGGCCCTGCTTGAGGGGGGCGCCAACCCGACTCTCAAGACCATGTCCGGCAACACGGCCATCCGCTATGCCGAGAACAACGACCACCCCCTGGCATCGGCCCTGCTGAAAAAGGCCGAACGCGCCAAGCACGGAACGGCCTGATATACGTGCACAACACGGAAGGCCTGATATAATTCCGCCATACCAATACGAGACGCCCCAACGGGGCGTCTCTACGTTTCAAGGGATTTGACCCGATGTCCATTGCAGACGATATAAAGGCCATTGCCGGCGGATTCGGCGTGACGCTGCGCCACATGCTGCGCCGCCCGGTGACGATCCAGTACCCGGAGGAGAAGCGCGTGCCGTATCCGCGCTTCCGGGCGCGCATCGTGCTGACCCGCGACCCGGACGGCGGCGAGCGTTGCGTGGCCTGCTACCTCTGCTCGGCGGCCTGTCCGGTGGACTGCCTCTCCATGGAGGCCGCCGAGCAGGCCGATGGCCGGCGCTACGCCGCCTGGTTCAGGATCAACTTCTCGCGCTGCATCTTCTGCGGCCTGTGCGCCGAGGCGTGCCCGACGCTGGCGATACAGATGACGCCCGACTACGAGATCTGCAAGCGCGACATCATGGAGCTGGTCTACGAGAAGGAGGACCTCCTGATCGACGGCTGCGGCAAGGATAGTTCCTACAACTTCTACCGCCACGCCGGCATCGACGTGACCCAGCCGAGAGGCGAGGGGCTGGAGGAGACGCCGCCGGTGGATGTGCGCTCGTTGATGCCGTAATAATCCGTAGGGGCGTACCCTTGGGTCGCCCGCCTTTGCCTGTTGTGAAAAGTGCTTCAATTATGGATATGGCAACAAGGGCGGGCCAAGGCCGCGCCCCTACACGGAGATACATGGAACAGACCATCTTCTACATACTGGCCGCCGTGGCCGTGATCGCCACCATCCTGGCCATCGGCGAGAAGCATCCGGTGCACGCCATCCTCTACCTGGTCACCTCGCTCTTCTCCATGGCGGTGATCTTCTATCTGCTGGCGGCGCCGCTGGTGGCGGCCTTCGAGGTGATTCTCTACGCCGGGGCGATCATGGTGCTGTTCCTGTTCGTGATCATGATGCTCGACCTGGGGCATCCCGAACAGGGGCTCTCCCCCCACTGGCGGGAGTGGCTGCCGGCGCTCCTGCTCTCGGCCGTGAGCATCGCCTCACTGGCGGCGGTGATCGTCTCCCGCCATGCGGCTTCCCCATTCAGCGCGCCGCCGGGGCTTGCGATCCGCGAGGTGGCCCGCCGCCTGTTCCAGGAGCACGGCCTGGCGGTGGAGTTGATCTCGCTGCAACTCCTCTTTGCATTAGTTGGTGCGCTCTATCTGGGCAAACAGCCAAAGAAGGGCAACTCGAAATGATCGTTCCACTGGAACATATCCTCATCCTGGCCGGGCTGCTCTTCTTCCTGGGTATGGGGGGGCTTCTGGCCTGGCGCGCCAACCTGATCATGATGCTGGTCTGCATCGAGGTCATGCTCAATGCCGTGATGCTGGTCTTCGTGGGGGGCTCGGCCCGCTGGGGCAACGCGGACGGGCAGCTCTTCGCCATCTTCATCATGGCCCTCACCTCCAGCGAGGTCTCGCTGGCCCTGGCCATGGTGGTCTACCTGCACCGCCGCAAGCGGACCGTGGATACCGACGTATTCAGTGAGATGAAGGGGTGAAACTCTACCTCGCCCTCATACTCCTGCTCCCCCTCTTGGGCGGCCTCTTCAACGCCCTGCTCGGCCGTATGCTGCCGCGCCGTCTGGGCGAGGCCATCGCCTGCGGGGTGATCTGGGGCGCCTTTGTCTGCGCCGTTCTGGTCTTACTCCAGTTCACCGGACCAACAAAGATCGAGTACGGCTCCTGGCTGGCCGCCTTCGACCTCCAGGCGCCGATCGCCATCTACCTTGACCAGCTCTCCCTGGGCCTGACCCTGATGATCACCTTCGTCTGCGGCCTGATCCACCTCTACTCGGTCGGCTACATGCGGGAGGAGCCTGACTTCGCCCGCTACTTCGCCCTCCTGAACATCTTCGTCTTCGCCATGCTGGTGCTGGTGCTGGCCGGGAACCTGCCGCTGTTGTACCTGGGGTGGGAGGGGGTCGGTTTTTGCTCCTACGCCCTGATCGGTTTCTGGTATCGCGAGGAAAAGAACGCCACTGCCGGGCGCAAGGCCTTCATCGTCACCCGCGTCGGCGACACCGCCTTCGGTATCGCCATCGTCTGGATGTTCCAGATCTCGGGCAGTGTCTCCATCACCCAGTTGAACGCCATGGGCTCGCTCATCCCGGCCGGTATCGTCACCGCCCTGGGTATCCTGCTGCTGATCGGCGCGGCCGGCAAGTCGGCGCAACTGCCGCTCTCGGTCTGGCTGCCGGACGCCATGGCCGGTCCCACCCCGGTCTCTGCCCAGATCCACGCCGCCACCATGGTCACCGCCGGGGTGTATCTCCTGGCCCGCATGTTCCCGCTGATCGGCGGCTCCGAGGCCGTCCGCGCGGCAATCGCCCTGACCGGCGGGGTCACCGCCTTTTACGCCGCAGCTAGCGCCTGCCGCCAACGTGACCTGAAACGCATCCTGGCCTACTCCACCATCAGCCAGATCGGCTACATGGTGCTGGGGGTCGGGGTGGGCGCGCTGACCGCCGCCACGTTTCACCTGTTGACCCACGCCTTCTTCAAGGCGCTGCTGTTCCTCGCTGCCGGGTGCGTGATCACCGCCCTGCACCACCAGCAGGACATCTTTCGCATGGGTGGGCTTAAAGAGCGCCTGCCGGCGGTCTACTGGCCGTTCCTGGCGGGGGCGCTCTGCCTGGCAGGTTTCCCCTTGACCGGCGGCTTCTTCAGCAAGGACGCCATCCTGGGGGCGGTGTTCGAGCGCGGCGGCCCGCTCTACGCCGGCCTGTTCGCCCTCGGCCTGCTGACGGCGCTGCTGACGGCCTTCTACACCTTCCGCATGCTGTTGGTGGTGTTTCATGGGGAGGAGAACTTACCCCATCCCCACCCTGACCCTCCCCGTGAAGGGGAGGGAATCCATTCCGCCCTGCCATCGGTCATGACCGTCACCCTCTGGCCGCTGGCGCTCCTCGGCCTGTTGGGGGGTATCCTCAACCTGCCATCCTACCTGGGCGTTCACGGGCTGCTGGACGGTTTCCTCGGCGACATGCCGGGCCTGATGCGCCCGGAACCGCTCTCTCACGGCACCGAGATGATCCTCCAACTCGTCGCCGCCACGGTCAGCCTGGCCGGCCTGGGGCTGGCCAGGTCACGTTACGCGGGGTCGCGCCGGGCCGCGGTACTGGCCGCGGAGGAGGCCGGATCAAAGCTCTCGGACTTCCTGCTGAACGGCTGGCGCCTGGATGATCTCTACCGCCTGCTGTTCATCCGCCCCTTCGAGCGGATAGCCCGCCTCTGCTGGAAAGGGGTGGACGAGGCCGGCATCGACGGTGCCCTGGATGGCCTGGCCCGTCTGACGGCCCGCCTGGGCCGGCTCCCCGCCGCCTGGAGCAGCGGTCGGGTGGCCACCTCGCTGTTCGGCCTGGCCGGCGGTGTGTGCGTACTGCTGGCGTATGTAGCCTGGCTGATTACGGGCTGATTTGAACCAAAAACGGCATTTGAAACGCAAAGACGCAAGGAACGCCAAGAAAGACACCAAGATAATTCAGAAACCATGTTCACCTGCTGGGTGATAACCAGATATATTTTAACCGATTGGTTTCTTTGCGAACTTTGCGTCTTTGCGTTAATGAACTGCTTTTTCAAGGTTGAGGGTCATTGTGCTTGGAAATTATCCGATACTGACCATCATGGTCTTCCTCCCCCTGGCGGGCTGCCTGCTGCTCCTGCCTGCCTGGCGGCATCCGGCCGCGGCGCGCCCCATCGCCCTGGGCGTGGCGCTGCTGGAACTGGCCCTGACGGGATGGCTGTACTCATCATGGCGGGGGCTGGCGGTGGCTCAAACCGGACTGCCCGGATTCTTCCTGTTGGAGGACCTCCCCTGGATCGAGGCCTTCGGTATCCGCTACACCCTGGGGCTGGACGGCATCTCGCTCCTGATGGTCATGCTGACCGCCTTCTCCTTCTGCGTGGCCCTGGCGGTCTCCTGGCGCGCCGTCGGGAAGCGGGTCGGGCTGTTCCTGGCGCTGCTTTTGGCCATGGAGAGCGGCATCATGGGGGTCTTCCTGGCCCTGGACCTGGCCCTGTTCTACCTCTTCTGGGAGGTGATGCTGATCCCGATGTTCTTCCTGATCGGGGTCTGGGGGCATGGCCGGCGCATCTACTCGACGATCAAGTTCTTCCTCTTCACCATGGCAGGCTCGCTCCTGATGCTTTTGGCGATCATCGCCCTGCACCTGATCTACGCCCAGCAGACGGGTATCGCCACCTTTGCCCTGCACGAGCTGCTGAAGACCCGGCTTCCGGCAGGGACGCAGCTCTGGCTGTTCGCCGCCTTCTTCCTGGCCTTTGCCATCAAGTTCCCGCTCTTCCCCCTGCACACCTGGCTCCCCGACGCCCACACCGACGCCCCCACGGCGGGGAGCGTCATACTGGCGGGGCTCCTGCTCAAGACCGGCAGCTACGGGTTGATCCGCTTCGGCTACCCGCTTTTTCCCGAGGCGGCCCAGCAGTTGACGCCGCTCTTCTACACCCTGGCGCTGATCGGCATCGGCTACGCCTCGCTGGTGGCCTTTGCCCAGGAGGACATGAAACGGCTGATCGCCTACTCCAGCATCGGCCACATGGGGTACGTGGCCATCGGCATCGCCGCCTGGCAGCCGGTTGCGCTCACCGGTTCCATCATCCAGATGGCCAACCACGGGGTGACCACCGGCGCTCTGTTCGCCATGGTGGGGATGCTGGACGAGCGCGCCCATACCCGCGAGATCGCCTCCTTCGGCGGCCTGTGGGGAAAGGTCCCGCTCTGGTCCTTTTTCTTCCTCTTCTTCTCCCTGGCCTCGGTGGGGCTGCCGGGGCTGAACAACTTCGTGGGGGAGTTCCTCGTTCTGGCCGGGACCATGAAAAAGGCGCCGCTGGTGGCAGGGCTGGCATTCCTCGGCATCGTCCTGACCCTGATCTACATGGTCAGGCTGGTGCAGGAGGTCTGTTTCCAGGAGGATAGGCAGCCGCTGTCGCTGGTTGATCTCGACCTGCGCGAGCTCAGCCTGTTGGCCGCGGTGGCGCTGCTGGTCGTCTGGATGGGTGTCCACCCCGGCCCGCTATTGGACCTGATCCATGCTCCGGTGCAGCTTCTGAGCGGGGGGGTGCCATGACGTCCGGCGACATGATGGCGCTCATGCCCCTGATGATCCTGGCCGGCGGCAGCGTGCTGGTGCTGCTGGCCGGGGCGATCCGGCCGGGCTATTACCTGTACGAAGCGGCCATTGCCTTCGTGGCCGGCGCCCTTTTCTGGACGGTTGCCGTGCCGGCGGAGGCCACGCTGCCGGGCCTGGCCATGACCCCCTTCGCCCGCTTCTTCGCCGTTTTCCTCGACCTCGCCGGGATCGTGGCCCTCCTGCTGTCGGCCGCTTACAACCGCAGGCGGGGCATCGTCGGGGAGGAGTTCCCGGCCACGCTGCTCTTCGCCCTGGCCGCGATGGGGGCGGCCTGCGCCGCAACGGACCTGCTGATGCTGTTTCTCGCCCTGGAGTCGTTCACCTTCGCCTTCTACATCCTGGTGGCCATCGAGCGCAACTCGGCGCGGGGAGGGGAGGCGGGGCTGAAGTACCTGCTCAACGGTACGCTCTCTGCGGCCATCCTGGCCATGGGGATCGCCCTGCTCTATGCCGACCGCGGGACCCTGAGGCTGGCCGAGCTCGTCCCGCAGCCGGGCGGCCCGGCCTTAGAGCCGCTGTTCCTGGTTGGTGTTTGCCTGATCCTGCTGGGCCTGGCCTTTAAGCTCTCCCTCGTACCGGCCCATCTCTGGACGGCGGACGTCTACCAAGGCGCCCCCGCGCCGGTGACGGCCCTCCTCTCCACCGCCTCCAAGGGGGCCTCGCTGGCGGCCCTGCTGCTTCTGCTGCCGCTTCTGGCCGGCTGGCAGGGGAGCCACGCCATCCTCTGGTGGCTGGCGCTCCTCACCATGGTCAGCGGCAACCTGGCGGCGCTGGTGCAGGGGAGCATCAAGCGCATGCTGGCCTGGTCGTCCGTGGCCCAGATGGGCTATGCGGCACTGGCCCTGGTGGTTGCCCCGTACGGCGGGGCGCGGGCCGCGGCCTTCTACGTCGTGGTCTATGCGGCGGCCGGTCTGGCCACCTTCGGTGCTGTGGCGGTTCTTTCGGACGAGGTCGAGCGGGACGGGATCGAGGAGTACCGGGGGAGGGGATATGCCAACCCGCTTGCCGGGGCGGCCCTGGCGGTTGGTCTCTTCTCGCTGGCCGGGATACCCCCTGCGGCCGGTTTCATGGGCAAGTTCGCGGTCTTTGCGGCGGCGCTGCGGGGGGGGGAGACAACGCTGGCGGTGGCCGGCATCCTGACGGCGCTGGTCTCGGTCTTTTTCTACCTGAAGGTGGTGGTAGCGCTCTACATGCGGCCGGCCGAGGGGGAGGTGACAAACGCCCGTCCGTTGCTGATTTCGGAGATCATCGCCCTGGCCGTTCCCATGGCCGCCACGCTCTTTCTGGGGGTATATCCCGCGCCGCTGCTGGACCTGTTGATGCGGGTACTGCCTTGAATACGGCAGACCGTGGTTTCTGAAACCTCGGTCTGGTCGCTTAACTACATGAACAGCGGGACATCGGAAGCCGGCACGATCCCGGCCCGCTCGGCCCGCTCCAGCAGACATGGTATAGCGCTTGACCCCTCATCCCCCAGGTCGGTCGCAGATGTAGCTGGCGGCCTCGTCCGGATGGGTGCGGGCATATGCCACGCCGTCGCGCAAGGCCCGTTCGACGGCGGCGATGGTCTCACTCCCCAGGGAACGCCTGGCAACTATCCCCCCCAGTGGGATCGGCAGGCCGGTCTTCCCCTCCCACCACTCCCCCAGGTCGATGAGCTTGTGCAGGCCGAAACCCTGGTAGGTGAAGCGTGATTCGTGGATGATCAGCCCGGCGTCGGCGTCCCCGCTCAGGACCGCGTCCATGATCTCGTTGAAGGGCATAACCAGGAAGTTCGCCAGAGTGGGGTCGAACAGCCGCAGGAGCAGCAGGGCGGTGGTGTAGCGCCCCGGCACGGCGATGGTCCCGCCGGCCAACTCCCGCGGGTCGATGTTGTCCTTCGCCACCAAGAGCGGGCCGCAGCCGCGCCCCAGGGCGCTTCCGGCGCGCAGCAGGGCGTACTCGTCGCGGATGTGCCCAAGGGCCGCATAGGAGACCTTGCTGACGTCCAGTTCCCCCTTGAGAGCCAGCAGGTTCAGGGTCTCCACGTCCTCCAGCCGCTCCTTGTAGGCAAGTCCGCCGGTATCCACCAGGCCGTGGACCAGGGGGTAGAACATGAAGGTGTCGTTGGGGCAGGGGGAGAAGCCGAGGGTGAGGGTGTCGTTCATATCAGCAGTCTCCCGTCATCGATGATCACCCGCTCGCTCCCGTTCCCCAGAATGGCGGTCACGGTCGGGTGGTAGAAGACGTAGTCCTCGTGGAACGGCGCGCTTACCTGGCCGCCGAAGCCGGAGTTGTCCCCCAGGGCGATGTGGATCGTCCCCATGATCTTCTCCGCCTCCAGCACGTTGTCGGGGCGGCTGGCCTTCTCGTTGGTGCCGATCCCCAGCTCGGCGATGTTGCGGCAGTTGGCGTTCTCGGCGAACTTGGCCTCCAGCCTGGCCCGCTGGGGGTCGTTTCCCTCGATGGCTACGACCTCCCCCTTCTCCACGATCAGCCTGAGCGGTTCGGCCAGCCTGCGGGTCGGCGCCCACTCGATCACCATCACCCCGTGGCTCTGCCCCTCCAGCGGGGCCAGGTAGGCCTCGCCGGCCGGGAGGTTGCCGAAGCTGCCCGGCTCCGTCAGCAGGCCGTCGTCCCCTCCGGCCCGGCGCCCGATCTTGCAGATCCGCATGTCGGTGCCGTTGGGGCAGGTGACGCGGAGCCACTCGGCGCGGTTGACCGCCTCCACCAGCCGTGCCGTCCGCGCCGCCAGGGCGTCCCAGTCCACGTCCATGGAGCTGTGGAACATCTCCGGGTCGAAGTGCGGAAGAGAGGCGAAACGCGCGCCGCCTGCGCAGGTCAGCGCGCGGTAGCGGGTGTGGCTGGTGGAGTTGTTGGAGAGGGCGATGATCACCTCGGGCACCGCATCCTTGCCGGCCAGCACGATCTCGGTTGCAGCGGCGACCTCTTCGGGGGAGGCGCTCTTCTCCAGCAGTCGCGCCAGGATGCCGGCCTCCTCCAGGGCCGCCACCGTCCGGGCGCCGAAGGTGGCCAGCCAGAGTTCCCGCGGTGGCTCGGCCCCCGAGGCCGGGGTTGCCGGGAACTCCACGAAAGTGCCGCTATGGTAGGTCCTGGCGGAATACCCGGCGGCCTGGCGGGCGGTTGCGTTAAGCAGCACGCGCCGTTCCCGCTCTGCGCCGGACGCGTCCTCGTCCGGACGGATGGTGTCGCTGAAAACCAGGACGCGCTCACCCGCCCGGATCCCCATATTGGTCTCGAACAGTGACCTGAATGCCCCGTCAAGATTTTTCATGGCATTAATTCTCCTCTTCGTTCACCGGATAGAAATTGTCCTGTCCCATAGATACCATAGAATCCGTAAAGTTGAAATCAGCTTGAAATCAGGGTGAGATTCCGGGATATTTTTTCCCTTGATTTCTGGGGTGTTATTATGCTAATCATGCATACTGTATACAATTTTCCGGATATATTTTTTACAATGATTGCAGACACTTAACCCCGCATGGCAGGGGGTCCGGTTTTCGGAGGTTCGTGTGGCACAGGTAGTCTTTTCCACGTGGGGCAGGGATGTAGTAGACAACAGAAACGTTTCCGGCGAGCCGCAGGCGGTCAGCTTCAAACTGCCGGTCGCCTTTGACGGTGAGCGGCCGCTGCGCGCCTTCATGGGGTGGGACGGCCTCATCCTCTTCGACAGGGATGTCGATGTGCCGGCCATGACCGCCGAGTACATGCGGCGCGTCCAGACCCTGTACTGTTGCGGCAGGTGCACGCCCGGCAAGAAGGGGACCAAGGTGCTGATGGACCTCTTCCAGGGTGTGCTGGCCGGCACCGCCAGCGAGGCAGCCCTGGACACGGTCGGCGACCTGACGGAGCTGCTGAAAAACTGCAAGTGCACCCTCTGCCAGAGCGCCACGGTGCCGGTCTTCGACGCGGTGCGGCACTACCGCGCCGACTTCGTCGCCCGTTTGAACGACCGCCGCGCTCCCAAGAGCGCCGACAAGTACATCCACAAGTACACCGCCCCCTGCATGGACCGCTGTCCGGCCCACATCGACATCCCCCACTACATCGAGGCGATCAAGAACTACCAGTTCGGCGAGTCGCTGGCGGCCGTCCGCGACAACATGCCGCTGCCGTCGGTCTGCGGCCGGGTCTGCCCGCACCCCTGCGAGTCCGCCTGCCGCCGCAAGAACGTCGACGAGGCCATCAACATCATGGTGCTCAAGCGCTCCGCCTCGGACTACGAGTGGCAGCACAATTTCACACCACCCATGCAGCCCAAGCCGAAAAAGGGGAAGACGGTCGGCATCGTCGGCGCCGGTCCGGCCGGCCTGGCCGCCGCCTACTACCTGGCGCTGGAAGGGTACCCCTGCACCATCTACGAGGCGTTGCCGGAAGGGTTCGGCGGCGGCATGATCGCGGTCGGCATCCCGGCCTACCGCATGCCGCGCCACCTGCTGCAGCGGGACATCGACATCATCCAGTCCATGGGGGTGGAGATCGTCTACAACTGCCGCATCGGCAAGGACGTCACTCTGCCGGAGTTGAAGCAGAGGCACGACGCCGTGTTCGTCGCCCCCGGTGCGCACCGCTCCAAACCGATGGGGGTCGAGGGGGAGGACAAGGGGTACAAGGGGTTCCTGACCGGCGGCATCGACTTCCTGCGCGAGGCCTACATGGGCAAACCGACCGGCATGGGGAAGAAGGTCTGCGTGGTCGGCGGGGGCAATACCGCCATCGACTGCGTCCGCGTCGCCCTGCGCGAGGGGGCCGAGGAATCGATCCTGCTCTACCGCCGCTCCCGCAAGGAGATGCCGGCCGACTCGTGGGAGGTTGACGGCGCGGACGAGGAGGGGGTCCGGTTCGAGTTCCAGGTGCTCCCCACCCGGATCGTAGTGGACGACAATGAGCAGGTCACCGGTGTCGAATGCGTCAGGATGGCGATGGGCGAACCGGACGCATCCGGCCGCCGCCGCCCCGAACCGGTGGCCGGCAGCGAGTTCATCGTCGAGTGTGACACGGTCATCCCGGCCATCGGCCAGGACCCCGACCTAGGCTTCATCCCCCCCGACATGGGGATCGACATCACCAAGTGGAACACGGTGGTCACCAAGTACCTGCCGCTCAAAGACGCAGCAGGGAAGAGCCTGAACGACAGCATGGGCAACCCGCTTTCCCGCACCCTGATCACCGACTGCGACGGCGTCTTCGCCGGCGGCGACGCCGAGATCGGTCCGCTGACCGTGGTGGCCTGCGTGGGCAACGCCCACCGCGCGGCCAGGGTCGTCCAGCGCTGGCTGGAGGAAGGCAAGGCCTATCTAAGCGAGGAGGACATCTTCGAGGACCTCCTGACCTACCTGGGGGTGTACGACAAGAACGAGCAGGTAGCCTGGCTCGATTCAGCCGGCCGCGCCAACCAGAAAGAGGTCCATGGCCGCGAACGGGCCAGCCTGAAGAACTACCGCGAGGTGGAGCTGGGTTTCAGCGACAGCACGGCCCAGGCCGAGGCGGACAGGTGTCTGCGCTGTTACAGGATGGCCATGGTGGCGGTGTAGGGAGCGGTCCTTTTCCGCCCTGAGCCCGCCTTTCAGCGGAATGCCTTGTGCGGCGTACCCTGCGGTACGCCTCCGCGCCATTCCTTGAAAGCCGAACTCAGGACGAAAAACTCCTCGCTCCCGTATAAACGTTAAATTAAATAAGATGGATGGAGATATGAAGGCATGGCACACACAGAGTCCTGCGAGAAAAAGACGGCAACATTGACCATAGACGGCCGGCAGGTAACGGTCCAAACCGGGGCCACCATCCTGGAAGCCGCAGCGGAACTGGGGATCAGGATCCCGACGCTCTGCTGGCTGAAGAAGGTCTCGACCACCGGCGACTGCCGCATCTGCGTGGTCGAGGTGGAAGGGGTGGAACGCCCCATGACCGCCTGCAACACGCCGGTCAAGGAGGGGATCAGCGTCACCACCGCATCGCCCCGGCTGGACGAGGTCCGCCGGAAGACCCTGGCGCTGATGCTGGTCAACCACCCCCTGGACTGCCCGGTCTGCGATGCCGGCGGCGAGTGCGACCTGCAGGACGCCTGCTACGGGTTGCATGTGGACAGGAACGACTACGGCGCAGTCAACGAACCCACGCCGATCCGCTACGACTGGCCGTTGATCGAGAACTGCACCACCCGTTGCATCCTGTGCGAGAAGTGCACCAAGGTCTGCCACGAGATCGTGGGGGCCGACGCCATCGAGGTCAAGAGCCGCGGCGAGCGCTCCGTCATCGATACGCCGGATGAAAAGCCGCTCGACTGCGACTTCTGCGGCAACTGCGTCAATGCCTGTCCCACCGGCACGCTGCTCAGCAAGCCGTTCAAATTCCGCGGCCGCCCCTGGACCTTTGACGTCACCCCGAGCATCTGCGGCTTCTGCTCCTCCGGCTGCCAGATCGAGTACCACTCCCGCAACGGACGGGTCGAGCGGGTTACCAGCTCGGACGACGGTTACAACCGCGGCAATCTCTGCATCAACGGCCGCTTCGGCTATTCCGCCTTCAACTCCCCCGGCAGGCTGACCACGCCGCTGGTCAGGGATGCCGGCGGCAGCCAGCAGAATAGCGACTGGGACCAGGCCCTGGGCACGGTAGCCGCGAGGCTGAAGGGGATCATCGCCGACAACGGCGGCGCAGCCGTGGCAGGCATCGGTTCGCCGCGCGTGACCAACGAGGAGAGCTACCTCTTCCAGAGGTTCATGCGCGGGGCGCTCGGCAGCAACAACATCGATTCCGAGGCGCGCCTCGGCTATCTCCCGGCCCAGGTCATCCAGCACGAGATGCTCGGCTTCAGCGGCGGCAGCCAGGCCATGGACGCCATCGAGCAGGCCGGCGCCGTGCTCCTGATCGGCGCCGACCTCAAGGGGGAGTCGGCCGGCTTCGCCTACCGCGTGATCCACGCCTGTACCAAGAACAACGCCAAGCTGGTGCTGGCCAACAGCCGCGCCAATTCGATGAACAAATACGCCAACGCCTTTCTGCAATACCGCCCGGGAAGCGAGGCCTGGCTCGCCGCCGGCCTCAACAAGGCGATCCTGGCCGAGGGACTCGAAGAGAGGGCGTTTGTCGAGGGGAATACCCGTGATCTGGCCACGCTCAGGGCGTCGCTGGACGCCATCTCCTTCGAGCGCATCGCCGAGCTGTCCGGCATCGGCGAGACGGAGCTGCGCGAGGCGGCCCGCCTGATCGCGAGCAACGGCCGCACGGCCGTGATCTACGGAGCAGGTGTCATGCGCTCCGGCGACATGCGCAACGCCGTGACCGGCGTGGTCGACCTGGCGCTCCTGACTGGCGCGGTGGCTGCCGGCGGCGCCGGCATCTACCCTCTCGACGAGAAGAACAACACCCAGGGGATGCTCGACATGGGGGTCTGCCCCGAGTATCTCCCCGGCTATCACAGCTACGGCCATGCCGGTGCGAAATTCGCCGCTGCCTGGAAGACCGAACTCCCCGAGAAGCCGGGCAAGGACCTGTTCGGGATCATCGAAGCCATCGAAAAGGGCGAGATCAGGGCGCTGTACGTGCTGGGGAGCGATCCCCTGCACGTCATGCCTGACAGAAACCGCTGGCTGAAGGCCCTGCAGCAGTTGGAACTGCTGGTGGTGCAGGACCTCTTCCTCACCGATACCGCCCGCCTGGCCCATGTCGTGCTTCCCGCCGCCTCCGCTGCGGAGAAGGCCGGCTCCTTCACCACGGTGGACAACCGGGTGCAGTGCTTCCCCCGCGCCGTGGCGCCGGTGGCCGAGGCGCGCACGGACGCCGAAATCCTGACCGGGCTGCATGAACTGGTCGCAACGGTTACGGGCATCGCCTCCGCGTCGCAGGAGACGCTGCAGCATGAGATCACGCAGCTCTCCGGGCTCTACGGCGAGGTCTGCGACCACGATGGCTGCCGCATGGGGAGGGCCAAGAACCGGATCGCCTCCTGCGACCACCAGGCTGTCTTCAGGCCGCTCGCGCCCGCGACCCCGGCGGCGTCCGACCCGGCTCATCCGTTCATCCTCCAGGTTGGGACGCTCTTGCACCACAACGGCAGCTACTCCACCTGGTCGGAGAACAACCTGACCGTCGCCGGCGAGGCCTACGCCGAGATATCCGGCGCCGATGCGATCAGGCTGGGGCTTGGCGCCGGCGACAGCGTGCGGATCTCCTCCCGGCTCGGCAGCATCATGCTCCCGGCCAGGATCTCCTCTGCGCTCCAGGCGGGGATGCTGTTCGTTCCGGCCCACTTCCGCGAGGCCCAGGTGAACCTGCTGACCAGGGATGCATTCGGGACGGTTGCCGTCAAGCTGGAGAAGGCCTGATCAGACAATATCGCCCGTATGTACTCGATAGTAAAAAGCGCCGCCTCAAGCGGCGTTTTTTTGTTTGTGACCGGGGCGGCAGATTCGTGTAAAATGCGGTCGTACCTATTTAACCATCGACGAGCGTGACCATGTCCGATCCTTCCATAAGCCTATGAGTTGGGATATCCGCAAGAAACAGCGCGCGCTGCTGGCCGCGGAGACCAACCTCTGCCCCCAAGGGCAGGGGAGGGGCGGCCGGCTGAGCGTCTGCCTGGTGTATCCCAACCGTTATTCCACCGCTATGAGCAGCCTCGGGTTCCAGACGGTCTACGCACTGCTTGCCTCCGCGCCCGGCGTGCAGTGCGAGCGCGCCTTCCTCCCCGAGCGCGAGGATCTGGCCGAATACCGGCGGGGAGGGCAGCCGCTCTCTTCGCTTGAAGGCGGGCGCCCGCTGGCCGATTTCGACATCATCGCCTTTTCCACCTCCTTCGAGCCGGACTATCTCAACATCCCGCTGATCCTCCAACTGGCGCGCATCCCGATCATGGCCGCGGAACGGGACGGGTCGCAACCGCTGGTCATGGCCGGCGGCGCGGCGTTCATGATCAACCCGGAGCCGGTGGCCGACTTCCTGGACATCATCTGCATCGGCGAGGGGGAGGAGATCGTCCCTTCCCTGCTGGATGCCCTGCTGGCGCCGGGCCACGGCAGGCCGGAGCTGCTGCTCTCCCTGGCCCTCCTGCCCGGAATCTACGTCCCCGCCTTTTATCGGCCCCGCTACGAAGGGGGGCGGCTGACCGCGATCGAGGCGCTTGCGGGGGCGCCGGAGCGGATCGTGCGTGCCTGCGCCGATCCGGACGAGCACCCCCCGGCCAGGTCGGTGATACTGACGGCGAACACCGAGTTCGGCGACATGTACCTGATCGAGGTCAGCCGCGGCTGCCCGCGCGGCTGCCGCTTCTGCACCTCGGGCTTTATCTACTCTCCCTTCCGCCAGCAGCCGTTCGCGCATGTCGTCTCCGCGCTGGACGAGGGGCTGGCCCATCGCGCCAAGATCGGACTGGTGGGGGCCGCGGTCTCCGACTACCGCGAGATCGGGCGGCTGTGCCGTTTGATCGTCGAGCGAGGGGCCAAGGTATCGGTGTCGTCCCTGCGCGTTGACCGGCTCGACAGCGAGATGCTCGACGCCCTGGTTGCCAGCGGCCACAAGACCATCTCCCTTGCGCCTGAGGGGGGGTCGCAGCGGCTGCGCGACCTGGTCCGCAAGAACCTGAGCGAGGGGCAGATCCTGGAGGCCTGCGAGATGATCATCTCCCGCGACATCCTCAACCTCAGGCTCTACTTCATCATCGGCTTGCCGACCGAGAGCGCCGAGGACCTGGAGGAACTGATCCAGCTGGTCATGGCGATCCGCGAGCGCGTCGTGGAGCGGGCGCGGGTTAACCGGAGGTTGGGTGAGATCGTGCTCTCGGTCAACCCCTTCATCCCCAAGCCGCTGACCCCGCTTCAGTGGTGCGGCATGGAGCCGCTCCCCTCGCTGGAGCAGAAGGTGCGGCTCCTGGAGGCCGCCTTCCGCGGGGTCGCCAATGTCCGCCTCAAGGTCGAGGGTCTGCGCGACTGCTATTTCCAGGCGCTCCTCTCCCGGGGCGACCGTCGCCTCTCCCGGCTGCTGGAGGTGATGGCGGAGGGGGCCAACCTGCGAAAGGCGGCCAGGGCCTGCGGGATCGACACCGACAGTGCGGTCCAGCGCGACATCCCCGAAGACGAGTTATTGCCCTGGGGCATCATCGCTGGGGACGAAACGCCGGCGCTGCGCAGGGAGTATGAACGGGCTTTTGCCGGGGAGGCGGAGGGACAGGGGTGAAAAGTTGCTCTATCTGTGCAAAGGAGTTTGACGAGGCCGGCGAACGTTCCGAATACGCCGAGGCCGGGGAGTGGCTGGCGGGCGAGGTCTGGGGCGACGCTGGCGAGCTTTGCCTCACCTGTCTGGAGAACCGGGCCAGGCTGGTGATGATGTACTGCCCGGAGTACAACTCGTGAATAGAAAAAGCCCGGAGGATTTCTCCGGGCTTTTTGGCTCTGGCGGTTTCACCTCACGGCGCTTTCACCCTATCCGCCGGTGTTAGTGCAGCGGCACTGTCACCGCGCTTCTTGCGGGACCGCGGTGGCAATAACCCTCTGAGTTTCACCTTTTTGAAGAGGTAGGTACGCTCAGGCGAATGAGGCAAGTAACTGCACGTCACGCGTTGCCGGGGTACCGCCAGAATCTGTACTCTCTTTTTCTATAAGATAACTCTTCGGCTGGGGAATGTCAAACCGCATATCTCCCTGGACCCTTATGCGGAAAGGCGCGGCTGGCGGTCTTTTGAGGCGCAAAAAAAAGCCCGGTTCTCCAGGAGGGGGAAAGCGGAGAAACCGGGCAAAAACGAGGGGTGCGGCTGGCGCACCCCCCAGTGCAATCGGTCCTGGTCAGTCCACGGACTTTCTCAGGAAGGTTGGGATGTCGTACTGGTCCTCATCATCCTCGATGAAGGAGACGACCGGTCTGACGCGGGCGGCGTTTTCCACCTGCTGGCGGTCACGTTTGAAGGTGGGGATGTCGAGCACGTTTTTGCTTGCGGCGTGCTTCTCGGCCAGCGGCAGGGCACTCCTGCGGAGCTCGCGGGCCTTGTCGGTATCGAAGCGGTCGCCGAAGCCGGTGGCGATGACGGTCACTTTGATGGTATCGCCGAGCCCGTCGTCCCTGACGACGCCGATCTTGATGCTGGCGTCCTCGTGGACCTTCTCGTGGACCACGCGGTTGACCGTGTTATAGTCATCCATGGTCATGGAGCCCGAACCGGTGATATTGACCAGCACCCCCTTGGCGCCGGAGATGTCGTTATCCTCCAGGAGCGGGCTGGAAATGGCGGCGTTGACCGCGTCTGAGGCCCGGTTCTCGCCGCTGCCGGTGCCGATGCCCATCATGGCCATGCCCCGTACGCTCATCACGGTCTTCACGTCGGCGAAGTCCAGGTTCATCAGGCCGGTGGATGTGATCAGCTCGGCAATCCCCTGCACGGCCTGTCGCAGCACGTCGTCGGACGGCTTGAAGGCGTCGAAGAGCGACATGTTCTTGCCGGCCAGGCTGATCAGGCGGTCGTTGGGGATGATGATCAGCGAATCCACGTGCCTCTTGAGCTCGTTGATCCCCTGCTCCGCCAGTTCGCCGCGGGCCTTCCCCTCGTAGGTGAACGGCTTGGTGACGACCCCTACGGTCAGGGTGCCCGACTCACGGGCCGCTTCTGCGATGACCGGCGCCGCGCCGGTGCCGGTGCCGCCCCCCATGCCGGCGGCGATGAAGATCAGGTCCGCCCCCTTGAGCGATTCGATCAGATGTTCACGGTCTTCCAGTGCGGCGTCCTTGCCCACTTCAGGCTTGGAGCCGGCGCCGAGGCCCTTGGTGAGCTGCCGCCCGAGCTGGATCTTGACCGAAGCCTTGGAGGTGCGCAGCGCCTGGGCGTCGGTGTTGGCAACGATGAAGTCCACCTTGTCTATGGTGCTGGCGATCATGGTATTGACGGCATTGCCGCCGCCGCCGCCTACCCCGATCACCTTGATTACGGCGCTCTGTTCAATGGACTCGTCGAATTCGAACATCTGTTTCCCCCTTTCGGCATTGGCAGTGCTTCACGATTTCAGCCTGAAATGTAACCGCATTTCTGCCAGGAATCAAAGGAAAAAACATTAAAAAAACATCAGACTAAAACAGCTGAAAATTCGCTTCGTTGGGGTCTTGGCGCCCATGGCGGCAGCTAGAAAAACTCCCTGAACCAGCTCTTCATACGGCCGAAGACCGAGCCGAACAGTTTGCCTTCAGATTTGGTGGTGGGAAACTCCCGTGCGCCCGAGTTGCGGCTGCCGTAGACGATCAGGCCGACGCCGGTGGCGTAGACCGGCGAGTTGACCACGTCGGTCAGGCCGCCGATGCGCTGGGGCACGCCGCGCCGCACCGGGAGGTTGAAGATCTGCTCGGCCAACTCCGGCATCCCCTCCAGGATACTGGAGCCGCCGGTGATGACCACACCCGATGCGATGGCATCCTCCAGCCCGGACTTGACGATCTCGCGGTTGACCAGGGTGAAGATCTCCTCCACGCGGGGGCCGAGAATCTCGCACAGCACGTTGCGCGAGAGTTCGCGCGGCTTGCGGCCGCCCACGCTGGGCACCTCGATCTTGTCCTCCTTGCCCACCAGCGAGGAGAGGCAGCAGCCGTACTTCTGCTTAATCTTCTCCGCCTCGGCCATCGGGGTGCGCAGGCCCACAGCGATGTCGTTGGTCAGATGGTTGCCCCCCAGGGAGAGCACCGAGGTGTATTTGATGGCCCCTTCGGAGAAGATGGCGATGTCGGTGGTGCCGCCGCCGATATCCACCAGGCAGACCCCAAGCTCCTTCTCGTCGGACGACAGCGCCGCCTCGGAGGAGGCCAGTTGCTCCAGCACGATGTCGGCCACGTCCAGGCCGGCGCGATTGCAGGATTTGACGATGTTCTGCGCGCTGGCCACGGCGCCGGTGACGATGTGCACCTTGGCCTCCAGCCGGACGCCGCTCATGCCGAGCGGCTCGCGGATGCCGTCCTGCTCATCGATGATGAATTCCTGCGGCAGGATGTGGATTACCTCGCGGTCCATGGGGATGGCGATCGCCTTGGCGGCGTCGATTACCCGCCGCACATCCTCCTGTGCCACCTCACGGTTCTTGATGGCGATCACCCCTTGCGAGTTGATCCCCTTGATGTGGCCGCCGGCTATGCCCGCATAGACAGACTTGATCTCGCAGCCGGCCATCAATTCGGCCTCGCTGATGGCCTTGCGGATGGCGCCCACCGTGCTTTCGATGTTGATCACCACCCCTTTACGCAGACCGCTTGAGGGGCTGGTGCCGATGCCGACGATATCGATGCCGTCCTCGGTGACATTACCGACGATGGCGCAGATCTTGGTGGTGCCGATATCGAGACCGACGATCAGATTATCCTTTTTGCTTGCTGACATGCCACCCCCCCCTGCCTGTAATCGAAATTTAATGAATTATGTTCTTTTGACGATGATTCTGTCGTTGTAGTCGAGGTCTATGTATTGGAGTGCCGGTCGCTGGGCCATGAGTTCCCGGTAGATGCGGGCGAAACGTTCCAGTTTGGCGGCGAAGTCGCCGGAACCGATCTTCACCGGGAGCGCTCCGGAAGCGGTAAACATGGTAAAACCGTAGCCCTTATCGTAATGAATCTCCGATACATCTGCAAGGATAAATGCACCTTTTTCGCGCAAAATCTTCAGCAGTTCGCAGGCGGTCCCGAGCGCCTTCCGCGTGCCCGCCGGATCGCTGCTCAAATCCTCCTCGCTGAAGCCGGTGATGACCGGATAATCCAGGCGGTCACCTTTGTTGAGCACCTTGAAAACGGTCCCATTCTTGTCCAGGTAATAGATGAAGCCCATGTTGACCACGGCCAGCGGCTCGCGCTCGGTGACGTCGATGGACAGCCCGTCCGGGAAATACCTGCGGATATGGACCGTCTCCACCCAGGGGTTGCGGGTGAGCTGCTCACCCATCCGTTTCAGGTTCAGCCGCAGCAGGTCCCTTCCCGGCTCTACGCCGGCGATGGCCAGGATCTCGTCGCGGGTCATGTGCCTGGCGCTGGACACCTCGATGTTGGTGAGACGGAAAAAGGTTGCCGAGCCGATGGCGCGGCAGGCCAGGAACAACGCTCCGCACGCCAGCGCACCCCCCGCCAGGGCGAGAGAGATCCTTCCCAGCGGGCGCAGGTATTTGCCCAGGTCGAGCGGCTTGCGCTGAACCTTGACCCGGTTGGGGGCCACCTTCTTTTGCTGGTATCTGGAGGCGAAGTCCCGCATACGATTTGTTGCCTTTTACAGGTTAATTTTCAGCGCAGCCGACTCGATGATCCGCTCCACCAACGCCTCGAAGGAGAGCCCGGCCCCCTTGGCCGCGATCTCCGGCAGCAGCGAGAGCGCCGTCATCCCAGGCAGGGTGTTGACCTCCAGCACGTAGCACTCCCCGCCGGCGGTCACCAGCAGGTCAACCCGGCTGTAGCCCGAACACCCCAGGGCGCGGTGGGCCGCCAGGCCTATTCTCTGGGCCTTCTCGTAGAGCGCCGCTTCCAGGCGGGCCGGGAAGATGTGTTCGGCCATGCCGTCGGTGTACTTGGCCTCGTAGTCGTAAAACTCCTTCAGGGGCACGATCTCGATGGCGCCGACGGGCAGGTCGTCCAGGATGCCGACCTGCACCTCCTGCCCCTTGACGAACTGCTCGACCAGGATCTCGTCGTCGTGGCGGAAGGCCAGCTCCAGCGCCGTTGCCAGCTCGCTCTCCTCCTTGACGATGGAGACCCCCACCGAGGAGCCCTCCTGGACAGGCTTGACCACCAGCGGCAGTCCGAAGGGGAGCCCGGCGAGTCGAACCTGTTCCCCGCGCCGGAATGGGCGGAATGGCGCGGTCAGTATGCCGCCGGCGGCGAAGGCCTGCTTGCTGTAGAGCTTGTGCATGGCCAGGGCGCTGGCCAGCACGCCCGAGCCGGTGTAGGGTATCCGCATCAGCTCCAGCAGCCCCTGCACGCAGCCGTCCTCGCCGTAGCGGCCGTGCAGGGCGATGAAGGCCGCCTCGATCCGCTCGCTCACCAGCACCCCTGCCAGGTCGCGCCCCACGTCGATGGCCACCGCCTCATACCCCTGGTCCAGCAGTGCCTGCTGCACGGCAGCGCCGCTCTTCAGGGATACCTCCCGTTCCGCCGAGAGCCCCCCCATCAGCACGCCGATCCTTTTTGTCCTCATGGATGCCATCTACATACCTTTCTAACCGTTCTATCAATTCATCCTGAAAAAGCGGTTCCTTAACGCAAGGGCGCAAAGACGCCAAGAAATCAACTGACTATATGAGGCTCGCTTCTCGCCTGACAGGTAATGGTTTTTGGGTTAACGTATTCCTCTATTCCTTGCTTCCTTGCGTCTTTGCGTTTCAAATAATCTTTAAGGTTTATTCCTCTCCCACGATCCGCACTTCCTCCTCCAGCGTAACGCCGGATGTCTCGAACACCCGCTGTTTGACCCGCGCCGCCAGTCCCAGAAAATCCCGCGCGGTCGCCCCGCCCCGGTTCACCAGGAAGTTGCTGTGCACCTCGGAGACCTGGGCGCCCCCCACGCAGGCGCCGCGCATGCCGGCGGCGTCGATCAGGCGCCAGGCCGCCCGGCCGGGCGGGTTCTTGAAAAAGGAGCCGGCGCTGGGAAAACCGACATTGTGCTTCGAGCGCCGCAGATCGAGGTCCCTGCGGATCTCCTCCTCCGTCTGCCGGCTGTCGCGCGGCTCCAGCCCGAGAACGGCCGCCAGGACGATATCACCCTGTTCCAGTGCCAGATGACGGTAGCCGAACTCCAGTTCGTCCACGCAGAACTCGCAGATCCGGCCGCCACGCAGCAGCGTCAGGCACTCCGTTCGCTCCAGTATTCCCTCGCCGTATGCGCCGGCATTCATCCTGAGCGCACCGCCGACGGTGCCGGGGATGCCGGAGATGAAGCCGATGCCGCCAAGTCCCCGCTCCTGGGCGAAACGCACCACCGCCAGGTTTTCCGCTCCGGCGCCCGCCCTGATCCGCCCCTCACCCGCATCCTCGATCCGGTTGAGACGTCCCAGCGATATGACGGCGCCCCGTATCCCCCTGTCCCGCACCAGCAGGTTGTACCCCTTGCCGATGGCCAGCCAGGGGATGTCCCGCGATCCGAGCCAGGCGACCAATTCCCGGAGATCGTCCGCATCCTCCGGCACGGCGTACAGGTCGGCCGGACCCCCCACCCGGAGCGAGGTGTGACGGCTGAGCGGCTCGTTCTCCCTCAGTTCGCCGCGGAAAAAGCGGCGGATATCTTCGCAGGGGCTGGCGGCCATGGGCCCCTACACCCCCTGCAATTTGACAAGCAGACCTTCCCCGGCCTGCCAGATGTTGCCCGCCCCCAGCGTCATGACAATGTCCCCCGCCTGGACGATGCCGGCCAGGTGCTCGGGGAGCGCCTCGCGGTCGGCCACGTGGGTCACGTCGCGTTGGCCGTGCTTCTTGACGGCATTGGCCAGGGCCTCGGCCGAGACCCCCTCGATCGGCTGCTCGCTGGCCGCGTAGATGTCGGTCAGCACCAGCACGTCGGCGTCGTAGAAGCACTTGACGAACTCGTCGAACAGTTCCCTGGTGCGGGTGTAGCGGTGCGGCTGGAAGGCGACCACCAGCCTCCGCTCGGGCCAGCCGTTCTTGGCCGCCGCCAGCGTGGCCCTGATCTCGGCCGGGTGGTGGCCGTAGTCGTCCACCACCATGATGCCGCCCACCTCCCCTTTCACCTGGAAGCGCCGCCCCACGCCGCCGAATCGGGCAAAGCCCTCCTGGATCAGGTTGAAGGGGACATCCAGTTCCATGGCAACGGCGATGCAGGCCAGGGCGTTCAACACGTTGTGGGCGCCGGGCATGGCAAAGGAGACCTCGCCCATGCGGTACCCCTTGTAGTGGGCCACGAAGGAGGTTCTGCCCCCTTCCAGTTTTATGTGGGTGGCGCGGATGTCGGCCTGGGAGGAGAGCCCGTAGGTGACGAAGCGCTTCTTCACCTGCGGGATGACGTCGGCGATGTTGCCGTCCTCCAGGCAGAGCACAGCCAGGCCGTAGAAGGGGATCTTGTTGATGAAGTCGACGAAGGTCGCCTTGATCTGGGTGATCCCGCCGGTGTAGAAATCCAGGTGATCGGCGTCGATGTTGGTCACCACGGCGATGGTGGGTGAGAGCTTGAGGAACGAACCGTCCGATTCGTCGGCCTCGGCCACCAGGAACTTACCCTGGCCCAGCACGGCGTTGGTCCCCAGGGTGTTGAGCTTGCCGCCGATGACGATGGTCGGGTCGATGCCGCCGTGGGTCAGGATGGTGGCCACCATCGAGGTGGTGGTGGTCTTGCCGTGGGTGCCGGCGATGGCGATGCCGTACTTCATGCGCATCAGTTCGGCCAGCATCTCGGCCCGCGGGATGACCGGGATCAATCGTTCGCGCGCCTCCAGCACCTCGGGGTTGTCCTCGCGCACGGCCGTGGAGGTGACCACCACGTCCACGTTGGTCAGGTTGTTGCGGGCGTGGCCGATGTAGATCTCTCCGCCGATCGTGGCCAGGCGCTCGGTGGTGTCCGAGGCGCGCAGGTCCGAGCCGGAGACCTTGTACCCCAGGTTCAGCAGCACCTCGGCGATGCCGCTCATGCCGATGCCGCCGATACCGACAAAGTGAATCTTCTCGATTTTTCCGTACATGGTGCTCCCTTCGGTCGCAGGTTGAGGTATCCGTTCGCTGCGCTCACAGGTAGAGGTAGAGAAAAAGCCTTTCTTCACCTCTACCTCTACCTTTACCTGTGGTTTTTCATCATCTCGTCCACGATGATCCGGGCCGCGTCCAGCCTGGCCAGCGAGAAGGCCAGCCTGCCGGTCCTTTGCACCAGTTCGGTATCCGCCATCAGCTCCGTGATCATCCCGGCCAGCCTTTCACCCGTGAGCTCCCGCTCCAGCAGCATGAAACCGGCCCCCTTCTTCAGGAGCGCCTCGGCGTTGCGGCGCTGGTGGTCGTCCACCGCATGGGGAAAGGGGACGAACAGGCAGGCCTTGCCGCAGGCCGTCACCTCGGCTATGGAGGTGGCACCGGCGCGGCAGATCACCAGGTCGGCGCGCTGATAGGCTCCGGCCATGTCGTCGATGAAGGGGGTTGCCGCGGCATCGAACCCGTGCCGGCGGTAGGCCGCGGCGACCTCGGCCGCATCCTTGGCCCCTGTCTGGTGGCAGATCTCCAGCCGGGAGGCTGCCCGCTCCAGCAATGGGAGCGCCGCCAGCATGGCCATGTTGATGGCGTGGGACCCCTGGCTGCCGCCGAACACCAGCAGCCTGAAACGCCCCTGCCCGCCGGTTCGCGGCCCCTCTCCCGCGCTCCTCGCGGCCTGCTCCAGGATCTGGCGCCGGAGCGGGTTGCCGGTCAGCAGCGTCTTCTCCAGGGGGAAATATTTGGCCGACTCCTCCAGGGTGATGAAGACCCGGTCGGCCACACGGGCCAGCAGCCGGTTGGTCAGACCGGGGATGGCGTTCTGTTCGTGGATGAAGCTGGGAAGCTGCATGCCCCGGCCGGCGAGCACCATCGGCAGCGAGGCGTAACCCCCCACCCCCAGCACCAGGTCGGGGCGGAAGGCCTTGAGCACCTTGCGCGACAGGGCGTAGCCGTAGAGCATCATGAACGCCCCCTTGAGCTGGCTGAGGACCCCCTTGCCGCGGATACCGGAGGCCTTGATCAGTTCCAGCCGGTAGCCGGCGGCGGGTACGGCCCGTGCCTCGATACCGCGCTCGGTGCCGACGAAGAGCACCTGGTTGGACTGGTCGCGGCCGAGAAATTCCTCGGCCACGGCGATGCCGGGAAAGAGATGGCCGCCGGTGCCTCCGCCGGCAATGATCAGTCTCATTTTTCCTCTTTCAGGCTGATGGAAGCGATCTTCAGCCCGGACGATATGTTGAGCAGTATGCCGACGGCAAACAGGCTGACCAGGAGCGAACTGCCGCCGTAGCTGATAAAGGGGAGGGCCAGCCCCTTGGTGGGGAGCAGCCCGGTGACCACCCCCATGTTGACCGTGGCCTCGATGCCGAACAGCACGGCGATACCCAGCGCCAGGAAGCGCCCGAAGGTGTCCGGAGCGGCCACGGCGATGCGCATGGCGCGCTGCACCAGCAGGAAGAACATGGCGATGATTATTGCCACGCCGAGAAAGCCCAGCTCTTCGCCGACCACGGAGAGGATGAAGTCGGTGTGCGCCTCGGGAAGGTAGAAGAGCTTCTGCTTCCCCTCGCCCAGCCCCTGGCCGAATACCCCTCCCGTTCCCAGGGCGAGCCAGGACTGGATGATCTGAAATCCCTTCCCGGACGGATCGCTCCAGGGATCGAGAAAGGCGTCGATGCGTCCCTTGTGGTAACCCCGGCTCAGCTTGATGGCCAGGAGCGGAAGCGCCAGCAGGAACATGGATACGATGTAGGTCAGCCTCGTGCCGGCCACGAAGAGCATGGTCATGGCCACCGCCGCCAGGGTCAGCGCCCCTCCCAGGTCCGGTTGCAGCACCAGAAAGCCGATCAGGAACATCAACACGATCATGTAGGGGATGAAGCCGGCGGTCAGGGACTTGACCTTGTCCTGCTTCTTGTCCAGCGAGTAGGCCATGTACATGATCAGGGCCAGCTTGGCCATCTCCGAGGGCTGCAGGTTGAAGCCGGGGAGCCTGATCCAGCGCGACGCCCCCCCCACCTTGCCGCCGATGCCCGGTATCAGCACCAGTCCCAGCAGCACCAGGCAGAGCAGCAGCGCCGGCACGGCCAGTTGTTTCCAGGCCCGGTAATCGATGCGCATCACCACCAGCATCACGGCAAAGCCGAGGATGGCGAACAGCCCCTGGCGCTTGAGAAAGAAGAAGCCGTCGTGGAAACGCTTGTCGGCCATGACCGACGAGGCCGAATAGACCATCACCACCCCGAAGCAGGTGAGCGCAATGGCCATCAGCATGACGATCAGGTCGTATTCTTCCAGCTTCTTGAACATGGTTCTTCCTTGAATTGTCCGACTGGTCCGACTTGTCCGACCGGTCAGACGAGTCCGACAGCCTTACAACCCCTTCACCGCCGCAATGAACCTCTTTGCCCGCTCCTCGTAGTCGCGGAACATGTCGAAGCTGGAGCAGGCCGGCGACATCAGCACTGTTCCGCCCGGTCTTGTGATCTCCGCCGCCAGCCGGACCGCCTCCTCCAGGGTCGCAGCGCGGCATGTGTCGGTCAATGCCCCGAGTTCGGCCTGCATGCGCCCGGCGGCCTCGCCGATCAGGATCAGGTGCCTGACCCGCTCGGCCACCAGCGGCGCCAGCGGCGCGTAGGTGCCTCCCTTGTCCTTCCCCCCCGCGATCAGGGTGATCTCCGCAAAGCTCTCCAGGGCCTTCTCCACGCTCCCGACGTTGGTGGCCTTGCTGTCCTCGTAGTAGGCAACACCGTTCACCTCGCGAACGAACTCCATGCGGTGGTGCAGTGCCTCGAAGCCCCGCACGGCCGCGAAGGATTCGTCCGGGCGGCAGCCGAGCAGCAGGGCGCAGGCCAGGGCGGCCATGATGTTCTCCAGGTTGTGCACCCCTTGCAGGCGGAAGCCTTCTGTCGGGAAAAGCTCTTCACGGCCCCCGTGGCGGAAGCGGATCACCCCGTCCCGGTGGAAGATCCCCTCCTCCAGCTCCCGCTTCCGGCTGAAGGGGAAGAGCCGCGCCTTGAGCCCTTGCGCATGCCCCCAGACCAGCGGGTCGTCGGCGTTGACCACGGCGAAGTCGGAGGCATCCTGGTTCTCGAAGATGCGCAGCTTGGCGTCGATGTACCCCTGATAGGTCGCGTAGCGGTCGAGGTGGTCCTCGCTGAGGTTGAGCAGGGCCGCCACCTGCGGCCGAAACGAGATGATCCATTCCAGCTGGAAGGAGCTGATCTCGGCCACAACGCGCTCCACCTGCTCGCCCGACTCGGCCAGCTCGATCAGCGGGTCGCCGATGTTGCCGCCGACGTAGGTGGCAAAGCCGTTGGCCCGGAAGATCTCGCCGGCCAGCGTGGTGGTGGTGGTCTTGCCGTTGGTGCCGGTGATCGCCACCAGGGGCGCCTGGATGAAGCGGCCGGCCAGTTCGATCTCGCTGACGATCTCGACGCCCGCGGCCTTGGCCTTAAGCAGCAGCGGGTGGTCCATCGGCACGCCCGGGGAGACCACGATCAGGTCGGCATCCAGGAAGGTGGCTTTGTCGTGCCGTCCCAGCTCCCAGATGATCCCCAGGTTGTTCAAGGCCTGAACATGGGTGGCCAGTTCCGCTTCACCCTTCATGTCGGTGACCGTCACCCGCGCCCCGCGCGAGGCGAGGAAGCGGGCCACCGCTACGCCGGTGCGGGCCAGTCCGACGACGAGTATGTTTTTGTCTCTCAGATCCATCAATTACCTCATCTTCAACGTCGAGATCGCCACCAGGGCCAGGATGATGGTGATGATCCAGAAGCGCACGATGATCTTCGGCTCGGCCACCCCCTTCAGCTCGAAGTGGTGGTGGATCGGCGCCATGCGGAAGATGCGCTTGCCGCGGTATTTGTAGGAACCTACCTGGAAGATCACCGAGAGCGCCTCGACCACGAAAACGCCCCCGACTATCACCAGCAGGATCTCCTGCTTGGTCAAGACGGCGATGATCCCCAGGGTCCCCCCCAGGGAGAGCGAGCCGACGTCCCCCATGAAGACCTCGGCCGGATAGGAGTTGAACCAGAGAAAGCCCAAGCCCGCCCCCACCATGGCCCCGCAGAGTACGGCCAGTTCGCCGGCCCCGGGCACGCGCGGCACCTGCAGATAGGCCGACAGGGTGGCGTGGCCGGCGATATAGGCAAAGAGCATGTAGGTGGCGGCGTTGATGGTAACCGGGCCGATGGCCAGCCCGTCCAGGCCGTCGGTCAGGTTGACGGCGTTGCTCGCCCCCACGATCACCAGGGTCACGAAGGGAATGAAGAATATCCACAGGTCGGGGTGGAAGCGCTTGAAGAAGGGGAAGTAAAGCTCCTCGCTGAAACCCGGCTTGAGAAACAGAAACAGCGCCACGCCGCTGGCCAGCAGCACCTGCCAGAACATCTTCTGGCGCGGCGAGAGCCCCTTGGGGTTCTTCTCCACAACCTTCTTGTAGTCGTCCACGAAGCCGATCAGGCCGTACCCCACGGTGATGAACAGGGCGGTCCAGATGTACTGGTTGGTCAGGTCGGCCCAGAGCAGTGTGGGGATGATGATGGCGGCCAGGATCAGCACCCCGCCCATGGTGGGGGTGCCCTGTTTCTGCAGGTGCGACTCCGGGCCGTCGGTGCGGATCACCTGGCGGGCCTGCAGGCTCTCCAGCTTGCGGATTACCCACGGTCCAAGCACGAAGCAGACCAGCAGGGCCGTGATCATGGCGTAGATGGTGCGGAACGTCAGGTACTTGAAGATGTTGAAGAGCTTGACGTTGCTCGCCAGCGGATAGAGCAGATGATAAAGCATGAATGTTCCCCGATGTTGTGTAGGGGCGGCGTTTCGCCGCCCATGTTTGCCACCGATGTTTCGCCAGCCGATTGGGCAGGGAGACCCTGCGATTGGGCAGGGAGACCCTGCGATTGGGCAGGGAGACCCTGCCCCTACGGTCTGTTCCTGATCCCTGCCGCGACCAGTTCCATCCTCATGCCGCGCGACCCCTTGGCCAGCACGAAATCACCTGCCGCGGCATGGGTGAGGATGTCGGCCACGATCTCCTCGCGGGTCATCCCCTGTATGACGGCCTCGGCCGGCATGCCGGCGCTCAAGGCGCCTTCGGCCGTATGGACGGTCAGGTCGCCGCAGAGATAGAGCCGGTCGGCCACCCTGGCGGCCTGCATGCCGAGGGTGCGGTGCAGACCGGCCTCGTCCCCCCCCAGTTCCAGCATCGCGCCCAGGGCCACGAAGGCCCGTTTTGCACCCTTCAGCTCAGCCAGGGTCTCCAGGGCCGCCGCCATCGAGGCCGGGTTGGCGTTGTAGCTGTCGTCGATCAGCACCAGCCCGCCAGCCTCTTCCAGGCGGAAGCGCTTGTCAAAGGGGCGAAACGCCTCCAGCCCGTTCTTGATCTGCTCCGGAGCGACCCCCACGGCATGGGCCGCCGCGGCCGCCGCCAGGGCGTTATAGACGTTGTGCCGGCCGAAAGCCTGCAAGCGGACGGAGCTGCTGCCGCCGGGGAGATGCAGGTTGAAGCGCTGACCGCCAATCCCCAGGGATTCGATCTCCGTTGCCCGGACATCCGCATCCGCCAGCCCGAAGGAGAGCCGCGGCACCCCGGGGGGGGAGGGGAGGAGGGCGACCAGCGGGTCGTCGCAGTTGAACACGGCGCACCCTCCGGCCGGCAGGCGCAGCAGCAGCTCCCCCTTGGCCCTGGCCACGTTCTCCACGCTCCCCATGCTCTCCAGGTGTGCCGGAAAGGCGTTCAGCACGACGCCCACCAGCGGGGCGGCGACCTCCGCCAGGCGGTCGATCTCCCCCGGCTCGCTCATCCCCATCTCCAGCACGGCCCAGCGGTGTTCTGGTCTCAGGCGGAAGAGCATCTGCGGCAGGCCGATCAGGTTGTTGAGGTTCCCCTCGGTCTTCAGCCCCGCCCCGCCCTGCCCCAGGATCGCGGCCAGCATCTCCTTGGTGGTGGTCTTGCCGTTGCTGCCGGTGACGCCGATGACCGGGATTGCGAACCGCCGGCGGTGGGCCGCGGCCAGGTCGCCCAGGGCCCGCAGGGTGTCCTTCACGGCGATGATGGTTATGTCGGGGGAGGGGGTGTTTTTCTCCAGCCACCACTCCTTGGCAAGCACCACCGTGACCCCCTTGGCGACCACCTCGGCAATAAAGTCATGCCCGTCGAAGCGCTCGCCCCTGAGCGGCACGAACAGCTCTCCCGGCCCTACCGTGCGCGAGTCGCTGGAGACGCCCCTGACCCCGCCGGTTTCAGGGCCGACGATCCTGCCGCAGCCGGCTGCGGCTATCTCGGGGATGGTGAACATCTCAGGTGTCCAACTCCGCAAACGCCTTGGCCGCCTCTTCGCGGTCGTCGAACGGCTGTTTGGTGCTCCCTATGATCTGGTAGTCCTCGTGCCCCTTGCCGGTCAGGAGCACGATGTCCCCCGGACGGGCCAGCCGCACCGCCAGGCGGATGGCATCGCGACGGTTCTCCAGCATGACGAAGCCCTTGTCTGCAAAACCCTTGGAAAGTTCGTCCGGGTGGTATTCTCGACACCCATCCCCACCCCGGCCCTCCCCTTGAAGGTGAGGGAGGGATTCAACAATGCCGGCCCTGATCTGCTCCAGTATCCGAAACGGCTCCTCGGTCCTGGGGTTGTCGGAGGTGACGATGGCCAGGTCGGAGAGTTCCGTCGCGATCCTCCCCATGATCGGCCGCTTGCCCGGGTCGCGGTCGCCGCCGCAGCCGAAGACGGTGATGATGCGGGCGGTGGCGATCTCTTTCAGCGTCGACAGGACGTTCTCCAGTGCGTCGCCGGTGTGGGCATAATCCACCAGCAGGGTGACGCCGCGCCCGTTCTCCACCCGCTCCAGCCGTCCGGGGACAACGGCGTGCCCCTCGATGCCGGCCTTGATGGCCGCCAGCGGCAGGTCGAGGGCGATGCCTGCCGAGGCGGCGGCCAGGATGTTGGAGAGGTTGAAACTGCCCAAAAGCCGCGACGCAAAGGGGATCTCTCCCCTGGGGGTCACCAGCGTGGCCCGGATGCCGGAGACCGAGGAACTGACGCCCGCGGCGCGCACATCGCCGCCGCTGCGCACGCCGTAGCTGATCACCGGGCAGGCGGCATGCCCGGCCACGATGGCGCCGTAGGGGTCGTCCATGTTCACGCAGGCGCGGCGCACGGGCTTGCCCGGGGTGGGGCGCAGGAGCTCGGAGAAGAGCCGCAGCTTGGAGTGCAGGTACTGCTCCATGGTGCCGTGATAGTCCAGGTGATCGCGGGTCAGGTTGCTGAAGATCCCCACGTCGAAGTGACAGCCGTCCGCCCGCCGCTGCTCCAGGGCATGCGAGGAGACCTCCATCACGAACGCCTTGGCGCCCGCATCGGCCAGTTGGCGAAAGGCGGCCTGGAGCTCGGTGGACTCGGGGGTGGTGTGGGACGCCGCTATGGTCGTTGCGCCGAAGCGGTAGGCGATGGTGCCGAGCACAGCCGCAGGCATTCCGGCCGCGGCCAGGATCGCCTCGATCAGGTAGGTTGTCGTGGTCTTGCCGTTGGTCCCGGTGATGCCGATCAGCGGCAGCCCGGCCGTGGGATCGCCCTGAAACGTGGCCGCCATGCCGGCCATGGCCCCCCGTCCGTCCGCGACCCTGAACCAGGGAACGCCTGCCGGGGCAAAGGCGGCATCCTCCAGCGCGATTGCCGCCGCACCGGCGGCAATCGCCCGGCCGATGAAACGGTGTCCGTCCGCCGTTGTCCCGCGCAGGGCGAAGAAGAGCGCGCCCGGCCGCACCCGGCGCGAGTCGCAGGTCAGCTCCGTGATCTCGGCCGACGCGTCGCCGTGCAGCTCGACGTCCGGTGTCCGGGCAAGGATATCCGAAAGTTTCATGCGTTCTCCTGGAAACGGCACAACCTGCCGGCAGCCGGGCAGGTTGAGGTGGTCAGGCTGATGGGGTGAATTTTATCCAGACCTCGTCGGCCCCCCTGATCTTCTGTCCGGGGGGCGGGTTCTGCTCCACGGCCCGGCCGCTCCCCATCAGCCTGATGTTGATGTTTCGCTTTTCCATCACCTGCATGACCCGGCGCATGCTCATACCACGGAAGTTGGGCATGACCTCCCCCTCGGCCGGCGTATCCAGGGCATTGCCTTCAGCGACCTGCTCCGGGGGGGGGGATTGGCTCGGCATGATTTCAACACTCCTGGGCGCTTTGCCCGCCTCGACCCTGGGGGATATCTTGAGATAGGCGAGTGAGTTGAAGGCAATTCCACGGAATGCGGGCGCCGCGACAATGCCGCCATATTTGATGCCCTGGGGCTCGTCCACGATTACCACAATCGTCAGTTTGGGCTTGTCTGCCGGGACGAATCCGATGAATGAGGCGGTACGCTTTGAGGGAGAATAGGTGCGGGTTATTGGGTCAACCTTCTGCGCCGTCCCGGTCTTGCCGGCCACGCGGAAACCCTCCACAGCGGCCTTCGTGCCGGTTCCTCCCTCGGTGGTGACGGTTTCCATCATTCTGGCGATGTTTTGTGATGTCTCCGGCGACACGACCCGTCGCAACGCCTGGGGCTCGAATTTCTGCACCTCCTGGCCCCTGTCGTCGACAATGCGCTCCACGAGATAGGGGCGCATCAGTATCCCGCCATTGGCAATGGCCGACAGCGCCGAGCCGAGCTGGATGGCTGAGGTTGAAACGCCCTGCCCGAAGGAAATGGTCGCGGTGTCGATGCCGTACCAGCGTCGCTTCAGGTTGCCGGGGCTCTCGCCGGGAAGATCTATGCCGGTCCGCTCTCCGAAGCCGAAACCGCGCAGATATCGGGAAAGACGTTCCTCACCGAGCCTGTAGCCGATCTTGGCGGAGCCGATGTTGCTGGAGTACTTGATGATGTCCGAGACCGTCAGTCGCGGATGAGGATGGTCATCGTGTATTGTCCGGCCGGCAACATTATAGACTCCGTTTTCGCAGTTGAAGACATCATTCGGTTTTACAATACGCTCTTCCAACGCGGCGGCGATTACGAAGGTCTTGAAGGTGGAACCGGGCTCGAAACTGTCGGCAACGATACGGTTGCGCAGATTGTTCTGCGCATACCGCGAATATGAGTTAGGGTTGAATGTCGGGTAGTTGGCCATTGCCAGCACCTTGCCCGTATCCGCCTCCATCACCAGGGCCATGCCGCTCTTGGCGCCACTCTCGGTAACCGCCTTGGCCAGTTCCTTTTCCGCGATGTACTGGATGGTCTTGTCCAGCGTCAGGACCAGATTCCTGCCGGGAGACGAAGTTTTGACGACCGTGTTCTTGATGGCGATATTCCGCCCCAGCGCATCACGCTCGGTAACCATGTAACCGGTATTACCCATGACGGTCGAGTCGTACTTGAGTTCTAGCCCCTCCAGGCCGTTGGGGTCTCGTCCGGTAAAGCCGATGACATGGGCCGCGATCTCGAGGTTGGGATAGAAACGCTTCGATTCCGGGGCAAAGCCGATGCCGGTCAGCTTCATGTTCCTGATTCGTGCGGCCGTTTCCGGGGGGAGCCAGCGTTCCACCCACACAAAGGATTTGTTGGCTGAGAGCCTTGCCGCCAGCTCATGCTTCGGCACACCCAGGATCGGGGCAATCACCGCTGCCGTGCCATCGACATCCTTTATACGGCGCGGTTCGGCATAGCACGAATCCATATAAACCGACTCGGCCAATGGCGTCCCGTTGCGGTCAAGGATCGTGCCGCGGGCCGGTGTGAGCTCAACCCGGTGCTGATGCTGCTTTTCGGCCTTTCTGACCAACTCTTCATGTTGGAGGATCTGCAGGTAGAAGGCCCTGGCGGTGACACACAGGAACAATAGGCCGAAAAACGCCCCGATCGTTACGATACGGACGCGGGCCCATTTTTCCCGTTCGTCCTTCATTTGACCAGAACCACCTGCTGCTCGGTCGGCAGGGCCATACCCAGTTCTTCCTTGGCGATGACCTCTATGCGCGCCGGGGTGCTCAGGGAGGCAGCCTCCAGCCTGAGACGTTTCTGCTCCTGTTCAGCCTCCTTCACCAGCCGGCTGGACTCCGACAGCTGCAGGTTCAGGTCGACCAGTTTGAAGCGGGACCAGACATGGAAGACGGAGACGATGGTGAAGAGGATCATGCAGATCATCAGGTATTTGAAGATATCGAGCCGGTGGGATACCAGCTCCGCGCCGCTGAATGGACGCGGTGCAACGACCTTGCCGTAGTCGGTTCTTGCTTGTGCCATAATAAACCTCTCCTGCGACTTTGTCTATAAATTCAGTTGGGTATGCTGGGCGCTGTTCACCCTGACGGTGTCAGAATGGGGTTACAACTTCTCGATCGCCCTCATCTTGGCGCTGCGGGCGCGCGGATTGCGCGCGATCTCCTCCTCGCCTGCCGTGAGCGGCCTGCCGGTCAGGACCCGCACCCGCGGCTTACGGCCGCAGACGCAGAGCGGCAGATGCCGGGGACAGATGCAGCCGCTGGCGTAGTCGCGGAAGGTCTGCTTGACGATCCGGTCCTCCAGCGAGTGAAACGAGATGACCACGCCCCGCCCGCCGGGATTCAGGCGTTCGATGGCGGCCCTCAGCCCTGTTTCGAGGCTCTCCAGCTCACGGTTGACCGCGATCCGCAGGGCCTGGAAGGTGCGGGTGGCGGGGTGGATGCGTTCCTCCCACTTGGCCCTCGGGATCGCCCCCTTGACGATGTCCGCCAGTTGCAGCGTCCGCTCCAGCGGCGCCTCCTCGCGGGCCTTGACGATGAAGGCGGCGATGCGCCTGGCCCAGCGCTCCTCGCCGTACTCCCGGATGATCCGCTCCAGCTCCCGTTCCGGCAGCTCGTTCAGCAGCTCCGCCGCTGTTTCGCCGCCGCTGGTGTCCATCCGCATGTCAAGGGGCGCGTCCTGCTGGAAGCTGAAGCCGCGGCCGGCGCTGTCGAGCTGGTGCGAGGAGACCCCCAGATCGAGGATGAAGCCGTCGAGCCGTTCGATGCCGAGGCCTGAAAGATGGCGCTCAAGCTCGGAGAAATTGCCGTGCAGCAGCCGGATGCCGCTTCCAAACCCGGCCAGCCGTCTGCCGGCCGCCTCCAGCGCCTCCCGGTCCTGGTCGATACCGATCAGCATGCCCCCTTCCGGGATGCACTGTTCCGCTATCAGGGCCGCGTGGCCGCCCCCCCCCAGGGTGCCGTCCAGGTAGATGCCGCCCCGCTTCGGCGCCAGGAGGCGGACGACCTCGTCCGGCATGACGGAGAGGTGGCGGAAGCCTTCCACTACAGGCCGAGTTCCGCGGCAGCCTCGCTGCCGGTCGGGAAGTTCTTCATATCCTGCGCCCGCACCCGGTCCCACTCCGGCTGGCTCCAGATCTCCGCCTTTTTCAGCGCCCCGACAAAGACGATCTCCCGCTCCAGCGAGGCGATCTTTCGCAGGTGCGGCGGGACCAGAATCCGCCCGAGTTTGTCGGCGGAACACTCCATCGCCGGCGACACGATCGTGTGCATGATGCTGTTGCGCTGGGCCGAGGTGAGCCCCTTGCTGTTCAGGAAGTTCTCCTCGAACTGGAACCATTCCTTGTAGGGAAAGATGAGCAGGCCGGAGCATTGCACGCCGCTGTCGAGGGCCACCGGGTACGAATTGGTGACAAAAAAGCGCTCGTCGCCGAAGGCATCGACCAGTACCTCCCGGAATCGTGCCGGCAGGCTGGTGCGCCCCTTGGCGTCGATGGTTGTCTCGAAAATCCCCCGGAACATGGCTACCTCTTGCCGCAATTTGCCACATCAAACCACTTTTTACCACTCTGCGGAAAAATATATCCGCGGTCAAGGGGTGTGTCAAGATAAATAGGAGTTTGTCGATGAAAATTTGCATAAAAAAAACCTCCCCCGTTTCCAGGGGAGGTCCAGTTTTTGTCATTGCCGCAAGCGTCTATTTCTTGCGGCGGTCCAGGAGCGAGACCACCTTGGAGCCGCCGCCATCCTGCCGCTGGCGTTCCTGCTTCTCCTTCTCCGCCTGCTCCTGCCGCAGGCGTTCCTCCTCGACCGGTGAGACGACCGGGTCCATCCGGATCGGGGTGCCTCCCATGGTGAAGTCGGCGCCCTCCAACTGGTATTCGTCCAGTATCCAGGTGAAGACCTGCAGCGGAAAGGTGAAGACCAGCAGGCGCACCTGCCACCACCCAGGCTTGACGTCTGGGGTGATCTCTTCTATGCGGGCGTAGAAGCCCGGTTTGTTGTCGACATGGATGAGGAGAATGTCGTGGATTGTGAACATGGTGCACCCTCTCAGGTTTGGATTATATATCAGGCGTCGCAGCTGAGCAGGAGCGCCCGGTCGAGACGGCTCCCGGCAATCCGGTTCGCCTGGGCGATGGCCTCCCGCAGCAGGTTCTCGCGTTCGTAGAGCGCCGCGCGTTCGTTCGGCCCCATGCGCCCCTCGATCAGCTCGCAGTTGAATACCACGCAGGTCATCGGCCTGAAACGGGGCGGCATGAGGCAGCCGCTCATTCCCGAGTACGGGCAGGCCGGTGCGGCGCCGAAGTTGGGCGCAACCGGATCGGCGGCGGCGATACGGTAGGAGAGCAGATCCAGCACGCTGACGTGGTACTTGCCGCTCAGGCAGCACTCGCCGCCGCAGCCGCGGCAGATGGAGGCGCTCCCCGCGGCGAGCGCCAGCTCGACCAGTTCCTGCTTGTGCCCCATGATCTGCTTGATCACTGCATCAAGCTCCGCCCCGGTCCCGGCGGGGAGGCGTTCGTAGGCGGCGCCGGCGGCTGTAACCGCGCTTGCCCATCTTTGCTCGTCGTTCACAAAAGCACCTGAAAAAAATTGGCTGAAGCAGTCCGTAAGCCGGGTTCTGTTCCCGGGTCGGGTTACCCCTTCCCGGGCGATGGCCATTCATCTGGGACCGCCGTTACCGGCGGCCTCAAGCGACCAACCCGGGGGCACGGGCGGGCCACCCTTGACGCCCCCCTATTAGGTCTTGCTCCTGATGGGGTTTACCTGGCATCCGCCGTCGCCGGCGGACCCGGTGAGCTCTTACCTCACCCTTTCACCCTTACCTGCGCTTGGCAGGCGGACTTCTCTCTGTGGCACTATCCCTGGGGTCGCCCCCGCTGGACGTTATCCAGCATCATGCCCTGTGGAGCCCGGACTTTCCTCCCTTCCGGAGAAGAGCGGCCATCTGTCCTGCTTCAACCAAACCGAAAAAACAGGTCAAGGTATTCGTTCGCTGCGCTCACAGGTAAAGGTAGAGTATTTGATACTCTTCTCTACCTCTACCTTTACCTTTACCTGATGTTACTGTTGTTGCTTCAGGATCAGCACCCGCTGGCAGTGCGGGCAACTGATTATATCATCCCCGCGGAAGAGGCTGTTGTAGAGCTGCGGGGGGAGGTTCATGTTGCACCCCAGGCAGTAGCCGTCACGGGCAAAGGCGATCGCCTGGCCGCGGCGCTGCTCGCGCAGGGAGTTGTAGCGCTTGAGCAGGCTGGCGGGCAGATGAGCGGTGATCTCTGCGCGCCGGGCCATATCGGCCTCGATGCCCTGCTGGACGGCGGCGATCTCGGCCAGCTTCTCCTGGCGGCGCTCTTCCGTGTTCTGCTCCAGTTCGGCCAGGCTGGCAGACCTGGCGGCGATCTCGCCCTTCAGTTCCTCGATCTGCCCGATCTTCTGCAGTATCTGCTCCTCCAGTTCGGCCGCCTGTTTACGCGCCGCGGTGATTTCGCGCCCGATGGCCTGAAACTCCTTGTTGGTCTTGATCTCCTTCATGTGGGACTCAGAGCGGCGGGTATTCTCCTGCTCGGTGGCGAGCGCAACCTCCAGTTCCCCCTTTTCCCGCTCCAATTGGGCGACGCGCGTCTCCAGTCCGGCCAGTTCCTCGCGGGAGGCGTCCAGTCCCTGCTCTATCCCGTTGATCTCGCCATACAGGCCGTTCTGGCTGTTCTTCAACGCGTCGAGCTGAAGGTCGATCTCCTGCAGTTGTTCCAACATCTCAAGTCGCTTTTTCAAATCTGCTTCCTCCCGGTGCTGATGATGTGATGGTATCGTTTTATTCAGGCCGACAATATCTGAACGGTTCCCGCTCCACGCGGCACTCGAACACCTCGCAGCCGGTATAACCCGCGCCGGCGAGCATCTCCCGCAGCCGCCCGGCAACGCCCGCCACCATGATATGCTCGCTGGGGAAGTGGCCGGCATCGATCAGGGCGATGCCCAGATCCTCGGCCTCGCGGGCGTCGTGGTACTTGACGTCGCCGGTAACCAGGCACTCCGCCCCGGCGCGCAGCGCCTCGCGCAGCAGGGATGCGCCGCTGCCGCTGCACAGGGCGACCTTGCTCACCTCGGCGGCGGGGTCACCGACATAGCGCAGCCCAGGCGCGTGCAGCCGCTCAGCAACCAGGGCGGCAAAATCCGCCAGCGGGGCAGGGTGCGCAAGCCGCCCGATCCTCCCCAGCCCCAGGCTGGCGCCTTCGTTCAGCAGCGGATAGATGTCGAAGGCCGGCTCCTCATAGGGGTGCGCGGCCAGCAGCGCCTTGACGGCGCGCGGCAGGTTCGGCCGGCTGACCAGCAGCTCCAGGCGCCGCTCCTCCACCCTCTCCGGTGTACCGACGCTCCCGATGAACGGAGCGGCGCCCGCCAGCGGGGTAAAGGTACCCTCGCCGCCAGCGGCAAAGGAGCAGCCGCTGTAGGCCCCCAACTGCTCGGCGTGGGGGAACAGGGCCGTGCGCACCAGGTCGAGGTGCCCTTCCGGCACGAACACCACCAGTTTGGCCAGCTCCTGTCTTGAGGTGACCTGGAGCGGGGCGCAGCCGGAGAGCCCCAGCCTTTCCGCCAGCAGGTCGTTCAACCCCCCGTCGGCGATATCATAGCTGGTGTGGCTGCTGATTATCGCCAGGCCGCCCCTGATGGCGGCATGGATCAGCCTCCCCAGGGGGGTGGCGGCGGAGATGGTTTTCTGCGGCTTGAAGATCAGTGGGTGGTGGGTGACGAGGAGTTGGCAGGCGGAGGCGATGGCGCTGTCGACGACGGCCGGGGTGGCGTCCAGTGCGACCATGATGCGGGAGACGTCGGCGCTCGGGTCGCCCAGTTGCAGCCCGGAGTTGTCCCAAGGTTCCGCCAGTCCGGGTGGCGCTATTTTGTTAATGATTCCGTGTATGTCCGAGAGTTTGGCGATTTTCATCCGGCACAAACAAAAAGAGTGCAACCTGACGGTGTGCACTCTTTGGGAATTTTTATGGCGGGTCGCCGCATTCGTAATAGTGCCGGCATCCGGCTGCATCTTCCTTGGTCTGAAATGGTGGGCCCACCAGGACTCGAACCTGGGACCAACCGGTTATGAGCCGGTGGCTCTAGCCAACTGAGCTATAGGCCCGTGGGAGGATTTATACTAGGGAAGTGTGCCGTGGCTGTCAAGCACTTTTGACAGTAGAAATCCAGTGTGGACATTTTTCCGCTATATTGAGAGAATAACGCAAAAAACCTCTCTCAGGACAGGCACAATGATTTCAAGCCTTAAAACCAGGATGACCCTGGTGGTTTCCCTGCTGGTGTCGGGATTGTTGTCGCTTATGGCCCTGGCTGCCTTTTCCTATTTCGAGCGCCAGTTCAAGGAGGTCGTCTCCGGCCAGCAGTACACCCTGGTCTCGGCTCTGGCGGAGGAAATCGACGGCAAGATCCGGATGATCCAGGGTGAACTCACCGCCGTTGCCGGCACCGTCACCCCCGAGCTCCTCGGCGACCCCGCCGGGTTGCGCAGTTTTCTGCGGCAACGTCCGGACACCTTCGGCATCTTCGATTCCGGGGTCTACCTCTTCTCTCCCGACTGCCGTATCCTCGCCTCCACCGGACCGGAGCAGTGGAAGTGCGACGACGGCGGGTGTCCCTTCTCCTTCATTGTCCGGAAATCGGCCCAAACCAGAAGCCCCCTCATCTCCGGACCCTATTTTATCGACCGGAACGAAAATCCGTCCCGGCATCTACTGGTCGCTTTCACCGCCCCCGTTTTTGACCGGCGCGGTAAGGTCGTCGCGGTCATGGTCGGCGGTATCGACCTCCTCAAGGACAACTTCCTGGGAAAGATCTCCTCGTTGAAGCTGGGGCAAGGGGGGTATCTGTACCTCTACTCGGACGACAGAAAGTTGATCATCCATCCCGACCGGGAAAGGGTCATCAGGCAGGACATGCCGAAGCCGGGGGTAAACCGTCTCTTCGACCTCTCGCTGGAGGGGTTCGAGGGGACCGGGGAGACGGTAACCTCGAAAGGGCTCGTTGCCCTCAGCTCGTTCAAGCGGTTGAAGACGGCGAACTGGATCCTGGCGGCGAACTTCCCCCGTGCCGAGGTCTACGCCCCGATAAGAAGGGCCAGTGGCTACCTGTTCGCCGCGCTGGCGATCGGGGTATTCTGTTCGGTCCTCGTCGTCCGCTTCGTCATGAAACGTCTCACCGCCCCTCTCCTGCAATTCAGCGACCATGTCCGTGAGATGACCGACCGGCAGGCGCCCCCGGTCCCGATAACGGTCCACGGTTCAGCCAGCAGCGAGATCGTCACCCTCGCCGCGGCGTTCAACGGGATGCTGGCCGAGATGGAGGAGCGCAAGAAAGGGGAGCAGGACCAGCGCCGCTTCCTCGAAACGCTGCTCGACACCCTGCCGATCCCGGTCTACTTCAAGGACACGGCGGGGATGTATATCGGCTGCAATCGGAGGTTTGCCGAAGCCGTCGGCCTCTCCAGGGAGGGGCTGACCGGTAAGACTATTTTCGATATTGCCCCCCGGGAGCTGGCGGATGAATATACCGCAGCGGACGCGGAGCTTTTCCGGCGCCAGGGGGTGCAGATCTACGAAGGGCGGATGAAGCGCGGGGACGGGACCATGCGGGAAGGGGTCTTCTACAAGGCCACCTTTCTGAACGCCGACGGCTCGCTGTATGGGCTGATCGGCGCGTTCCTCGACATCACCGAGCGGAAGAGGGCCGAGGTGGCCCTGATGGAGCAGACCGAGTTCGCCGAGAATCTGATCCGGAATTCCGCCGTTCCCACCTTTGTCCTCGACAGCCGCCACCATGTCCTCATCTGGAACAGGGCCTGCGAAGAGCTGACCGGCGTGAAGGGGGAGGAGATGGTCGGCACCGACGAGGCGTGGAAGGCGTTTTACGACCACAGGCGGCCGGTCCTGGCCGATTTTGTCCTTGACGGCAACCTGAAGGACATTCCCGCCAATTATGAAATCCAGGGTAGATCGCTGCTGATCCCGGAAGGGCTGCAGTCCGAGAGGTGGTTCACCGACCTGAACGGCCGGCAGCGCTACATCATCTTCAACGCAGCGCCGATCCGCGACGGCAAGGGGGAAATGGTCGCCGTCATCCAGACCCTGGAGGAGATGACCGAGCGCAGGAAGGCCGAGGAGAGGCTCCTCGGCAGCGAGATGCGGATGCGCGCCATTCTCGATACCGCCGGATCATCACCATCAGCGAGGAGGGGACCATCGAATCGGTGAACCGCTCCTGTGAACGGATGTTCGGCTACGGTGCCGGCGAGTTGGCCGGCCTCAATGTCTCGATCCTGATGCCCTCCCCGTTCCGGGAGGAGCACGACGGCTACATCGCCCGCTACCTGCGGACCGGGGAGAAGAGGGTGATCGAGTCCCGGCGCGAGGTGGTCGCCCGGCGCAAGGATGGAACGCTGTTCCCGGCGGAGCTGGCGGTGAGCGAGGTGCGCCTGGGGGAGAAGAGGCTCTTTTCCGGGATGATCACCGATATATCCGAGCGCAAAGAGCGGGAAGCGGAGATGCGGCGGACCCTTTCCCTCCTCGGGGCCACCCTGGAGTCGACCGCCGACGGAATCCTGGTGGTCGACCTGGGGGGGAAGATCGTCAGTTGCAATCAGAAGTTCGCCGAGCTGTGGCGCATCCCCGCAGAGGCCCTGTCAGACCATGACGATAACCGGGCGCTCGCCTCCGCGCATGAACAATTGACCGACCCCGAGGCGTTCCTGGCCAAGGTCCGCGACCTGTACGCCCATCCGGAGGCCGAAAGCCGCGACGTCCTGAAATTCAAGGACGGCAGGATATTCGAGAGGTACTCCAAACCCCAGAGAATAGGAGAATCCATTGTCGGCCGGGTCTGGAGCTTCAGCGACCTGACGGAACAGCGCAAGCTGGAAGCCCAACTGCGCCAGTCGCAAAAGATGGAGGCGCTCGGGACGCTGGCCGGCGGGGTGGCCCACGACTTCAACAACATCCTTACCGCCATTATCGGCTTCAGCAACCTCTTGCAGATGAATATGGAGGAGTCCGACCCGCGCAGGCAGCACCTCAACCAGATCCTTGCCGCGGCGGAGCGGGCCACCGGCCTCACCCAGAGCCTGCTTGCCTACAGCCGGAATAAACCGCTCAATCCGGGCCGGGTCAATCTCAACGAAATCGTCCGGAAGGTGGGAAATTTTCTCTCCCGGCTTATCGGCGAAGATGTCGAGCTGACCATCACCGTTGCCGATGAAGCATTGAACGTAATGGCGGACGACGGGCAGATCGAGCAGGTCCTGATGAACCTCGCCACCAATGCCCGGGACGCCATGGCCGGGGAAGGGAGCCTCATCATCAGGACCGGGCCGATCGAGCTGGACCAGGAATTCGTCAGCAGTCACGGCTACGGGATAACGGGGAGATACGCCCTCGTCTCCGTTTCGGATACCGGCAGCGGCATGGACCGGCAAACCGCCGAAAGGATCTTCGAGCCGTTCTTCACCACCAAACAGATGGGAAGAGGGACCGGCCTCGGCCTCTCCATCGTCTACGGGATCGTCAAGCAGCACAACGGTTACATCAACGTCTACAGCGAAGTCGGGAAGGGGACGACCTTCAACATATATTTCCCCCTGACCGAAGTTGCCGAAAAGGAGCAGAATGCCGTGGATATGCGGCATCCCAAGGGGGGGATCGAAACCATCCTGCACGTTGAGGACAGCGAGGATATCAGGGCCCTGATGCGGGAAGTCCTGACCGGCGCCGGTTACACCGTAATCGAAGCGGTGGACGGCCAGGACGGGGTGGAGAAGTTTCGCGAGCATCGCGAAGAGGTGCAGCTCCTGATCCTCGACGTGATCATGCCGAGAAAAAACGGCAAGGAGGTGTACGATGAGGTCCGCGCCATGAAGGGTGACATCAAATGCATTTTCACCAGTGGTTATACCGCCGATATCATCAGCCGGAAGGGGATCCTGGAGGAGGGATACAATTTCGTCACCAAGCCCCTTTCCCCCAACGCCCTGCTGGCAAAGGTACGGGAGGTGCTGGACGGCGAATCCCCGCCGGCCCGCGGCTAGCGGAGGCCGGGCAGGAAAGAAGGCTAAATTCCGTTCGGCTGACGGGCAACCCGGAAGCCGGCAGTAAAATGAAAGGTACTGCCTTTGCCGAGCTCGCTCTCCACCCAGATCTTCCCACCCATCAGCTTGACGATACGGCTGCAGATGGCCAGCCCAAGGCCTGTTCCGGCCCGGCTTGCCTAAGGCCGGTCGGTTGATCATCTGTCAGGTGAGAGTGCGTGAGCTTTGCTTGCTCAATGAGTTGATTTTGCGTGTTGGTTGGTCAACAAATCGACTGCGTCCCTCCCAGGCTTCTCGTCAGTAGTTTTGCAAGAGGTTCAGAAAAGACATATAATTATTATAGGAAGCGTGGAACGTAAAGCCAAGAGAGGGAGTGTGAGAATTATGGTGGAAAAATGTGGTCATAGCATGCAGCATTGGGAGCATATGTGCTCATTCACCGAGAACGGCTGTGCCGTGGAAGCATTGCGGTCCGGCAGGAGTTATGAATGCAGCCCATGTGATGACAAATCGCATTGGCATAATGCGGTATGCACATCCAGTTATATTGCCACATAGTGGCCATTGCTGAATAAAAGCCAACTAACGGCCTGTGAAAGCAGGCCTTTTTTCTTGCCCTCATCCAAAATCCGGCAAGCGTGAGGAATCCTCCTCAACCCTTCCGGTTGGGCTGGCGCTGTTCACCCAGCGAATCCGGCATGTTATCCGTGGGCGGCGATTGACTCCGGCATTTCGCTCGATCCGCCAAACAGACATCACGGATTCAGGCCTACCTTCAAAAATTTCGACTTGTTTGTCATAGGTGGAGACCTGACACTGTCAGCCTTCACTCAAAAATGGCAGTTAGCCACAGAGATCACAGAGTAATGACAACAAAAAATCTGTTTTTATTGAATCCTGACTCCGTGACGGCAAGTTCAGTAAATTTGCTTATTCCAGATGTAACCAGTTGATGTTCTTTGATAATTGAGCTATTTTGCTACGCAACAAAAACTCACCCGGCAGGTGAATTCATGAAGCGTCTCATCATCGAGCA